>CAVYIZ010000054.1:0-99691 GCA_963768555.1 uncultured Alphaproteobacteria bacterium
TGATGCAATCATGCTGCGGATTTTTGTGATAGGGAGGGGCGGTTTTGATTTGCGGGCGAGCTGTTTTGGCCGCGCTTGCTCCAATAGGCGTCCCAGTCGCCGTTGATACGGGTGACGCGCAGGGCGAGCATGGCGTCGGCGCGCTCGACGCGCCACCAAGCTCCTGGCAGCTTCAGGCGCTTCTGTGCGATATAGCGATGCGCGCTTTCGATCTCTCCGGAGCCGATCGGCAGATCCCTGGCCAAGGCGTCACGATAGTCGAGTTGGTTTTTCCGACCGCTCAAATAGCGATGGCAAGTTCGGACGGGAGCTTGATCGTCGGCCAACTGCGGGGGCTCCAAGTGACGAGCGAGCGCCTGCAGCGTCTTCTCCAAATGCCCTGTCTTGAGAGCCTCCTTTTGCGCCTCCATCCAGGCCTCTTTCGCGGCGGCGTCTGGCGCAATCGCCTTGACGGCGGCGCTCAAATATTCGCAAACATGATAAAAATCAATCAAATAGCCGCCTTGTGGGCCGAATTGCGCTTCCACCTGACCCACGATCCAGGCCGCTCCGTCCCCGACCGCGTGAACGCGGGAATCGGCGCCGAAGCCGGCTCGAACCGCGCATCCGAGAAGTTGCCGTCCGGCGGTTTCGACACCGCCCTCGATCGCGCCGGCATAGATTGGCGTCCGGCTCCCCTTGGCGTGCGCGAGAGAAATCTTGGCTTCTCTCCACGACAGCGTCTTGCCTTTGCGCTTGTCCTTCTGGCGGGCGTCCGGCTCCACGATGGGGATCATGCCGCCATCGGTTTCAGCAACAATGTCCTTGTGACGCCCTGGCGCTTCGGGAAAATCTAGCGAGATCTTGCCGGCTTCGAACATGTTTCCGGCATGGCCGAGTGTAACCCTCTGGATCGTGCTCTCTCCGATCTCGAAGCCGTAGTGCTCGCGCAACTTGGCGCGCGCCAGAGCGAAAGGCTGATCCGCGGCGAAGTCGACGATCGCGCGCTGTAGTGGGCCTGAACAACCCCGAGAAACGACTTTCGCGCTGCGCATGAACGGGCGAACGCGCTTCTTCTCGAACCGGTATTGCGGCTCTAAGACCGCGACCTCGCCGAATTTCGTATGCCAGCGGAGTTTTTTTTACCTTGGCGATGCATCTGAGCTTGTCGACGAATTTCTCGTTCCGTCGCTTCGACCTGGTTCTCGGCCCATCCCTGCATCGCCTCCCGCCCCAACAGCCGCATCTCCTCCACGATCCGCTCCTCGACCGCACCTGGATTCCGCCTCAAGAAAAACTTTGGTTCCCCGTTGGTCCTGAATTCATCAGGAGGATAGTCTTGGATTGCAATTTAAAACCATCACCAACGGGGTGCGCGATGGTGGCACAGGGGCTGCTCGATTTCCAGTATGAGGCGGATTCGTCGAGCCATGGGGTCACCTCTTTTGCCGGTCTTGCGCTGTATCTCGACCTGATAAAGGCCAGCGGGCTCGGCGCGGCGATCCGGCGGCATGTGCGGGCGGCGGGCGGCCGCGGCTGGCTCGACATTCAGATGGTCCTGGCGGTGATCTTGCTGAACCTCGCGGGCGGCGATTGCGTCGAGGACATCGAGCGGTTGGAGCGCGACAGTGGATTTTCCGCGATCCTGCGCGCGATCGAGAAGGATTTGCTGTCGCGCGCGGAACGGCGGTCGTTGAAGAGCCGCTTTCGGCGCGAACGCGAGCGGGCGACGCCCTCGCCGTCGGCGCTGTCAGGTTGGCTGGAGCGGTTTCATGATCCGAACTCGCCTAAGGCGGCGGCGGGAGCGGCGTTCATTCCGGCGGTGACGGAAGAGCTCGAGGGCCTGTGGCGGGTGAACCAGGCGCTGCTGGCGTTCCTGCACCAACACCAGCCGGCGAGGTCGGCGACGCTGGACATGGACGCGACGCTGATCGAGACCCACAAGCGCGATGCGCTGTACTGCTACAAGAAGTTCAAGGCCTATCAACCGCTGAACTGCTGGTGGGCGGAACAGGGCGCGATGCTGTATTCGGAGTTCCGCGACGGCAACGTGCCGGCCGGACACGAGCAACTGCGGGTGCTGAAAGAGAGCCTTCGCCATCTGCCGGAGAGCGTGAAGAAGGTTGCGTTGCGCTCCGACACGGCGGGCTACCAGGAAGAATTGCTGCTCTATTGCGGCGAGGGAAAGGACTCGCGTTTCGGCGTGATCGACTTTGCGATCGGGGCCGATGTGAGCGAGGCTTTCCGCGCCGCCGCGCTGGCGACGCCGGAGAGCGAGTGGCGGCCGCTGATCCGGATTGTCGACGGCAAGTCCTACGCGACCGATCAGCAATGGGCCGATGTCGTCTACGTCCCCGATTGGGCCGGACACAGTCGCAAGCGCGCCGATTATCGTTTCCTGGCGATCCGCGAGCCGCTGCGCCAATTGGAGCTGGGGGACGAGAAGGAGCTGCCGTTTCCCACCCAGGCGTTCGGCCGCAAGGGCCTCCACAAGCTGTTCGGCGTGGTGACCAACCGGCAGGGTCCGGGCGACGGGGTGATCTGGTGGTTGCGGGAGCGTTGCGGCAAGAGCGAGGAGGCGCATTCGGCGATGAAATCCGATCTGGCCGGCGGACAGATGCCGTCAGGGCTGTTCGGCGCCAACGCCGCCTGGTGGGCGCTGGCGATCCTGGCGTTCAATCTGAACGCGGCGTTGAAGCGCTTGGCGCTCGGCGAAAGCTGGGCGGAAAAGCGCATGAAGGCGCTGCGGTTCCACCTGATCGGCCTGCCTGGACGCGTCGTCAGCCATGCCCGCCAGTTGATCATTCGCGTCGGCGGCGGAGCGCAAGCGCTGGCGACGATCCTCGACGCCCGGCGACGGGTCCGGGCGCTGGCGCACGGACCGGCCGGATGAACCAAAACCGTCCGTTTCCCAGCCCGGAGGTCATGACCGGCCGCCTCCGATGCCGCGGCGATGATGACCCGCGCGCGGTTGAGACCGACAGAACTCGCGCCGGTTGCATGCAATTCCCACGAGACTCGCCTTGCGCGAAGGCGAAGACGAGGAGGTGACCGACAAGACCCGATCGTGACCCTCGAAGCCGCCGCAGGCCGCAAAATCGGTCAGCGTCACGCGCGGCCCGAGTTTTGTTCGGGAATTGTGGCGCATCGGCCTCCTTGAAGTTTCCCTCGCTGTTCTCTATCGCCCCAATTATCGACGCGAATGGATCGCGAAGACCAGGGTGCGCCTTGAGACTGGCCAAAATCGCCTCGTCGCTTAGTGTAGCGGCCGTCATCTGTTAAATTCCCATCCGTTTCCAAATCCGAACCTTACTCCGCATCACTTTGAATCGCACCCTGCCAAAGGATCGAGACCAGGGCAATCGGGTGAAGAAGTTCGTGACAAATCGATCGAGTGCTGAATTTGTCGAATCCGCTGATTCGCCAATCGGAGGATTGCGGTGGAAAGTCCGACGGAGCAAATGGAAGCGCTTTACGAAACGGTCGTCTTCCTTAGTTACTTCAAAGAATTGCCGGACGTCCGGCAGAGGGGCAAGGTGAAATATCCGCTCGATGAGATTTTGCTGTTGTGCCTGCTTGCCATCGTCGCCGGGTCGGAGACGATTACGGACATAGCCAGGTTCGGCCGACTGAAGCTGGCGTTTCTCAGACGCTTCCGGCCTTTCGAGGACGGGACGCCGGCGCACGACCACTTGGGCGACATCCTGGCCACGCTCGACCCGGAGCCATTCGAGCGTTGCTTTGTCGCCTGGGTCGCGGCGCAAACCGGAGTTTCGGCCGAAGTGATCGCCATCGACGGCAAGACCCCGCGCAGGTCCGGTTCGAAAACCTCCAAGAAGAAGAAAGACCCCAAGGGTCCGATCCACATCGTGTCGGCTTTCGCCGCGCGCCAACGTCTCGTTCTCGGTCAGGTCAAGGTCGGGGAAAAATCCAACGAGATCATCGCCATTGCTGTTGGGCATGTTGGCGATCGAGGGGGCGGTGGTCACCATCGACGCGATGGGTTGCCAACGCGAAATCGCTCAGACGATCATCGACAAGAAAGCCGATTACATCCTCGCCCTGAAGGGCAATCAAGGCACGCTCAAAGACGATGTCAAGCTCTTCGTCGATGAACAAAAGGCGGTAGATTTCAAGGATGCCAAGGTCAGCCGCGACAAGACCGTCGATGGCGATCACGGCCGGATCGAAACCCGGGAGATCACTGTCGTTCATGATGTCGAGTGGCTACAGGAACGACATGATTGGCCTGGGCTGAAGGGCATCGTCGTGGTCGAGAGCACGCGCGAAGTCGCCGGCAAGATCGATCGTGAGATGCGCCTCTACATCACCTCGTCGGTCTTGCTGGCCAACCAGATCGGACCGATGATCCGAGGCCATTGGATGATCGAAAACGGCCTGCATTGGGTGTTGGACATGATCTTCCGCGACGATGAGTGCCGCGTGCGGACCGACAACGCCCCCGCCAATTTCGCCACCATCAAGCACATGGGCTACAACCTCATGCGAAGGGCTGCGACCAAAGACTCCATGCGTCTGAGGCGAAAGGTAGCCGCCTGGGACGACCAATTCCTCGCCAGCCTCGTCACCGCGTGATTTCCTTCACCCGATTCCCCTGGGATCGAGACTGCTTGCGACGGCGAACTTCGGTAGTGTCTCAGTTTGAATTTCAGGTCCCGACCCGAAGCGCGCGTTCCCGGTCGGTCCCGTTACGAAGGAATGCGCCCACAAGCGGTCGTTGACCTGACGGGCGCAACGAACCGGTGAACGAAATCGGCGCGGCCGGAGCTGCTGACGGACCCCCCCGACCCCGTGACTTGATGGTCTCCCGGTGCTCGTTTCACCGGCGAGTTGGGCAGGCCACTTCCAGAGAGGTCTGCTAGCCCTGGGTCTGCCCGAGCTGCTTCATCCGCTCCCGCAGGGCAAATTTCTGCACCTTGCCGGTCGATGTCTTGGGGATTTCGCCAAAGACGATCGTGCGCGGACACTTGTAGCGAGCCAGCCGCGCCCGACACCACTCAATCAGCTCCTCGGCCGTCGCCTCGTGTCCGGGCTTCATCTCGACGACGGCGCAAGGCGTCTCTCCCCATTTCTCGTCCGGCATTGCGACCACTGCGGCCAGCTGCACGCCCGGGTGCTCGAAGAGGGCGTCCTCGACCTCGATCGAAGAGATGTTTTCGCCGCCCGAGATGATGATGTCCTTCGAACGGTCGCGCAGCTGCACGTAGCCGTCCGAATGCTTGACCCCGAGGTCGCCCGAATGGAACCAGCCGCCGTCGAAGGCCTTGTCGGTCGATGGCTTGTTCTTGAGATAGCCCTTCATCACCACGTGGCCGCGGAACATCACCTCGCCCATGGTTTGCCCGTCCGCGGGGACAGGGCGCATTGTCTCGGGGTCGAGGACGTCGAGAGCCTCGAGCGGGTGAATACGCACGCCCTGGCGCGCCTTCAGACGCGCCTCGGTCTCGGCGTCGAGTGCGTTCCACTCCTCGTTCCAGTCGTTGACGACGGCGGGCCCGTAGGTTTCGGTGAGCCCGTAGACGTGGGTGACCTCGAACCCCGCCTCGCCCATCTCCTTCAGCACGGCGGGGGGCGGCGGCGCGCCCCCGGTGAAGAAGCGCACGCGCTGCGACAGCGGCCTCCTCTCATCCTGGCGCGCGTTGAGCAGCACCGCTATGACGATCGGCGCGCCGCAGAGATGCGTCACCTTGTGCTCGGCGATTAGGTCGTACACCGCCTTGGCGCGCACCTGGCGCAGGCAGACGTGCGTCCCCGCCTTGACGCTGATCGACCAGGGGAAGCACCAGCCGTTGCAATGGAACATCGGCAGCGTCCAGAGATAGACGGGATGGGGCCGCATGTCGGCGGTGATGACATTCCCCATCGCCAGGAGATTCGCGCCGCGATGGTGATAGACGACGCCTTTGGGATCGCCGGTGGTGCCTGAGGTGTAGTTGAGCGTGATGGCGTCCCATTCGTCGATGGGCGCCGTGCGCCGGTAGGCTTCGTCGCCCTCGGCGAGCAAGTCCTCGTAGCCGATCTCGCCGATGCGCTCGCCCGGGCCGTCGTATTCGGGGTCATCGTAGTCGATGACCAGCGGGCGCACCTTGGCGAGCTTCAAGGCCTCGGCGATCACGAGCGAGAATTCGCGGTCGACGATCAGCGCCTTCGCCTCGCCGTGGTCGAGCATGAAGGCGACGGCGGTCGCGTCGAGGCGAGTGTTGAGCGTGTTGAGAACCGCGCCGCACATGGGTACGCCGTAATGGCATTCGAGCATCGCAGGCGTATTGGCGAGCATGGCCGCGACCGTGTCGCCGCGGACGAAGCCGCGCTTCGCCAGCGCGGAGGCGAGCTTCTTCGAGCGCGTGTGGAAGTCGCGGTAGTTGCGCCTGAGGCGTCCATGGGCGATCGCCAGGCGTTCCGGAAACACCTCAGCGGCCCGCTCGAGGAATGTCAGCGGCGTCAGCGGCTGGGAGTTGGCGGTGTTTCGGTCGAGATCGCGATCGTAGGACGACTGGGCCATGGGGCTCCTCTCGTGCGGACTCTTGGTTAGCGAGAACAGGCGTCCGCTGGGCCTGGACCTCATCATACCGTCCTGACCGGTCTTTGGGAGGGGTGCGCGCCATTCATCGACGAAAGGCGAAGAAGCGGAAGCCGAGAGAGGGTCATCGCGACTCCGGCGCCGGCGGCGACGAAGAGCGGCAAAAATCGCCTGAACGACCCCAAAGCCGAAGCGCGGCGCGAGCAGCACGCAGGCCATGTAAACAGCGTAGTTGACACCGAGCCCAGCTTGTTTCCGACCGGCATAAGCGTTCTAAGGCAAGCGCCAAATTGAGGGGTCGCTGAATGAGCCCGATCTTTCAAATCCGGCAGGCTCTTGCCCGCAGGCGGATGGCGGCGGTCTGCATGCGCTAGGGGCGGGGTGACCCCACCGGCATTATCCGGTCACTCTTTGACGAGGAATCGCGACGATTCCCGATAAAGCGCGTTCGCGACTTCGGCGGATATCGCCGCCGGCAGAGATGTGGCTGGACTGCCGTGGAGGAAACCGACGATCGTGGTCGGAAGACGCGCACGACCGAAGCGCGGGACAAGCGACGCGGCATTCCGCAGGGCTCGCCCAGCGCCTCAGGCCATCTCCATCCCGAACCGGACCTTCGGTCTACGACCGCAATCCGCCCGATGCCGACTTTCAAACTGATTGCGACAGGCGAAGTCCTGGAAAGGGGGATGGTGATGTAACTTGAAACCTTTCGAAGCGGTCCAGAGGGTTCGACCCCCTCCCGCCAGCCGGAAGCGAGTCTTGCAGGGGCGGCGGCGACGCCGCTCTTGAAGCGTAGACAGCGGATGCTGAAGCCCTGTGTTAGCCTCGAGATAATATCCGCTGAGGCCTTCGGTGTTCAGTTCCCGGGGGCAGTATCGACAAGGCCGTCAAAGGCGAGGTCTTGGCACCCTGCGAGTGCGTAGTTCCAGTGGAGGAAGGTTCCACCCGGATAGATGTCGATGAGTCCGGTAGCTGACGAGCGGTTTGGCCGGGTGACTGGCTGGATCGGAGCCTCGTGACAAAGGTCGCCTTGGGCGGCTGAGCGATCCGATGGGCCGTAATATGGTGAAGCCCGAGCAGGCCTCGAAAGTGCCAATGCGGATGCCGACCCGCCACGGTGACGGGGAAGGCTGCATGGGGCGGGAAGACATCGACAGATGCACCGTTTCGATCCGCCGGGGTATTGGGAACGGCACGTCGGAAGGGAACGACGAAGGCTGACAGGGGAGACCCGCCCTGGCGAGGCGCGAGCCTCGACGCCATCCTCGGGGTGGCGGCCACGGGCGGGAGTCGGACAGGGGCGTAAGAGCGTCGAGGCCGGGTAACGCCGGCGGAGCAAAGGCCCCTGACTTCAGACAAGCTGGCCAAGGAAGGGTTGGGATCGAGGGTGATTGGCGATGAGCCTTACAACGCCGGATAAGATCAGCAACCTTCAGCGGAAGCTCTAAGGCAAGGCGAAGGCGGAGCCCGCCTACCGGTTCTACCTGCTCTACGACAAGTAAGCCCGCTCACGTTGTTTGAGGGCGCGACAGTCACGTTGTTTGATGGGCGGGGCGGTGCTCACGGCAGTTTCGCCAGGTCGGAAGTCTGGGTCCGCATCGGCTTGCCGACGACGAGGCGGACGGAGCCTTCCGCGTCCCGACTGCGCCCAAGCCTGGCGCCGTGCTCGGGGCCGTCAAGGACAAGCCCTGTCGGGCGCGCTTGGCGCGCGTCCTTGACCGCCCCTGCGCGCGACGCCAGTTCCGCTGCGCAGGTCGGGACGAGGAAACGGCCGCCAGCCGAACAAGGAAACTGCCCCAACCCAACCCGGCGACCCGCGCAGCATGATCCCATTCGAAGCAGGCGATCCGCGGCTTTCCGTTGGGGATGAAGGGAGGGCCGCTTCGCGGCCGGGCGTTCCCGTTCCCTTTCCCATGCGCTGTAGAGAGGCGGGGAACGGGAACCGGGAACGGAGCGCCGATCAGGGGTCTGCGAGCCGGTAGCCGTCGGCGGTCTTGACAATGCGGCCGGCGGCGGCGAGCAGGCCGACGCGCTCGTGGAGGGTGGCGGCCCGGACCCGGCATCGGGCGCGCAGGTCGGCGAACGGAAGCGGCTCTCGGGCTTCGGCGAGCGCCGCCGTGACGCGCTCGTCGAGCGCGGGAGTGGCGACGGCGACGGGCCTGGCCCGCTCGACCGCTTCCAGGGCGAGTGCCGGGCCGTTCTGGACCAGCTCGACGACCAGCGGCCGGGACGATGGCGCGGCGCGATGCTCGGCGGTCAGCGTCAGCTCCTCGCCGTCGCGCCGCAGATAGAGGTTGCTGTCGCCCCAGGCGTGGAACTCGGAGGAGCCGCGCAAGGCCTGGCCGGCGCGGAGGCAGGCGCCGCCCTTCCTGGCGTGGTGCACGACGAGCACGGCGACGCCGTAGCGGCGCTGCAACTCGCGCAGCCAGGCGAGGAGGGGCGCGACCTCGCCGCTGGCGTTCTCGTCGATGCGGTGCAGCCGCACGAACGGATCGAGGACGAGCAGACGGGGCCGCAACCGGTCGACGGTCTCGGCGAGGTTGCGCCGATCGACCTCGAGGTCGAGGCGCAGCGTCGGCGCGACGATGACCTGGATATCGAGATCGGCGAGCCTCGCGCCGGCGGCGGCGGCGATGCCGTCGAGGCGACGGCGGACGACGTGCAGGGCGTCCTCGGCGGCGTAGAGCAGGACGCGTCCGGCCTTAAGCACGTCGAAGCGGCGCAGGCAGGGCGCGCCGGAGGCGACCGAGACGGCGAGGTCGAGAGCCAGGAACGACTTGCAGCACTTGGGCTCGCCGCCGACGATGCCGACGGCCTCATCCGACCACAGCCCGGCGACGAGCCAGCGATGCTCGTCGGCGCGCTCGGCCAGGCGCCAGGCCGGCTCGACGGGCAGCATGCTCGTCAGCGGCCCATCGCCCGGCGCCGGGCCGGCCTCGCCTCCGGGTGCGGCGGGGCGGCGCACATCTCCAGGAACAGCTTCTCGTCGATGTGAGGGGCCTCGCGCTGGGCGGCGGCGTCGAGCAACTCTGCGGCCATGTTCATGAGCGCGCGCGGGTTGCCTTGCGCGTGATCGGCGAGGGTGGCGATCAGCTCGGGGGTCATCAGCCTGGCGGCGCCGGCCTCCTGCAGCGCGTGCGCGAGAAGCTCGGCAAGCTCGTCGGGCGTCGCCCGTTCGAGGGCGAGACGGACACGGCAGCGGCTGTCGAGCGCAGCCAGCTCGTCGGAGCGCAGCCGTTGCAGGAGGCGGCCATCGCCGGCGAGCACCACGGTGAGGAGAACGTGGCTGTCGAAGCGGGCGGACGACAGCAGGCGCAGCTCGGCGAGGACGGCGGCCTTCATCTCCTGCGCCTCGTCGGCGAGGAGCACCGGGCGCGACAGGGCGGCGTCGATGTGCGCCTGCCAGCGGTCGCGCAAGACCTTGGCGCCGGCCCAGCGGTTGTGGGGAGACAGCTCGACGCCGAACAGATCCCCCATCTCGCGATAGAAGTCGGAGAGGCCCGACTGCGGCCGGCTGATGACGCCGACCTTCGCGTCCCGCCTAGCCTCCAGCCGGTCGGCGAGAATGCGCAGGGTGACCGACTTGCCGGCGCCGGGCGCGCCGGTGATGAGGGCGAAGCCGCCCTCGCCGACGAGCTGCTCGGCGCGCCAGCAGAAGGATTCGATGCGGCGGCTCACGTGCAGGGCCTCGACGGGCACGTCGGGAGCGAAAGGGTTCCACTTGAGGCCATAGAGAGCGAGCATCTTCCTGTTCATGAGGCCTCTCCTTCGTCCTCGTCCTTGGTGAGATAGGCGGGCGGAAGCCCGGCGCGCGACTGCGCGTCGAG
Organism: uncultured Alphaproteobacteria bacterium; assembly: GCA_963768555.1. Taxonomy (GTDB): domain Bacteria; phylum Pseudomonadota; class Alphaproteobacteria; order Rhizobiales; family Beijerinckiaceae; genus Roseiarcus. The sequence continues at coordinate 10,351 of CAVYIZ010000054.1, forward strand.
CAGGCGCTGCAACAGCGGCGGGATGGGCGATGCGGGCGGTCGATGAGCGGGCTCCGGCGGAGGTGGACTGAGCGGCTCGAGCGATCGACGCAGGCCGCTGGCGTTCTGCGTCTTGTCCTGCGGATAGAGGCGGGCCAGCACATTGCCGGTGCGCTCGTCGACGAGGTGGACGGCGCTCAAGTCCCACTCGGCGTAGCGCACCTCGACACGGGCGAGATGGCGATAGCGGTTCGGCAGCTCGAAGCGTCGGCCGTCGATGACGATGCTGCCGTCGCTCTTCTTCTGCGTCCGCGTGGCGCTGCGGGTGAAGGCGAGGCGGAGCGCGACGCTGCCCGGACAGGGCCGCGTCACCGCCGGCCCTTCGAGGAAGCGGGCGAGCGGCGTGGCGCCGATCTCGGAGTGGACCGAGCGGTTGTACTCGTGCTCGACCCAGGCCTGCGTCGCCTCGTTGAGGAACGCCAGCGTGAGATCGGGCACGTGCTCCAGCATGGCGACGAGCCGCCCCTCGACCGGGCCCCAGAACGCCTCCTGTTTTGCATTCTGGTAGGGTGAATAAGGTAGGGTCGTGTGGTGCAGGACCCCGAGGCGCGCGAGGCCCTCGCGGATCTCGGCCGCCGTCATGGCCGAGCCGTTGTCGCTGAGCGCCGCGCGCGGCAGGCCGCGCTTCTGGAACGCCTGGGCGAGGCCGTGCGCGATCACCTCGGCGGTCTCGGAGAGATACCATTGGAGATGGCAGGCGAGGCGCGAGCGATCGTCGAGCACGCCGAACAGGATGGGCGTCACCCACTCGCCGCGGGCTGTCAGAACCTTGCGCGACCCGTGATGGCAGTCCCAGTGCCACAGGCCATTGACGTATTCTGCCTCGTAGCGGCGGACCTCGCGCTCGACGATGCGCGCCTCGGCGCGCTCGGCCCCTTCCGTTCGGCGCGGGGTGAGGCGGCGGCGCTTGTCGAGGCCGTTGGCTCTCATGAAGCGGAGCAGCGTGGGATAGGACGGCACGGGTCCGAGGCCGGGCTGCGCCTCGGCCAGAGCGACGAGGTTGTCGTGGTGGAGCTTGACGCTCCAGCTCTTGTGGGCGGCGTACTGGGCAAGGACGGCGCGCCGAACCGCCTCGCCGACGGCAGGCTGCTGACCGGCGTCGGCGCGCAGCTTGCGGCGAAGAACCGTCACCGGATCGGCGCGCTCGCGCAAGGCGCGGTAGTACCAGCGCTCGATGGTCGAGAAGCCGAAGCGCACGGGTTCGCCCGTGGTCGGATGCCGCCACGTCCGGGCTGCCAGCCCTTCGATCGCGGCCCTCAGCTCGCCCTCGTCGGGCGGCGCGGCCAACAGCTGGCCGATGACGGAGAAGCGCAGGTGCGCCCACCGCTCGTGAACCCGCCGCCCTCGCGTCTCCTCGCCCATGCCGGCGCTCCTCTCGTCAGCGTGCGCTCAAGCGTTGGCACAGTGTCAGGGCGCCCGCGACGAGCATGCTCTGCGGGTCGGCCGCGCCCGTCACTCGTCGTCGCGGAACACCATGTCCAAGATCCAGTGCAGGCTATTCTCGATCGCCCAGTGGCTGCGTACGATCGGTCCTAGCATGCACGCCATCAGCGCCAGCGACGTCAGGTAGAAGCGGGTCTCCCGCTCGATCTTGTCGCCGGTTTCCCGCTCGCTTTCGACCACCACCACGGCCTTCAATCCGGGCCAGTTGTGGCGCTCCTGCAGCCAGCCGATGTCGTGAATGACGGTCGTGGTCCTGGTCTCGATGCGGCCATGATCGCCATCCACCGTTTGGTCGCGACTGATCGTTGTGTCCCTGAAACCGGCGGCTTTCTGCTCGGCCACGAACAGTTCCACGTCCTCGCGCAGCGACCCCTGGTTGCCTTTCAGCGCTAGCACGTAGTCTGCTTTCTTCTCCACCACTTTCTGCGCGATGTCGCGCTGACACCCCATGGCGTCGATGGTGATGATCGCCCCCTCGATGGCCAGCAGGTCCAGCAGTTTGGGGATGGCGACGATCTCGTTGGACTTCTCGGCCACCTTGACCTGGCCGAGCACCAGGCGCTGGCGCGCCGCAAAGGCGGAAACCATGTGGATTGGCGCGTGGCCCTTCCGCTTCTGGCCGGACCGCCGGGCGGTCTTGCCATCGATGGCGATGACCCCCTCGGGAGTTCCGGTCAGCGCGGCTACCCAGGCGACGAAGCAGCGCTGGAACTGCTCGTGGTCCAGCACGGCGAGGATATCGCCAAGATGGTCGTGCGCCGGCGTGCCGTTGGCGAAGCGGCGGAAGCGGCGCAGAAGGTCCAGCTTCTTGCGGCCGAACAGGGCGATGTCGGTGATGGTCTCCGCGCCGGCCAGGACGGCGATGAGGCAGAGGAGCAGGATCTCTTCCAGCGGGTTGTCGAGCCGAACCACGTGTGGGCGGCCGACGTGACCTACATCCCGATGGCGTGCGGCTTCCTCTATCTGGTGGCGATCATCGACTGGGCCAGCCGGGCGGTTCTGGCATGGCGGCTGTCGAACACCAACGATGCGAGCTTCTGCGCGGCGGCGCTGGAGGAGGCGCTGCTTCGGTTCGGAAAGCCGCAGATTTTCAATACCGACCAGGGCTCCACTTTCACCGCCGAGGCTTTCACCAGCAAGCTTGTGACGGCCGGCGTCGAGATTTCGATGGACGGACGCGGCCGCTTCATGGACAACATTTTCATCGAACGGCTGTGGCGCTCGAGACTCACTCTCTACAAAGAGCGCAACTTGATTGCGTGCCTATCCGGTTAACGCCCACACCTACCATATCTTAAGTCGGCCGACGCGCGGCGCTATCCGGTTGACACCCACAGATAGGCGAGTTAGATCGTGGGCGTAAAGCGGATACAGTTCGCTGACCATGGACGTTCTCGCCCGCGCCAATCTGCCATTCCCGGAATCGCTCCCCGAGTTCCAGGGGCTTTTTCCTGATGATGCGGCCTGTGCCTCCTACCTGGAAAAGTCCCGTTGGAGCGAGGGGTTCGTCTGCCCTCACTGCGGGTCTGTTGGGGAACCGTTCCGCTTTGAAAATCGTCCCGGCGTTTTGCGATGCCGCCATTGCCGTCGCAACACGGGATTGACCGTGGGAACCGTGATGGAGCGCAGCCATACGCCGCTGAGCGTTTGGTTCTGGGCGGCTTATCTGGTTGCCAGCCAGACGCAGGGCATGTCGGCGGTGCAGTTTCAGCGGCAGCTTGGGCTGACGCGATATGAGACCGCCTTCGGCATTCTGCACAAGCTCCGCGCGGGCATGGTGCGACCCGATCAGGACCGGATTGGCGGCAGGGCCGGAGAGCATGTTGAGGTGGACGAAGCCTATGTTGGAGGCCGGACTCGTGGCGAAGGCCGTGGCGTCCACCACAAGACGCTGGTGACGGCTGCCGTCGAGGTCCGCCACCGGGAGCCGGGCACTGCGCAGGACAAGCGGAAGGATGGTCGCTATGCCGGTCGCGTCCGGCTGTCCATCGCTGACGACCGCAGCGCCAAATCGCTGGCCAGATTTGTCGAGAGTGCCGTCATGCCGGGGACGCTGGTCATCACCGACGACTGGAGCGGCTATGCCAGCCTGCGCAAGCGGGGCTGCGACCACCACGCGATTGCCGAATGCGGCGACCCGGAGGTGGCCGAGGAGTTCCTGCCGATCTGCCATCTCGTCTTCTCGAATCTGAAGACGTGGCTGAACGGCATCCACCACGGCGTCAGCGCCAAGCATCTGCAAGCCTACCTCAACGAGTTCACTTTCCGGTTCAACCGCCGCTTCTACCCGTTCAACGCCTTCCGCTCTCTGCTCGGTGTCGCGGGTGGCGTCAAGTCACCAACCTTTGCAGAACTCTATTCGGGCGATTGGATGCATCCTACATGTAGTGGGTATGGGCGTTAACCGGATAGGCACGCTTGATTGAACGTCTCTTCGAAAAATTCAAGCAATTTCGTGCGATTGCGACACGCTACGACAAGCTCGCGAGAAACTTCCTCGGCGCAATCCGCCTCGTCGCCGTCGTCATCCAGCTCAACTGAGGACAGGCCCTAGAGCCGCCTCCACACGGGTGGGGGAGTCGGCTCCTGGCCCGCCCGCAAAGGCGGGCGGCGGGCCGTGATCAACGGATGGTAGCAAAGGCCGGAGGGGACGGGCGTTGTTTCTAGAGCCCCGCCTTAATGGTCTCTATCGGAAGGAAGAGGGTCTCTGACACAGCCGAAGGCTCAGCTTTCCGCCCTTCGGCCGCTGAGCGTCGCGCCTCTCAACAGTTTCCGGGCGAGCATCCGGTGTCGATCCAATTGATAATCGCTATGCCGACCAAGATCATCAGGGCCACCACAAGATACTCGTAGTACAGGCGCTTCTCGTAATGGCTCTTCATAGCTGCCTCTCTCTTTGCGGAGCGTTGCACGGCGTTCGCGGATCCGCCGATGAAAAATGCCGCCTCCAAAGCTCAAGATAACCGCGCGGCAAAACCTTTCCTGATTACGCGGTTGTGTCAGCTTGGTTTTTGTGAGAGAACAGAACACGAACAGTTTGTTTTCGCAGGAGATCCGCGATGTCGCGCAACATGGTCCAATTCCAAAAAGGGCTCAGCGATGCTCGTTTCGACGAAATGTACGGAAGCGAGGAGCAATGCCACGCGGCCCTCGTTCAATTGCGCTGGCCCGATGGGTTTGAATGTCCAGACTGCCGCGGGCGCGACCATTGCCTCGAATCGAGGCGCGCGTCGCTTGTTCCAGTGCAACGCCTGCCGCAAGCAGACCTCCGTCAAGGCTGGAACCATATTCGCCTCCAGCAAGCTGCCGCTGCGCATCTGGTTCAAGGCTATCTTTCTCCTCACCCAATCCAAGAAAGGCATCTCCAGCATCGAACTGGGTCGCCGGCTCGGCGTCACCCAGACGACAGCTTGGGTAATGAAACACAAGCTCGCGCAAGTCATGCTCAAGCGCAACGCGAGCAAGCGATTGAGAGGCGCCGTCCAAATGGATGACGCCTCCATCGGCGGCGCTCGTTCGGGCCCACGCGGACGAGGCGCCAAGGGCAAGACGCCGTTCGTCGCGGCGGTCGGCACGACGCAGGACGGAAAACCCGATCAGATCATCCTGCGGCCTGTCAAAGCGTTCAGCCTGGTCGCGATCCGCAAGCTCGCCGCTACCGCGCTCGCCCCCAACGCCCAAGTCCTGTCCGACGGTCTTGCGTGTTTTGCGGCCGTCGCCGACGTTGGATGCACCCACACGGCGATAAGAACCGGCGCGGGCCCGCGAGCCGCCAAAACGCCCGCCTTCAAGTGGGTCAACACGGCGCTGGGCAACATCAAGGCGGCTTTGGTCGAAACCTATCGAGCCGTACGTTCCAAGCATGTCCCGCGCTATCTCGCGGAGTTCGAATATCGGTTCAACCGCAGATACGATCTCGCCGCCATGATTCCGCGTCTCGCTTTTGTGGCACTCAGAACCGCGCCCATGCCTTATCGGCTCCTCAAGCCGGCTGACGTTGCCGCGTAATCAGGAAACCCTATGAGCCGACACTCGCCAATGAGGCGGCGCCGCAAGGGCCGTTAGGGCCGCTGTCCTGCCTCCAATTTCACAAGCCTAAGGATCACGTCGCGGTAGCTCTCGCCCGGCCCTCGCATGGCCGTGAGGCGCTCGGCGACGGCCGAACTCCACCCAGATCCGGCGTTCGCCCTGCGCGTCAGGCTCGCGTTCAAATCCAACGCTGCCGAGCGGGAGCGTGGCGGAGATCGCCTCGAAGGCGGCAGTGGTGATGGAGATGCGGATCATCGAAGCGAATGTAGTCGCGGGCCGCTGTCGAATGACAGAGGGAAGGCGACACGCAGCACCCTAAGAGGGCCGCTCGAACGCCGAGACGTTCTCGCCGGCCGCGCCTTCGCAATGCCGCGCCCATGCGTCCATCAACTCGCGCCGCCTGAGCGCGTCCGATCGGCGGTAGCTAAACAGCCACCGCCCGATTTTGTTGGTGAAGGTCTTCCGGGCGCGTCAGGAAATTATCGGGACCCTTACGCTGAAGAAAGGACTGACTAGCGACGCCGTGTTGGCGGCGATACGAAGTGACCTTCTTGCGCTCGGATTCACAATCGAGCAATCGAAGACAAGCGCGGGCAAAATACGCCGTCCAGTGTACTTCGGTGAGAACGGTGTTCCAGAGTGCGCATACGAGATCGACGGCTTCACGCTCAATGGCGGTGCGGAAATCGTTTGCTAACGAAGCCCTCAGCGGCGCGCCTGTTGAAGCTCAGCCTCCACACCGAGCATTTGCCCGCAGATCGCGCCTCTCGCCAACAAATCAATCTCGGTTGCGCTACCGAAAGTATCCGCGGTCGTATAAAGTGCAGCTGATCAACGAAGTGCTGCACTTCGGCCGCGCTGCCGGGGTGGCCGAACACGTTCGCGTAGGCGTCGGATACAAATACCGCGTCGCCGCTCACCGAATTCGGATAGGTCGGATTAGACGGACCAAAAGTGTTTTGGAAATGCGAGGCTGTTGAAGCGAGCGCCGCGCCAAGGGCCTGGTAGGCATATACTTCCGGATCCATCACCCCGACCTGTTGGCCGTAGGCGAATTGCTGCGCTGTAAATCCGTCCAAAACGCCAAGTTCAACAGGATCCGGCACAACGTCGTATTCATCGCTGCAGACCGTTGCGCTGGCGCTATCTGCCGAGAACGCCTCCGGACCTATCAACCCCCACATGTCTAGAGTCGTTCCTGCTGGTCCCTGCCCCTGCGAAAATGCAAAATCCGTAAAAACACAGACCCGGCCATGCCCATCAGAAGAATCCAAAACCGTAATCGTTGGGGCTCCAATAGAGGTATTCCCTAGCAGGGGAACGGGAAGCAACTCAGCACGTCCTCGGCCAGTCGGATAATCCTAACTACCAAAATCAGAAGTGTCCGCTAAGTCCGCAACGATATGCCAACGGCTCGTCGCTATTTCAAATGGGTGAATTAGCGAGCACGTCACCGGCGATGAGGTAGACGATGGCTTTGAGGTTTCGTTTGGTTCGGTAGCCCTTGGCCTTGCGCTTGGCGGCCTGGACATTGCCGTTGATCGCCTCCAGGGGGCCATTGGAAAGGCCGGTGGCGATCGATCTGAGGATGCCTTCCGACTTGGCGGTGATCGTCTTGGCCAGCTTCTTCATCGGCGCGAGGTCGCAGACTTGAACCCAGGCGTTCCAGCGGTCGAGGAAACGGCGAGCCGATTTGACGCTCATCGTGAACAGCTGTTGCAGGTTCATGCGGATCTGCATCGCTTGGATGGTGTCCAGGTTCTGCGCTTCCAACCGAGACAGCGCCTCCTTTTCCTCCTGCGTCAGATGATCGACGTTCTTCAGGAAGATGTAGCGCCGGCCCTTGATCTGGAAGTTGTTCCGCGCCTCCTCGCGCCGCACCTGGTCGACGGCCTCGTTGGCGAGTTTGATGACGTGAAATTTGTCGAACGTGATCTCGGCGTTCGGGAAGTTCTCTTTGATCCCCGCCTCGAATGCAGCCCCCATGTCGATGCTGGCGTCGGTCACCGCCTCGCGCCGGCCGCCATGCGCCTCGAGGAAATCCGCGAATTCCTTCACCGTCGCCGCGTCCTTGCCGTCGGCGACGTAGACGACCTTGCGCCGCGCCATGTCAACGAACAGGCTGATGTAGTCGTGGCCGCGCCGCGCCGAAGTCTCGTCGGCGGCGATGCGCCGCACCTCCGACAAATCCAGCTTCTCCACCGCCCGCCAGACATAGTGTTCGACGATGCGCCACAAGCGCGTGTCATGCTCGCCGAGCAACCTCGCCGCATTGGCGATCGGCATCGCCTTGGCCAACGTCAGCACGAAGGCCTCAAACAACAGCGTGAAGCCCGATCCCGCGCGAGCCCAAGGCGTCGCGACCTTGCGCACGCCGCAGTTCGGACAGCTCACTCGCGGCACGCGCGCGTGCAACAGCGTGCGATGCTGGAAGAAATCCAGATGCCGCCACGTTTCATCCTTCGTGTCGTGAACCGCGCAACCCTCGCGCCCGCACTCGGCGCAGGCGAACCGGCTCCCGCGCGGAAAATCCACATACAAATCGAGCCGACCATCCTCGACCGCAAATTCGCTACGCGTCACCGTCCACGGCGACTGCAACCCAAGGGCCAACTGGAAAAGATCGGTGTCTCGCATCCCCTCACAATAAACTCGATCCCAACCGATCGCTCCCCAAGCCAACCCAGAAAACGGCCTTACCCACTCCATTCAGCGAGGAGCCATGCCAACTAGACCAGTAATCTGAAGACAGGGGTGAAGTCGTCGCAACCTCCTGGAAAACGAGAAGATCATCAGTTACAGGAACAGCAGTCCTAAGTCCAATATCCTGCGCACCCAATTCGAGCACGGTGTCCATTATACATGGTATTTGACCCGGTATAAAAATGAACAGGCACTTCAGGATTAAAAAAGATCCGTTCCTATAAAAATACCTGTCAGATCTTGGATGATCCCCCTTTGCGCATTAGTCGCTGAAGCATAATTAAATCCAATGCAAGCATCTACACTCAGCAACCATTTTGTTTAACGGCTCCAAAACTATAAATATTTAGCACTCCATTGTAATTAGAGTAAAACTTAGGCATATCGACCGTAGCCGTAGCTGTGCCTGTTAACAGGTCCGCCGCGCTATAAAATAAGTTAAATTTGACCGTTCTGCATGCCTTGCGAAAATAGATCATTCTCATGAGCCACAACTACCCATGCCGTTCCTGGCACTTGCTGAATAGTAGCCATACTTGCATCTTCAAAAAGAGTCCGATCAACAGTCCAATGTGTTAAATCGTTAGACGTTGCAAGATCCACATTAAACTCATTAGTCCTCGCAACAGAAACATGATAGACCGCCGCATAATTGGCATTGGGCTGATTAAGCTCGATAAAGCTAGGAACCTCCATAGGGTTTCCGGCACTATCACGCAAATTATGAATAATAGTTGCGGACGCTGGAGGATTCGTCAATTCTTGGATTAGTTGTGTCGAAGAGATCACCTTAACCCTCCAATTCCTTGAACTCTGGAATTTGCTCTAAACTCCAGCGATGTCATTTCGGACTCGCGCGGGCGAGACAATTTGAGATGCGGGTGCGAACCAAAGTGGTGCAATTAGGCGGCGAGATTTTGTGAGTTTTGGGGGCTGTTCCGGTTTGCTACGGGGACGGCGGTTCGGCCGAGGTTTTTCCAATAGGCGTCCCAGTCGCCGTTTATTCGGGTTATCCGCAAAGCGAGCATGTATTCCGCGTGCTCGACGCGCCACCAGGCGCCGGGCCGCTTGAGACGTTGTTGGGCGACGTAGCGATGCGCGCTTTCGATTTCGCCCGATCCGATCGGCAGTCCCTCGGCCAGCGCCTGTCGATAGTTCAACTGGTTCTTGCGGCTGCTCAAATAACGATGGCATCGGCGCACCGGCGCTTGTTCGTCGTCGACTTCAGGCGCAATTGACGGCCGCAAACACGGTCGCCAAGCGGATTCGTTTCAATTCGGGGCAGGCGCCGCTGCGTCCGCGGGCGCGACGACGACGTCGGCCGCGCCAATCTGAGAAGGCCCGATCGGGCGACCGCGATTTTGCCAGAAATCGAGAAATTCCCTGCTCCATCCCTGCAAGCAGGGAATTCGGCGGGCGAAAAACGCTGTTCGGCGCCGTCGCCGCCCCAATTAACTGCCGATCAAGCCGGTCGGCCTATGCTCCGCCGGTCGCGTGCGCTGATCGCCGAGAGCCCAAATGTCCGTTGAAGGCGTCGCCGCCCTCGAACTCCGCTCGCTCAGGAAGAGTTTTGCCCGGCCCGCGGTGGACGGGCTGGATCTCCGGGTGGCGCCGGGTGAATTCTACGCCCTGCTCGGACCCAACGGCGCCGGGAAGACGACGACCTTGCGCATGGTCGCCGGCCTTCTTCAGGCCGACGGCGGCGACATCCGCATCTTCGGCATCGACGCGCGCAAGAATCCGATCGAGGCCAAGCGCATCGTCGCCTGGCTGCCCGACGAGCCGATGCTCTACGACAAGCTCGACCCGCTCGAATATCTCGAGTTCGTCGCCGGACTGTGGTCGGTCGAGGCCGGAGCGGCCCAACGCTCGGCCGAGCGTCTGCTCGAAAGCCTCGGCCTCTGGGGGCGCCGGCGCGAGCGCTGCGAGGGCTTCTCCCGGGGCATGCGGCAAAAGCTCGCGCTCGCCGGCGCCCTCATCCATGAGCCACGCCTCCTGATGCTCGACGAACCGCTGACGGGCCTCGACGCCGCGACCGCCCGGCAGGTCAAGAGCCTGCTGACCGAGCGAGCGAGGGCCGGGGCGACGATCATCATGACGACCCACATCCTCGAAGTCGCGGAACGGCTGGTGAGCCGCATCGGCATCATCGACCGGGGCAGGCTGATCGCCGAGGGGACTCTGGATGAGCTGCGGCTCAGAGTTCGGCGAGAGCGGCGCCACTCTGGAAGCGATGTTTCTGCATCTGACCGCCCAGTCGGCCAATGCCGCATGATCGGGAGCTGCGTCGCGTTCTCGCGCTTCGTCGTGAATGATCTCCGGCTCTCCGTGCGCGGCTTTGCCTCGATGTTCGGCCGGGCGCGGCCGGCGACGGTTTGGGCGTTGCTTGTCCTGTTGCTGGCGGGCCTGCATGCGGCGGCCTGGCCCGTCGCCGGATTGCTCATCGGGGTTGAAGACCGCCCCGCAGGGGCGGCCGCGCTCGGCGCGTATGTCGGGGCGGGCGTCGTCCTGATCCTGCCGTGGATGACGGCCCAGTCGATGACGGCGCTGATCCGCATGCTGTTTGATCGCTCCGACCTCGAGCTCATCCTCTCCTCGCCGGTCGCTCCGCGCAGCTTTTTGGCCGCCCGCGTCTCGTCGATCGCCGTCAATTCCATCGCCACGGTCGGCATTCTGCTCCTGCCGCTCGCCAATGTCGGCGCGCTTCGGGGCCACGGACATTGGCTGGCGCTCTATCCGGCGCTGATCGCGGCCGGGCTTTTGGGGACCGGTCTCGGCGTGACGCTGGGGATGGGCCTCTTCCTTGCCGTGGGCCCGCGCCGCGCGCGGCTCATGAGCCAGATTGCGGCGACCGCCGTCGGCGCGTCCTTCGTGCTCGGCGGGCAGGCCCTCGCCATGCTGCCGGCGCCCACGCGCGCCGTCATCCTCGACGCTCTTGCGGGAGCCGACGGAAGCGCATTGCACACTCTGATCGGAGCGCCCGTGCGCGCCGCCGAGGGCGAGCCGTCCGCAGTTCTCGGCTTCATGGGGGTCGCGCTGGCGGCGTTCGCGGCAGCCTGCAGTTGTTCGGAGAACGCTTCGCCGAGGCGGCGCTGGTCGCGGCGGGCACGCCCGCAAATAAAGCCTTCGTCAATCGAGCCGCGCATTTCGGCCGGAGCGCTGGCGCGGCGTTGCGGACCAAGGAGCGGCGCGTGGTCTGGCGCGACCCCTGGCTCATGTCGCAGCTCGTCCTGCAGGCCGCCTATACGATGCCGCTCGCCGTCATCCTTTGGCGCCACGGGGGGCCGACGAACTCGGTCGGCGTCGCCTTCACGCCGGCCCTTGTCGTCATCGCCGCGCAACTCGCCGGGGCGCTGTCGTGGATCGCCCTTTCGGCCGAGGACGCGCCGGATTTTCTCGCGACCGCGCCGCTCTCGCGCAATGCGGTCGAACAAGGCAAGATCGCCGCCATCGCGCAGCCGATCGCCCTCATCCTCGCCCTTCCGCTCGCGGCGCTGGCGCTCGCCTCTCCTTGGGCCGGCGCCTGCGCGCTCGTCTTCGGCGCTGGGGCGGTCGCTTCGGCGGCGCTGGTCAACCTGTGGCATCAGACGCCCTTGCGCCGGAGCCTGGTGCTGCGCCGCCACGCCCAATCGAAGCTCGTCGGCCTCATGGAACACCTCGTCTCGATCCTGTGGGCGGTCGCGGCGGCGATAGCGGTGATCGGCTCATGGGCGGTGGTCGTGCCGCTCGCGGTCGTCGCCGGAGTGCTGGCGATCAACTGGAGGCTTTCGGGGGCGCAGGTGCAGGGAAAGGCCAAGCAGGCAGGCTGATGCGAAAGCGGCGGGCGCTCGGCGCATCCTTGTTTTCTCCTTGTTTCCGCTTCGATCCCAAGGATTGCAGCGATCCATCAGGCCCGGCGATGGCTCGAATCGCGGGGACAGCCGCCGCCCACGAGCGCTACCGGCGGTCGGCCTTGTGCCGCTCAAAAACCTCACAACCGTCGCAGTCGAGAATACGCAACCCCATCGTCCGGGGCGGCCATGGCAGATTTGCAGCCTCGACGATCGCAGACGACACGTCCAGGACCTGAATTTCGACTTCCTTCAGGATTGACGGTCCGTGGTCGACCGGCGCGCCGACATATTGGATCCTGAACCACTGCGGCCTCGCCTCGAGGACGGGCTTCGGTTGATCGGCTTTTCTACGCGGCGGACGAATTCGGCGCAGCCAAGCTTCCTCGCCTTCGGCCGCCCTGCCCGGCATCCGGCTCGAGGCGCCCGGCCCGATTTGCGAGCCCAGCCTGCGAGCGACCGCCACGGCGACGCGGCGCCAATCCTTTGCAATCGCCTCGGAACTGGCCTCGTGCTCCCTTCTGCGCGCCTCGGAATAGGCGGCGGCGCCCAGATCGCGAATGAGCGCCTCCGCCTCGGCGGCGACGCTCTCGATCCTGGCGCGCCGGCGCGGCGGCCAAAGCCTCGAAAGCGAAAAGTTGAACTCTTTGCCCATGGGTTCCCCATCTGCCCAACTGAGAGTGCAACGAGCGCCTTCGGCCCGCCGCCGTCGACTCCGCGGCCCTGGATCGAGCGACGCAGTCTTGGAGGTAAGCATGGATGATCGCGGATTACAATCCACTAGGTTGTATCGCCAACCTTTCCGATCACATGGACACCGCGAAGGGCGCCAAGATCATGAGCGTCGCGCAGGACGCGCGCTCGGTGACGAGCGGTAAGATGCTGATAAGAGGACGACCAACCGATCCGGTCGGCGACTCGGCGGCCACGCCAGGCAGGCCTACGGGGAAGCTCCCTGCTCCGACACCGTTATCGACCTGTTACGGACCTGTTGTGGCTCCTGTTATGGACCTGTTATTTTCCCTGTTATTTCCTCGCAGTATAACGGTAAACTATCTCAAGCCGCTGGAATCCGCGTCTTTTTCGGCCCGACTTCAACGATGGCGGCCGAAAAAAAGCGAGATTCTCCCTGTTAACTGGTGAATCAACTCCTCCTCACCCGACCTGAAACCACCCGCCGACCCCCGCCGCGCGGTGCTCTGGGATCGCCGAACTCGATCGGCCATTTTCCGGGATTGTCGGCGACGAAGGCGATATGCGCCGTGCGGCCGGGCTGGATGAGGATGGTGTCGCGCCAGTAGGGCTCCCACCCGTCGTCCATCGAGTGCAGGAGACGCGCGACATGGCCGCCGAGCCGCATCGCCTGCACGACGGCCGTCTTGTTGGCGATGGCGAAGACGGCCGGTGCGCCGCGCGGAATGACGGCGGCGGGCTTCGGCGCCCAGTCGGCGAAGGTCACGCCGTTCAGCGCGAAGGGCGCGGCGCCCCCTCCCGTCACGACGAAATCGGTGCGCTTCGAGGCTTCGAGCGCGATCTCGGCAGGCAGAAGGGGATTGGCCACAAGCCGCGCCGGCGCCGCCCGCTCGGCGACCGGCCCGCCCTCGGCGGCGATCGCGACGAACAGCTGATCCGGCGCGCCATTCTCGCCGCGCAGGACGAAGCTGACCGCCGCGTCCGCTCCGCGCGGCATGTCGAACATGAGCTCGAAACGCGCGCCGGGCCCCATCGGGAACTGGTTTCTGAGCGGCTCGAACGGGTCGGCCGGCTGGCCGTCGACCGCCACGATCAGCGTCTTTGCGCCGTCGATCCCGACATTGGCGAGCCGCGCGGTCGCCGCGTTGGCGAGTCTGAGCCGCACCCGCGCGCCCCGGCTGGCCTTCAATTTGAGCGGCGCGGCGGCGCCGTTGGCGAAGACGAGGCCGCCTCTGCGGCCGGCGCCGCGGGCGAAGACCAGGTCGGCGAAATCGTCCCTGATCTGGCCCCGCTCATCGAGGCTCCAGTCCGACAGCACGATCGCGACATCCTGATCGACGTCGACCTTCTCGGCTTCGTCGACGACGATCGGACCGAACAGCCCGCGGCCCTGCTGGCCGGCGTCGGTCGCTCCGCCGTGGGGCAGGTAGAGGTTGAAGCCGGGGTCGGGTGGGGCGAAGCTTATGTCCGCGCTCCCGCCGGGCGCAAGCCGCGGCCCGGTCAGCCCGCCGTAGCCGGCGCTGGCGTTGGCCGTCCGGAGACCCGGAAAGCTGAGCGCCGTCGGCTCCCCGAGCTTGTTGACGAGTCTCAGCTTCAGCTCCTCGCCTTTCTTGAGCCGGAGGAGGGGCCCCGGCGTCGCCCCGGCGTAGGAGAAGGTTGCGGCGGGGTCGGCCGGCGGCGGAGCGAGCGCCAGACGCGACGGCGCGGCTTCGAACGCAAGGAACCCGTCGGGCCCTGGGGCAGGGGTCTCGGCGCGTAAGGGGCCGAGGTCCCAGGCGACGGCGGCGAATCCGCCGCGGAGAAGGGCGCGCCGGGTCAGGTTCATGATCGTCCCATTCAAAAGCTTGTCGCACAGAGGGAGTAAGCCTGACGGTCCTGATCCCGGAATCGGCTTCGCGCCCGCCGGTTGGTCGTCGCGCCGTCCTTCTTAGCCGAGCTTGGCCGTCGCGCAACCGCTCTCTTCCGAGACTTCCGTCCCCGCTCGCCGCCGTGCGCGCAGGTTCCGCGGCCGCAAGCCCGACTGGCGCCGCAATCGTTGTTTTTTCTCTGGCGCGGGTCGGACAAGCTGATATAGAGCGCGCCCGAAGCTCAAGCGCGCCCACATTGCGGCGGGGCTCGACGCGGGCGTGGCGGAATTGGTAGACGCGCCGGATTTAGGTTCCGGTGACGAAAGTCGTGGGGGTTCGAGTCCCTCCGCCCGCACCAGTTCCGAGCGCGCCCGCCCGGCGGGATGACGTTTTGGCGACATGAGGAAAAATCGGCTAAGGGATCCCCTAGGCAGACTGACAAGGCGGACTGGACAATGCAGGTGACGGAGACGCTGAGCCAGGGGCTCAAGCGGGAATATGACATTTCTCTGCCGGCGAGCGATCTCGCGGAGAAGCTGAACGGACAGCTGGCCGACCTGAAGAGGAAGGTCCGCATCAACGGCTTCCGCCCGGGGAAGGTGCCGGTCGAACACCTGCGTAAAGTCTACGGAAAGTCGGTCATGGCCGATGTCGTCCAGGAGGCGATCGCCGACGCCAACAAGAAGATCGTCGACGAAAACAAGCTGCGCCTCGCCCGCGAGCCGAAGATCGAGCTGCCGGCCGACCAGGCGGTGATCGACGCGGCGCTTGAGGCGCGCGGCGACCTCAATTTCAAGGTCGCGCTCGAAGTGCTGCCGGTGTTCGAAGTCGGCGATTTCTCTGAAATTTCGCTGGAGCGTCTCACCGCCGACGTCGAGGACGCGGACGTGGACGCCGCGCTCGACCGGCTCGCCGAGGAGCGCCGCGCCTACAAGGACAAGCCCGAAGGCGCGAAGGCGGAGAACCATGACCGCGTGACCGTCGATTTCGACGGGACGATCAAGGGCGAGCCGTTCGAGGGCGGCAAGGGGCGCGACATCCAGGTGGTGCTGGGGTCGAATACCTTCATTCCCGGCTTCGAGGAGCAGCTTGTCGGCGTCGCCGTCGGCGACAAGCGGACGATTCACGCGACCTTCCCAGAGGCCTACGCCGTGCGCCCGCTCGCCGGCCAGACAGGCGACTTCGAGGTGACGGTGAAGGCGGTGGCCGAGCGGGAGCCGCTCGCGATCGACGACGAATTCGCCAAAGGGCTCGGCTTCGAAAGCCTCGAACGGCTGAAAGAGATGATCCGCACGCGGATCGCGTCCGACTTCTCCCGCGCCTCGCGCGAAAAGATGAAGCGCCAGCTGCTCGACAAGCTCGACGCGCTTTACTCCTTCGAGCTGCCCGAAGGGCTGGTCAGCCAGGAATTCGACTCGATCTGGGCGCAGGTCATGCGAGAGAAAAAGGCTTCGGACCGCAGCTTCGCCGACGAGAACACCACGGAGGAGGCGGCGCGCGCCGACTACCGCAAGATCGCCGAACGAAGGGTGCGTCTCGGCCTTCTGCTCGCGGAGGTCGGCACGAAGGCGGACGTCAAGGTGTCGGACGAGGAGATGACCCAGGCGCTGATCGCGCGGGCCCGCTCGTTCCCCGGTCAGGAAAAGCAGGTGTGGGACTTCTACCGCAACAATCAGCAGGCGCTGGCCGAACTGCGCGCCCCGATCTATGAGGAGAAGGTCGTCGACCACATCATCGCGCGCGCCAAGGTCGAGGAGCGCAAGGTAAGCAAGGACGAGCTTCTGAAGCCGATCGACGACGAGCTGCCGGCGCCCGCCGCGGCCGAGCCGCCGCCGGCAGCCGTCGAAGCGGCGCAGCCTTCGAGCTGATTTGAGGAGCGTGGCGGGCGGCGGCGCCCCTGCGAGCCTCGGCGGCTTCCGCCCCTTTTCGGGACGCCGGCGGGCGCCTATGTTCAGGGGCGTCCGCCGGACAACCTTCGGGAATGCCCTTATTCCCCGCGAAAGAAAGAGCCTATGCGCGATCAGATGGATTACTACTACAATAACCTCGTGCCGATCGTGATCGAACAGTCGGCGCGCGGCGAGCGTTCGTTCGACATCTTTTCCCGCCTCCTGCGCGAGCGGATCATTTTCATGATCGGGCCAGTCGAGGACGTCTCGGCTTCGCTGGTCGTGGCGCAGCTGCTCTTCCTCGAGGCGGACAATCCGAAAAAGGACATCGCGCTCTATATCAATTCGCCGGGCGGCGTCGTGACCGCCGGTCTCTCCATCTACGATACGATGCAGTTTATTCGACCCAAGGTGACGACGATGTGCATCGGGCAGGCGGCCTCGATGGGCTCGCTCCTGCTCGCCGCCGGCGAAAAGGGCAGCCGCTTCGCCCTTCCCAATTCCCGCATCATGGTCCATCAGCCGTCGGGCGGCTTCCAGGGCCAGGCCTCCGACATCCAGCGCCACGCCGAGGACATCCTCAAGGTGAAGCGCCGCCTCAACGAGATCTACGTCCACCACACCGGCCAGTCCTACGAAGCCATTGAAAGGACGTTGGATCGCGATCATTTCATGTCGGCGGAAGAGGCCAAGGCGTTCGGCATCGTGGACGAGGTGACGACCAAGCGCGCGCTCGAGCTGGAAGAGGCGAAAGTTCCCGCCTGACCGCGCTGAACGCCATCCTGGCGTGAATCTTGCGTCGTTCTGCCGCAAATCAATTTTCCCCGGCGGACTTGATTTCGCTCGGAATTTGATGGTTGCTTGTCGAATCCTGCGTCGGGTGCAAGGGCGGAGGGTGCAAGGGCGAGGTTGTGCGCGAATTCGTGGCGGACGCGGGGTCGAAGGCTACGTTTCGTTAGGTTGGTGTGTTTAGGCTGGGCGGTCGGTTGGACGACAAGCGGCCTAATTGGAGAAAGACGATGGCCAAGGCCGACGGCGACGCCAAGAATACGCTCTATTGCTCCTTCTGCGGCAAGAGCCAGCATGAAGTGCGCAAGCTGATCGCCGGGCCGACCGTGTTCATCTGCGACGAATGCGTCGAGCTGTGCATGGATATCATCCGCGAGGAGAGCAAGACCGCCCTCGTCAAGAGCAAGGACGGCATCCCGACTCCGCGCGAGATCTGCAAGGTCCTCGACGATTATGTGATCGGCCAGCCCCAGGCCAAGCGCGTCCTGTCGGTGGCGGTCCACAACCACTACAAGCGACTCAATCACGCGAGCAAGCACGGCGACGTCGAACTGGCGAAGTCGAACATCCTGCTGATCGGGCCGACGGGCTCGGGCAAGACCCTGCTCGCCCAGACGCTCGCGCGCATCCTCGACGTGCCCTTCACCATGGCCGACGCGACCACGCTCACCGAAGCGGGCTATGTCGGCGAGGATGTCGAGAACATCATCCTCAAGCTGCTGCAGGCGTCCGACTACAACGTCGAGCGCGCCCAGCGCGGCATCGTCTATATCGACGAGATCGACAAGATCAGCCGCAAGTCGGACAATCCGTCGATCACGCGCGACGTGTCGGGCGAGGGCGTCCAGCAGGCGCTGCTCAAGATCATGGAAGGCACGATCGCCAGCGTGCCGCCGCAGGGCGGGCGCAAGCATCCGCAGCAGGAATTCCTGCAGGTCGACACGACCAACATTCTGTTCATCTGCGGCGGCGCCTTCTCCGGCCTCGAGCGCATCATCTCGGCCCGCGGCAAGGGGACCTCGATCGGCTTCGCCGCCAAGGTGCAGGCGCCCGACGACCGGCGCACAGGCGAAGTGTTCCGCGAGGTCGAGCCCGAGGATCTCCTGAAGTTCGGCCTCATTCCCGAATTCGTCGGCCGCCTGCCGGTCATCGCGACCCTCGAGGACCTCGACGAAGAGGCGCTGAAGAAGATCCTGACCGAGCCGAAGAACGCGCTGGTCAAGCAGTATCAGCGTCTGTTCGAGATGGAGAACACCGACCTCACCTTCCAGGACGAGGCGCTGAACGTCGTCGCCAAGAAGGCGATCGAGCGGCGCACCGGCGCGCGCGGCCTGCGCTCGATCATGGAGGGCATCCTGCTCGACACGATGTTCGAGCTGCCGGGCCTCGACGGGGTGGAGCAGGTGGTCATCGGCCCCGAGGTCGTCGAGGGCAAGGCGCGCCCGCTTTATATCTACGCCGAGCGCGCCGAGCGGGCGGGTTGACGGCGGATTGTTCAGGCGGCTTGAAAGTATCGGGCCAGGGGGCCATCTTCTCCGTCTGAAGACGTTCGATTCCGTCGCCGCGGCATGAAGTTTGCGCCGCCGGGATCGTTGTGATCCCATCCGGGCCATCGGCCGGAGGGGGAGTGCATAGGCGACGAGGCGCAGCTGCTGAAATCGGAGCCGCCTCGTCGGCGGGCGTCGTCAATGCAAACGAGGGGGCCGGCCTTGACCCGGCTTCCGAACAAGGACAGCCATGACCAGCCAACGCAAAACCATCGCTCCAGGCACGCTCGACGTCTATCCGGTCCTGCCGCTGCGCGACATTGTGGTGTTTCCGCACATGATCGTGCCGCTGTTCGTCGGACGCGAGAAATCGATTCGCGCGCTCGAAGAGGTGATGAGGTCGGAGAAGCCGATTTGCTCGCGACGCAGAAGAACGCGGCGGACGACGATCCGGCCCCCGACGCGATTTTTTCCGCCGGCACGCTGGCGAGCGTCCTGCAACTCTTGAAGCTGCCCGACGGCACGGTGAAGGTGCTGGTCGAGGGCGCGACGCGGGCGGAGGTGACGCGCTACATCGCCGGAGAGAACTACTTCCAGGCCGAGGCCAAGGCGGTCGCCGACGACCCGATCGACAAGATCGAGGCGGAGGCGCTGTCGCGCTCGGTCGTTTCCGAGTTCGAGAGCTACGTGAAGCTCAACAAGAAGATCTCGCCCGAGGTCGTGAGCGCGGTCAATCAGATCGACGACTACGGCAAGCTCGCCGACACGATCGCCTCGCATCTGGCGATCAAGCTCGCCGACAAGCAGGCCATTCTCGAGATGCGCTCGATCGCCAAGCGCTTCGAGAAGTGCCTCGCCCTGATGGAAAGCGAGATCTCGGTCCTGCAGGTCGAGAAGCGCATCCGCACGCGCGTCAAGCGCCAGATGGAGAAGACCCAGCGCGAATACTACCTCAACGAGCAGATGAAGGCGATCCAGAAGGAGCTCGGCGACGAAGAGGGCAAGGACGAGATGTCCGAGCTCGAAGAGCGAATCAAGTCGATCAAGCTCACCAAGGAAGCGCGCGAGAAGGCGCTGGGCGAGGTGAAGAAGCTGCGGCAGATGGCGCCGATGTCGGCCGAGGCCACGGTCGTGCGCAACTATCTCGACTGGCTGTTGTCGATCCCGTGGCAGCGGCGCTCCAAGATCAAGAAGGATCTTCCGGCCGCGCAGGCGATCCTCGACGCCGACCACTTCGGCCTCGACAAGGTCAAGGAGCGGATCGTCGAATATCTCGCCGTCCAGCAGCGCGCCAACAAGCTGACGGGTCCGATCCTCTGCCTCGTCGGGCCGCCCGGCGTCGGCAAGACTTCGCTCGGCAAGTCGATCGCCAGGGCGACCGGACGCGAGTTCGTGCGCATGTCGCTCGGCGGCGTGCGCGACGAAGCGGAGATCCGCGGCCACCGGCGGACCTATATCGGCTCGATGCCCGGCAAGGTCATCCAGTCGATGCGCAAGGCCAAGACCTCGAATCCGCTCTTCCTGCTCGACGAGATCGATAAGATGGGCATGGATTTCCGCGGCGATCCGTCGTCGGCTTTGCTCGAAGTGCTCGACCCCGAGCAGAACGCGACGTTCAACGACCATTATCTCGAGGTCGACTACGATCTCTCGAGCGTGATGTTCGTCACCACGGCCAACACGCTCAACATTCCGCCGCCGCTGATGGACCGCATGGAGATCATCCGCATCGCCGGCTACACGGAAGACGAGAAGCTGGAGATCGCCAAGCGCCATCTCTTGCCGAACTCGATGGCCAAGCACGGCCTCGACGCCAGCGAATGGGAGGTCCAGGACAGCGGCCTCATCCGAGCTCATCCGGCGCTATACGCGCGAGGCGGGCGTGCGCAATCTCGAGCGCGAGATCTCGAACCTCGCCCGCAAGGCGGTGAAGGAGATCCTGACGAGCAAGAAGAAGAAGATCGTCGTCGGCGCGGAGAACGTCGCCGAATTCCTCGGCCCGCCGAAGTTCCGCTTCGGCGAGATTGAGGCCGACGACCAGGTCGGGCTCGTGACGGGTCTCGCCTGGACCGAGGTCGGCGGCGAACTCCTGACGATCGAAGGCGTCATGATGCCCGGCAAGGGCCGCATGACCGTGACCGGCAATCTGAGGGACGTGATGAAGGAGTTGATCTCCGCCGCGGCGTCCTACGTGCGATCGCGCGCGGTCGATTTCGGCATCGAGCCGCCGCTGTTCGACAAGCGCGACATCCACGTGCACGTTCCCGAGGGCGCGACGCCGAAGGACGGGCCGTCGGCGGGCGTCGCCATGGCGACGGTCATCGTGTCGATGCTGACGGGCATCCCCGTGCGGCGCGACATCGCGATGACCGGCGAGATCACGCTGCGCGGCCGCGTGCTGCCGATCGGCGGCCTGAAGGAGAAGCTGCTTGCGGCGTTGCGCGGCGGCATCAAGAAGGTGCTGATTCCGGAAGAGAACGCGAAGGATCTCGTCGAGATCCCGAACTCGGTGAAGGCCGGCCTCGAGATCGTTCCGGTCTCGCGCATGGAGGAAGTGCTCGTGCACGCCCTGACGCGCAACCCTGAGCCGATCGTGTGGGAGGAGGAGGTCGCTTCGGTCGCGCCGCCCAGCCCTCCCCCGGAGGACGCCGGCCAGGGCCTGATCGCCCACTGACGGGCGACGCGAGTTCTCCTCGCGCCATCGGCAAGAAACGCCGCGAATCCTCTGGGATTCGCGGCTTTTTTTTCCCCGATGCCCGGATTCGCCCGGAATACATATATTTTTTTGGGGGCGATCCGCGCAGACGCTTGCGTTCCCTCGGCGAAACGGCGAGCAATGTGGCCAACTCAGCCGTCGATTCGCGCGGCAAGCGGCGCATCCGCCGCTTACGGGCGGGGCGGACGAGAGAGCGCGGCCCGAAAGGGCCGCGAAGAGGACGGCGCCGAAAAAGGACGCCGCGTTCGAACGGAGAGGCCAGAATGAACAAACTTGAACTCGTCGAGCACATCGCGACGAAAGCGGAATTGACCAAGGTGAGCGCCGCCGAGGCGCTCGAGGCGGTGCTTGGAGGCATCGAGAAGACCCTGAAGAAGGGAGAGGAAGTGCGTCTCGTCGGCTTCGGCACCTTCTCGGTTCGCGAGCGCGCCGCCGGCAAGGGGCGCAACCCCGCGACCGGAAAGGAAATCAAGATCGCCGCCTCGCGAAACGCCCGCTTCAAGCCCGGCGCGGCGCTCAAGGAGGCGCTCAACAAGAAGTCGGGCAAGAAGTAACCGGAACCTTTAGCGGCGGCTCCGTTCTCGCCGGATCGCGAGGCAGAGGGCGCCGCCGGCAAGACCTGTCGTCGTTGCGGCGAGCTGTGCGGTCGGCGGACGGCCGCCCAGCCCTTCCCTCCGAATGCGCCCGAGACGAGACGCTGCGGCCCGCTCACTTTTTTCGCCCAACGAAGCGAGCGTGCTTGGCGCGACGCGCGCGAGCCTGTAGTGTGAGGGCTCGTCAGGCAATCAGGGCGGATATCTCAGTTGGTAGACAGCGATGGCAGGCAGGGCGGTTAGCTCAGTTGGCAGAGCATCTCGTTTACACCGAGAGGGTCGGCGGTTCGAGCCCGTCACCGCCCACCATCCGGCGAAGGTTGCGGCGGCGTCGCGCTCGGCTCGGTCCTCGCCTTTGCGGCGCTCTTCGGTGCCCGCTGCGGCGTTGGCGGATTCCAGTTCGATGACGTTTCGCGTCGAGCCGCTGGAGACGGCGGCTGCGGCGCGCGCTGCCCGCACGTCATCGTCGCCGACGGCGTGATCGAGAGCGATACGCCGCAGGCGTTCGTCGACTTCCTCAAGTCCGGCGCGGACGACAAGAAGCTGCGCCGAGTCGTGTTCATCAATTCGCGCGGCGGCAATGTCGTCGCCTCGATGGTGTTCGGCCACATCCTGCGCGAGTTGCGGGCCGCCAGCGTCATCGGGCGCTTCGAGTTCGGCGGCGAGGCGGGTCCTTACGCCGGCGAGTGCCTGTCGGCCTGCGTCTACGCGATGATGGGCGCGGTGCGCCGCGTCGCGCCGCCCGGCAGCGAGGTGGCGCTCCACCGCATGTCGATCGTCGAGAGCGAAGGCGGCGGTGGGGCGGCCCGATGCGGGTCGACGCGCAGTTTCGCCGACGCGCCGATGGTCGCCGTCTGGCCAAATACGCCAGCCGGATGGGCGTCAACCCGGCGCTGGTGCGGGCGGCGGAATCGCTGCCGCCGGACACCATGCACGTCCTCACCCGCGAGGAAATGCGCCGCTGGTCGTTCGCGACGAGCCAGTTTTAGGCGCTTTGGCGCCGAGCGCACGCGCGCCTTGACTTGCGTGCGCCGCTGGCTTATCCGGCGCACACCCTTCGCGGGGGAGTAGCTCAGTTGGTTAGAGCGCCGGCCTGTCACGCCGGAGGTCGCGGGTTCAAGTCCCGTCTCTCTCGCCATTTTCTCCATTAAGAAAATGTCGCAGCCCGCGCCTTCGAGCAGCTTGCGAACGCATCCAAGCAAACCAATATGTCTGCATGTGTCAATCGCATACGACTTGCGGGTGAATCGCAGCGTTTCGCCTTGCATGCTTCGCTGCAGCTGCGATAGGCGTTCGACCGCAGAGGCGCCTGCGTCGAAATGACGCCGCGCTCCTTGCGCCCGTTCGATCCAAATCCCGCGAGCCAGGCCGATGCCGAGCCTCATCTCCGACTATCTTCCGCTGGTCGTGTTCGTCATCCTGGCGGCGCTCATCGCGGGCGGCCCTGCTGGTCGCTCCGTTCCTCGTCGCCTTCAAGGCGCCGGACGCCGAAAAGCTGTCGCCGTACGAATGCGGCTTCGATCCGTTCGACGACGCGCGCATGCGGTTTGACGCGCGCTTCTACCTGGTGTCGCTGCTGTTCATCATCTTCGATCTCGAGGTCGCGTTCCTGTTTCCCTGGGCGATCGTCTTCCACGACCTCGGCGCGCTCGGCTTCTGGTCGATGATGATGTTCCTGGCGTGCTGACCGTCGGATTCGTCTACGAATGGAACAAGGGAGCGCTGGAATGGGATTGACCGCCAGTCCGATCGTCGCGCCCGCGCCGAAGGGCCTCGTCGACCCGCGACCGGCAAGCCGATCGGCGCCGACGAAGCCGTATTTCGGCGCGATCAGCGACGAACTCGCCGACAAGGGCTTTCTCGTCACCACGACCGACGAGCTCATCCAGTGGGCGCGCACCGGCTCGCTGATGTGGATGACTTTCGGCCTCGCCTGCTGCGCGGTCGAGATGATGCAGCTCTCCATGCCGCGCTACGACGTCGAGCGGTTCGGCTTCGCGCCCCGCGGCAGCCCGCGCCAGTCGGACGTGATGATCGTCGCCGGCACGCTGTGCAACAAGATGGCGCCGGCGCTGCGCAAGGTCTACGACCAGATGCCGGAGCCGCGCTACGTCATCTCGATGGGCTCCTGCGCCAACGGCGGCGGCTACTATCATTACTCCTATTCGGTCGTGCGCGGCTGCGACCGCATCGTGCCGGTCGACATCTACGTTCCGGGCTGCCCGCCGACCGCCGAGGCGCTGCTCTACGGCGTCCTGATGCTGCAGAAGAAGATCCGCCGCACCGGGACGATCGAACGCTGAGAGGCCTTGCCGCCGCAAGGAAGGACGCATCGAATGGACGACCTGCTGCAAAACGATCGGCGAGAAAGTCGCCGCCGCGATGCCCGGCGCGGTGCTCGGCTCGACCTTCGCCTTCGGCGAGCTGACCCTGACCGTCGACGCCGGCCCGGAACGTCGACGTGCTCAAGTTCCTGCGCGACGACCCGGCGGGGCAGTTCATCTCCATCATCGACATTTCCGGCGCCGATTATCCGGAGCGCGAGAAGCGGTTCGACGTCGTCTATCACCTGCTGTCGCCGAAGCTGAACCGCCGCATCCGCGTCAAGGTCATGACCGACGAGGAGACCCCGATCGCCAGCGCGACCGCCGTCTGGCCGGGCGCCGACTGGTACGAGCGCGAGATCTACGATTTGTTCGGCGTGCTCTTCGACGGGCATCCGGACTCTGCGCCGCATCCTCACCGACTACGGTTTCGACGGCCATCCCTTGCGCAAGGATTTCCCGATGACCGGTTTCGTCGAAGCTGCGGTACGACGACCAGGAAAAGCGGGTGCGCTACGAACCGGTGCGCCTCAACCAGGAATTCCGCCAGTTCGATTTCCTCAGCCCATGGGAAGGCCCGCCGTTGCCGGGCGATGAGAAGGCGGGCGGCGCAGCCGCTCGATGACCGAACAGAACCTCCGCAACTTCTCGATCAACTTCGGACCGCAGCATCCGGCGGCGCACGGCGTTCTGCGGCTCGTGCTCGAGCTCGACGGCGAAGTGGTCGAACGCGTCGATCCCCATATCGGCCTCCTGCATCGCGGCACCGAGAAGCTGATGGAGGCGCGCACCTATCTGCAGAACGTGCCCTATCTCGACCGGCTCGACTATGTCGCGCCGATGAACCAGGAGCACGCCTATGCGCTCGCGGTCGAGCGTCTGCTCGGCATCGCGATCCCGCGCCGCGCGCAGCTCATCCGCGTGCTCTACTGCGAGATCGGCCGTCTCCTGTCGCATCTCCTCAAGGTCACGACGCAGGCGATGGACGTCGGCGCGCTGACGCCGCCGCTCTGGGGGTTCGAGGAGCGCGAGAAGCTGATGGTGTTCTACGAGCGCGCGAGCGGGGCGCGCATGCACGCGGCCTATTTCCGGCCGGGCGGCGTCCACCAGGATCTGCCGCCGAAGCTGATCGACGACATCTACGCCTTCTGCGATCCGTTCCTCAAAGTCTGCGACGATCTCGAGACGCTGCTGACCGGCAACCGCATCTTCAAGCAGCGCAACGTCGACATCGGCGTCGTCAAGCTCGCGGACGCCTGGGCATGGGGCTTCTCGGGCGTGATGGTGCGCGGCTCCGGCGCGGCGTGGGACCTGCGCAAGGCGCAGCCCTACGAGTGCTACGAGGAGATGGAGTTCGACATCCCCGTCGGCAAGAACGGCGACTGCTACGACCGCTATCGTCATCCGCATGGAGGAGATGCGCCAGTCGACCAAGATCATGAAGCAGTGCTGCGAGAAGCTGCAGTCCGCCAGCGGCGCCGGGCCGGTGACGACCGACGACGGCAAGATCGTGCCGCCGAAGCGCGCCGAGATGAAGAGGTCGATGGAGGCGCTCATCCATCACTTCAAGCTTTACACCGAGGGCTACAAGGTTCCGCCAGGCGAGGTCTATGCGGCGGTCGAGGCGCCGAAGGGCGAGTTCGGCGTCTATCTGGTCTCGGACGGCTCCAACAAGCCGTATCGCGTGAAGCTGCGCGCGCCCGGCTTCGCCCATCTGCAGGCGATGGATTTCCTCTGCCGCAAGCACATGCTCGCCGACGTCAGCGCGATCCTCGGCTCGATCGACATCGTGTTCGGGGAGGTCGACCGGTGACCGTGCTCGAATCGCTGAAGAACCGCGCGGGCCTGCTCGTCTGCGGGGCCGCTTCGTTCGTCGTCGTCATCGGCGGCATGCGCCTTGCTTCCGGCGAGCCGCTGGTCCAGCCGCAGACGGACATCGGGATCGTGATCGGCGTCGCGATGGTGGCGCTGTTCTTGATCATCAACGACACGCGCGGAGGCGCGCGACAATGAGCTTGAGGACGACCGTTGCAGACCCTCATCCGGCCGCCTTCCGCCGACCACCTTCTCCCGCAAGCCGTTTGGGGACTTGCTAGCCGATGTCCGTCCGCCAACTCGCCGAAAAGCAGCCCGAAAGCTTCGAGTTCACGCCCGAGAACAAGGCTTGGGCGGCGAAGGAGATCGCCAAATATCCGCCCGGCCGGCAGGCCTCGGCGGTGATCTCGCTCCTGTGGCGCGCCCAGAAGCAGAGCGGCTACTGGCTGCCGAAGCCGGCGATCGAAAAGGTCGCCGCAATGCTCGACATGCCGAACATCCGGGTGCTCGAGGTCGCGACCTTCTACACCATGTTCAACCTCGAGCCGGTCGGCCGCTTTTACGTGCAGCTCTGCGGCACGACGCCCTGCATGCTGCGCGGCGCGGAAGACATCAAGGCGGTCCTGCGCAAGCGCGTCGGCGAGCCGGGCCATGTCACGGCCGACGGCATGTTCTCCTGGAGCGAGGTCGAATGCCTCGGCGCTTGCTGCAACGCGCCGATGGTGCAGATCAACGAGGACTATTACGAGGACCTGACGCCGGAGAATTTCTCCAGGCTGCTCGACGATCTGGCGGCGGGCCGTCCGGTGAAGACGGGCTCGCAGATCGGCCGCGTCTCCTCCGAGCCGGTCGGGGGCCTGACCTCGCTGACGACGCTCTACGGCGCCGACGGGCGCAGCGGAAAGGCGAGCGCGCTTGCGCCCGCGAACGATCGGCCGGGCGCGGCCGCGCCGACGGACAAAGCGGCGGAGCATGCGCCCGCGGTCGCCCAAGAGGCGCATGACAACGCCAAGCGGGGCACTGAGCGATGCTGGAAGACAAGGATCGCATCTTCACCAATCTCTACGGCTTCGGCGACCGCAGCCTGAAAGGCGCGCGGGCGCGGGGAAACTGGGACGGGACCAAGGCGCTCATCGACAAGGGCCGCGACTGGATCGTCGCCGAGATGAAGGCCTCGGGCCTGCGCGGGCGCGGCGGGGCGGGCTTTCCGACCGGCCTCAAATGGTCGTTCATGCCCAAGAACGTCGATCCGAAGCGGCCGCACTATCTCGTCATCAACGCCGACGAGTCGGAGCCCGGCACCTGCAAGGACCGCGAGATCCTGCGCAACGATCCGCACACGCTGGTCGAGGGCGCGCTGCTCGCCTCCTTCGCGATGGGCGCGCATGCCGCCTACATCTATTTTCGCGGCGAATACATTCTCGAACGCGAGCATTTCCAGGCGGCGGTCGACGAAGCCTACGAGGCGAAGCTGATCGGCAAGGACAACATCCACGGCTGGCCGTTCGACCTTTACGTCCACCACGGCGCGGGCGCCTATATCTGCGGCGAAGAGACGGCGATGCTCGAGTCCCTCGAGGGCAAGAAGGGCATGCCGCGCATGAAGCCGCCGTTCCCCGCGGGCGTCGGGCTCTACGGCTGCCCGACGACGGTCAACAACGTCGAGTCGATCGCCGTCGCGCCCGAAATTCTCAAGCGCGGCGCGTCATGGTTCTCGAGCTTCGGCGCGCCCAACAATTCCGGAACGAAGCTCTTCTGCATCTCCGGGCACGTCAACAAGCCGTGCAACGTCGAAGAGGCGATGTCGATCCCGTTCCGCGAGCTGATCGACAAGCACGCCGGCGGCATTCGCGGCGGCTGGGACAATCTTCTCGCCGTCATCCCCGGCGGCTCGTCGGTCCGCGTGGTTCCCGCCGCGCAGATCATCGACTGCCCGATGGATTTCGACTCGCTCGGCAAGCTCCGCTCGGGCCTCGGCACCGCGGCCGTGATCGTGATGGACAAATCGACCGACATCGTGCGCGCGATCGCGCGGATCTCCTACTTCTACAAGCACGAGAGCTGCGGCCAGTGCACGCCCTGCCGCGAGGGCGCCGGCTGGATGTGGCGGGTCCTGACCCGCATGGCCGAGGGCCGCGCGCAGAAGCGCGAGATCGACATGCTGCTCGACGTGACGAAGCAGGTCGAGGGCCACACGATCTGCGCGCTCGGCGACGCGGCCGCCTGGCCGGTCCAGGGCCTCATCGCCCATTTCCGGCCGGAGATCGAGCGGCGCATCGACCAATATTCGGCGAACCCGCACATCGAGCCTGTGCGCGTCGCCGCGGAGTAGGAGTGCGCGATGCCGAAGGAGCCGGAAAATCTCGTTCTGAACGTTGCTGCGCGAAATGCGTGGCGATGTCGCCGTCCTGCGCGAACGCGCCGACGAGCGCAGCGAGGAATTGAGGGCTTTGCGCAAGCAGATTCATGATTGGCAGGAGACGACCGCGACGGCGAACGCGCTTCGCGATGCACGCAAACATTCGTGGCCAAGAAATCGAGCAGGAGATCGCTGATCTGAAGAAAGCGGATCGAGAAATTGGAGAAGGGGAAATGACGGCGCGACTGTCTCGCGCCTTCTTCGCGCGCAGACCCGGAACCGCGAGAGACTGAAGTACGACGGAGCGGCGCATGACGCCCCACATCGCTCAGCTCAACATCGGCCGGCCGCTCCATGCGCTCGACGACCCGCGCATGGCCGGCTTCATGCAGAACCTCGATCGCGTCAACGCGATCGCCGAGCGCAGCCCCGGGTTCGTCTGGCGGCTGAAGGACGACAGCAACAACGCGACGGCGTTGAGGCCGTTCGACGATCCGGACATGCTGGTCAACATGTCCGTCTGGGAGGGCGTCGAGACCCTCGAGCGCTTCGTCTGGGCGACGGCGCACAAGCAGTTCTACAATCGCAAGGGCGGCTGGTTCGAGAAGCTCGCAGAGCCCCATTTCGTCATGTGGCCGATACCGAAGGGGCATATCCCGGACCTCGGCGAGGCTAAGGCGAGACTCGCGCATCTGACGCGGCATGGCGACAGCGATTTCGCCTTCGGCTGGGGCCACCTGCCGCACATCAAGCTGTGGATGAATCAAAAATGCGGATGAGCGGGCGCGGCGGCTCGCGCAGGACAGGCGCAACAATCGACGGGATTGCCGTCGCCGATCTGCTCGCCTATTGGCAGGCCGGTCACGGGGCGAATGGCGCATGAGCAAGATCATCATCGACGGCAAGGAAATCGAGGTTCCGGCCGAATACACGCTTCTGCAAGCCTGCGAAGCCGCCGGCGCAGAGATTCCGCGCTTCTGCTTCCACGAGCGGCTGTCGATCGCGGGCAACTGCCGCATGTGCCTCGTCGAAGTGAAGGGCGGCCCGCCGAAGCCGACGGTCTCCTGCGCCATGGCGGTGAAGGACCTTCGCCCCGGCCCGAACGGCGAGCCGCCGGTCGTCGAGACGAATTCGCCGATGGTGCGCAAGGGGCGCCGGGGGGTGATGGAGTTCCTGCTCATCAACCATCCGCTCGACTGCCCGATCTGCGACCAGGGCGGCGAATGCGACCTGCAAGACCAGGCGATGGCCTACGGTGCCGATTCCTCGCGCTTTTCCGAGAACAAGCGCGCGGTCGAGGACAAATATTTGGGCCCGCTCGTCAAGACCTCGATGAACCGCTGCATCCAGTGCACGCGCTGCGTTCGCTTCGCCACCGAGGTCGCGGGCGTGCCTGAGCTCGGCGCGATCGGGCGCGGCGAGGACATGGAGATCACCTCCTATCTCGAGCACGCGATGACCTCGGAACTGCAGGCCAACGTGATCGACCTCTGCCCGGTGGGCGCGCTGACCTCGAAGCCGACCGCGTTCCATGCCCGTCCGTGGGAATTCGCCCACACCGAATTGGTCGACGTCACCGACGCGGTCGGCTCGGCGATCCGCATCGACTCGCGCGGCCGCGAAGTCGTGCGCATCCTCCCTCGCACCAACGACGCGATCAACGAGGAGTGGATCTCCGACAAGACGCGCTACGTCTGCGACGGGCTCAAGGTGCAACGCCTCGACCGGCCTTACGTGCGTGCGGGCGGCAAGCTCAGACCGGCGAGCTGGCGGGAGGCCTTCGACGCAATCGCCGTCAAGGTCAAGACGGCGACGCCTTCCAGGATCGGCGCGATCGCCGGCGATCTGGCGACCGTCGAGGAGATGTTCGCTCTAAAGGACCTCCTCGGCAAGCTCGGCTCGCCGAACATCGACTGCCGCCAGGACGGTTCGAAGCTCCACCCGAAATTCGGCCGCGCGTCGTATCTGTTCAATTCGACCATTGCCGGCGTCGATCAGGCGGACGCCATTCTCATCATCGGCTCGAATCCCCGCCGCGAGGCCGCAGTGCTCAACGCGCGCATCCGCAAGCGCTGGCTGAAAGGCGGCGTGCTGATGGGCCTCGTCGGCAGGCAAGCCGATTTGACCTACAATTACAAATACCTCGGCACCGGGCCGGACACGCTCGCCCAGGTGGCGGAGAAGCCGGCGGCGGGCGTGACGAAGCGGATGTTCATCGTCGGCGCTGCAGCCTTCGCGCGGTCCGACGGCGTGGGCGTGCTGGCGAGCCTCGCCAAGGCCGCGGTCGCCGCGGGCGTCGTCAAGGACGGCTGGAACGGCTTCAACGTGCTGCACAACGCTGCTTCCCGCGTCGGCGGTCTCGATCTCGGACTGGTCCCGGGCGAGGGCGGCCTCGATGCGCCGTCCATGGCGAAAGCGGGGACGCTCGACGTGCTCTTCAATCTCGGCGCGGACGAGATCGACGTCGAGCCCGGCGCCTTTGTCGTCTATATCGGCACGCACGGCGATCGCGGCGCGCACCGCGCCGACGTGATCCTGCCCGGCGCGGCCTATACCGAGAAGACCGGCATCTACGTGAACACCGAGGGTCGGCCTCAGTTCGCCGATCGCGCGGTGTTCCCGCCGGGCGACGCGCGCGAAGACTGGTCGATCCTGCGCGCGCTTTCCGAGCCGCTCGGCGCACGGCTCCCGTACAACTCGCTGTCGCAATTGCGGGCGACGCTCGCGGCCGCCTATCCCCACCTCGTGCGGTTCGACGCGATCGAGCCGGCGGATTCCGCGGCGATCGTCGGCTTGTCGACGGTGGTCGGGACGGTCGACAAGACGCCGTTCGCCAGCGCAATTGACGACTTCTACCTCACCAACCCGATCGCGCGCGCCTCGCGCACCATGGCCGAGTGTTCGGCCCTGGCCGAGGCCCGCGCGCGCCAAGCGGCGGAATAGGCCACGATGAGCAGCGCTTCTCCTTCCCGCCGGCCGGACTCGTCGCCCTGGCTCGCTGTTCTCGGCGTCGGCGCGCTGGTCGCGGCCGTCGTCATCGCGGGGCTGCTGTGGTTCCTGGTCAGCGGCGGCTATTTCGCCGCGTTCGGCCATTGGATGTATGCGACCGACGTGGGCACGGCGGTGCGCTACGTGCTCGAAAGCCTGGCTCTGCTCGTCTGCCTGCTTCTGTCCACGGCGGCGCTCATCTACATCGAGCGGAAAATCTGGGGCGCGGTGCAGCTTCGGCGCGGCCCGAACGTCGTCGGGCCCTGGGGGACCCTCCAGCCGTTCGCCGACTTCTTGAAGTTCATCCTCAAGGAGCCGATTATTCCGGCGAGCGCCAACAAGGGCGTGTTCGTGCTGGCGCCGCTGGTGTCGGTGGTCTTGGCGATCGCCGCCTGGGCCGTCATGCCAGTCGCGGACGGCTGGGTCATCAGCGACATCAACGTCGGCATCCTCTACCTCTTCGCCGTCTCGTCGCTCGGCGTCTACGGCATCATCATGGCCGGCTGGGCGTCGAATTCGAAATATCCGCTGCTGTCGGCCTTGCGCGCCGCGGCGCAGATGGTGTCCTACGAAGTCTCGATCGGCTTCGTCATCGTGACGGTCGTCATGTGCGCAGGATCGCTGAACCTCAGCGACATCGTGCGTTCCCAGGATACGCGCTTCGGCCTCCTCGGCTGGTACTGGCTGTCGCTGCTGCCGATGTTCATCATCTTCTTCGTCTCGGCGCTGGCCGAAACCAACCGGCCGCCGTTCGACCTGACGGAGGCCGAGTCGGAGCTCGTCGCCGGCTACTACGTGGAATATTCGGCCTCGCTGTTCCTGCTGCAATATTTGACCGAGCTCGTCGCGGTGCTGACGATGTCCGCCATGACGGCGGTGCTGTTCCTCGGCGGGTGGCTGTCGCCGCTGCCGTTCGCGCCGTTCACCTGGGTGCCCGGCGTCATCTGGTTTCTCATCAAGCTGTGGTCAGTGGTGTTCTGCTTCTCGATGGTCAAGGCCTTCGTGCCGCGCTATCGCTACGACCAGCTGATGCGGCTCGGCTGGAAAGTGTTCCTGCCGATCTCGCTCTTCATGGTCGTCGCGGTGGCGGCCGTGCTCGAGTTCACCGACCTCGGCGCCAACGTTTCGGGTTAGGGGAGGGAAAACGCATGGCTCTCAGGCTCGCCCAGTCCGCCCGCTCGCTGTTCCTGACCGAGTTCCTGGCGGCGTTCGCGCTGTCGGTCCGCTACATGTTCAAGCCGAAGGCGACCCTCAACTATCCGAACGAGAAGTCGCCGCTCTCGCCCCGCTTCCGGGGAGAGCACGCGCTGCGCCGCTATCCGAACGGGGAAGAGCGCTGCATCGCCTGCAAGCTCTGCGAGGCGATCTGCCCGGCCCAGGCGATCACGATCGAGGCCGGCCCCCGCCGCAACGATGGCACGCGCCGCACGACGCGATACGACATCGACATGACGAAATGCATTTACTGCGGCATGTGCCAGGAGGCCTGCCCGGTCGACGCCATCGTCGAGGGGCCGAATTTCGAATTCGCCGCGGAATCGCGCGAGGAGCTGTTCTACGACAAGGACCGCCTGCTCGAGAACGGCGCGCGCTGGGAGCGGGAGCTTGCGCGCAACATCGCGATGGACGCGCAGAATCGGTAAAGTCCTTCGCCCACGGAAGTGGAGGGGGGCGAGGGTTACGGGATGGGGCCAAACCTCATCCGGCGCCATAGCTCGTCGCAAGACGGGCTCTATCGACGCCCTGGGGCGCTCCCTTCTCCCGCATGGGGAGACGGGAGCGCGCCGCTCTTTAGCTAGCGGGAGAGCGCAGGGGGCGAGGGTTTTTGCAAGAGGCTGACGATGCTGGCCGAGAGTGTGTTCTTCTGGATCTTCGCGACCGTCCTCGTCGGGTCGGCGCTCGCCGTCATCTCGGCCAGGAACCCGGTCCATTCCGTGCTGTTCCTGATCCTCGCCTTCGTCAACGCGGCGGGGCTCTTCCTGCTCATGGGGGCGGAATTCCTGGCGATGATCCTCGTCGTCGTCTATGTCGGCGCGGTGGCGGTGCTGTTCCTGTTCATCGTCATGCTGCTCGACGTCGACTTCGCCCGCGCGAGACAGGGCTTCGTCCAATATCTTCCGCAAGGGATTCTGATTGCCTTCTGCGTCGCGGCGGAGCTCGTCTACGTCGTGTCGACTTGGGCGGTCGCGCCGAACCGGGCGGCGGCCGCGACGCCGGCGGGCACGCTGTCGAACACCGCCGCGCTCGGCGAGGTGCTCTACACCCGCTATTTCTATTTCTTCCAGGCGGCCGGCTTTATCCTGCTCACCGCGATGATCGGCGCGATCGTCCTCACGCTTCAACACAAGGCCGGCGTCAAGCGCCAGGACATCGGCTCCCAGGTCGCGCGCAATCCCGAGAACTCGGTCGAAGTGCGCAAGGTCCCGTCGCGCGCCGGCATCTGAAGGATCGACTCATGGACCTTTCCGCCTACCTGATCCTCGCGGCGATTGTGTTCACGATCGGCGTCGCCGGCATCATCCTCAACCACAAGAACATCATCGTCATCCTGATGTCGGTCGAGCTGATCCTGCTCTCGGTCAATGTCAACCTCGTCGCCTTCTCGACCTATTCGGGCGACCTGACGGGGCAGGCCTTCGCGCTGTTCGTCCTGACCGTCGCCGCGGCGGAATCGGCGATCGGTCTCGCGGTCCTCGTCGCCTACTACCGCAATCGCGGCTCGATCGCGGTCGAAGACATCAACTCGCTGAAGGGCTGAGGCGGGGCCATGTACGATCTGATCGTCTTCCTGCCGCTCTTCGGCTTCCTGATCGCCGGGCTGTTCGGCCGCTGGATCGGCGCCCGCGGCGCCGAATATGTCACGACCGGGCTCCTCGCCGTCTCGTTCGTCCTGTCGTGGATCGCCTTCTTCCAGGTCGCCCAAGGCGCGACCGCGCATGTCCCGGTCGGCAACTGGTTCACCTCGGGCAAGCTCGTGGCCGATTGGGCGTTGCGCATCGACACGCTGACCGCGGTGATGCTGGTCGTGGTGACTACGGTATCGTTCCTCGTGCACGTCTATTCGATCGGCTACATGGCCGAGGACCCGTCCCGTCCGCGCTTCTTCGCCTATCTGTCGCTCTTCACCTTCGCCATGCTGATGCTGGTGACGTCAGACAATCTCGTCCAGTTGTTCTTCGGCTGGGAGGGCGTCGGTCTGATGTCCTACCTGCTGATCGGCTTCTGGTACGAGCTTCCCGCCCCTAATGCCGCGGCGATCAAAGCCTTCGTCGTGACCCGCGTCGGCGACTTCGGCTTCGCGCTCGGCATCTTCCTCACCTATCGTTTGACCGGCTCGGTGACGTACGACCAGGTGTTCGCCGCGGCGCCCGGCCTCGCCGGCAAGACCTTCCATTTCATCGGCTTCGACTGGGACGCGGCGACGCTCGTCTGCCTTCTCCTGTTCATGGGCGCGATGGGCAAGTCGGCCCAGTTCCTGCTCCACACCTGGCTTCCCGACGCGATGGAGGGCCCGACCCCCGTCTCGGCCCTCATTCACGCCGCGACGATGGTGACCGCCGGCGTGTTCATGGTCGCGCGCCTCTCACCCGTATTCGAATTTTCTCCGGCCGCGCTCAGCGTCGTGACCATCGTCGGGGGCACGACCGCGTTTTTCGCCGCCACCGTCGCTGTGGTGCAGAACGACATCAAGAAGGTTGTCGCCTATTCCACGTGCTCACAACTCGGCTACATGTTCGTCGGCCTCGGCGTCGGCGGCTATAGCCTCGGCATTTTCCACTTATTCACACACGCGTTTTTCAAGTCTCTCCTGTTTCTCTGCGCAGGCTCGGTCATCACCGCCATGCATCACGAACAGGACATGCGCGCGATGGGCGGCCTGCGCAGGGAACTGCCAGTCACTTTCTGGACGATGATGTGCGGCGCTCTGGCGCTGAGCGGCGTCGGCATTCCGTTCACCCCGATCGGCTTTGCGGGCTTCGTATCCAAGGACCCGATCATCGAGGCTGCCTTCGCCTCGCACCGCTTCGGCGCGCTTTACGCCTTCTGGTGCGTCGACATCGCGGCCGGCTTGACCGCGCTCTACACTTGGCGCCTGATGTTCATGACCTTTTTCGGCAACCGGGGAGACTGGTCGGCGAGCCTCCCGGCCAAGGCGCATGACGATCGCGGTCAGGGAGAGCACGCCGTCCGCGAA
This sequence comes from uncultured Alphaproteobacteria bacterium, assembly GCA_963768555.1. Lineage (GTDB taxonomy): Bacteria > Pseudomonadota > Alphaproteobacteria > Rhizobiales > Beijerinckiaceae > Roseiarcus. The sequence continues at coordinate 46,090 of CAVYIZ010000054.1, forward strand.
TCGCCGCTGGTGATGCTGGTTCCGCTGGTTCTTCTGGCGCTCGGCGCGACTTTCGCGGGAATGTCCTTCCGATTCCTATTCATCGGCGCTGGGCACGGCGAGTTCTGGCGGAACTCCCTGTTCCTGGGCCAGGAGAACGATATTCTTGACCGGATGGAGACGGTGCCCTCGATCGTCTCCCTGTCTCCGACGCTGGCCATGCTTATCGGGGTCGGAATCGCCACCTACATGTATCTCATCGATCGCTCGGCGCCAAAGCGGTTCGCCGACACCTTCCCCTATCTCTATAGCTTTCTCGTCCACAAATGGTGGTTTGACGAGCTTTATGACGCGATCTTCGTCCGGCCTGCCTTCGCCATCGGACGCCTGTTCTGGAAGGGCGGCGACGGGGCGATCATCGACGGCTTGGGCCCGGACGGAATTTCGGCTCGAGTTCCTCGACGTGACCCGGAGCGCCGTCCTGCTGCAGTCCGGCTACGTCTATCAATATGCCTTCGCGATTCTGCTTGGCGTCGCCGCGCTCGCGACTTGGTATCTGTTCGGCGGGGGGCTCTGATGGCCGGTTCCTGGATCCTCTCGGCCCTCCTCATTCTGCCGCTGCTGGGGGCGGCCTTCATCCTCCTGTTGCCTGGCGAGACGGAGGCGACGAAGCGCAACGCGCGCTGGATCGCCCTCTTCGCTACGCTGCTCACCTTCGCGCTGAGCCTCGTCGCCTGGGGGCGGTTCAGTCCTTCCGAGCCCGGCTTCCAGCTCCTCGAGGAGCACGACTGGTTCTCGCACGTCATTCTCTACAAGCTCGGCGTCGACGGCGTGTCGATGCCCTTCGTCCTGCTGACGACGTTAGTGATGGCGATCAGCATCGCCGCATCGTGGAACATCGAGAACCGGGTGAAGGAATACATGATCGCCTTCCTCGCGCTCGAGACGCTGATGATCGGCGCCTTCGTCGCGCTGGACCTCGTGCTGTTCTACCTGTTCTTCGAGGGCACCCTCATCCCGATGTTCCTGATCATCGGCATCTGGGGCCATGGCAACCGCGTCTATGCGGCGTTCAAGTTCTTCCTCTACACATTCACCGGCTCGGTGCTGATGCTGCTCGCCATCATGGCGATGTATTGGACGGCGGGCACGACCGACATCACGGTTCTGCTGCATACCGCCTTCGCGCCGAAGATGCAGACCTGGCTGTGGCTCGGCTTCTTCGCCTCCTTCGCGGTGAAGCTGCCGATGTGGCCGGTCCACACCTGGCTTCCGGACGCGCATGTCGAAGCCCCCACCGCGGGCTCGGTGATCCTGGCCGCCATCCTGCTGAAGTTGGGCGGCTACGGCTTCATCCGCTTCTCGCTGCCGATGTTCCCCGACGCCTCGCTCTATTTCACCCCGCTCATCTACGCGTTGTCGGTGATCGCGATCATCTACACCTCGCTGGTGGCGCTGGCGCAGGACAGCATGAAGAAGCTGATCGCCTATTCGTCAGTCGCCCACATGGGTTTCGTGACGATGGGCATCTTCGCGGCAAACACCCAGGGCGTTCAGGGCGCGGTCTACCAGATGATCAGCCACGGTCTCATCTCGGGCGCGCTTTTCCTCTGCGTCGGCGTCGTCTACGACCGCATGCACACCTACGAGATCGACGCTTACGGTGGTCTCGTGCAGCGCATGCCGCTCTATGCGGTCGCATTCATGGTGTTCACCCTCGCCAACGTCGGCCTGCCGGGGACCACCGGCTTCATCGGCGAGTTCCTGACCCTGATCGGCACGTTCCAGTCGAACACCTGGGTCGCCTTCTTCGCCGCCACCGGCAGCATTCTGTCGGCAGCCTACGCGCTCTATCTCTATCGCCGGATCATTTTCGGCGTGATCGAGAAGGCGAACCTGAGGTCGATCGCCGACTTCGCGCCGCGCGAGATCGCAACCCTCCTGCCGCTCGGGCTCCTGGTCATCTTCTTCGGCGTGCATCCCCAACCGGTCATCGACGCGAGTTCGGCTTCCATCGAGGCGATCCTCAGGGGCGTCGAGCACGCGATGACGGCGACCAGGACCGCGGGGCTTTGACGAGACGCCCGGACACCTTTTCGAGGACGAGCAACCCATGCACGAGACGGCCATCTCTCTTCCGGTAGTCCTGCCCGAGGCGGTGCTGGCGCTCGGCACTCTGCTGCTCGTGCTCTACGGCGCGCTGCGAGGCGAGCGGGCCTACAACCTCGTCACCGAGGTTTCGGTGGCGCTGCTCGGGATCGTGTTCATTCTGCTCGTCGCCAGGAACCGGCCGATGGGGATCACGTTCTACGGCGCCTTCGCCGACGACGGGTTCACCCGCTTCATGAGCGGACTGGCGCTGGTCGGCTCGCTCGTGACGCTGCTGCTCTCGCTCGAGTTCATGCGCAGCGAGCGGATCGCGGGGTTCGAATTTCCGATCCTCATTCTCCTGTCGACGCTCGGCATGCTGATGCTGATCTCGGCCAACGACTTCATCGCGCTTTATCTCGGCCTCGAGCTGATGAGCCTCGCGCTCTATGTGATCGCCGCTTATCGACGCCACGACGTGCGCGCCACCGAGGCCGGGCTCAAATATTTCGTGCTCAGCGCCCTTTCGTCGGGCATTCTCCTCTACGGCGCTTCACTTATCTACGGTTATGCGGGCTCGGTGTCGTTCAGCGCCGTCGCCGCCGCCGTGCATGATCACCGGAGCATCGAGGTGCTGTTCGGCCTCGTGTTCGTGCTGGCGGGACTCGCCTACAAAATCTCGGCGGTGCCGTTCCACATGTGGACGCCCGACGTGTACGAGGGCGCGCCGACCCCCGTGACGACCTTCTTTGCTACCGCGCCAAAAATCGCGGCGATGGCCGTCCTCGTTCGCGTCACCTTGACGGCCTTCCCCGGCATCACCGATGATTGGCGGCAGATCCTCACCTTCGTCTCGATCGCCTCGATGGCGCTCGGCGCCTTCGCCGCCATCGGCCAGACCAACATCAAGCGGCTGATGGCCTATTCGTCGATCGGCCACATGGGCTTCGCGCTGGTCGGCCTCGCGGCCGGCACGGTCGAGGGCGTGCAGAGCGTCATCGTCTACATGGCGATTTATGTCGTCATGACGCTCGGAACCTTCGCGGCCATTCTCTCGATGCGCCGCGGAGGCCGCGCTGTCGAGACGATCGCCGATCTCGCGGGCCTTGCGCAGACAAATTCGACCATGGCCTTTTTCCTGGCGGCGATGATGTTCTCGCTCGCCGGAGCCCCGCCGCTCGCCGGCTTCTTCGCCAAGTTCTACGTGTTCGCCGCCGCCATCAAGGCCGGCCTCTACGGCCTTTCGGTCATCGGCGTGCTGGCGAGCGCGGTCGGAGCCTACTACTATCTGCGCATCGTGAAGCTCATGTATTTCGACGAGCCCGCCAAGGCGTTCGACCGCGCGGGCCTCGTCGCGCGCGGGGTGCTGGGGGTTGCGGCCCTGCTGATCATCGCGTTCGTGTTCGCTCCCTGGCTGCTGACCGACGCGGCGATGGCGGCGGCGCAAACGCTGTTTTGAGCGCGCCGCCGGAATCGGACAGCCCGCTCGCAGGCTGGCGGCTCGCCCGCTTCGGCGCGATCGAACTCGACCAACGACGAGGCTCGCCGCCGCGCCTTCGCCGGCGATCCTGGGCGTCTTTGGATCATGGCCGAAGAGCAGAGCGCAGGGCGCGGCCGGCGCGGCCGGACCTGGGCGTCGCCCAGAGGCAACCTCTACGCCAGCGCGCTCATGATCGACCCGTGCCCGCAGGCGGCGGCGGCGCAGCTCGGCTTCGTGGCGGGCGTCGCGCTGGCGCGCGCGGCGAAAGACGTCGGCGCTGCGGGGCGCGTCTCAAATGGCCGAACGATCTCATCCGCGACGGCGCGAAATGTGCGGGCCTCCTGGTCGAAGGCGTGAGCCTTCCCGACATGCGGTTCGCCTGTATCGTCGGCGTCGGCGTCAACTGCGTGAGCGCGCCGACAGGCGTCGGCTATCCGACCGCCGTTCTGACCACGGAAAGCGGCGGCGCAATCGACGCGCAGGCGCTGTTCGAGCGGCTGATCGAGCGCTTCGACGAAGCGCTCCGGACATGGCGGGCGGGCGAAGGGTTCGAGGCCGTTCGCTCGGCCTGGCTCGCTCATGCGGCGGCGCTCGGCGAGCGAGTCACGGTCGAGAGCGGCGGCCGGCGGCGGGAGGGGACGTTCGAAGGGCTTGACGGCGCCGGCCGTTTGCTGTTTCGCGGGGAGAGTGGAATCGAGGGGATCGAATCCGCGGATCTCTGGATATTGCCTCAATCGGATGGCTCGCCCGTTGCGGCTTCGTCCGCTTCGCTTGCGCGGGAAGGCCCGGACTGAATGACAGACGACGACGAGTTCGTGTTCGCGCCCCTCGGGGGATTGGGCGAAATTGGCATGAATTGCGCCCTCTACGGCTACGGTCCGGCGAAGGCGCGCAAATGGCTGATGGTCGATCTCGGGGTCGCCTTTGCCGGCGACGACCTGCCGGGCGTCGATCTCATCATGCCCGACGTCGGCTTCATCGAGAAGGTGAAGAAGGACCTCGCCGGAATCATCGTCACCCATGCGCACGAGGACCATATCGGCGCCCTCGCCGAGCTGTGGCCGAGCCTCGGCGCGCAGGTCTATGCGTCTCCCTTCGCGGCGGGCCTCGCCGAGGCGCGGCGGCTCGGCGAGCCTGGCGCGCCCAGGATTCCGATCCAGATCGTCAAGCCGGGCGCCCGGGTCGCGATCGGCCCGTTCGACGTCGAGTTCCTCGCGGTCGCCCATTCGATCCCGGAGAGCTCGGCGCTCGCGATCCGCACGCCGGCCGGCCTCGTCGTCCACACGGGCGACTGGAAGATCGACCCGACCCCGGTCCTCGGCCTGCCGACGGACGAGACGCGCCTCGTGGCGCTTGGCGACGAAGGCGTGCTTGCGCTCGTCTGCAACTCGACCAACGTGCTCCGGGAGGGCGAAAGCCCGTCCGAGCGCGATGTCGCCGCGGTGCTGCACGATCTTGTCGCGAAAGCGAAGGGCAGGGTGGTCGTCACCACATTCGCATCCAACGTCGCGCGCCTCCGCTCGGCCGCCGAGGCGGGGCTGGCGGCGGGCCGGCAGGTCTGCATTCTCGGGCGCGCGATGGAGCGCGTCGTCGCGGTGGCGCGCGAATGCGGCATGCTGGACGGCGTGCCGCCGTTTCTCGGCATGGACTCGTTCGAGCGCCTGCCGAGGAACAAGATCCTCGCGTTGGCGACCGGCAGCCAGGGCGAGCCGCGCGCAGCGCTCGCCCGCATGGCCGAGGACGAGCACCCGACGGCGGAGCTGAGCCCCGGCGACACCGTCATCTTCTCCTCGCGCACCATTCCCGGCAACGAGAAAGCGGTCGGCAAGCTGATCAACGCCTTCGTGACCACGGGCGTCGAGGTCGTCACCGACCGCAACGCCCTCGTGCACGTCTCCGGCCATCCCCGCCGGGCGGAGCTCGCCAAGATGTACGCCTGGCTGCGACCGAGGATCGCCGTCCCCGCGCATGGCGAGGCGCTGCATTTGAGCGAGCACGCCGCTTTCGCCAAGGCGCAGGGCGTGCCACAGGTTCTGCGGGCCTTCAACGGCGACCTCGTGCGCTTCGCGCCCGGCGACGCTGCGACACTCGGCAAGGTCGGCGGCGGCAAGCGGATGAAGGACGGCGAAATCCTTCTGCCGGCCGACCAGGAATGCGTGGCGCAGCGGCGCCGTCTCTCTTTCGCGGGCGTCGTCTCGATCGCGCTCGCGCTGTCCCCGAAGGGCGAGTTGGCGGGCGACCCGGATGTGATGATCGCGGGCCTGCCCGAGCGCACGCGCGAGGGCGCGGCGATCGACGCGCTGATCGACGCCGCGATCTTCGAGACCTTCGAGAGCCTGCCGCGCGGCAAGCGGCGCGACCCGGATTTCCTGTCGACCGCGATCAAGAGGGGCGTGCGCAATTCGGTCAGGGCCGTCTGGGGCAAGAAGCCGCAAGTGCATGTGCTGGTGGTCGAGGTGTAGCCGAGATGGGCTCGACCAATTCGATCCACATCGATCCCAAGCATCGTCGATTGTCATTCAGGGATGAGCGCGATAGTCTTGGAAAGAACTGGCATAGAATAGTTTTGATGTACGGGAAGTCGGATGAAGGACTTGGCTGGAAAGACCGCCTTCGTCACCGGCGCGGCGTCGGGAATCGGGCTGGGGATCGCCGCCGCCCTCGCGCAGGCGGGCGTAAAGGTCATGCTCTGCGACATCGAGGAAGCGGCGCTCGCCCGGGCGGTCGAGCGATTGAAGCTCACCAACGCGGACGTCGACGGCGTCAAGGCGGACGTCTCGCTCAAGGCCGAGCTCAAAGCGGCGGCCGACGCGACCATCGCCCGCTATGGCAAGGTGCACATTCTCGTCAACAACGCGGGCGTGGGCGGCGGCGGGTCTTACGGCGCGTGGACCGACGCAGGATGGGACTGGACGCTCGGCGTCAATCTGATGGCGGTCATCTGGGGAATCGAGATTTTCGGTCCGCTGATCGAACAGCATGGCGAGGGCGGACACATCGTCTCCACCGCCTCGATCGCGGGGCTGATCTCCAATCCCTTCACGATCCCCTACAACGTCTCCAAATACGGCGTCGTCGCTCTTTCGGAGGGCCTGCGCGCGGCGCTCGCTCCGCGGGGGATCGGCGTTTCGGTGCTGTGTCCAGGACTCATTCGCACCGAAATCATGGACTCCGTGCGCAACCTGCCCGAACGTTTTGATCGCCCTTCCGCCGAAAGCTTGGCCGCAATGCGATCGTCCGATATGTTCAAAATGATGTCAAGAGCGCATCTCGCATGGGATCGATCCGTCCTATGTCGGCGAGCTCGTGCGCGAAGGCATTGAAAACGACTGGCCATACATTTTCACCGACGTCGAGTTCGAGCCCCTGATCGAAGCCCGTTTCGCCGCGATAAAGCAGGGGTTCGACCGGATTCGCGGCCGGGAACCGCGCCGCTGAAGCGGGTGACGATCGGCGTATAGCAGCGCAGCCATCGCTTCGCCGTCCGCAACTTGCCATTCGTCCACCTCATGCCGAGGAACCTATGATCGGAAAACTGAACCACGTCGCCATCGCCGTCCCCGACCTCGACAGGGCGGCGAAAACCTATCGCGAGACGCTCGGCGCGCGCGTCTCGCCGCCGACCGATGAGCCGGAGCACGGCGTCACCGTCGTCTTCGTCGAACTGCCCAACACCAAGATCGAGCTCCTGCATCCGCTTGGGCAGAACTCGCCGATCGCAAAATTCCTCGAGCGCAATCCGGACGGGGGCATGCATCACCTCTGCTACGAGGTCGACGACATCATCGCCGCGCGCGACAAGCTGAAAGCGGAAGGCGCGCGCGTGCTCGGCGACGGCGAGCCGAGGATCGGCGCGCACGGCAAACCGGTGCTGTTCCTGCATCCGAAGGATTTCGTCGGGACGCTGGTTGAGATCGAGCAGGTGTGAGTTGGTTTGTCACCCCCGCGGAAGCGGCTACCGGAGTCGCACAAGTCATCGGGCCCGCAGGCGGCCGGCGAGTCCCCCTTCTCCGCTAAGCGGGGAAGCAACTGTGATGTCCGCGGTAGCCCGGTGCTCGGCCGGGCTCAAGGCTGGCGCTGCGCGCCCAGGCCTTCCGCGGCTTCGGCCTTGACCCCGTCCGCTCACCGGTCTTTTTGGCATCCATGCGCTCGGCGCGATGCGCCGCCCGGCGGTCGCGCGAAGCCTCGCTCATGCGGCGGCTCGAGTCGGCGGATTCCAAATCTGATCACGCGCGAGCATGGTGTTCAAGATGACGATCAGCTTGCGCACGCGTCGGTCTCCTTGAATGGCGCAGCCACAGCGTGCCCGCGCCGAACACCGTCAGCGTAACCCGAGTTCCCGCCCGTGGCGCGGTGGAGCCCGCGACGAGAGCGGCGGATAGAACCGAGACGGCGATCAATGACATTATCGCGCGGCGAGCCATTTCGATCCCTCTCCATCACCAGATGCTGGGCTCCAAGCGATCAGATCATTTGACGGTAGTCGATGAAAGGAACCGTGTCGCCAGGCTCGACGTTGCGTCCTCTCCTCGTCGAGTTCGACCATGCCGTCGGTGCGCGTCAGCGAGGTTATGATTCCAGCGCCGTCAACCGGATATTTCGTCGCGACGATCTGGGTCCCGCGCCGCTCCAACGACACGCGCAGGTATTCGCGCCGACCGACCTTCTTGCGGTGGCTGAAGCCTGAAATCACGGTTGAGGGGACCAGGGGGGACGCAACGGCGCCGGCGATCGCCGCCACAAGCGGCCTCAGAACGTGAGCAAACGTTACGAAGACCGCGACCGGGTTGCCGGGAAGGCCGACGAGCGGTGTTCCGCTCACGACGCCCATCGCGACAGGCCGGCCCGGCTTGATGGCCAAACGCCAGAACACGAGCGAGCCGCGCGTCGCGATCGCGGCGCGCACGTGATCCTCTTCGCCTGTCGATACGCCTCCCGACGTGACGATCAGATCGTGCTTTTGCGCCGCCGCCCATAGGCTTGCTTGCATTGCGTCTCGGTTATCCTTGAGGATGCCGAGATCGGTGACCTCGCAGCCGGAACGGCGCAGCATCGTCGTCAGAGCGAAGCGGTTGGAATCGTAGATCGCCGCGGCAGAAAGCGGCGCGCCAGGTTCGCGCAGTTCGTCGCCGGTCGAAAAGACGGCGACGCGAGGTCGTCGCCGCACCTCCACGTGCGACAGCCCCAGGGCGGCGAGGAGGGCAATGTCCCGCGGCTCCAAGCGACGACCGGCCGCCACGGCTTCGGCGCCAACAGCGATGTCTTCGCCTTTCGGCCGCCGATTGGCGCCCCGGGGCAGGCCAGGCGGGAGTTCCACTCGCCCATCGTCAAGGAGGCGGACGTCTTCCTGCATGAACACCGTGTCCGCTTCGGAAGGCATTCGGGGCGCCGGTGAAGATGCGCATAGCCGTCCCTCGCGCGAAATGACGCTCGGCGGTCTGCCCGGCGGCTACGCGCCCGCGTATCGGCAGCGCCGTGGCCGCATCGGGATCGAGGTCGGCATAGGCGACTGCGTAACCATCGACTGCCGAGTTGTCGAACACCGGCAGATTAATCGGGGCGATCAGCGAGTGCGCGAGAACCCGTCCGTCCGAGTCGGCGACGGCAACGCGTTCCGTCTCGGCGACCGGGCGTATCCGAGCGGCGACCAGGCCCAGCGCTTCATCGACCCGCATCAGGTCTCCGCCGAAGGCGAACGCGTCCTCGCTTAGCTGCGCCATCGATTTTCCGCCAACAGCATTTGCTCAAGCCTCAGACCGCGCGAACATACAGCTTTGCGCTTGTCGCTCGATGGCGCAATAATTTCGTCTGGAAGTCCGCGGAAGCGAAGTGACGCTCCTCTTCGCACGTTGAAGCGGCCGCGGTAGACGCCGACAGGAACGGCCGCCGATGCGACCCCGCATCGGCGAGCGCGACGGGCAACGGCCAGGGCGTCACTAGAGTAAAATTCTCTACTGCCGGCGGCGCTCCCAGACGCGGTGGCGCTTCACTGTTTCTGCTCATGTATCGCCAACACGTCTCGGCCGGATCAAACAGCGAAAATGACCGCGCTCGTTTTCTCGGCAATACCGTCGATCGCGCAGACGAAGCCAGCCAGCTCCCGCGCGATCGGGGTCACGGCGACGGTCTTCGTTTTGCCTTTCTTGATCAGCGTCCGGTAACGGTGCAGTGAGCCGCGTCTGGCGCCATCTCGACGGCGAAGAGGAGGAGATGGTGTCGAGATGCCTTGTCGGGTGAGCGCTCGTCGCCGACAATCCGAAGCAACTCCTCAAGGGAATCGAAGTCCGGCTCCCGCGTGCTCGACGTCGACGGGCGGGAGGATCTCGTTGCGGTTAGAAGCGAGGGGCGTTAGAGAGTCGACTCTCGACAAGCTGTTCCGTGGCGAGTGGGTCCATGGCACAGTCCCCTCTGACCATCTCCAAACTGCTGGCGCATCCCCCGACCGGGGGTCGCCTCAGGACAGTCTATATGCGAAAATTTATCCGTGGCGCCATCGTGCTCGTCATCCTTGTTGCCGCTTACTGGAGTTGGGCGCTGATCGGCACAGCGCAGCTTGCGTCGGTCGCTTCGCAGGGCGACGCGCAGGCGGTGGTGCAGCGCATCGATCTGCCGTCGCTGAGGCGCTCCCTGAGCAGCCAGATCGCGTACGCTTATCTCAGCATAATCCGCAATTTCAGAAAATGCTGTCGCTAGAGCAACAGTTTCTGGGAAGCGTGAGCGGGGGGGGCAGCCAACGAGCTGCTGCGCGAGATTCTGACGCCTAAGAACATCGCCGCGCTGCTGAACAATGGCCACATCGGCCTGTCCCTGGCCGGCCATCTGGACGCCGGGACCATCTGGCGAATGCCGCCACTGAGCGAGGCGTTCCGCACCGGTCCGTTGCTGGCCTTGATGAACTCCCATTTTGACGGCCCACTGAGCTTCGTGGTCGGCATGGACAGCGCCGAAGGGCGCTATCGCGTCCACATGCATCTCTCCGGAATCACTTGGCGCCTGTCGGGCCTTGACGTCCCTGAGGAAGTCAGCGCTCGGCTGGCGCGCGCGATCGCAGGCAGAGTCGGCGGGTTCACCGAGCCCGGCCGGGGGTGATCCTGATCCAGCCCGTCGAGGGGCATAGGAAACCGAAGCGGCCGCGAAGCCGCGTTGGCGCTCCCTACATCAGCAGCCATGATGTGGCGTATTTCTGCCGCGCGTTCACGGCGCACCTCGCCGGCTGGCTACATCCGTCCGTGTCAGCCGAAGCTCGTCGACCATCAGTCCGCCGGCCCCGGTTGGCTGCACGAAGTCGAGCATGACGGCTGTCGGATCATCGCCCGCAAGGAAGGCGGCCGAGCGATCCTTTGGACGCGCCACGGGACGGACGTCAGAGACCGCTTGCCCAGGATGTCGGAGGCCTGCCTCTGGACGGCGCTCTTGTGGAAGGGCAGGCGGTCCCGGCCGGACGGGCGCTCCGACTTGGCCCGGCCATATTGGGCTTCACTGACAAAAAATATGCGCCCCGTCGTTCGACGTCAGACGGGGCGCAGTCGAGGGAGGATAACACAGCGTGTCTCCCGAAAACCCCGGCCACGACTGGCTGTTCCTAACTAATATTATAATGCTGTTCCATTAAAACGAGATCAGAAGCTGCGGCGGCGGGCGCATTGGAACTTCACAGCCGGCGGCGAGTTGGATGCAGCCCCGCTTCCGTTCGCGGGTTCCCAAGGAAGGCCTTTGGCCCGGAGGAGCTGACCGCCCCCCGGGCCTTTTTTGTACTTCGCGTCGTCAGCCCCCAAATGAGCGGGGCATGTTGCGGCGTATTCCTCCCCCGCGTTCCCGGCACAGCCCGCCGACCGGTTTCATTGGTCCCTGTCAGCCCGTTCTCGTCGACCATCCGCCCGCCTACGGCATCCATTTCAGCGAAGCGCGGAATCCCGCGTTTTCGCATTAGCTCTCAAACCCGCGCCCACCAAGCCAAGCGGCAACGGCGCCGACCCCAAATCCATGCCAAGTCGTAGCAACAGGCGCCCATTGCCGTTTTGAGCGTTTTCAATGCGTTATGCAGCGTCGATGCCCTAAACGCCGCGGCAACGAGCCAGACGAAAAGCGTTTCGCTTCCTTCTGGTAGCTGAAAGCTATACGCGTTTACTTCTGAAAAGCCAAGATATTCGTCGGCGGCCTCGGGGCTGGAACGCCGCCAAATCCCTGCCGCCGATCGCAGCCGCGTTCGGCGTCGAGAACGGTCTGTACGATCCGGTAAGATCGCTGACGGATTGGACCGGATACATCGTTGACAGGTCTATTGCACGGCGAGGAGGGCCCCGCCGATGCCTTGGAGTGAGACCTGCGCGATGGACGAGCGGATGCGATTTGTGATTGCGGCGAGTGAGGACGAGGCGGTGATGACGGAGGTTTGCGCCGCGTTCGGGATCAGCCGCCAGACCGGCTACAAATGGCTGGCGCGCTATGCGGCGGAAGGCGCGGAGGGGTTGAAGGAGCGCAGCCGCGCGCCGATCCGCCATGGGCGGGCGCGCGACGAGGAGCTGGTGGCGGCGGCGCTGGCGCTGCGCGAGCGGCATCCGACCTGGGGTCCCAAGAAGCTGCGCAGGACGCTCGCCGACCGCTTGCCGGATGTCGCGCCGCCGGCGCTCAGCACGATCGGCGACTGGCTGCGCAAGGAGGGGCTGACCCAATCGCGTCGGCCGCGCAGGCGGTGTCCGCCCTTTTCTTCGCCGTTCCTGGCCGCCGACGGGCCCAACGCGGTGTGGTGCGCCGACTTCAAGGGCTGGTTTATGACGGGCGACCGCCAGCGTGGCGATCCGCTGACGATCAGCGACGCGATGAGCCGCTATCTCTTGCGCTGCCAGGCGGTGGCGCAGACCGACGGGGAGCACGTGCGCCCGGTGTTCGACGCGGCGTTCTGCGAGTTCGGGTTGCCGCTTGCGATCCGCTCGGACAATGGGCCGCCGTTCGCGTCGGTCGGCGCAGGCGGGCTGTCGCGGCTTGCGGTGTGGTGGATCAAGCTCGGCGTGCGCCCCGAACGGATCGAGCCGGGCAAACCGACGCAGAACGGCCGCCACGAGCGCATGCACCGGACCCTGAAGGCGGACGCCGCCGACCCGCCGGCGGCCACGCTCGCCGAGCAGCAGCGCCGCTTCGACGAGTTCCGCGCCGTCTACAACCACGAACGGCCGCACGAGGCCTTGGATTTCGAGACGCCGGCGGCGCTCTATCGCGCCTCCGATCGCGCTTATCCTTGCGCCCTGCGCGAGCCCGATTATCCGGACGACTGCGCCGTGCGGCGCGTGCGCTCGAACGGCGTGATCAAATGGGCCGGCGACCTGATCTTCGTCAGCGAGGCCCTGGTCGGCGAGCCCGTGGCGATCGAGGAGACCGAGGCGGGCGAATTGCGGGTTCGCTACGCCGACGTCGAACTCGGATTCCTCGACAAAAGCGGCCGCCTTCGCCGCCGGAAATTGTCGCGGCCGCCCGCCTGTGGACTTGTGGACAACGCTGAGGCGTTGCCCACAATCCCACAGGAAGAGCAGCAGCAACAGCCGGCCGCGTAAGTGGCCAAAAGTGTCAACCATGTATCCGGTCCAAAGTGTCAACCATCAATCCGGTTGCACAGGTCGAGAGGCGGTCTCATCGGCATACCGCCCGCAACGCAGGAGGAAGCAAGGGGACGAAGTAACAGGAAGGAGTGCGACACGGAACAGGGAGATAACAGGAAGGCGATAGGGCGGTAACAGGGCAGGAAATCGGAAAAATCCCGTTGTTTCGGAGTCCTCCCACAGCCGAAGCGGATCCGCGTTCCCGCGTCCGGCAGGCGGCGCCGCCGGCTCGACCTCGTCGCAATGCGCTCCGACGCAACCAGCCCTTGGGTCGCGGGGAGGTCAAGAGGCGGGCTTATCTGGCTGACCGGATCGGGCCCGGACATAGGCGCGCTCGCCGGCGCGCGGCTCAAGCCACACCTCGAGCAACTCGCCGGACTTCGGATCGACGAAACGTTCGCCGGTGAAGGTCCAGTCCTGGCCCGGCGGCGCGTCCAGGGGCTGCCGCTTGTAGCCGCCGCTGCGGAAGAGGAGCCAGATCAGAACAAGCGCGGCGGGGACGACGATCCAGAAGAACAAGACGAGGCAGCCGGTCACGCCGCGCGTTCGATCACGGCGGCGGTGCCATAGGCGACGATCTCGCTCATCGTATCGCCGATCTCGGCGCTGTCGTAGCGCATCATCAGGACGGCGTTCGCGCCCATGGCGGTGGCGTTCTGTACGAGCCGGTCGAGGGCGTGGCGGCGCGCCTCCTCCAGAAGCTGGGTGTACTCATGGATCTCGCCGCCGACGATCGAGCGCAAGCCGGCCATCAAATTGCCGCCTAGGCCCCGGCTGCGGACGACGACGCCGAAACATTGTCCGAGCGTCTGCACGGTCCGATGCCCGGCGATGTTCTCTGTCGTTGCGACGATCATTGGCAACCCCAAAAGCTTCCGCGCCAGCCCTGTGGGGAGGCGCCTTCGCCAGATAATCCTGAAAGCATGAACGATCCGCCACAGGATTTGACGATGACCGCCCGCGGCTTCGGCGCTACCGCCTGCCGACCTTTTGAGCTAGGAGCCTGTCCGAAATAATCTGGTTTTTGAAGGCAGCATACAATATACGGTGGCCGGTCTGCCTTCGTAATACTGTATGTTGTGCCTGAAGTCAATTTTTGCATTACTCGGAGAGGCTCCTAGGGCGCCGGGCGCGGACCGGCGACGCGACTTTTCCGGGTTGCCTGCTCGTGACGATACTGATCTGTGTCTCAGCGATGAGCGTTCCGGCGAGCCGGGCCTCGAGATTGTACTGGCCTGTGGGCGCGGCCGCAGGAATCGTTCCCGAGCAGGTCCAGCTGGCGTTCGCCGGCGGAAGCGGCGCGCTGCCCAGCGTCCAGACCTGGCCGCCACCGACGGGAGACAGCGTCAGTTCGACGATGTTGGTCGAAATCGTTGCGAGCGAGAACGCGGGGCCCCAGTCCGACCAGGTGAGCATATCGCCGCAGCGGGCCTCGAAGACGGTGGTCGCGCCCTTGGCGAGGCCGGTCGGATTATATGTGTAAAGGTGGTTGGGTGGCGCGTTGGCGGGCGCCTGTACCGTGTAGTTGGCGCCATTGTAGCGCAGTTGCGCCTGGGTCGGCGTTCCCGAGGTCGTGTTGGACCATTGCAGGCTCAGCGACGTCGTCGTGTCGACAGGGAAGTTGCCGCCGATCGCGGTGACGGAACCGCCGGGAAGAACTTGGCTCGACGTGGCGGCCAGCGTGGGCGAAACCAGCACGCCTAGCGGATGGTAGGCGTCGACCAATGTCGGCCCCGGATCGCGTGGATGCGTGATCGTCAGGGTCAAGGTCGAATTGTTGGCGATCGAGAAGGCGTACTGGGTCAAGCCCAAGCCGACGCATTCGGGACTGGCGCTGTTGAGCGCGCTGAACAGGCTCAGCATCGGAGCGGCGATCGACGCCGGCAGGTTTTGAGTTCTGATCCGTCCCCTGCGAGTATACTTGCTCGTCCCAGTCGACGTCGCTGATGTAATTGCCGCCGGTGAAGAAGTTGCCGAGTGCAGTGAAGAAGTCGTCGATGAACTGGTCAAAGTCGGCGCCAACATTGTCGGGATGCATCGAAGCGTTGGACAACGTCGCCTGCGCAACCGGAGCGAGGTTGAAGGGTTCCGTCGGGACGGGGGTGGTCACGGTGATGTCGGCGTCGAAGTTGATCCTCCATGCCGCCCAGAAGTGCCGCAGGGTCGGGTAGAGAGCCGACGGGTAGAACCGACCATAGTAGTTGATCCATCCGCGAACGTGCGCATTGAACATCCGCGCCAGATCGTCGAGCGTCTTGTCGCTGCGTTGGTGAAGCGACCAGCTTCGGACCGTCTGTCGGATCGCCCTGAGCGCTTTGGGCCCCGAACTGAAGCGAAATTCGCCGCCCGGCAGGTGAAAGTCGATGACAAGGCCGGCGGGATTGGCTCCTTGCGCCGGCGTGACCCCCGCGAGCACAGTGCCGTTCTGGGCCAGGCTGCAACTGACATTGCTGACGCTCTGGCCGCCGCCGCCCGCGGTCGATTGCAATTGTCCGGCGGCGAAGCTTTCGGCCGCCGACTTTTGGCCTGCCCACGCGCTGTTGAACACGCTCCCCAGTGGGGCCTGAAGGAAAGGGGCGATCGGCGACAACAGCGCCTGCAGACTGCTTGGCAGGAACGGAAGCGCGTTGATCAGCGCTTGGTTGGTTTGCTGGTATTGAGCATTTTGTGTCGCGCCAGCGTTTCCCAGCGCAAAGAACAACTGTACGACAACATTCAGCGGATTGGCTGAGACATCGACAAGAGCCATGACATTCCTTCCCCTCGAAAGCGCCGCACCAGCCGCCGTGGGCTTTACGGTGAATCCAGTCGGAAAGCCGGATGCCGGAAATCGGTACGTCCGGTTCACCTCGAGGCGAGCAGGCCTCGGGTCACAATCACGCAGTTTAACGCATGCTACATCACAATAGGCGTCGTGCAATCGAGCGCAATTATGGGGTGCGAACCAAAGTGGTGCAATTAGGCGGCGAGATTTTGTGAGTTTTGGGGGCTGTTCCGGTTTGCTACGGGGACGGCGGTTCGGCCGAGGTTTTTCCAATAGGCGTCCCAGTCGCCGTTTATTCGGGTTATCCGCAAAGCGAGCATGGATTCCGCGTGCTCGACGCGCCACCAGGCGCCGGGCCGCTTGAGACGTTGTTGGGCGACGTAGCGATGCGCGCTTTCGATTTCGCCCGATCCGATCGGCAGTCCCTCGGCCAGCGCCTGTCGATAGTTCAACTGGTTCTTGCGGCTGCTCAAATAACGATGGCATCGGCGCACCGGCGCTTGTTCGTCGTCGACTTCAGGCGCTTCGCAATGACCGACGAGCGACCGCAATGTCATCTTGAGACGCCCGTCTCTGAGCGCGTCCTTCTGCGCCTCGATCCAGGTTTCCCGCGCGGCGGCGTCGGGCGCGATCGCTTCGGCGGCGGCGCTCAAATACTCGCAAACATGATAGAAATCGATCAGGTAGCGGCCTTGATCGCCAAATTGATCCTCGACTTGGCCCACAATCCATGGCGCGCCATCGCCGAGCGCGTGGACCCGCGAGTTCGCCCCGAAGCCGGCGCGAACCGCGCAGGCCAGCAGTTGCCGCCCGGCCGCCTCCGCGCCGCCCTCGATCGAGCCGGCGTAGACCGGCGTCCGGCTCCCCTGGGCGTGCGCCAGCGAAAGCTTCGCCTCTCGCCACGACAGGTTCTTGCCCTTGCGTTTGTCTTTCTCATCCCGACCCGGCTCGACGATCGGAACCATGCCGCCGTCAGTTTCCACGACGATCGGCTTACTGAGGCCTGGACCTTCCGGAAATTCCAAATCCGCTCGACCGGCTTCGAACATCGACTGGGCATGGGCGAACGTGATCCGCTGGATCGTGCTCTCCCCAATCTCGAAGCCGTAATGCTCCCGCAGCTTGCTTCGAACTTGCGCGAAGGGTTGATCGGCGGCGAAGTCGACGATGACGCGTTGCAAGGGGCGCGAACAGCCCGAGGGGCTGACTTTCGCGCTGCGCAGAAACGGGCGCACACGCTCGTTCTTGAACCGATATTGCGGCTCCTGGACCTCTATCTCGCCGAATTTCGTATGCCAGCGGACTTTTTTTCACCTTGGCGATGCATCTGAGGTTGCTGACGAATTTCCCTCTCCGTCACCTCCGCCTGCCTCTCCGCCCAGCCCAGCAGCGCTTCGCGTCCCAAACGCCGCGTCTCCTCGACCAACCGCTCTTCCGCAGCGTCCGCCTCCTTCAAATCGCCTTCGCTATTCTCTACCGTCAGGGCTATCGACGCGACACGGTTTCGAACGTCAGGATGGCTGCGCAAAAAGGCAAACAGCGCTTCATCGCTCAAATCCGCGCCCGTCATCAGCTTCGTCCTCCCAAATCACCTCCGACAAAGCTTACTCCGCATCGAGTTGAATCGCACCCGCAATTATGGGCTGTCGTGCAATTCGCGAGCGGCCCGCTGAGTTAACCAAAAAGAATAAGACCCCCGACAATCAACGAGTTTCCACGCCGCAGATCGTCTGAACCGCGTCGTCGACGATCGGCTCGATCTCGGCGCGCGGGATGCGGGCGCGGGCGCGGATCGACAGCGTATGGATGGTCGCCGAGGCGATCAGCGCCAGGCGCCGCGGATCGGCGTCGGCGGGAAGTTCGCCCGCGGCCCGCGCGGCCTCGAACAGCCGCTCGAACGCGCGATCCATGTTGTCGATCGCCTCGCCGACGATCTTGCGGATCTCCGGATCAGCGACGCGTCGGAGGAGGCGCTGAGCACGGTGAAGCAGCCGCGCGGACCCTCTTCGCCGCTGAGATAGAGGTCGAGCGCCGTGAGAAGGATGCGCCTCAGCTTGTCGCGCAGCGGCGCCGCTTCCGCGAACAGCGGCGCGAACGCCTCGCGCACATGCTCGCGATAGCGGCGATAGGCCTGGATGTAGAGCGCGCGCTTGTCGCCGAAGGCGCCGTACAGGCTCGGGCGGTTGAGCCCGGTCGCGGCGCTCAGGTCGTCGAGCGAGGTCGCGGCGAAACCGTCCTTCCAGAACGCGTCCATCGCGCGAGCGAGGGCGGCGTCGGGCTCGAACGCGCGCGGGCGGCCGCGGCGGCGGGGCAGCGCGGACGGAGCGCGCCTTGGTTTTTGTACCATTTGGAACAAAACTCTTGACAGGATCTATAATATGCGAAACAGTACAAAAATAGCCAGACGAAAATACCCAGGGAGAATCGCATGGACCTGTTCTTTTCCCCGCTCGCCTGCTCGATATCCGGTCGCATCGCCTTGGCCGAGGCCGGCGCGTCCGTTAATCTCATCGAGGTCGACCCGGACACCAAGCGCGTGCTCGCGACCGGCGAGGATTATCGCGCCGTCAACCCGCTCGGCTACGTGCCGGCGCTCCGCCTCGACGATGGAGCCGTGCTGACCGAGAACGCCGCGATCCTGCAATATGTGGCGGACTCGTTCCCCGAAGCGAAGCTCGCCCCGCCCGAGTCCGATCGTCTCGGGCGGGCGAGACTGCAGCAATGGCTGAGCTTCATCGGGACCGAGCTGCACAAGGGCCTGATGGCGCCGCTGGTCGGCCGCGAGACGCCGCCCGAGGTCAAGGCGTGGGCAATCAAGAAATATGCCTCCCGCCTCGCTTACCTCGACGAAAAGCTCGAGGGGCGGGAGTTTTTGCTCGAAAACTTCAGCGTCGCCGACGCCTATCTCGCGACGGTGTTGAACTGGACCCAGGCGACGCCGGAGATCGACCTCGCGTCCTATCCCAACGTGAAGGCCTATCTCGACCGCATGCGCGCAAGGCCGAGCGTCGCCGCGGCGCTGGCGACGGAGGTTCCGCTGTTCCGGGCGGAGATGGCGAGAAGAAAGGCGGCGTAGCACGTCACCGTACGGCGCGTTGAACGAACGGTCGCTCGCGCAGCGGCGCGTCGATGCTTGGCGCATCGAAGAAATCATTCCCATGCGTGTTGATCGGCGCGATCGCGCCAGACGCGCCTACATAGGAGGCGCACGTCCCTAACAAGGTCGGGAATGGCGACGTCCTCGAACCGCTCAGCGCCTTAGCAACTCGATCCAAGCAGTCTTGCCGAAGGCTTCCCACCCCATCGTTCGCTAGCGGCTCGCATCATAGGTCATCTTTCAGTTCCGCCTCGATCGCCAACACGGCGGCCTTCAGGGGCAGCAGATTCACCTGCACGACATTCCATATCAGCCTGTCGGAGACCCGATGATACTCGTGCCGCAGCACGTTGCCGCTTCCCGTGATCTCGGGCCAAGGGATCTGTGGCTGGCACGCTTGGACTTCAGGTGGAATGCGGCGCGCGGCTTCAGACACGATTTCAATGCCACGCTGAACGCCGTGGCGGAGAAGCGAATCACCGGCAAAGTCCTCGAACGTCTTGCCTTGCGTGGCGGTTTCGATGCCTTCGATCGCCTCAAGAATTGCGCGCAGCGCCGGACGCACGAGCCGCGCCATCAAAAGACGCGCTCGGCGGACGCTTCGATCCGCCCGCGAAGCAGCGGGTCGAGGCTCTCGCGGGTCGTCAGGTCGACCGGAACGCCAAGGCGGTGTTCCAGGAGCTGCTTGATGCCGACCAGGTCGACGAGGGAAAATCGGCTGCCGTGATCATAGTCGATGAAGAGATCAAGGTCGCTCGGCGGGGTCGCCTGGTCGCGAGCCGTCGATCCGAACAGAAACAGGGCCGTTACGCCGCGCGCCTTCACCTCGTCGGCTTGCCCCCGCAGAGCTGCGACCGCATCCTGTCTTTTCATGGCGACATGCTACACCGGCTCCTTGAATACGGCTATCCCC
Organism: uncultured Alphaproteobacteria bacterium; assembly: GCA_963768555.1. Lineage (GTDB taxonomy): Bacteria > Pseudomonadota > Alphaproteobacteria > Rhizobiales > Beijerinckiaceae > Roseiarcus. Next base: position 66,004 of record CAVYIZ010000054.1, read on the forward strand.
AGACGGTGGACGTATCAATGAGCAAAGTCCCGCTGTTCCGGGCGGAGATTCCGCGGCGCAACGCGCCGCAGGCGGTCTGCCGCGCGACATCGTGTTGCTGGAGGCAAACAGCCCGCCGACATCCCGCCGGGCGTGCCCGCTGTCTGGCATACGACGCTGCGGCTGGCGGCGATCGAGGACCGGCCGATCATCGGCGAGTTCAACGAGGAGCGGATCGTCGCTCGGAGATGGCCGGCCAGCGACGGCCACATGACGATCACGGAGCTGACCGGCTGAGGGCCAACCTGGTCCCAGCAGCTTCTCTGCCTCTTATAGGCCAGCATTTCCCTCTCCGTCATGCCCGCGGACGTGGATCGGCCTCCAGCTTTGGTCAAAGAATGGCGCAATCATCGCTTACTGAACTTGGGCGAGCTCTTCGGCGGCACGAAGCATACGGTCCTCTTGCCTTGAGTCGGATAGTGATCGGCTCCGGCGGGCGGGGGTAGCGTACCTCCGTCTTTCCGCGGCGTGCCGAGCCTGACGATCGTTGAGCCGCATCGACAGCTAGCGGGGCGGCCGCCATCGCGGCTCACCCTGGTCCAATCTACATGCGGCTGCCTCGCTGGTTTTGGATGAGGTCTAGCACTTGCGCCGGAGTGCACGAGAGTGAGAGGTTCTATAACGCAATAGCCGCGCGAACTCAGTCCAACACGAAGTCGGAAGGACGCGAACCTCAGCGTAGGAACGCAAACGGGATGGCGACCTTCGCCAGCGCGCGCTTGCATGGTGTGCTGACCTCGCCCAGCCGGGGTTTCATGCAATCCGCGATCTCCGCTGCGCGCCGGACGCCGCCGCAGAACTTCTTAACGTCTCCCTCGCATTCCTGGGCGACATCAGCAGCGCGCGACAGCCTGCTCGCGCAGGGTCCCGAAAGATGCGCGAGATGCTTTTCGAAGCATGCCCGGATAGGTCCAACTCGCGGCTTGACATCTCCGCACACGGCATTGACGGCCGCAACGCATGCTCCCCCGAAGGCGCGCGCATTGGTCGGGAAGGACGAGTCAAGGAACACAAGCGTCGCGGCTAGGGCGATTGCGTACGACAGCGCTCTCATGCCAACTTCTCTCCTGTTGGAAGTTTCGAGCGATGCTTTTCAGGCCGGCTCAAGCACGCCGCCCTGGATCTCAAGCATTCCTCAGTCCTTTCTGTGCAACTGCAGGACCTCCCTGGGAAGCGACCACCGCGTTCACTCAATGACGCCGATGTCGTTGACCATTCCAATGCAATCGTCGGAAGCGAAAGGTACATACACGTACCCACATAAAATGGCCATTGACACAGTTTTCCCGCCCATGGGACGCTACGGTGGCGCTTGAAGCGGCGCAAGCTTTGGCGGTTCCAGCGAATTCCGATGGGGAAATTCGAGGATGCGGCGCCCGCACGGCGGACGAATTCTTGGCGGAATGATCATCGTCGGCGCAACGCTTTGCGGCTGCGGACGCTCCCCCAACGCGGACCAGGCGGTCGCCACAGCGGCCTCTCCGGCGGTGACCGTCGCCGCCGCGGCCTTGAAGAGCGTGATGCCCGCTGGGACCTTCGTCGGACGCGTCCAGGCGGTCAATACGGTCAATCTGGTGTCGCGCGTCGAGGGCTTCCTGCAAAAGCGGGCCTTCACCGAAGGCCAACAGGTCAAGACCGGCGACCTCCTGTTCGTCATCGAGCAGGACACCTATCAGGCCGCGGTGGATCAGGCGGAGGCCGAACTCGCGAGCGCACAGGCTACGGAGCAGAACGCGGTTCTGGCGCTGAGAAGATCCCAGGAGCTCGTCAAGACGAACGCGGTTCCGCAGGCGACGGTTGATCAGAATGTCGCCAACGAGGGCACGGCCGCAGCCGCCGTGCGCTCTGCCGAGGCCGTCCTCGAGCAGGCCAAGATCAATCTCGCCTTCACCGAGATCAAGGCGCCGATCGATGGACGCGTCGGCCTGGCCAATGTGTCGGTCGGCAATTTCGTCAACCAGACCTCCGGCACGCTCGCGACCATCGTCAGCCAGGATCCGATCTACGTCTTGTTTCCCGCGAGCATGCAGCAGGTGCTCGACTATCGGCAGCGCATCGCGAAAACGCCCGACGCGGGTGCAAACCCGGTCGTCCGCGTGACACTGCCGAACGGCCAGGGATACCCTCACGCCGGCTCGGTCAATTTTCTCGACATCCAGGCCAATCAGGGTGCCGACACCCTCACGGTGCGGGCGGAATTCCCCAATCCGGACGGCTGGCTCGTCTCCGGCCAGATCGCGAATGTGACAGTCGAAGCCGGCGAGCCGAGGCAGGCGCTCACGATCCCTCAGGCGGCGCTGCAGATCGATCAGTCCGGGTCTTACGTGCTTGTCGTGGCTCCGGACGACAAGGTTCAGCAGCGGCGGGTGAAGCTCGGCGCGGTCGAGGGCGCGGACATCGCCGTCGAGCAAGGGCTCGAACCCGGCGAACGCGTCATAGTGCAGGGCATCCAGAAGGTGCGGCCAGGCGAGGCGGTGACGCCGGCGCCGTCCGTGCAATTGACGCCGTGATCTCCGATATTTTCATCGCCAGGCCCCGCCTTGCGTTCGTCGTCTCGGTCGTGATGGTGCTCGCCGGTCTCATCGCCCTCACGCGAATTCCGGTCGCGCAATATCCCGATATCGTCCCTCCGCAAGTCACGGTCACGACGACCTTTCCCGGCGCGAGCGCGACCACGGTCGAAGCGAGCGTCGCGGAACCGATCGAGGCCCAGGTCAACGGCGTCGACCAAGCGATCTACATGTCTTCGGCCAGCGGCAATGACGGCAGCTACGCGCTGACCGTCAGCTTCGCGGTCGGCAGCGATCCGAACATCGACGCGGTCAATGTTCAGAACCGGGTCAATCTCGCGCAGGCTCAATTGCCGGCGGAGGTCAATCAGCAGGGATTGACCATTCGCCAGCGTTCCTCGGCGCTGCTTCAGGTGGTCGAATTCTACTCCCCGACCCAGTCCCGGGACTCGCTCTTCCTCAACAATTACGTGACGATCAACGTTCTTGACACGATCGCGCGCGTGCCCGGCGTCGGCCAGGCGCAGCTGTTCGCCAACTTGAGCTACAGCATGCGAATCTGGCTCGACACCGACCGGCTAACCGGGTTCTCCATGGTCCCGGGCGACGTGATCAAAGCCGTCCAGCAGCAAAACACCCAGGCCGCGCTCGGACGGATCGGAGCCCAGCCGTCCGGACCGAACCAGCAGTTGCAATTGCCGCTCGATACGCTTGGGCGGCTCGCCACGGCGAAAGAGTTCGAGAACATCGTGGTGCGCGCCAATCCCGACGGATCGTTGGTGCGAGTCCGAGACGTGGCGCGGGTCGAACTTGGAGCGCAATCGTCCGACAACTTCAGCCGCTTCAATGGCTCGCCCGCAGCGTCGCTCGCGATCTTTCTCGCCCCCGGCGCCAATGCGGTCGCGACCGCGAACGCGGTCAGCGCGGCGTTGGATCGGCTCGCGCTGGGATTTCCGGCCGATGTGCGGCATCAGATCGTTCTCGACAGCACTACCTTCGTCAAGGCGACCATCGCCGAGGTGCTGCGAACGCTCGCCGAAGCCTTCGTCCTCGTCGTGCTCGTCGTGTTTCTGTTCCTCGGCAGCTGGCGCGCGACGCTCGTTCCGCTCGTTGCGGTGCCGGTGTCGCTCGTCGGCGCTTTCGCCGTGCTGTTCGCCCTCGGCTATTCGGCCAACACCATCACGCTGCTCGCGCTGGTGCTCGCGGTCGGCATCGTCGTGGACGACGCCATCGTGGTGGTGGAGAACGTGCAGCGCATCATGGACGAAGAGAAGCTGCCGGCGGCGGAGGCGGCGCGCAAAGCGATGGGCGAGATCACCGCGCCGATAATCGCCATCAGCCTAGTGCTGCTGTCCGTGTTCGTTCCGATCGGCTTCCTTCCCGGCATCACCGGCGCCCTCTACCGCCAGTTCGCCGTGGCGGTGTCCGCCGCGGTGACCATTTCGGCGATCAACGCGCTGACCTTAAGCCCCGCGTTGTGCGCGCTCCTGCTGCGTCCGGGAGGCCGCCGCGGCCTCATGGGTTGGGTGCTCGGCGTCATCGATCGGGTGCAGAGCGGTTATGCGAGCGTCATAAGACGCACGGTGAAGTTCGCTGTCCTCAGCCTGCTCGCCGTCGCGATCGCCGGCGGCGCGGCGTTCGCGCTCTTCCGCTCGATCCCGACCGGATTTCTGCCCGAGGAAGACCAGGGCTTCTTCTACGCCGAAATCGATCTGCCGCCCGGAGCGTCGGTCAATCGCACCGACGCGCTGACGAGCGAGGTTGAAAAGATCATCCGAGCCGAGAAAAGCGTCGCCGCCCTCACATCGATTGTCGGCTTCAGCCAGCTCAACAACGTGGCGCTCTCCAACAGCGCGTTCCTCGTCATACGCCTCGCTCCGTTCGAACAACGGGGAGACGCGTCCCAGTCGGTCCAGGCCCTGATCTCCAGGATCGGGGCAGAAACGGCCGGCATTCCGGGAGCGAGCATCCTCCTCTACAATGCTCCGCCCATCATCGGACTCGGCACGACCGGCGGCTTCCAGTACGAGCTCGAATCCATCGCCGGCCAGAGCCCGGTCGATCTCGCCGCTACCATGCGGGCGCTCACCTTCGAGGCCAATCAGCAGCCGGAGCTCGCGAACGTATTCAGCACCTATAACGCCAACTCGCCGCAGGTCTATCTCGATATCGACCGCAACAAGGCGCAGATCCTCGGCGTTGCGGTCAGCGACATACGGGTTAAGCGTTTTGGCACGATTGTTGCTAAATAGGGGATTTGATTTTGTAGGCGCGTGTAATTTCAAATAGTTGGGCGTGGCAGAAATAGCGCATCCGGCAACTGTTGCGCGATTAATCGGTCGATCCGCTTTCAGTGGCATAGTGTGAATCAATTTCTTGCGAGCAGAAATACCGACGGCACATTCAAGCAAATTGGTTTTGCGCGAGTGGTCAAGCCAATTTTTGTCATTGCGTTGTAGGCCGGGTCGATGTGGTTCGCCGTGTGAGAGGGTGCTGGCGGCAGATGATCCTGCTGTTCTTGATCGTGCGTCGCACGCCGACAATACGCGAGTTGATCGTGGCGACCCCGCTATCGCTATCCTCTCCATCGGCTACCGGCCTCTCGGCTCACGCCCCCGCGCAGCGGCTGGAGCGCAGCGACTTCGTGCCACGACCCATTCCGGTCCTCCAGCAGCGCTCCGGCGACAGCAGGTTGGCGCCAGGAGCAGCCATTCCAATGGCTCCCCTTCGTGCGGGCGGCGGACGCTTCCGGTCCGCTCACACTGACGCCGTTTCTCCTGACGGCCCGACTCCCGCCAAAAGGGCCCACAGGCGGCGCTCGGCGGGGGCGAGCCCGACCCATGCCGCAAGGATGCGATTCTCGATCGACGGAGCGTAGCGCGCCTGCCCCCAGTCTCGCACCCACTGGCTATATCTGGCCAGCGCGCCGGGTTCTCCGCACAGGAACGACGCGATCGCTGCGCCCGCGCGCTTGCCGCTGACCAGAGCCGCGGTCAGACCTTCACCGGACGTCGGATCGACAAGTCCCGCGGCGTCGCCGCAGGAGACCACGCCGGCCTCGTGGCTCCAGGCGGTCCCCTTGCCGCTCCACAGGGCGCCAAGCCCGCCGCGCACGGCGACGGCGCCCGACACCCCGAGACGCGCAGATAACGTCTTCATCTGGACCCGAAGCGCCGATGCGCTGGACTTGGAGAGGGCGCAGACGCCTGCGTTCGACGCGTTCCCGCCCGTAGGAAAGACCCAGGCGTAGCCCGGCGAAGGCTCGCCGAACAGGAAGGTGGGAGACGCTAGCTTTCCGTCGGTTGGCAGGTAGGACGAGACTGACGCGCCGAGCGCCGCGTCGCCGTCGAGCCCCGCCTCTCGTGCGATACGACAACCGCTGCCGGAAGCCAGAATGACCGCCGACGGGGCGAGGGTCTGCGTATCGGCGCCTCGCCGGATTGTCAGCTCGATTTGGCGACCGAGCGCTCGCAGGTCCGTCGCCTGGGCGCGGTACCAGATCGAGCAACCTGCCGCAGAAACCCGGTCCCGCAGCAGTTGGTCGACGATCGCCCGGCGCGCAACCACGCCCTCAAACGGAGTGAGCGCGTGCGACCAAACCTTGCGATCGGCATAATACCCGTCGATCCGTGAGAACGAACGCCAGATCGAGCCGAGTTCACGCTTGCCGATATCGAGGGTCCGGAGTTCTTCCACCGCTGACGGGACCCAGGCGTCGCCGCAAGCCTTGTCCTTGCCCGGCAGACCTTTCTCCACGAGCAGGGGTACTATACCGTTCCGAACAAGAACAAGAGCGGCGGCGCAGCCTGCGGGACCGGCTCCCACGACGACGACCCGCGACAGCATGTGCGCGAAAGAATGGTTTCAGCCGCCCAAAATCCGCCCAAGCCTAATTCATTGGGTGGACACCTCCATGATGCAGCCGATCCTCCAGCGCTTTAAGGTCCGACCAATCGACTTTCTTGATTGCGTCAAGAACCTCATCTTTGTCGTCAACTTTGATGCCAAGGCGATCCAAATCTTCCGAGACCTTATCCCACTTTTTATCCTTTAGCGCGTTTCTGAAGGCCTCATTAGTCGTAGCCGCCTCGATAAACTTTTCTTCGTTATCGGGTAGTTTTCCGCTACCGGGCATGTGCGCCTCCCTTAAGATTGTTTACTGGATGTGATCCGTCCAAACGTCTTCACGAGCTCGAGACCTGAGCGCGACTTAACGATATTGCGGTCCAATGCATGACCGCGCGCAACCACCCAATCTAGGACCGCCGGATTTCCAAGGCGCTCCGCCTCCTGTTTAACATCGTTAAACCTCGACCGCAATATAGAGACGCCCCAGTCAAACCCCTCTCTCAGAAACCACCTTGCGAGACTTTCCCTGGGTGCCCGCCGTCTCGCCTCCGATGAAATATAAGTCGTTATCCCGTATAGCGAGTCGTGGTGCCAATCGAAAAAATCATTGTTAAATTGAGCAAAAAAACCAAGAAGATCGACAAACTTGAACCATTGTTGAACATCTAGTTCTTGATAGCGAAATTGTATTCCTGCAATAGGTATTTTTGTCGCCGTAAATTTCTTAGATGACAATGATAAGGATGTCTCGTAATCAACGTCATTGAGCAAACTGTCCGCAGACGACACCTCACATTGTTGAGACCAAAACTTGTCGAAACATGGCCAGAATTCATGGTCGACAGGGAAATATTTCATATACGGGCGCACGAACTCTTTATCGAAATATGCCACACAAGGCGTCACTTTCCTGAGCTCTGGTGAACTGTCATTGTCGGCTATATTGTCGCACAGGCGTATTGAATAACTTCCATTGACTGTGGAGTATAGAATATCGGTTTGAAATTCTATATCGACTGCTCTGGCCCGGGCCGGACTTAGCAAATATGGTAGCACGTAATGAGGAAAAGCTTTGGGGCTCAATACTTTCTCGCGATCGAATAGGGGGGAGGCGCCGTGCAGAAGCGCAAGAATTTGCGGCGCCGTCCTCGGCAACGCCGCCCTAAGGTTGGACTCGAAACGGACGAAGGCATCCGAAACAAGCTGCTCAAGGGAAGGCTGGCAACTATTCTGCATCAGTCCTGCTGCTGACGCTGACGAACGGAAGCCCCGAAAGCTCGCCGTTCCGCCCGCTGTCTTCGCGAAGCGCAACTGACGCGAGCCGGGCTTCGTAGTCCATATTAAGCCGATTTGCTTCCGCCGCCGCTCGTCGCCAGTAGCGCGCCGCGCTTGTCGGGCGACCGCGAAAACTCTCTAGGTAACCGCGGGCAATCCCGGCTGACGGGGCGGCAATTGGATGTGACCAAGCCTAAGTCGAAAGGGCGCGGCAAGCCTCAGCCATGCCGCGCAGAGGGCCGCGATCGGCCGTGTCTTTAGGGGTAGCTCTGAGCGACAGATTGGCAAAGACGCGGGCAACGAGAAAAATGGTCCAGTACATATTGGGAATACTGCTCGTCCCACTGATCTTCATTATGGCTTTGATGGCGGCGTCGGCCTCTTCGAGCAGCCGTGACGTAATCCCCGCGCTCAAGCGCCAAGGTCGCGGCGATCGCATGGTAATCCTGACGCGTTGGAAGCTCCTCAGCCGTCAGACCGCGGTCAAGCTCTTCTTTGATGAACCGTAGGTGGCCATCGACAGCATGCAGATCGCCGAGTTGCAAGTAACAATAGCCGCGCTCGCGATAGACCAGCACCATATATCTCTGGTCCTTGTCTTGTTCCGCAGAGGCGAACATCCTAGAAAAGCAATCGATCGCCTCCTTCCACTTTCCACGGCAGGCTTCAATGATAGCGGCGTTCTCGACGCCGTCCCGCCAACGCCGGCGATCCCCAATCTTGACGGCCGCCGCCCGCCGCCACAACATTGGCCAGGAACGTCTTCGACTGCTCCCATTCTCCCTCCCCGAGTTTCGAGAGTCCCAACAGGATAAAAACCCAAGTCTCCGCAGCGGGTTCGTTAAGGTGCTTTAGGATTTCCAGCGCGCGCGCCGAATAGTGGCCGGAGATCTTGCGCAACCGGAATAGCCCTGAGATTCCCGCCAACGTTGCACAGCCGCGGGCAAGTTCCGGAGAGGGTCCTAGTCGCTCTGAAAGATTGAGAGTGGCTCATCGCCGCATACAGCGTGCGCGGCCCGTCACCGAGATAAAAGTAGGTCTCGGCCAACGCCTCGAAGGCGAGAACCGCCTCGCGCAGAACGGCCTTTTCGGCGTCGGGGGTTTCGCGCCTCGAAGGCCAATATCGGCAGCGGACCTGTTTGATGGTTTGCGCCAGCAATCCGAGCGCAACGCCGGGCGTATTCGCCGACGCGGGAAACCCCGCCAGCCTCAGGCCGGTCTCACTGTGGGTTTGGCAGTCCGCGTAGCGCGACAGGCCAAGGAACGCTCGGCCCAGGAGCAACGAAAGGTGAGCCTTTTCAGCCCGGCTCGGGCCGCCGTCCGAACCCGCGTCCGCCGGCGCGTGATCCAACTCGTGGGCACGCATGAGGATCTCGGCCGCTTCCGCATTGGCGTAGCGCCTGATCGCGATTTCGCCGGCCGCGATCAGGTAACGGATCGCCTTATCGGTTCTGTGCGCGTGAAGGAAATGTCGCCCCAGCAGTGCGCTGACGTCTTCCGTGTGCGGATGCTGCTCGATCCAGGAGCCGATGGAGTCGTGAATCTGACGGCGTTCGGCGAAGGACATCGTATTGTAAACCACGTCCCGCAAGACCTCGTGTCTGAACATGAATTCGTCAGGCGCGCGGTCCGATGGTTCGATGACGCCCAACCCGGTCAAGGCGGCAAGGGATCGCTCCACCTCGGCCGGCGCCAACGTCGGCGCGCCAACGGAACACAGGTCCCGATCGAAGTCTTGCCCGACAACGCTGGCCGCGCGCAGCACTGAGATGTGCTGATGACTGAGGCCGTCGAGGCGGCGCCGTATCACCCCCTCGATCGTGCCCGGCAATCCCTGGCGTTCGAGAATGTCGTCCAACTCGACTTTTGCGGCCGCGACCGACGAGCGGGCTTGAACGACGCCGTCAATGAAGAGAAGCCGATTGGCGAAAGCCATTCGTGACAGTTCTTCGACGAAGAGCGGGTTTCCCCCGGTTCGATCCCGGAACATCTCCGCCAGATCCTCGTCCGCCTGACGGGCGCCGAGCGTTCGCGCAAGGAGCCACCCCGTCTCCGCGGCGTTCATGGGCTCCGGGCGCAGCCACTGGACGTCCTCCACCTGCGCCAGACTCCTGCGAACGGCGGGGTTTGCGTCGGGGCCACGGGTTGCGCCGAGCAGCATGAGCGGCGACCTGGACGCTCCGAGGGCGGCGAGGAAACTCAGCGAGGTCGGGTCGAGCCAATGCATGTCCTCCATGACCACGACAATCGGGGCGCTCTTCGCTGATTCGAGAAGCAGGTCCTGGAGCAGCCGGGCCAGCGCATCGGCCCTCGCCTGCCCACGAAGGAGCGCGGTCTCGCTGTTGTCGACGCTTCCAGTCCGAGCATGTCCTCGAGGAGGGGCGCGAGGTGAGCAAAAGCGCCGAGGTGGAAGGTCGTCTTCCCGGGGCGACCGTGGACGGGTTCGACGGCCGACCCCGGCAAGGACGATCGCGCCGCCGCGGCCCGAAGCGTCAGATCGCTCTGCTCGAGCAAATCCAGAAAGATGCGGCGCCACGCGAGATAGGCGGTCGTCTGGTCGGTGTTGTCGCCATCGCCGGCCAGAACGATCATGCCTGTGTCGCTGGCTTCGACGGCCGTACGATTGACGAGCGTCGTCTTGCCGATCCCCGCGTCGCCCTCGATCACGACGACGCCCCCGATTCCCGTGCGGGCTTTCGCCATGCCGTCCGACAGGACGGAGAGCTCCCACTCGCGTCCGATCACGGTCGAATTCTTCAACGCCGCGCGCCGGCCAGGTCGACCCGCCGACATCGTAGGCCGCGAACGCCGTGATCGGTTCACGTTTGCCCTTGATCATTCGCGGCGTCAGCTGGCGGGCGAAGATGCGCCCGGACTGCCGGCCGGCCTGTCTAGTCTCCTCGTCGCAAACAACGCCGGCGTTCAACTGCATCAGCCGTGCGGCAAGGTTCATGATCGGACCGACGAGCGCGAGCACCGCGCGATCGGTCTTCGTCTGAAAGATCCCGCAGAAGATCCGTCCGGTGGCGATCCCGGTTGAACTCGTCAGCCCGAGCGCGCCCCACTCCCGGTGGAGCGTCAGGGCGGACCTGACGGCGCGCGCCGCGTCGTCCTCATGGGACCATGGCGGCAGTCCGAACACCGCGATGAAGGTGCTCCCTTCCTCCTCGACCACAATCTCGTAGATCTGACCTTCAAACCGGGCAAGGCACGACTGAACGCGCTGCGTGGCGTCCTGCAGCGTCGCCAGCGTATCCTCGGGCAAGGCGTACTCCGGCTGACGCAGCATGATGTAGGCCGCCGTAACCACGCGGAATTCTCCGGGCCAGACGGACGGTCGGTGTCCGGCGAGGAGAATCTGAGGCACAGCCTTGCGCAAGACTCTCTCAGGGACGTCGCCGGATGGAGGCGGCGTTTCGGGCGGCCTCGCGGGGCTGCTGACGCCCAGAACGCGCGCAGTTCCTTCGCCGGCGGGAATCCATTGACAGCGGCCGCTTACACGCGCCATCGCGGAGCGGCTGAGCAGAATCTCCCCTGGGGCTGCGGTCCTCTCCGTACCAATGACATCGAACAGGGCCTCGCCGGCCAGAGCCGCATGCCATTCATCGTCCTTTCCGCCGATCTCGAAGTGGGAGAGCGATCCGCAGCTGACGGCGCTGCGAAACCGAATGGCGGCTCCGTCGGCCAACCAGGACTCCGCCTCGCGATGAATCGCGGACGCCGCCTGTATGGTGAGGACGGTCGCCTCATCGAGAGACAGGCCTTCGCGCGCGAACCAGACGAACGTCCCGGCGTCGCCCTCCCAGTTGACGAGTTCGCCCCCCTGCGCCCAGGCGATCTCGGCCATCCGGTTGATGACCCGGTTCATGACGTCGGCGAGTTGCTCGGCGCCTGCAATGCCGCTTTTCACCATCCGGTCGGTGAGCAGGGTGAAGCCGACAATGTCGGAACGCAGAACTGCCGCCAGCGCAGTCGCAATACTCGGGAAAGATCTGCCGCTCCCTGGATCGAAAGCGACCCGGCGGTAGCGCGGCAGGTAGCTGAGCAGGCTCTGATACTCTGCCGACGTTTCAACTCCCGACGCCGAGCCGCTTGCGGCTGCCATAGTCGCCGCCCCATTTCGCAACTTTTTCTATTACAACGATGTCGTGATAGAAGACAACGATTATCGTTGGGCGTGTCCGCAGCGCGTGATAGGTCCGGTTTCGGTAGCGCATGATCCGAGGAGGGGGGTGGATACGCCGGTCGGCGTGGCCGACTACGCCCACAAGATCCTCGACATAAGCAGCAAACGCTTTGCCGCCCCCCCCATCACCCATCTCAGCCGTCAAACTGCAATGCTCCGTCCGCGATCCTCAAGTCACCGCAGACCGCGCCCGACCATATCGTGACCCTTCCACCCCGCGGTTTCCTCCTTGAGAGGCAACCAGCGCCTGTGGTGCGCCATTATCGGTGAAAATGGTGGCGGCGCGGGCCGATTTGTCGGAGCCTTCAGCACCCCTGCGGCTATTTTCATCGCTCTTATTGCGAGGTCTGTTGAGAGCTGAGAGAGTTGGGTCGGGCTTCGAGGGCTGCGTGAGATGGATACCACGGCGTTTGCGACTTGGCTTGGCGGGATTGGGCTTTTGGACCCGGCGCAACGCGCCGAGGCGTTCCGGGAGTTGGCGCTGGCCGAAGCGGACGATCCGATCGACCCTTCGGCTCACCCTGTCGATGCCGCCGTGCGGCCTTCTGAGGCTGCTGTTGCGCCCTCGCTCCCGGTCGCGGAGACGGACGATGCCGCGCCTGAGGAAGACCTGTTGTCGAAGGTCGGGCGGGATCGGATTGCGCGCTTTGGCTGTCCGCACTGCGGTCGGGATGACGTTCGTCCCTGGGGCAAGGCTGGCGGCAAGCCTCGGTACCGCTGCACGAGTTGCCGGAAGACATTCAACCCGCTGACCGGGACGCCGTTGGCCGGCTTGCATCACCAGGATCGCTGGCCTGACCAGGCGCAGGCGCTGATCGCCGGCGAGACGATCGCGAAAGCCGCGGAACGTTGCAAGGTGGCCTACACCACCGCGTTCCGGTGGAGACATCGGTTCCTGTCCGCGCTCAATCTCGACAAGCCGCGGTGCCTGTCCGGGATCGTCGAGGCGGACGAGACCTTCATCCTCGAATCCTTCAAGGGCAAACGCCGCGATCTGCCGAGAGCATCGCGCCAGCGGGGCGGCAAGGCCGCCAAGCGGGGTCTGTCGGCGGAGCAGATCCCAGTCATCGTCGCCCGCGACCGCACCGGCGCGACCATCGATGCCGTCCTGCCGCGGCTCGCCGCCGCCAGCATCACGGCCGCGCTCGGGCAGGTCATCACTCGGCCAGCGGAACTGTGCTGCGACGGGGGTGCGGCGATCACCGCATTCGCTCGGCGCGCCCGGGTCAAGTTCCATGCCTTGCCCGCACCCGGCACGCCAAAGCCGGAGGCGCCAGATCTCCACATCAACAACGTGAAACGCTTACCACGGCCGGCTGAAGGAGTGGATGCGGCGCTTCCATGGCGTCGCCACCAAGAACCTTCCGAGCTATCTGAGCTGGCGGCGAACGATCGAGGCCCTCTCAACAGACTCGGCCCCGGACGCCTGGATCATGGGCGCCCCGGATTGGGTCCATATCAACAGAGCTCGATATAAGAGCGATTTTCATAGCAGCCTTTCGAACGTCGGCCCTGCAGTCTCGCACGACTGTCCCGCTTGCGGCTGGCGTCCGAAGCTCTTTGCCTTAGAGTTCGACTCGGAAGTTCATGCGGGATTGCAGAGCCTTCGCAACATGAGGCGGATGGACGCGAAGCGGAGGAACATGAGGGCTGTGAGGTTGAGGTTCTCCCAGTCCTTGGCCAGTCTTCGGCAGCGGTTGAGCCAGGCGATCGTTCGCTCGACGATCCAGCGCTTGGGCAACGTGACGAAGCCTTTCGCCTGATCGGATCGTTTGACGATCTCGATCTTGACCCGAGACAGCATTTTGGCGAGCGCATCGGCGAAGATCGGCCCTTGATAGGCGCTGTCGGCGAACAGTTTTTCGAGATAGGGGAACCGGCCAAACAGCGTCGCCAGCAGCAAAACGCCGCCGTCGCGGTCCTGGATGTCGGCGGAATGAACGATGGCCTGCATCAGCAGCCCTTGCGTGTCGACGAGAACATGACGCTTCTTGCCCTTGATCTTCTTTCCCGCATCGAACCCGTGCGGATCGATCGAGGCCCCCCCTTTTTCCGCGCTTCTCACGCTCTGGCTGTCGATGATGGCGGCGGTTGGGCTGGCCTCGCGTTCGGCCTGCTCACGACACTTTTCGTAGAGCATGTCATGGATGCGATCCAACACGCCATCAATGCCCCAATCGCAGAAGTATCGATAGACGGTGCTGCGCGGCGGCAAATCCTTGGGAAGGTAACGCCATTGGCATCCCGTGCTCAGCACGTACATGATGGCGTTGAGCGCCTCTCGCATGTCTGTTTCGCGCCTGCGGCCTCCCCGCCTCGCCGGAGGAATGAGCGGTTCGACATGCGCCCACTCCTCATCCGTCAGGTCGCTCGGGTATCGCAAATGATCCCGCTTGTATTTCGCTCGGTTCTCGTTCGTCCACATGGCGGCCCCGAATTCAGTCCGCCTTCTATGGAATCACAACCGATTCATGGGACTCAACAACTTTCGGGCCAGACACTTTAGCAAGAGCGCTCCTTGTTTTCGCAGCGGGCGGGGGTCAGACGTTGGGTGCCGAGGAATATTCGCTTCGGGCGGAGTTCCTGCCCTTCCCGGCCGACCTTTGAAGGGCAGGAGTCCGCCCATTTGCGGCGTACCCGACGGGCGCCAAGCCTCAGAATTGAATTGCTAGCCTTTCAACTCCACCGCCTTCAGCCCCTCGGCCTGCCGCTTCGCCACCGCGTCCATGTCGAAATCGGCGATCGCATCCTCGTACAGGCGGTGGAAATTGAGCCGCGCTCCGAGGCGGAGGAACGCGCCGCCGAGGCCGATGGTCGCCCGCTCGAGAAAGACGAATTCGCGCGGGATCACGAGCCCGCCGCCTTCCGCCCGCAGCGCCCGCATGACCGCGCCGATCTCGCGCCGCCCGTATTCCGCGGGCTTGACCCCGTCGGCCGCGGTGCGCACGCGGTCGTCGAGAATGGGCCCGCAAATGAAGCGCGCCCAGATGTTCATCGCCTCGAACGTGCCGCGGGTGAGCTTGGGAAAGCCCCACATCGCGTAAGCCTCGGCGATATGCGCTTCGTCGTTCGCCTTCAGCGCCCGGTAGAGCTCGACGACGCCGCTGACGAAGCGCGACGGGAAGATGCGCACGCAGCCGTAGTCGAAGAGGTTGATCCCCTCGACCTCGCGCGCCTCGCCCTGGCCTTTGGCCTCGACGGCGTAATTGCCGAGATGCGGATCGCCATGAATGACGCCGTAGCACAGGAATGGGCGCCACCAGGCATGGAACAGGCCGACCGCGATCGCATCGCGCGCCGCCTGGCTCGCCTTTTCGAACGCCGTCAGCGGCTCGCCGTCGAGCCATTGCAGGGTCAGGAGACGTCGGGTCGAAAGGGCTCTCCTCGACCCGGGGCACGCGCACGAACGGCTTGTCGGTGAGCATCAAGCCGTAAAGCCGCGCCACTTTCGCCTCGCGCTGGTAGTCGAGCTCCTCCCGCACCCGCTCCCGAATCTCGCCCGCGATCTCGCGCGTGTCGATCGCCGGGCCCATGCGCCGGTGGAGCGAGAACAGCATGTCGAGCTGTGAGAGGTCGGTCTCGACCGCCGAAGCCATCTCCGGATATTGCAGCTTGCAGGCGACCCATTCGCCGGCAAGAGTCCGCGCCTTGTGCACCTGGCCGAGCGACGCCGCCGCCGCCGGCTTCAGATCGAACTCGGAGAAGCGCTCGCGCCAATGGGGGCCGAGCTCAGCCTGCATGCGCCGGCGCACGAAGCCCGCGCCCATCGGCGGCGCCTGCGACTGCAGGCGAATGAGCTCGTTGGCGTAGTCGGTCGGCAGCGCGTCGGGGATCGTCGCGAGAAGCTGCGCGACCTTCATCATCGGGCCCTTCATCGAGCCCAATGCGGAAGCAAGCGCCTTGGCGTCTGTCTCACGCCCGCCGCCGCGCAGCCGGTTGACGCCGACCCGCGCGGCGAGCGCGCCCGCGTTGACGCCGAGACGCGCGTAGCGCGAGGCCCGCGCGCTCAGGCGATTTGCTTCGTCGTCCTGGCCCAAACGAATCTTCCTGAACTTTGCTTCGCGAGGAGCCGGCGAAAGCTCCCGTTCGCTCCTCGTCGCGCGCTTGTGCGGGAAATATAGGGACGCGGCCTACCCGATTTCAGTCGGCGCGGAAAGACAGGGCGCAAAACCGCAATTTTCCCCAAGTTTTCCGCTTCGCGCGCGGCTAGAGCGCCGGAAGCGGGCGGCGCGCCGATACCGCGCCCGGTGAAAAGGGAGGAAGGCATGATTTTGCGTCTATGGCGCGGCTGGACAGTGCCCGAACAGGCCGACCGCTACGAGGAGCTCATTCGATCGACGATCTTTTCCGGCATCGTCGGACGACGCGTCCAAGGGCTCATGGGGCTCGAACTTCATCGCCGCGACGCGGGCGGAAAGATCGAGTTCATGACGCTGATGGGGTTTTCTTCGTGGGAATCGGTAAAGACATTCGCGGGGACGGACTGGGAGACCTCGGTTGTGCCGCACGCGGCGCGTGAGATCCTGGCCGACTTCGACCAACGGGCGGCCCACTCGAGCTCCGCGTCGCCGCCTAGCCCATCCCCTCGAGCTCCGCGATCATCCGCTCGATCACCCCGAGGCCGATGCTCCAGAAGGCAGGATCCTTCGCATCGAGCCCGAACGGCTTCAGAAGCTCGGCATAGGATTTCGAGCCGCCGGCCGACAGCATCGCGAGATACCGGTCGGCAAAACCTTCGCGCGAGTTTTCGTAAACGCCGTAGAGCGAATTGACCAGGCAGTCGCCGAACGCATAGGCGTAGACGTAGAAGGGCGAGTGGATGAAGTGGCCGATATAGGCCCAATAGGTTTCATAGCCTGGCTTCAGCTCGATCGCCGGCCCGAGGCTCTCGGCCTGCGCGCTCATCCAGAAATCGTTGATGCGTTCCGCCGTCAGCTCGCCCTTCCTGCGCTCGAGGTGGACGAGCCGCTCGAACTTGTAGAAGGCGATCTGCCGCGCCACGGTGTTGAGCATGTCCTCGACCTTGGCCGCCAGCATCGACTTGCGCTCGGCCGGATCGGCGACGGCGGCGAGCATCGAGCGGAAGGTCAGCATTTCGCCGAACACCGACGCCGTTTCGGCGAGCGTCAGAGGCGTCGGCGCCATCAGCGCCCCGTTGACGCCCGCCAGCACCTGATGGACGCCGTGGCCGAGCTCGTGCGCAAGCGTCGTGACGTCGCGCGGCTTGCCGAGGTAATTGAGCAGCACGTAGGGATGCGCCGACGGCGTGGTCGGGTGGGCAAAGGCGCCCGGCGCCTTGCCGGGCCTGACCGGGGCATCGATCCAGCCCTCGTCGAAGAAGCGGCGCGCGATGTCGGCCATGCGGGGCGAAAACCGGGCGTAGGCGTCGAGCACCGTGTCGCGCGCGGTCTCCCATTTGTAGAGGCGCTGCGGCGCGTCCGGGAGCGGCGCGTTGCGGTCCCAGTGGGGGAGACGCTCCTTGCCGAACCAGTGCGCCTTCAGCGCGTAATAGCGATGCGACAGGCGCGGGTAGGCTTCGGTGACCGCAGAGGCAAGCGCCTCGACGACCTCGCGCTCCACCCGGTTGGCGAGATGGCGCGAGTCGGCGACGTCGGCGAACTTGCGCCAGCGGTCGGAGATTTCCTTGTCCTTGGCGAGGGTGTTGGTGATCAGGGAAAAGAGGCGCAGGTTGGCGCCGAGGGTCGCCGCGAGCGCGTTGGCCGCCGCCTCGCGCTTCCGTTCGTCCGGGTCCTGAAGCTTGCCGAGCAAGGGCTCGAGTGTCAGGCTCTCGCCCTCGAAGTCGAAACGCAAAGCCGACATTGTGTCGTCGAACAGACGGTTCCACGCCGCCGCGCCGGAGACCGATTTCTCCAGGAACAGCTGCTCGATGTCGTCGGCGAGCTGGTGCGGCTTCTCCTTGCGGACATCTTCCAGCCACGGGCGGTAGTGGGCGAGCGCGGGCGCGGCCATCGCGGCCTCGAGCCTGGCGTCGTCGATCCGGTTGAGCTCGAGCTCGAAGAACAGAAGATCGCCCGAGAGCGCGGTCACCCGCTCGTGCGTGTCGCCGTAGAATTTCGCGTCGGCGGGGTCGCTCGTGTCGGAGGCGTAAAGAAGCGAAGCGTATGACATGACGCGGCCGATCAGATCCTGCAGCGCCTCGTAAGCCCTCACCGCCTCGGCGAGCTGCTCCCCGCCGCTTCCCGTCTCGGCGATCGCGGCGAGCTTGCCGCGCCACGCCTCGGAGAAAAGCTTGGCCTCCTTTTGCGCCCGATCGAGATCGGCGGCGAAACGCGGCGAGTCCATGCTTTCGTAAAGATCCTGAAGCCGCCATTGCGGCAGCGACCCGAGTTCGGCCCGGGCGGGCGACGGCGCCTGAGTTGCGCGAAGGGGATCGAAAAGCGCTGTCATTGTCGGAAACCCGTTAATGCTTGGATAAGCTTGGTCCAATTCTTTGCCCCGCCAGAGAGCGTTTTGGGGCAGGCGGCGCGTCAACACGGGACGTCATTAACATAGCGTTTACCCTGATGTCAGACTGTTGCGCGTCGCGCGGCCGACCCCGCTCCGCGCCGCAGGACCACAATGGCCGCTCTCATCCTCATTGTCGACGACGATCCCATCCAGCGCCGGCTGCTGGAGGCGATGGCGAGGCAATTCGGCTACGAGGTCGAGACGCTCGAACTCCGGAGAGGCGGCCCTGGCGCGCCTGCAGGCGGCCGACCGGCCGCCGGTCAATCTCCTCATACTCGATCTGGTGATGCCCGATCTCGACGGCATGGCCATCCTCGCCCGCATGCGCCAGCGCGACATCGCCGTTCCCGCCATCGTGGAGACCGCGCACGGTTCGATCGAGGCGGTCATCTCCGCGATGCGCGCAGGCGCAGTCGATTTCGTCGTCAAGCCGGTCGGAGCCGAGCGTCTTCAGGTGTCGATCAAGAACGCCCTCAGGGTCGACGCGCTCGAGGACGAGCTGCGCCGAGCCACGCGCCGCAATACCGGCGAGCTCGGCTTTCGCGACATCGTGAGCCGGGCCAACTCGATGGCCCGCACGGCGCGGCTCGCCGAGCGGGCGGCGAAATCGCACATTCCCATCCTCATCGAGGGCAAGTCCGGGGTCGGCAAGGAGCTGATGGCGCGCGCGATCCAGGGCAGCTCCGAGCGGCGCGGCAAGCCGTTCGTCACCGTCAATTGCGGCGCCCTGCCCGAGACGCTGGTCGAGTCGATCTTGTTCGGCCACGAGAAGGGCTCTTTCACCGGCGCGACCGAGAAGCACGTCGGCAAGTTCGCCGAAGCGAACGGCGGCACGCTGTTTCTCGACGAGATCGGCGAGCTCTCCCTCGAGGCTCAGGTCAAACTCCTGCGCGCGCTGCAGGAGGGCGAGATCGATCCGGTCGGCGCGCGCCGCTCGGTCAAGGTCGACGTCCGCCTGATCTCGGCGACGAACCAGAACCTCATCGAACTCGTCAAGGCGGGCCGCTTCCGAGAGGATTTGTTCTACCGCCTCAACGTCTTCCCGATCTCAATTCCGCCGCTGCGCGCCCGCGCCTGCGACGTGCCCGACCTCGCCGTGCGCTTTCTCGCCCGCTTCTGCGCCGAGGAGGGCAAGCGCATCCGTGGAATTTCCGCCGAGGCGCTTGCGCTGCTTTCCGCCTACGACTGGCCCGGGAACGTTCGCCAGCTCGAGAACGCGGTGTTTCGCGCCGTGGTGCTTGCCGACAAGGACGAATTGACGACGGCGGAGTTCCCCCAGATCGCCGCGCAGGTCAAAGGGTTCGACGTGCGTATCCCCCCTGCGCCTCCCCCGGTCGCCGCGGAGCCCGCCCCGTTAGCGTCCTCGCGGGCGACGGCGATCGAGACGCGCGACCCTCATTCGTTGAGGCTCATCAAAGACGACGGCGAGGTGCGCACGCTCGCCGACATCGAGGCCGAATCGATCCGCTTCGCTCTCGCCCATTACCGGGGGCAGATGTCGCAGGTCGCCCGCAAGCTCGGCATCGGGCGATCCACGCTTTACCGAAAGATGAAGGACGGCGGCATCGCGGAGGACGTGTTCGGCGAGGCGGCCGCATAAGGAAAACGGGGTCGCTGCGTAGAATAGCCGCGGCTTTGCTCCGGACGCATGTCTGCTGCATAAAGTTTAAACTCGCGAATTCTGTCACCGTGTTCGCGCGACGAGGATGGAAGATGAACGTTGGCGGTCGCAACTGGAGGGGCGCGCTCTTGTCGATGTGCGTTCTCTTCGCCGCGCAGGTCGCGGGCGCGACCGCCGGCGACGCGCAAACCCCGTCGGTCGAAGCGGCGCTCGCGCAGAGTGTCGAGCCTTTCTCCGTCGCGCTGGAGGCCCCGCCGATCCTCGGCAAAGTTGAAGGCGGTCCGCTGCTCGACGCCCTTATCCGGTCGCAAGCCCCGCCCCTTTCGCCCGACCTCGGCGCGTTCGCCCGGCTCGCGCCGTCGGATGTCGTTCCCTGGAGCGTCGGCGCCGACTCGGCCGAACAAGGCGCCGCGGCCGCGGTCGAAGCGGCGCCTCCGCCGCCGATTCCGACGCGAACCGCCAGTCCGGCCCCTGCCCCCGTCCCGACTGCGATCGCAGCGGCGACTGTTCGTTTGATCGTCGGCAATTCCGCCAATCCGCTCGGCGACGGCGACTGGCGCGCCGCCCGGGCGGCGATCGGCGCCTTCTACGCGGCGCGCGGATTTGAGCCCATCTGGGTCGGCGCCAACGGGCTGACGAGCGCCGGGCGCGCCGCGCTCGCGCGGCTCGAGCGCGCCGCCGAGGACGGGCTCAGCCTCTCGGGCTTCACCCCGCCAAAGCGGGTCGCGGCCGGCCTCAAGCCGGACGAACTCGCGGAGGCCGAGATTGCGATCGCCGCGGCCGTCATTGCTTACGCCGAACAGGCAAGCGGGTCGCGTGTCGCGCCTTCGCGCATCTCGCCTTTGATCAGCGCCGCCCCGAGCGTCGCCGATCCCGGCGTCGCGCTCGCCGAGACCGCCGCCGCGGCCGACCCCGGCGCGCCGCTCGCCGCATTCAATCCACCGCAGAAGGGGTACCGCGAGCTTCGCGAAGAGTTGCGGCGCCTGACGGGCGCGACGCCGGATTCGCGTCGGCCGGCCGCGCTCGACCTCGGCGTCGATCTGACCGAATCGGCGCTGGTCGGCGACGACGCCGTTCTCGCCCCGGATTCGCAGTTCGACGCGCCGCGCTCGAAGAAAGCCTCGCGCCGAAGCCGAGCCGATGCCGCCCTGAAAAGGGCCCGGAACCGCCGCCGCGCAGCAATCCTGGCCAACATGGAGATGTGGCGATGGGAACCGCGCGACATGGGCGCGCGACGGATCGAGGTCAACATCCCCGACTTTTCGGTCGAGGTGTTCGAGGGCGACACGCTGGTTCACAGCGCCCGGGTCGTCGTCGGCAAGCCGCAAACCCCGACACCTGTTTTCTCCAACGTGATGCGCTACGTGCTCATCAATCCCGTTTGGCAGGTGCCCGATTCGATCATCAGGAAGGAAATCCTTCCTCGGCTCGATCACTTCGAGCGCCTCGGCTACCAAGTGAAGACGATCGGCGGACGAGTCACCGTGCGCCAGCCGCCCGGGGACGACAACGCGCTCGGGCGGCTCGCTTTCATGTTCCCGAACGAGCACTCGGTCTACCTGCACGACACGCCGGCGCGCGAGCTGTTCTCGGAAGACATGCGCGCCCTGAGCCACGGCTGCATCCGCGTCGAAGACCCGTTGCGTCTCGCCGAACTGGTGCTCGGATGGCCGGAGAGCCGCCTGGACGCGGCGATCGGCGGTCCGGAGCGAACGGTCTTCCTGCCGCAGCCTTTGCCAATCCACATTGAATATTTCACCGATTTCGTCGACGAGGACGGAATCCTGCAAGAGAGGCCGGACGTGTACGGCCTCACACAAAAGGTCGCCGGCACATTGTCGGCGACAAGTCAAGATTGAATTGGGCGAGAGATGGGTTTATACGCCGAGTTCAGTCGATTTAAGCCTTGCTGTAGCGTGGAGGTCACAGGAAGGGCGCTTTGTCGACCCAATCGGGTGCAGACGCACGTTCGGAAGGGCGCCATTGGGCCGGTTGGGACGGCCGGTTCGGGAAGCGTAGCTTGCGCGGACGCATTTGTCCGAGTTCACGGCGAGGCCCGCCCGGCGCGCCGCAGTTCGGAAGGATGATTGGTTGGCGGGGTTGTCTCACATGAATTTGGCGCGGTGCGGCCTGGCGGCGTCGCGGGCCGCGACGGCGGCGGTCCTGATCGCGGCCGGGCTCGCGCCGAACTCGACCGAATCCGCGATCGCCAACGGCGACACGCGCACGGTCGTCTTTTCGAACCAGCACACCATCGAGCAGGGCTCGTTCACCTATATGGTCAACGGGGTCTACGATCAGGCGGTGCTCGACAAGCTCAACTGGTTCATGCGGGACTGGCGGCTCAACGAGCCGACCAAGATGGACCCCCGCCTGTTCGACATCATCTGGGAGGTCTATCGCGAGTTCGGCTCGAGGGAGCCGATCGACGTCCTGTCCGGCTACCGGTCGCCGCAGACGAACGCGATGCTGCGCCGGCGCTCGCGCCAGGTCGCCGAACATTCGCAGCACATGGAAGGCCGAGCGATCGACGCGCATTTCGTCGACGTCGGGCCGGCGCGCATTCGCGACATCGCGATGCGGATGCAGGAAGGCGGCGTCGGCTTCTACCCGACCGGCGTAACGTGGGTGCACATCGACAGCGGTTCGGTGCGCTACTGGCCGCGGATGAGCCGCGAAGCGCTCACGCGGCTGTTTCCGGACGGCAAGACGGTGTTCATCCCGTCCGACGGGCAGCCGATGCCCGGCTACGAACAGGCGAAGGCGGAGATCGAGGCGCGCGGCGGCGAGATCCAAACGGCAAGCAGCGGCGGCCTTTTCGCCTGGCTGTTCGGCGCCCGCGGCGGAGGCGCCGACGACGCCGAGGAGAGCGGCGGCCAGGAGGCTGTCGTCGCCACAGGACGCGGCGGCGGCCGTTCCGGCGGCGGCGTTCAGATCGCCGAGGCTGGGCCGGCGGCAGTCGCGAAAGCCAAGCTGGACCTGCCGACCGGGCCCGCTTACGCGAGCGCGCCTCCGGCGCCCGTGCCGAAGGCCGCGCCGGCGCCAAAGCCGGCGCCGAAGCCCGAAGTCGTGGCGGCGCAGGAGCCGCCGCAGGTCGAGAGCGACGCTTCGACGGATCCGGCGGTCAAGCTCAACGGGCCGATCGCGGCGCTCTATCTCGCGCCGCTGCCGCCGCGCCGCCCGCGCGGCCTCGAGCTGCAGCTCGCATCGCTCTCGGGCATCCCTTTGCCTCCGATCCGTCCCGCCGATCTCGTGGTCGCGCAAGGGCCGGGCGCGCCCGCCTCAGCGGGCCCGCTGCCGCCGGTCCGGCCCGCAGGGCTCGCGGGCGCGCCGGAAACGACCGGCGCGATCGGCCCGATGCCGCCGGCTCGTCCGGCCAATCTCCTGGTTCCGGCGCCTTCCCCGAGCGGCGGCGTAAAGGCGCTGCCTGCGTCCGGCGCCGATCTCGAGCAGTTGCCGAAGGTGATCACCGAGGGAGTCGGCGCGCCGCCGGCCGCCGCGCTCGCGCTTGCGGAGCTGCCGCCCGCCCCGAAATACGATCGCGACGCCCTGCTTCAGCGCGCCGCCGAACTGACGGCGTCGCTGCCGCCGATGCCGATCACGTCTGTCGCCCCGGCGCCGGCGGCGAAGCCGGTTGCGACGGCGGGCAAACGGAGCGCCTGGGCCGAGGGCGTTTCCCGGCTGTGGAGCGTCGTGTCGTTCGGCACGCTCAAGTCCGCGTCCGCCCCGGGCGCAGGCGAGCTGCGCGGGGCGCAGCAGTAGCCGTCAGTCCTTGTCGATCGCCCACGGGCCCGGCCCGGCCGCCGCGAGATAGAGAAAGACGAAGCAGAAAAGCACCGCCGGCACGCCGCCGTTGATGATGGGGAAAAAGCTTTTCGGGGCATGGGCCCAGAAATAGGCGACGGCCATGTAGCCCGACAGCACGAACGCGGCCGGCCGGGTGAACAGGCCGAGCGTGATCAAGACGCCGCCGACGAACTCCATCGTTCCGGTGAAATAGAGCATCGCCGGCGGCTCGGAGAAGGGCAGATGGGGGAAGCCGATGAGTTTGCCCGTGCCGACTTCCAGGAACAAGAGTCCGGTGACGATGCGCAGCACGGAGAGCAGCAGCGCCGCCCATGACCGGGGCAGAATGGTGAAGCTCATGTCACGCCTCCAGGAGCATTCGGCGGAAGATCGGCCGGCGATGGCCGGCCCTTTCGTCTACCGCGTTCCGGGAATTTTCCCAACGCGTCGAGTTCGGGCCGACGCGCCGCCGCCGGCCCGGTTCTAGGAGGCCTGCGATGGGCGCCGCGGCAAAGTTCCCTGTGAAGAGCGAAAAGAGCACGGAAAACCCCGTTTTTCGGCCCACATTGGCGAAAAACGTTCCAAAAAGATCAAGAATTCCAGACGGCTGCGCAAAAATTCCCTACGCAAGCGAGCAGGGGATTTTTTCGGCGGAGCAGGGAATCAAATCTCCCTCTTCCGGCGAGAGCAGGGAATTCCGAGGTGACTCCCGCGGCCTCGGTAAATGAGGTCGCTGACTGCGCAAATCTCATGGCCGTTATGCGCGAGAATTGTCGCGCGCGGCAAGCGATAAGTACGCTTCGCCGTCGAACGCCCAAGGTGGCGCCGTTTGCGGGAAAACCGCGCGTACGGCTCTGCGCGGGCCGCCCGGCAACGAACCCCTTTACCGCAATCCGCAATCCTACGATTTGCCGCCGCCGGTTCGCGGCGCCGAATTGCCGACGCGGCCGTCGACGGACCGACGTCGCCGCACCGGCGCTTTGCGGGCCGCCGTTGCGGGGCTGCTCGACGCCAGGCCGCGCGCGGCAAGGTCGACGATCTGCTCGACCTGCCAGGCGACGTCCTCCTCCCCCGGCGAGCCGATCCCGCTTTCCAGCCCCAGCGTGACGACCCCGTGCACCGCGCCCAGGACCGCGTGGGCGAGCAGACGACGCTTGCCGCGCGGCCTTTCGGGCGCAAGCACGTCGAGTTGGCGCTCGACGTGGAAGAAGATGGCGTCGAGTTTGGCGGGCGCGGCGGTCGGCGTCTCCGGCGCCGGCCGGTGTTCGAAGAGGGCCCGCCAGAGGTTCCGGTTGTCGCGCGCGAAGCCCAGGTAGAGCGCGGCCAGCGCCTTAAGACTTTCGATCGCCTCCTCGCGCCGGCGCACCGCCCCGCCGCCTGTTTTCTTGGCGCCGCTCGCCGGCGTCGCGATTTCCCCCGCTCGGCGCTCCAGCGCCTCCAGAGTGCGATCCTTGACCGCCATGATGAGCGCGTCGAGATCGGGAAAGACGAGATAGATCGCCCCCAGCGCGCAGCCGACATCGCGGGCGAGATCGCGCGCCCTGAGCGCCCGGTAGCCGCTTTCCGCGATGCGGCGCTCGGCGGACGCGACCAGTTCTTCGCGCAACGCCTCGCGCCGGCCGGCAGTGGTCGTGAGTTCGTTCAACGCTCAGAGCCTCCTTCTCTCGCCGCATTACGCCTCTCTTGAACGCCGTTCAACCTTTTGGAATCGCTTGAGGCTGCCGGTCGAACGGCGCGGCCGCCGTTCACGGGCGGGAAAGGGCGGCTCGCTAAACTCGCCGGGCCGGACGTTCCCGACGCCATCGGCGGCGGGCTGGAAATTAATTTTGAACCGCGTTCAGAAACCGCTTGAACAATGTTCACAATTCTGCCACACAATCCATGAACGTCGTTCAAGGAAGGGAGCACCGGATGCTGAAACTGCTGACAGCGCTGTGGCGGGGGCGTCTCTACCGCTCCGCCGAGGCGGTCGCCGACGCCAATGCGCTGACCATCCTCGACCAGCAAATTCGCGATGCGGCCTGCGAGCTCGCCGCCGCCAAGCGGACCCTCGCGCTCTCGATGGCGCAGGCGAGCGGCGAGGAGCGGCGCTTGCAGAGCGCTCGAGGCCAGATCGCCGACCTCGAGCAGCGTGCGCTGGCGGCGCTTGCCGGCGGCCGCGCCGATCTGGCGAACGAAACGGCGGCGACGATCGCGGAAATGGAGAACGACGCCGCAGCGGCCCGGGCCGCGCAGGCCCAGTTCCAGGAAGCCAACGCCGCGCTCCGGGCCAAGGTGGAACGCGCCGAGCGGCGCTTGGGCGAGCTGCAGCGCGGACGCCGCACGGCCCACGCCGCCGAGGCGGTGCGCCGCCTCAGCGTCGGGCCAGCGTGGGAGAGCAGCGGCCAGAGCGGCGCGCTTTGCGCGGCGGAGACGACGCTCGCGCGCCTCAGAGAGAAGCAGAGCGAGGCGGCGCAAGCCGAAGCGGCAAGCGAATGGCTCGAAGATCTCGTCGCAGCGCGCCGGCGCTCGCTCAGCGGCTCGAAGCGGAGGGTTTTGGCCCCTCGACGCGAGCCACCGCGGAGAGCGTCCTCAAGCGAACTCGAAGAGCGCCGCGGCGAAACGTTCATCGATCGCGACGCAAGCTAGCTGACAACGGAGAAAGGAGACTCAAAAATGACGACCACCCGCATGCCTCATTCCGGAACCTGGGTATCGTTCACCTACGCCAATTTCATCGGCTCGCTCGGGCTGACGGCGGTCGGGATCTTCTTCCTGCCGCTCGACGTGTGGATGAAGGGCTATCTCGCGATGGGGGTGGCGATGGCTGTGTCTTCGGCCATCAGCCTCGCCAAGACGTTGCGCGACATCGAAGAGGCCGCGAAACTCGTCAATAAGATCGAGGACGCCAAGGCCGAGCAATTGCTGATGCGCATGGAGCACAAGCCGGCGTGAATCGCCGGCCAGGCTGGGCGGGTCTCTCGGCCCGCCCCCGACCGAGGGACGGAACCGATGTTTGCAACCTTGATATCGTCGCGGCGCTTCGCGCCCTTGTTTTGGACGCAATTCCTCGCCGCGCTGAACGATACGTTCCTGAAGCAGTCCTTCATCATTCTCGTCACTTTCGGCGGCGTGGCGGCTGAGAGCCACGCCGGACCGCTGGTTCAGCTCGCGAGCGCCGCCCTCATCGCGCCCTTCTTTTTCTGTCGGGGCTGGCGGGAGAACTCGCCGACAAATACGACAAGGCGGTCATCGCCCGGCGGGTCAAATTCGCCGAAATCTTCGCCACCGGCCTCGCCGCCTTCGGCTTCGCGCTTCACTCCGTCCCCATCCTGCTCCTCGCCGTCGCCGTTTTCGGAACGCTGGCGACGCTGTTCGGTCCAATCAAGTACGGCGTGCTGCCCGAGCAACTGGCCACGCGGGAGCTGGTCGCCGGCAATGCGCTGGTCGAGAGCGCGACCTTCGCCGCCATCATCATCGGCGCCATCGCCGGCGGCTACACGACCCCGAAGTACGTCGCCCCGGAGGTGGTCGGCGCGGCGATGGTCGCTGTGTCCGTCGCGGCCTGGCTAACCTCGCGCCAGATGCCCAAGTCCGCCGCCGCCGACCCGGCGATCGAGGTGCGCCGCAACCCGTTGGTCTCGACCTTAGAGCTGCTTCGCGAACTCAAAGCCGAGCCGCGGCTCTTCGACGGGGTGCTGATCGTGTCGTGGTTCTGGGTCGTCGGCGCGGTCACGCTCGCCCTGCTCCCGACGCTGTCAAGAACGTACTCGGCGGGGACGAAAGCCTGGCGACGTTCTGCTCGCTGATCTTCGCCTTCGGCATCGGCGCCGGCTCGATGATGGCGGCCCGCGCCAGCCACCTGCGCCCCAATCTCGCGCTGGTCCCCCTCGGCAGTCTCATGATGGCCCTCTTCTCTCTCGACGTCGCTTGGGGCGCTGCGCGTCACGCTGCGGTGGCAGGGCTCGGGTGGTCGGCTTCCTCGCCTCCGCGAGCGGATGGCGCTTCGCCGTCGACTTCCTCGGCCTGGCGATCGGCGGCGGCCTGTTCGTCGTGCCGTCGTTCGCGGCGGTGCAGGCGTGGTCGGACCCGGCGAGGCGAGCGCGCGTCATCGCGGCCAACAACGTCGTCAATGCTGCTTTCATCGTGCTGGGTTCGCTCTGCGTCGCCGTCCTCCAAGCCCTCGGCGCGGGACTGAGCGCGGTGTTTCTCCTGCTCGGTCTGACAACGCTCGCAGCGACGGCTTGGGTGATGGTCGTCTGCGCGCGAGGGTGCGCGATTTCGCCGGCTTCCTCTTCAAGGCGCTGTTCCGCGCCGAAGTGCGCGGCTCGAGAACCTGCCGCCCGAAGGCGTGAACATGATCATAGCGCCCAATCACGTCAGCCTCATCGACGGGCCCCTTCTGCATGCGGTGTTGCCCTTCGAGGCCGTCTTCGCGGTCGACACCGGCATCGCCAAGGCCTGGTGGGCGAAGCCGTTCATGAAACTCATTCGCTCTTACACGCTCGACCCGTGCAATCCGCTGGCGACGCGCCACCTCGTCAACCTCGTCAAGGCGGGCGAGCCGCTGGTGATTTTCCCTGAAGGGCGCGTCACCGTCACCGGGAGCCTGATGAAGGTCTATGACGGCGCGGCCATGATCGCCGACAAGGGCGACGCGCTCGTCGCGCCGGTGCGCATCGAGGGCGCGCAACGTTCGACGCTGAGCTACCTCAAGCGCTCACAAATCAAGAAGGCGTGGTTCCCGAAGATCACCATCAGCTTCCTGCCGCCGGTGAAGCTGAAGTTTGACGAACTCTGCGCGGGCGCGCCCGCCGCCTTGCCGCCGGAACCGCGTTGCAGGACGTCATGAGCGACGCCTTCGTCATCAACTCCGCGATCGATCGGACGTTGTTTGAGGGCCTGGTCGCAGCCTATCGCGATCGCGCGACGCGTCGGCCGGCGCTCGCAGGACCCGCTCACCGGCGATCTCTCCTATCGGAAGCTGATCGTCGGAGCGCAAGTCCTGGCGCGCAAGATCATGCCGCTCACGCAAACCGGCGAGAACGTCGGCGTGCTCTTGCCGAACTCAACGCCGTGGCGGTCGCCTTCTTCGCGCTGCAGACGAGCGGCCGGACGCCGGCAATGCTGAACTTTTCGGCCAGGTCTCGCCAATGTCTCGGCCGCCTGCAGGGCGGCCTCGGTCAAGACGATCCTGACGTCGCGCGCCTTCGTAGACAAGGGCCGCCTTGCCCGCTCGTCGGCGGCCTGTCGCAGAGCGCCCGAATCATCTATCTCGAAGATATTCGCGCGGGCGTCCGCTTCCTCGACAAGGCGCGCGCTCTGCTTGACGGCAAGAGGCCTCTCGTGACGCGCGGAGTGGATGATCCGGCGGTGATCTTGTTCACCTCGGGAAGCGAGAGGGCACGCCCAAGGGCGTCGTCCTGTCGCATCGCAACATTCTGGCCAACGCCGCGCAGGCGCTGGCGCGCGTCGACGTCAACGCGGACGACAAGGTGTTCAACGTGCTGCCGGTCTTCCACTCCTTCGGCCTGACGGGCGGGCTCATGATGCCGCTGCTCGCCGGCGTTCCCGTCTATCTCTATCCCTCGCCGCTGCACTATCGCATCGTGCCCGAGCTCATCTACCAGTCGAACGCCACCGTCCTGTTCGGCACCGACACGTTCCTCGCCGGCTACGCGCGCTCCGCGCACCCATACGATTTCCGTAAACTCGGTCTGGTCGTGGCCGGGGCGGAGGCGGTGAAGGAGCGACACGCGCGACATCTATTTCACCCGCTTCGGCGTACGCATTCTCGAAGGCTACGGCGTCACCGAGACGGCGCCGGTGCTGGCGATGAATACGCCGATGGCCAACCGGCCCGGCACGGTCGGCCGCCTCGCGCCCCTGATGGAAATGCGGCTCGAGCCGACGCCGGGCATCGAGGTCGGCGGACGGCTTTACGTGCGCGGGCCCAATGTGATGCTCGGCTATTTGCGCGCCGAGAACCCGGGCGTGATCGAACCCCTGCCCGACGGCTGGCACGACACCGGCGACATCGTCGCCATCGACGCGGACGGCTACATCACGATCAAGGGGCGCGCCAAGCGATTCGCCAAGGTCGCCGGCGAGATGGTGTCGCTCGCTCTCGTCGAAGACCTGGCCGCGCGGCTGTGGCCGCAGGCCAACTCTGCCGCCGTCGCCCTTCCCGATCCACGCAAGGGCGAGCGGGTCGTGCTGGTGACGACCGAAAAGGGCGCGACGCGCGAGGCGCTGCTGAAGCATGCGAAGGCCGCCGGCGCTTCCGAGCTTTGCGCGCCGGCGAGCGTCGACGTCGTCGAAAAGATCCCGGTTCTCGGCTCAGGAAAGGTGGACTACGTGGCGACGAGGACGCTCGCCGCGGAACGCCGGGCGCCGGATCGGCTGGAGGCGAGCGTCCCAGCCCCGCTGTAGCTCCGCTTGGAATTCGCCTCCCCCCTGCTGCGCGAGCCTGGACGGGGCGGACCAATTCGCGCTAGCCGGCAAGCTTCGCCGCGGTCTTGGCGATGGGCTCGCCCTGGTGCCGGGCGCCGTCGAGTTCGATCTTCGACGGCTGACGCTGGCCCTGGGCGCCGGCGATCGTCGTCGCGCCGTAGGGCGCTCCGCCCACAATCTCGTCGAAAGTCATCTGGCCGACGTGGCTATAGGGCAGTCCGACGATGATGAGGCCGAAATGCAGGAGGTTGGCGATGATGGAGAAAAGCGTCGTCTCGTTGCCGCCGTGCTGGGTGGCGCTCGAGGTGAATGCGCCGCCGACCTTGCCGTGCAACGCGCCGCTCATCCACAAAGACCCCGCCTGTTCCCAGAAGCTGCCCATGGCGGAGGGCATGCGGCCGAATCGCGTGGGCGCGCCGACCACGATCGCGTCGTAGTTCGCGAGTTCGCCGGGCGTGGCGATCGGCGCGGGCTGGTCGAGCTTGAAATGGGCCGCTTTCGCGATCGCTTCGGGGACCGTCTCTGGCACGCGCTTGACCTCGACCGTCGCGCCGGCCGCGCGGGCGCCTTCGGCGACCGCATAGGCCATCGTCTCGATGCGGCCGTAGCTCGAGTAGTACAGTACGAGCATTTTTGTCATTCGGGCCTCCTAGGATTTCGACCGCGCGGCCGTCATTGCGAGCGAAGCGAAACAATCCTGCCGCTATCTACGATCTGCTGGATGGCTTCGTTCCCCTCGGCTCACGCTCGGGGTCCCCGCAGTTACGGTCAGGCCTTGTCGATCGCCCACGGCCCCGGACCCGCCGCGGCGATGTAGAGGAAGACGAAGCAGTACAGCACCGCCGGCTCGCCGAAGTTGATCGCCGGAAAGAAACTCATCGGGAAATGGGCCAAGAAATAGGCGACGGCCATGAAGCCCGAGAGCACGAACGCGACCGGGCGGGTGAACAGGCCGAGCACGATCAGCGCGCCGCCGACGAGCTCGACCGTGCCGGTGAAATAAAGAAGTCCCGTCGGCATCTTGTCGATGAACGGCAGGCCGTGCGGGAAGCCGAGCAGCTTGCCGGCGCCGTGCTCGAG
Organism: uncultured Alphaproteobacteria bacterium; assembly: GCA_963768555.1. Lineage (GTDB taxonomy): Bacteria > Pseudomonadota > Alphaproteobacteria > Rhizobiales > Beijerinckiaceae > Roseiarcus. The sequence continues at coordinate 97,250 of CAVYIZ010000054.1, forward strand.
AAACGCAAGGCCTGCGACGATGCGCAGCACGGACTGCAGTGCCGGGGCGAAAGATTGCGGAATGACGGTCGCTGCGCACTGGGCTGGGGGCAGAACGGTCGAGCTCATTGCGATGCTCCTGGTCTTGAGCCGGTCAGAGGATCTTCGCGATCTGGTCGAATGCGAAGCGCGGGCTGCGCGGGAAGAGCTTGGAATCGTCGCCGTAGCCGATGTTGATGACGACGTTGGCCTTGACTGTCCCCTCCGGGAAGAACTCCGTCTCGACCTTGGCCGGGTCGAAGCCGGTCATCGGGCCCGCGTCGAGGCCGACGGCGCGCAGCGCCAGGATGAAATAGCCGACTTGCACGCGTGCCGTTCTGGGCGGCGGCGCGGGCGGCAAACTCCGGATTTCCGGAGAACCAGCTCTTGGCGTCCGCGTGCGGGAAGAGGAACGGCAGGTGCTCGTAAAACTTCAGGTCGTAGCCGGTGACGGCGACGACCGGGGCGGCCATGGTCTTCTCGACGTTGCCCGGCGACAGCGCAGGCCGCAGCCGCTCCTTGGCCTCCTGCGAGCGCAGGAAGACGACCCGCATCGGCGACTGGTTGGCCGAGGTCGGGCCCATCTTGGCGAGGTCGAGCGCCTCGACCAGCAGCTGATCCGGCACGGGCCGATCGAGGAAGGCGTTGTGGGTTCGCGCCTCGGTGAAGATCTGGGCCTGGGCGGCCGCGCCGACGGCGGCGCCGCGAGCATTCTTGACGACGGTCATGTGCTGTCTCCTTACACTGCGCTGCAACATGGGCATTTGCAGACATCAGCGCAATTGGCTAAATTATGATGAGTTCTATCGGCTCATGAGATAGGTGGGCGCGATGATCGACGCCTTGACCCTCGATCAGATGCGAATTTTCGTCACCGCCGTCGATGAGGGCAGCTTTTCCGCTGCGGCGCGGAAGCTCGGCCGGGTGCAGTCGGCGGTGAGCCAGTCGATCGCGGCGCTCGAAGGTCATCTCGGCGTCGCCTTGTTCGACCGGACGGGCAAGACGCCGCGCCTCACGCCGGCCGGCGCCGCGCTCGCCAAGGACGCGCGCCGCCTCCTCGAGGGCGCGGTCGCGCTGAAGAGACGGGCGGCGTGCATCGCGGACAAGGTCGAGCCGGAGCTCGTCTTCGCCGTCGACGCGATCTTTCCGCACGAGCCGCTGATTGCGAGCCTGAAAGCGCTGCGCGACGAATTTCCGGCGGTGCCTGTTTCCATCTTCACCGAGAGCCTGGGGGGCTCGGAGCAGCGCCTGCGCGACGGCGTGGCGCAATTCGCCATTTTTCCGACGCCTCCGGCCGGCAGCGCCGGCGATCTGGTCTCCGATTTTCTCGCCGCGATCGACGTTCTCGCCGTCGTCAGCGTCGACCACCCGCTGGCGAGCGAGCCGGAGCCGATCGCGCGCGAGATCCTCGAGCCGCATGTCCAGCTCGTTCTGACCGACAGGACGCCGCTGACCCAGAATTTCAGCGGCGGCATCGTCAGCCATCATGTCTGGCGGTTCGCCGATTTGTCGACGCGGCTCGAATTCCTGTTGGCCGGCTTCGGCTGGTGCAGAATGCCCGCCCATCTCGTCCTGGGGCCGATCGCGGAGGGGCGGCTGAAAGCGCTGAAGCTCGCCGAGTCCAGCGCCTTCCAGTTCCTCGCCCATGTCGTTCACGTCCGCGGCCACGAAATCGGCCGGGCGGGAAAATGGCTGATCGAGGATTTGCGGGCGCGGATGGGCGAATTCAAGTGAACGGCTCGGCTCGCTGATCGGTAGTGTCTCAGTTTGAATTTCAGGTCCCGACCCGAAGCGGACCTACGCCAGTAGTTTGGTCTCACACGCTTCTTTCGAAGGGAACGCCAGTCCTTTCTGCGCGCCGTCGCGCTTATCTTGCGAGCGAGGTAATCAAACTGCGTACCTGGGGGCCAGCGTCGCAAACAGCTTTCCGCCAACGTTGTCGACACAGACATGCGCCTTCACCCGGTCCGCACGTCCTCGCTGGAATAGTTTATGACGGCGTCGGCTGATCGAGCACAAAGAGTAACGGCGATGACAGGCCGAAGATCGCCGGCTGGTCCTGGGGCCAGACGGTCGCAATACACGGCCCCCTTTCAATGGACGCCGACAATGTGTAGCGTGGCGGCGTTCTGCGGCGGGAGACCCGTTATGGCAGGCACGATTTCGGCGACGATCTTCGATGTCGATGGCGTGCTCGTCAACTCTCCGCACGAGCGCGCATGGCGCGAGGCGCTGGCGGGCTTCGCCGATCCGGCTCAGTTCACCACTACCTTCTATCAGGCATACGTCGCGGCAAGCCGCGGCTGGAAGGAGCACGGTCGGCGCTCGAGCGGCTCGGGGTGGCGAATGCCGCGGCTGCGGCGGAAAAGTACGCCGAGGCGAAGCAGGCGCTGATCGATCGACTGATCGAGCAAGGCAGCTTCG
>CAVYIZ010000055.1:0-146420 GCA_963768555.1 uncultured Alphaproteobacteria bacterium
CCCACTCCAACAACTAAAATGTTGTGTTTAGCGAGCTCCAACCCCGCAGTGCGCGTGAGCATGCGCATGCCGCCTTTGCTCAATGATGATGCGGCGGCTCGGATCATTGCTTTTCGCTATTTCGGCCCGGAAAGACTAAGCGACAGGTCGCGAAGCTCTTTGACCGACTTGCCCGTTTCACGCTCAAGAAGTCCAGCCTCTTCGTCCAGCGTCAGTCCGAACGGCAGAAATCCGAATATCTGCAGCGCGCCCGAGCGGCTCAGTATAGCAGCGGGATCGGCCACGACACCTTCGGAACGCATGACGTCGGCGATGCTGGTGGGACCGCAAACGGACTGATTCTGTTGAAAGAGATACCCTTGCGGTCCATAGAGGCGCGCAACCGGGAGCACCCAGGCGCGCGCCAGCAGTGCCTCGTTCTGATAGGCCGGAATCCGTTCGATCGAATCCGCGGAGGCGGGCGGCTCCCGGAGATAGAACCCCGCTAAGCCGGCGACGATCGCGACAAGCACAAGGACCGCGAGCGCGATGCGACGCGACGTCATCGTCGCGATCTCCCTTCGATGCCCGCGGTCATGCCAAACATGTCGCATCCCCTTATTGCCGCCAGGGTCCAAGTGGGAGAGCGGAACGGCGCGGCTCGTAACAGCAACTGATTTGGGCCGATCTGGCAAGGGAAGCCGTACAGTGGACGGCCGGAGACGACGTAGAGCAGCCACTCGAGATGCTGGCGGCGATGCTTCCGTGAGCTCGAGTATTTCACTTCCCGGGCACTCGGAACTATTAAACTCACGTATGGTTAAAGCATTTTTCCAAAGCCCTATAGGCCGGGCCTACTCATATCAGCCGTGTGCGCCTTGCTGGCGAGTGTGAGTGACACTATGTCGTGGGTCAACCCTGCATCAGGTTCACCGTGAGACGCTTATGCCCCCACCGACGAAACCCGTCGTAGAGGCTCCCCCCAGGATGAAGGCCAGTTTGAAATAGACGGGCGCGCCCTCCAGCAGCGTATCCGCCAGCAGGAACTCTTGGCTGAACTCGGTGTCACCGCCTTGAGGGGAACTCCATTTGTGGAGTTGGTCAACCAAACTGTGCGCGTAGCGGCCGAGGGTCTACGAGCTGAGCTGTGCAAGGTACTGGAATATATTCCATCAGAAAATCGGCTCTTGATGCGCGCGGGAGTGGGTTGGCACGAGGGGTTGATCGGCGTGGCGACCGTTGGCGCCGACCTCGCATCCCCGTCCGGCTTTGCGCTGCGTACGGGCAAACCGGTCATATCGAACCACTTGGAGAGCGAGCAGCGATTTAGGACGCCAGAACTCCTTGCGGCGCATGGCGTCCGACGGGCCATAAACGTCATCTTGCAGGGCGACGGGCGCCCTACGGGGTGCTTGAAGTCGACAGTAGGTCCGAGGGCGAGTTCACCGAAAGCGATATCGCTTTCCTACAAGGCGCAGCGAACATTTTGGGTATGGCGATTGAGCGCGAGCGTCACGAGCGAGGTCTGAAGGCGGCGCTAGAGCACCAGAAGGTGCTGGTGAAGGAGATCAATCATCGGGTTAAGAACAGCCTTCAATTGGTCTCGGCGCTCCTAAACTTGCAGGCCGGAAGCGACCCTGAGATCGGAGGTCTCTTGCTGGAGGCCTCGGGTAGGATAATGGCTATCGGACGGGCTCATGACCGGCTCTACCGCAGCCAGCAAATCGATAAAATCGAGCTTGCCGACTACCTTTCCGCCATATGCAAGGACTTGGAGGAAGTCACCCCGAATTGCGATGTCTCGTTTGAAGCGCCCGAAGCTCTGTTCCTGACCACGGACCGCGCCATCGACGTCGCCCTCGTTGTGACCGAACTGGTGGTCAACGCCGCAAAGCATGCCTATCCCGGGGGCACGCGAGGTCGTATTTGGGTTCGTTTGACGCACCCTGAAGGCGAGCTTGCATCCGTTTCGGTTCGCGATGCGGGGGTGGGACTGCCTGCCGATTTTGACTACATCAAAAGCGGCCGCCTGGGCATGCGCCTCACAGCCGCATTGGCCAAGCAGACGGGAGCGCGACTCCGCATCGAGCGGCATACGCCTGGGACGGAGTTCATTTTGGAACTACCGCTAAACAAGGATGACGCAACAGCGGGGGGTTAAACTCTTCGCGCTCGCCTTCCTGTGGTGCGGCCTGCATCGATGCTCGTCGTCATCCCTCACTTGTAAGGTCCGAGTTTCTAAGCGAAATCGAGGTTATCGCCGCAAGGGCCTGATATTGACCCGTTTGCCGCGCCGTCGCGCAACGGCCGCTATTTGGCGCGGAACTGCCGATCACGACATAGGGCGGTCATGCAAAAATCGCGGCTTGTACGTCGCAGTTGGAGGATTTGCCGAGCGCCAACAACGATGGCTTGATTGCTTTCGAGATGGCCGAGTGCCGCGATGATCCTCGGCGTAATGCTCGCTCGGGGCGCTATTTGTCGATCGCCTCGAGCGTCTGTTGTATCGCCGATGGCGGAACCCGAAACAGGCCGGAATAGGGCTGGGTTAGATCGAGGATTAGGAACTGTTGCAGACAGTCTCGAACGGCCTCGGCGCGACGACGACGCTGACCTACGACACGACCGCCCATCTTGGCGCGCAAGCCGCCGTGAGCGGCCACCCGTGGGCGAACAACAGCACCCAGGTCGTCTACGTCGTCACCGAGATCGACACCAAGCTCGCCAATTCCGACGCCGGCGGCCCCTACGTCACCAAGTACGAATACCAAGGCGCGAGCTCCGACGCCTATGCCGGGGCGATGTACGACAAGCGCTTTCGCCGCTTCAATGGCTTCGGGTTCGTCCGCACCAAGATCGGCAACATGCTCAATACCGGCGGCTACGACGTCACGGACACATACTACGAGCCGTCGCTGAGCGCGGTCACGAACAGCGCGGACCGCCGGCGGAGGCGGATACAGCAGCGTCTCCAGTTGCGCGTCGTCCAACCCGTCCGGTAACGGCCAACCCAGTCCTCCGATGACGACGGCGAAAGCGCCCTTCACGATACGCTGCGCGCCTCCCGTCGCATCCGTCGCGGTCGCCTCGGACATGGCGGGTCGGGCAAGCGCGATCGACGGCTGTCACATCAACCACGGCGTCCGCGGCGGCGACCAGGCGATCCCCCGAAGTGCCCGTAGAGGTGCGAGAGTGTAGCCGTTTGCGAGGGGACCCGCCGACCGAGAAAGATGTGCGGAACGCGATCGAGCGCGTGACGGTTGGCGCGACGCTCGCGGCTACTGAACTGGACCCCATTCGTGGGACCACGGGGGGTTGGATTTAAGGTGTAATCTCGCCTGCTCCTGTCCTTCAAGAATCAAACCGCTTCTTGCTGCTTCTGTCTCTGCTGTGGGTATGTGGGCAACGCGTTTGCGTTGTCCAAGCGAAGCGGCATATCCACAGCCCTCGCCGCCGCCTCGATTTTGTCCATGCCGGCGCGCCACACCGCCATCGGCATCTGGTTGTTCATCGCCTGGTGAGGGCGCCGAAAATTGTAGAAGTTCATCCAGGAACTGATGCCGGACCGCGCCTCGCAGCCATCGGCGTAGGCTTTCAGATGCACTTCTTCGTACTTGATCGAGCGCCACAGCCGTTCGATGAAAATGTTGTCCATGAAGCGGCCGCGTCCGTCCATCGAAATCTCGACGCCGGCCGTCACAAGCTTGCTGGTGAAAGCCTCGGCGGTGAAAGTGGAGCCCTGGTCGGTATTGAAAATCCGCGGCTTTCCGAACCGAAGCAGCGCCTCCTCCAGCGCCGCCGCGCAGAAGCTCGCATCGTTGGTGTTCGACAGCCGCCAGGCCAGAACCGCCCGGCTGGCCCAATCGATGATCGCCACCAGATAGAGGAAGCCGCACGCCATCGGGATGTAGGTCACGTCGGCCGCCCACACGTGGTTCGGCTCGACAATCTTCAGGCCGCGCAGCAGGTAGGGGTATATCTTGTGCCCGGGCGCGGCTTTGCTCGTGCCGGGGCGTGGAACCAACGCCTCGATCCCCATCACCCGCATCAGCCGCTGCACCCGCTTGCGGTTGACCCCACGGCCTTCCTTGTTGAGTTCGAAGGTCATTCGCCGCGAGCCGTAGAACAGAAGTTCGAGATGCAGTTCGTCGATGCGGCGCATCACCGCCAGATCGTCCGCCCCGATGATGGGCTTGGGGCGGTAGACCCCCGAGCGCGTCAAGCTCAACAGCGCGCATTGGCGGCGCACCGACAGGTCCTTGCCAGGCCGTTCGACCATCGCTCTTCGATCGGGCGCGCTCATCGCCCTGGCCTCCCGGCCAAGAAATCCCGTTCGACCGTCAGTTGGCCGATCTTGGCGTAAAGCTTGGCCGTCTCGCGCTCGCGCTCCTCCTCGCCATCCCCCGAACCGCTCGCCCCTCGCGCGAACAGGCTCGCGACATTGTCGAGAACCTGCTTCTTCCAGGCATAAATCTGGTTCGGATGCACCCCGTGCCGCTTCGCCAGTTCCGGAACCGTCGCATCCTCGCGCAGCGCCTCAAGCGCAATCTTCGCCTTGAACGCCGCATCAAACTTCTTGCGTGACTTCGTCATTCCTCGCTCCATCGGTTGCGACAGAGCAGGACATTTCACACCTTAGCCAATGGTCCTAAATCCGGGGTCCAGCTCAATCGAGACGAAACCTGCCTTCCGCGACGCTTTTGAGCGCCGGCGGCTGCCTGGTTCCGGTCGACAATTTCTATGAGTGGCGGAAGACCGCCGAAGGAAAACAGCCCTACGCCATCGCGCTCGCCGACCGCCGCCTGATGGCGCTGGCTGGCCTGTGGGAAAACTGGCGTTCGCCGGCGGGCGAATGGGTGGGCAGCTTCGCCGTCATCACGACGACGCCAAACGAGCTGTGCGCCCAACTGCACGACCGCATGCCCGTCGTCCTCAAACCCGAGGCCTGGCCGGCCTGGCTGGGAGAGGAGACGGCCGGCACGGAGGCGCTCAAGGCCCTCCTCAAACCCTATCCATCGGAAGGGATGATCTGCTGGGCGGTCAGCCCCCGTGTCGGCAATGTCCGGAATAACGACCCGAGCCTGATCGAACCTATCGCCGCCTGAAGGCGTTTTGTAGCAGCCGTCGCCGCGGCGGGCGCGGGCGAATGGGATTGAGCCATGGACATCAACGCGGATTTTTCGAAGCGGGTTGCGGTGCATGCCGCGCGGCTTCCCTGGGTCCCCTCGCCGATGAAAGGCGTCGACCGGCGGATGCTGGATCGCGTCGGCGATGAGGTGGCGCGCGCCACCTCGATCGTGCGCTACGCGCCGCATAGTCATTTCTCCCCGCATACCCACGGCGGCGGCGAGGAGTTTCTGGTCCTTGAAGGGGTCTTTCAGGACGAGCACGGCGATTTCCCGGCCGGATCGTATATCCGCAACCCGCCCACGTCACACCACACGCCGGGCTCGGCGTCCGGGTGCGTCATCTTTGTCAAGCTCTGGCAGTTCGATCCGGAGGACCGCATACAGGTCCGACTCGACACAGCAGCAATGCCATTCACGCCCGCGCCCGGCCGGCCAGGCGTGGAGCTGATTCCCCTGTTTCGCGATGACCGCGAGGACGTTTGGCTCGAACGCTGGCCGGCGAACGGGACCATCGCGCTCGATGCTTCCGGCGGCGCCGAGCTCCTGGTGCTGGAAGGCGGCTTCGAGGACGGCGAAGACCAGTTCGACCCTTACTCCTGGCTTCGGCTTCCGCCCGGAAGCGCGCTTCGGGCCAAAGCCGGGCCGGAAGGTTGCAAAGCCTGGATCAAGACCGGCCATCTCCTCCGCATCGAGGGCCTGACGAGGACGTAGCGTTCGCCGCGCCGGGCGACGGGCGCGAGCCCATTCGCTGTCTTAAGCGACTGCCGACCCAATGACACACGCTGACTTGTCGACTTGAATTTCCCTGACTTCGCGGCGGTCGCGGCGCTACCGGATGTCCGCGCCGGAACACTCCGCTCCTGATCTCAAAAGCTCCTCGCAAGCGCACGCGCTCCCCGACGACGCCGTCGCCGCAGCTCGCAGCAGCCGATGCTTGCCCTCCCTCTCTTCCTGTTTGAACGGCGCCAGCCGCCGGCGACAGGCCTTTCCGTGACGAATGATGATTTGGGTGACCGCAGGAAACCTCGCAGCGTGCCGATCCGTCAATGTATTTTTAACATTTAGGCACGAATAACTGCCAAATAAGAGGGGAAAGGTGCCCGTTTTGTAATCAGAAGGACATCCTTGACACGATCCGCTAGGATGAAATCTGTCCGGCATCTAATATTTCCAGAGAGCGGCACTATGTATCCGATACGCAGTTGCCGTCGCCTTGACGAATAACGAAAGCTTCTGGCGCCTTTTTCATCTCGGATTCGGCGCTGAGACCTACTTTGACGACGCCATCGGCATCAGGCTCCACTGGAAATAGCCCTTGATCGGAACGCCGTCAGCGGTCGCCCGCTGGAGCTGCGTCAAGTAGGCGCGAAGGAACATGACGCGGTCGGTGTCGTAAACGTTGCCGTCGTCAGCGAGCACGTCGTCGCTGGCACACCCGTTCTCGGTGATGAAGATCTCCTTCGCGCCCCACAGCGACTGCACGAACGTCGGGGCCCAGTACATCGCCTCGGGGCCAAACGTGAGCCACCGATTGAACATTTTCGGGTGCGACTTGGCGAAGGGGACCTCCCGATACCCCAAAGACTGGTCGGAGGCCAGTGTGTAGAAGGCCGGTCTGTTGATGTTGACGCCGACGAAATCTATAGGTGAGCCGATGTTCTTCAGGTCTTCCTCGGTGAACTTCGGGGCGTCCTTGCCAACCATGCGCGTCGCGGTGTCGCGGCGATCGGGCTTGCCGGTTCTGCCGAGGGCGTCGGCGACGAAGCGAATCCGGGCCAGCATATTCATCTCACAAGCCGGCAAACGACGCGATTGCGATCATTACGACGCCAATCAGCAGCGTGGCCGTCGCCATGCTGATGGCAACGCGGTTCGTCAGAGCGCCCAAGACCACCAAGAGGCCAAGGAGGATTAGGATCACCGCCGAGCGGAAAATGGCTTTACTCGTCAGTCGGCTCAATATTGCCCTCGAAAGGCACACTGGTGGCAGAGCTCGCGGTTATCGCTCCCCACCCCTTTTCCGAGGAGGCAATGGAACGGGTGGGCCAAATTTCGTCGTCGGCGTGATGCTATCCGTCGGACCCTTTCCGAAACTTGCGAGGCCCAGCAGGCACCGCGGGCCGGCCATGCGCGGCCCGGCCGAGAGCTACAGCGACCTCGTGCGGCTTGTCGAACTGGAGGCGGCGCAGAGCTCTTAAGAGCCTACGCTTTTCTCCAGACGCCGCTGTGGAAAAGTGGCCCCTGCGGGGCAGCGCCGCGTCGTCAAGGCGTCGCCACTCATGATCGACAACTTTTTTGTCGATGATCGCCCTTAAGCGCCTAATCCCGACGCGGGGGTGACCGCGAGAGCCCGGCTTCGACCCGCGGCTAAAGGCGATCGCCGCCCAGCGCCTCTATCTGCCGGGATCGAGGACGAATGCTGATTATCCCAACCTCGCCCACGTGCTGACGCGCCCGATCGATTGGGAACTGGTCGAGCAGCAGTACGACGAGATGGTTCGTTACACCACGGCACTCGCTGAGCGGACTGCCGATCCCGAGGCGATCCTCGGGCGCTTCACCCGCGGTAATCTCCAGCATAAGGGCCATGGCCGCATCGAGACGCGCACCTACACCGCCTCGAGCGTCGTCGATTGGATAGGCTCCGATCGCAGCTACCCCAGACAGCCGCGCTTCACCAACATAAAGACGATCCTGAAAGTGCATGATCGCGTCGAATACGCCGACCGCTGCAGCTTCGAGACGCGCTACTATATCTCGTCGGCGACACTCGACATCGAACGACTTTCCGCCGGCGCACGCGGCCATTGGGGCGTCGAGAGCATGCACTGGCTCCTCGACGTCGTCTTCAAGGACGATCTGTCGCGCTATCGCACCGGAAACGGCTAAAAACATGGCCGTCGTGCGTCGCTTCTCTCTTAATCTCATCCGAGCCAACAAGGCCAAGGGAAGCATCAAGACCAAGCGTAGCCGCAGGATGGGACCCCGCCTTCCTCCTCGAAATCCTGCAACAATAAATTGTTAACCTGGATTCCGCGCCGTGATCTGTCATCCGAGCGTCATTGACATCGCCGAACCTTCACGGTCGAAATGCCCGATGGTCGGCAGGCGGGTTGGGGTTCGGGATTGCGCCGTCTTCATCATCGAGCCGGTCTCCGCGGCCGCGCTGCGATCCGAAGCGCCACCGCTCTCGCCATGATCGGCTTCGCCGGCGCCGCCTTTGCGGACTCAATCCCGCCCTTAAGCCCTGGGCCGGCCGCGCCCCTTTCGGACCCAACTCAGCAGACGACGGCCTGCCCCGGGGCCGTCCCCGCAGACCCTTCGAGCCCGCCCAATCCCGCCCCCTTCGTCCTGCCACGGCTCGCCGGGCCGCAGTTCCGCGCCGACGCCGCGGCGACGCCGAGCGCAGCCAAGGCGCCGGGGCCGTTGGGTTTCCTCGACCTGCAAGGCCAGAACCTACTCGGCGACATGTGGGGTCTCCGGCCCGCCCTGGCCAAGTACGGCGTCACGCTCACCATACTCGAGAACGTCGAGACGTTCGGGAATCTCAGCGGCGGCGTCAAACAGGGTTTTGAAGCGAACGGGCTGACCACCGTGACGCTGCAAATGGACACCGAGAAGGCGTTCGGTCTCAAGGGCGGCACACTCAACGTGAGCGGCCTCCAGTATTGGGGTGGAAACCTGACTGCGGACAACCTCATGGTCCTGCAGACCCTGACCGATATCGAGGCGCCAGTTGGCGTCCGGCTTTGGGAGCTATGGTATCAGCAGAAATTCGGCGACAAATTCGACATCAAGGTCGGCGAGCAGAGCCTCGACGAGGAATTCATCATCAGCCCAACCGCGAACACCTTCTTCATTAGCGCGATGTCCGGCTGGCCGGGGCTTCCCACGGTGAATTTGTTCGGGGGTGGCCCCGCCTATCCGCTCGCGAGCCTAGGCGTCCGTGGACGGGTGCAAGTGACCGACAGTGTCACCGTGCTGGCAGGCGTCTTTAACGGCAGCCCGATCCCGCGGAATTCTCCGAACACGCCGGAAAGCAATCCCCATGGCGTGAGCTTCCCGCTCGACACGGGAACTCTGGTGATCGCCGAATTACAATACGCGTTTGGTTCCGGCGCGTCGGGGAAGCCGAACGCTGAAGGTCCGCTGCCGGGAAATTACAAAATCGGCGCCTGGTACGACAGCTACAAGTTCGACGATCAGCAATACGACAACATAGGCCTGCCTCTCGCCAGTCCGTTGAGCAACGGGACCCCGGCCGCGCATCACGGCGACTTTTCATTCTACGGGGTCATGGACCAGATGATCTGGCGTTCGAAGGACAACGCCAATCGCAGTCTGAATGTCTTTGTCCGTCCGATGTTCACGCCCTACCAGGATCGCAACCTGGTCAGCGCCAGCATCAACGCGGGCTTCGCGTTGCACGCCCCGTTGCCGACGCGCGACAACGATATCTTCGGCGTGGAAATGGGGACCGTGTGGGCGAGCAGCGGCGCATCCGGCTTCGACCGACAAATGCAATTCTTCCAGCCTTCGGTCTCGCCTATCCGCTCGAGCGAGACCTTTCTCGAGGCGAGCTATCAGTTTCAAGTTCTGCCGTCGTGGCAAATTCAGCCCGACGTCCAGTATTTCATCAATCCGGGCATGGGAATCGCCAACCCGGACGATCCGACGCAGCGGATCAAGAATGAATTCGTGGTCGGCCTGCGCACCAACATCAACTTCTGACTTGGGTCCGCTCAGCTGCGGGCGTGGCCGGGCGCGAAACCGGACGCTGCCGAGGACGGGACCGTGGTCTTCGCCCGACTTTTCCAGAGCTTGTCGCGTCGTCGCGAAAAGCAGGTGCGGCGGAGACGCGAAACCGCGATTTTATCGACGTCTTGGGTCTCTCTTCCGTTTTTCGGTGGTACGGGCGTCTCCGACTGCGCCCCAGGCTCCCACGTTCTGCCGGGCCAACGCGCTAGCTTTCGCGCCTCTTTCATCGGGGGCGCGCCGGGCTAAGGACAACCGGTTGCTGAGCCGGACTTGCTTTCGCTCCCGCTTTAGTTTGTCGCGGTGTTTGTGCAAACTCAGGATTTTGGGGCCGGCGCGCGGGGTCCTCGGTCTCGCCAACGAAATCACTCCCCGCGAATGCATGCGATGTTCATACTCGACCGGTCGCATCACGACCCGTTCGAGCCTGATCTTCTGTTGCGTCCGGCATTCGGATGCCCGAGCTTATCCAGGCGGCCGCGTTCGCGTATTTCGGCGCGTCGCCTGCGCGCGGCTTCGTCGAATCGTTCATGCGGCTGACCCGCGGCCTGCCGAACGGCGTGTTCGACAACGACGCGTCTGCCCAGGGCAGCTTGAACAACTCCGGCCGGAATTCCTCCGGATGCGGCAGGCAGAGCGCGGAGGCGAGGGTCGACTTCTCGCCCAACTGGTTGGCCGCCAGGATCTGGGGGATCGACACGATTTCCGGGCAGAGTTGATAGGACAGACGCCGTGAGTGATACGAAAGCGGATGCGATCGATGAGATTCGAAAAATACTAGATCAGCTCGTTGTTATGCGCGAACGTTTGTTCCATCTGACGGCGGCCACCACCGCCCGGACAAAGAACGTCGATGGCCTCTTGATGGATTGCGCGGCCGCCGGTCGCGTGTTCGGGCGAGGATCAATCTGCCAAAATGGGACAACGTGCTCGCCATGCCGGGTCATGATTTCATCGCTTCGCTTGAAGATGAACTCCAACGAGAAATGGGAAGAGTGACCATCAACTTTAATTGGAAGTCGCCGGAACGGCCCTTCGATCGCTACAATAACGACACCCGGTACTTCCCGAGGCGATCCCTGTGGCCCGCTATCCCAGACCGTGCGAAAACTTGGAGGCAGGCCACGTTGGGCAGATTTGGACGGCAGCAGCTAGTACCATCTCGACGGGTTAGACGCTCGCTGCCGTAGGAGCTAGACCGGAGCGATTCGATGAGTGATCAATATTATAGTGCAATTCAAGAGCAGTGGTCTAACATCCGCGGATTGTACATGGCCTACGGCAGTAAAAAGCCAATTATGTTGTATGATATCCACGAGAAGAAAATTTACGCTTATCCATATGAGGAATTTAAGGCAGAATTGAGCGAAAGGTCCCAATTGTCTCTGGAAATGGACTACAAGTCGGCATCTGTTCGTGGCGGCATGATAGTGTTTGTCAGAGACAACATAGAACGGAAACTGGTCTCGTATGTGATGAACATTGATGCGGCGACCATTCAATAACGACAAGCGTTTGGTGGGAGAGCCTTCTTCTTTCAAGACGGGCGAGCATCGAAAGACCGCTGTGGGTCGATGGTGGTCTATCGCGAACGCCTCAAATGGGCGGATTGCGGACGTTCAGATTAGCGATCTTGCGTGCCTGTCACCGTAACTCCGTGTGACGTGTCAAGGTCTCTTGCTTCCAAGCCTGACCCGTTGGCGCAGAGATCGCAGAAATCGGCTAGGCCGCGGACCGGTTCACGAGCCCGGAGCATGGTGCTACGCGTTGAGGAGGTCGGTTGAACCTAGAAACGGCTGTTGGCACGTAACTCATTGAAATTTCTGAGATGGGGCCAACTGCTCCGCATTCGCAAAAATGGCACAAAAGATCGATAATTCAATATCTTAGGCACATTCCGGGTGCTCCAACTGCCGTTTCTAGGTTGAAGTGTCTTGAGACCCGCGAGCTCTTGCGTGCCGGACTTTCAGGCGACGGGTCGAAGGCGCTCGGCGGCGCGGCCGGGGATATGAGCGGTGACGATTGTACTACAGCCACGTGGTAGGGCCCCGCGAACTTCGCGGCCCGCGGCTCGGTTACACCCAACACTTGTCGATATACTAACCGCCTGGACTTCGTCACAGCTTTTTCCGACTTAGGATTGTACGTTATTACGTGGAACCGGAAGTCATCGGGGTCGAGGATAATCGATGTTGAGGCCACTACGGGAATCGAACCGGACGGGCAGATTTCCTGCATCCGGCTGCTTAGTCCACGGCATGTCGCCCGCGCCACTACGGGAGGGGACCTAGGTACCCGTTCGATCGCTATCAGGGACTCGTCCTGGCGCTTCTTCGCTAAGGCGATGGCATTCTCAATCTGGTCGGTCCACCGCCGCGACCTCGTAGCGGTTCTGACCATTGGCGAGTTTTCTTGGGTTTGGCTTGACGACATATGCGGGCGCAAACGCAACGGGAACGGCCTCCTTGCCTTCGATCACAACAGCTTCACTGGCCTCATTATTGCCGGCCGCGGACGCCTCGAAGGTCGATTTGAGACCAAGCTCTTCCATGAATTTTTGCGCGAGTGATAGCTTCGCATTTGCATCAAGGACGCGTGAAGTCTCGATGCGTATGACACGACGAGCCGTGAAGACAGTTCCCAAGAGAAGGGGTGGCGGCTTGTCCGAGACTATCGTGCCTCCCTGTATGGCGATCCGCTTACTGATGTCGGCAACGCGCTGAACACCCTGGTTGCCCGGGGGCTTGGTCGAGATTGAAGACGGCGGGGCAGCAACAATGATGAACGGCCGGACCACCTCGCACTCCGGAACGCCCTTTTTCAATGACTGGCGTAATTGAACGATCGAAGCCTTTGCTACCTGCACATCCGTAAATTCGAGAATGAACGACTCGCCTTCGTTCCCCTCGCCATGCACGTCGACCAGATCACCCCCGACGCCAAGCCCGGCTGCAATTCCTTTTTTCGAGTGTGTCACGATGGACGGCAACAGGCTTGGATTCTTGCGTGGCTGTAGGCCATTGAAGCAGTCTTCGGCGCGGGCAATCAGCGAAGTTGTGTCAGCATCAATTAAGTCCCCGACCTGTTCTCCCTCTGGGACAATAATCGGCGCTAGCTTGAAATTGCCAAACTCCTCTCGCTCGGTCTCGAGAACTTGGTTTATCTGGGGTTGCGGTGCCGCATTTGCGTTCGGTGACAGTTGTTGACCAAAAGCAGAAGAACTTACGCCGAATGTTAGAATTGCAAGCGATACTCGGAGATTGATCACCGGTCCCTCCTGCTTTCCCCGAGAAGGCATCTGTTACACTGAATTTAAGCAATCTTTGTAGCGTCGACCTTCAGCTCGACGCCCACTGAGCCGAGCGGAAAAGCCGTGGCGGCGGAAAAGTCCGCTTCGGGTCGATTCCAGACCCCGGCGCCCGCCAGTAGGGAGGCTTTCGAAAAGCCGACGCTGAGCCCGCCCTCTCGTCGACCCGGACGAACTGTCGCCAACCTGCCAGGCCCATGCTCTTCGCATCTTCGGCGACGCGACGGAGCGCGCATATCGGCGCGGCGACGCCCTCGATCACCGGCGCGCGCTGATGGACGCTTGGGCGGCATTCCTCGAGGGCGAGCCGGGCGGGAACGTCATTCGGCTGCGGGCCTGACCCCTTGCGAAAGGAATTCCGCGTCGGCCGCGTCGATCGTGACGCGCGTCACAGCGCCGAGGCGAACGGCGTGGTCGAAGGAAACCTGGTTGACGACGACGCCCCGGGCGACCGGGGTCGGGCTTATGACGAACAGGGGACTGGATCGCAATGGTGACCGTCATGGGAATCGAGAAGCACGCGGCGTTCTATCGCGGATATCAGCCCGACGATCGCAGCCTGTTTCCGGTCGCGATGGTTCTGGCGACGCTGGTCGCGCTCTGGCTGCTCGTCTATCTGGTGAGCTCCGTGCGCCCGCAGTCGGGGGCGGCGACGGCTCGGTCGTCGCCGCACTCGGCGTACGCCGTCTCTCACCCTGCAAGTCAGTAAGAGAATGCGTTCGCGCCCGCCGTGCGACTGCGCGCCGCCTGGGCTGCGCAGACTAAACGCTCCGGAAGTTCCGCGCGATCAACGCCTGACGCGAAGCCGCGGCCACAGTCCGATTTGCCGGCAAGGCGGCGCCGGCTGGCGCGCTTGGCTGAGAACCCGTATTACCAGCTGTTCTGCGGCGAGGAGTTCTTCCAGCACAGGGCGATGTTCGACCGCTCGTCGCTGATGCGCTGGCGCCAGCGGATGGGCGAGGAGAAGCTCGTCGCGCTGATCCAAGAGAGCCTTGCGGCCGCGACCCGCACGCGCGGCGAAGCCCTCGGACTTCTCCAATCTGGTCGTCGCGCCCGTCTACGCGAAGGCCATGCCCGTCATCCTAACGACCCCGCACGAGGTCGATCGCTGGCTCGAGGCGGATACGGCCAAAGCGCTCGCTCTGCAGAGGCCTCTTCCGGACGACGCGTTGCGCATCGTCGCGAAGGGGGCGCGACAGGACGTTTCGCTTAAACGAATGCCGGCTCGACCGCGACGCAGATCAAGACCTTCAAGTTCAATGACGATCAAATCGGAAAGGTCCAGGCCGCGCTCGACAAGGCCAAGAAGATAACCGGCGCGCCAGACGACCTGGAGGGGCATTGTCACGTTCGCCCAGTATAGCTGATCTTCGACAGTTGGAGGGTGCGCGCGAGGTGTAAGCCATTGATATTATTTGTGGCGACAGGCGGCAGTTGCGATAGTGTAGTGCCACGGATTGGAATATTTTTATTGATTTCTGAAGACGCAGCGCGGATGCTGTGCGTACCAAAGGTGAGTCGCTCGGTTTCCCCCCATGTATTTCCGCAAGAAGACCTCCGGCGGCCGCGCCTATCTGCAAATCGTCGAGAACCGGCGCGAGGGCGCTGCGGTGCGCCAGCAGGTGATCGCGACGCTCGGGCGGATCGAGGATCTTAAGGAAAGCGGGCAGTTGGAGCGCCTGCTGCGCTCGGGGGCGCGGTTTGCCGACAAGGCCATCGTGCTCGATGCGCTCGACCGCGGCGAAGCGACGGTCGTGGCGACCCGGCGCATCGGTCCGGCGCTCGCCTTCGAGCGGGTATGGGACGAGACGGGCTGCCGGCGCGTGATCGAGCGCCTGGCGAGCGCGCGCAAACATGATTTCTCGCTGGAGCGTGCGGCGTTCCTGACCGTGCTGCACCGCCTCTTTTGCGGCGGCTCGGACCGTGCCGCCGACCGCTGGCGCGAGGATTACCGCATTGATGGCGTCGACGGGCTCGAACTGCATCATCTTTATCGCGCCATGGCGTGGCTCGGCGCGGAACTCCCCCAAGAGCAACAGGACGGCGCGACGCCGTTTGCGCCGCGCTGCGTGAAGGACGTCCTGGAGGAGGAACTGTTCGCCTGTCGGCGCGACCTGCTCACCACGCTCGACGTCGTGTTCATGGACACCACGAGCCTCTATTTCGAGGGCGCAGGCGGTCAGACTCTCGGACGGCGCGGGTTCTCCAAGGACCATCGGCCCGATCTCAATCAGATGATCCTGGCCGTGCTCCTCGATGGCGACGGCCGCCCGGTGTGCACGGAAATGTGGCCGGGAAACACCGCCGACGTCGGCAGCCTGATCCCGGCGATCGATCGGTTGCAGCGCAGGTTCCGCATCAACCGCGTCTGCGTCGTCGCCGACCGCGGCATGATCAGCGCCGAGACGATCGCCGAACTCGAAGCGCGAGGGCTGCTTTATGTTTTGGGCGTGCGCGAGCGAACCGACAAGCTGGTGCGCGAACTCGTCCTCGACGATCCCGCGCCGTTCGTTCCCTTCATTCTGATGAAGCCCAGAAGCGAAGTCGATTACGAGGCCAAGGCGGTGAAGCTCGCCGGGCGGCGCTACATCGTCTGCCGCAATCTCGATCAGATGAGGAAGGACGCCGCTGACCGCGCCACCGTCGTCGCGGCGCTGGAGAAGCAGTTGAAGAAAGGCGACAAGAGCCTGGTGGGCAACAAGGGCTATCGCCGGTTCCTCGCCAACCCGGAGGGCGAGGGCTTTTCCATCGACCGCGCCAAGGTCGAGGAGGACGCCAAATTCGATGGCGTGTTCGTGCTGCGGACCAACGCGCATCTCTCGCCGCTGGAGGCGATGCTCGTCTACAAACAATTGTGGACCGTGGAGCGGACGTTCCGCACGACCAAGAGTCTGCTCGAAACGCGGCCGATCTATCACAAACTGGATCAGACGATCCGCGGCCACGTCGCCTGCAGCTTCCTCGCGCTCGTTCTGAAGAAGGAGCTGGAAGACCGCCTCGCCGCCGCCGACAAGAGCGCCCGCGCCTCCTGGCCCGACGTCATCGCCGATCTCGACTCGCTGACCGAGACCGAAGTCGAACAGGACGGCAAGCGTTTCCTGCTGCGCTCCGCCCCGCGCCCTGACGCCACCCTCGCGCTGTCGGCCCTCGGCGTCGCCCTGCCGCCGACCCTGCGCCAATTCGCAGACGCCTGATCCACACCCAAAACCCGCAATGTCGTGCCACGCCGTCACAACGGCGCGCCTTCTCGTTCGATGTCAATGACTTGGTTCCGCCAACTGTCGAAGATCAGTATAGGCACTTTTTGCGCAATTTCTGTCCGACTGCCGGACATGCAAACAATTGATTTTGCTCGTGTGGGCCGACGGACGTCTGGCGCGGTTGACAAGTAAAAAACACGAACGTGACAATGCCCTCGCGTCCGCACTGTGCGCAGGCGAACCGGCTTCCACGCGGAAAGTCCAAGTTCAAATCGAGCCGACCGTCTTCGGCGTCAAATTCGCCGCGGGTCACCGTCCACGGCGACGATAGCCCAAGGGCAACCTGAAAAAGATCGGTGTCTCGCATCCCGCAACAATATTTCCGATCCCAAGGCCCCGCGCCCCGCTCCTCCCCAAAAAAGCTCCTTACCCACGGCTTTCAGCGAGGAGCCCTTGAGTAGGGCGGTTAGAAAGATCAGACGCGAACCAAGCCGCGTTCTTCAAGCTCTTTTGCCGTAAACGGCTTCTTGCGCTCCTGAATACGGTGGGATCGACGATCGTGAGGAGGTTTAGTCCTCAGCTATCCCCTCATTTTTTCGAGGGCCAAAATGCAACTGGAGGTTGGCGCTTCGCTGCGACGACTCTCGTATGACGAGTCCTGAAGCGCGAGTTCGGGGCTCCGAATTATCGAGACAGAGGTCGCGCCATGCTCAATGTGGGACCTTAAGGCCATTCTTTCGCCCCGCATGAGGGCGAAAAAGCCTCGAAATCACGCCGTTCTCCAAATGAGGGGATTCCTGAGGGTTTAGTCCGGAAATTGCAAATCGGGCAATCTGCGTCATTCGGTTTCCGATTCGGAGTCTCACTCTCGGTTTTCGCACGCAGGACGCGAGCCAATGCGGGTCCCTCTGCCAGTCGGTAGTGATAGCCGAGAGCGTTCAATTCTTCGATCGCCTCATTCGCTTTCTCAATGGCGGCGTTTTTCGCAGCTTCCAAGAGCTTTGCCCTTTGTTCGTCAAGGTCCTTCAGTTGGTCTAGTACGCTTGGTTCGTTTGCCATTGATAACTCCTACAGGCAAAGCTGCTTTGTATCATCCAAAAAGAGCAAAAGATACTTCATTTGGTCGGGCGCGAATGTGTCCGTGAAGAAACACACTGCGCTACCTTCACCCCCTCGTAATATCTGAGGACGTCAAGAGGTTGGGCGACGAGGCGTATGACGTCACTATTCGCGCATCAGCGCCGAAGATATAGTGCGTCGGATTAATTTCATCGGGGAATTTAAACCAACCGTTCGCGGCGATGCCGAAGAATCCCCTGTTGAGGTGATTCGAACCGGATGCCTCTGGCCGACGCATTCGCGAACGTGAGGCATTTTCCCATCGAGCATGACCATCACGGCGCGAATGTCCGCCGCCGGCGCCACGACTGAATTCGTAAGCCCAGACCGCACATTGGCGAAGACACGACTGGCATTCCTTTCGAATGAGAGCATGTGTGGAAGCGCAGGCCGTCGACGTGGTCGCTCGAGAACCCTTCGCCCCGGCGATCGCGCTGATCCGGGGCTCGCGTCAGTGAGGTGTCATTCGGCGTCCAATCGCGACCCCCAGCCTAGGTGTCGTAAGCTCTTGAATAGAAATGACAATCTGGCTGATAGGCGGGGTCACCATTGGACGCCGATCGAAGTCTCCGACTATCGCCAATTCTACTGTCATCGCAATCGGTTAGCGCTCAGCATGGGCGGGGTCAAAGTTCGACGCCAATTCACACCCCCGACCTCACCTTTGACGACGAAGCCGAGCCCTTCAAGGAAGGCCTTGACCGGCCGAAAAAGTGACGTCTCCAAACTCATTCTCCCGTCTGACCGGTTCGCTCGGGATCGAATCCAGTCAGTCGTCTACCGCCGGACCGCATGTCATCGGGGGGTGCAATTCAAAGTGATGCGGAGTAAGGTTCGGATTTGGAAACGGATGGGAATTTAACAGATGACGGCCGCTACACTAAGCGACGAGGCGATTTTGGCCAGTCCAAGGCGCACCCTGGTCTTCGCGATCGATTCGCGTCGATAATTGGGGCGATAGAGAACAGCGAGGGAAACTTCAAGGAGGCCGATGCGGTCGAGGAGCGGATCGTGGAGGAGATGCGGCTGTTGGGGCGGGAGGCGATGCAGGGATGGGCCGAGAACCAGGTCGAAGCGACGGAACGAGAAATTCGTCGACAAGCTCAGATGCATCGCCAAGGTAAAAATCCGGCGATCTGGGCCACTGGCAGCAATACGCCGTCTGAGGCTCGAACCAGAAGCTCTCTTTTGGGCTTACGACAAGAGCATCGAACAGTTTGTGCTCGTCCTTGTCACCTCGCTTTTTGACTTTGCTGGGCCGCTCGCGCTGCTCAGGAATCCCCTCATTTCAAGAACGGCCTGATTTCGGCGCTTTTCGGCCCTCACATAGAGCGAATAGGGAGCCCTATGCCCCGCATTTGTCGTGGCACGACCTCTCTCGCGACGATTGCGAGACCCGCACTCGCACTTCAGAACTCGTCATACGAAAGTCGCCGCATCAAAATGCCAACCTCCAGTTGCATTTTGGCCCTCGAAAAAATGAGGGGATGGCTGAGCTCGCGCTGATGACGCTTCTCTTTGAAGCATATAACGCTGCCGCTACGCCGAAGGAAATCGATCCCTTCATCCTTCGGCTTCATAGCCCGAGACACGCCCTTTATCGCGCGGCTCAAGTCCATATTGGTAACAGGTTCGATCGAGCCGATCTGAAAGGGCCCGCATTAGATCGCTCCACAATTAGCGGAGAAATAACACCGCCGATAGTTGCCACCTTTCGGGCTGGTGACCTTGAGAGCTTCCGAACTTGGGTCTATAAGAGCACCCCGATTTCTCGGGTCAAGGCCTTGGAATTTGGGCGACGCTGGAAACACTTTGAGCGCGCTGTTCACGCTGTCGCGGCGCAACCCCGGCTGACAGCAGGGCGCGCCTTGCCACATGGCGAGCCACTCACGCAGGCCCGCGCCAGTTCGGCAACCCAAACATCGCCACCGCCCGCGAGGACGCCCGGCACTGGATGACTCCCGGCGTCGCGCATATCCTTCGGCCTTTGGTCGGCGCCTATCTGCTGCTTCTAGCATTCAGGCTTTGGCGGCAGGGATCGGCCTCTTCAGTGTCCGCTGCGGACTTCCCAGGCGCCAAGCCGCGGAAATGTCGACCTATTCCGGACGCTCGGAAATTACGCCAGTTCGGTGCGACTGGGTGGTCGAACCAGAGATACGGTTTGCGATACTGCCTAGCGCGCAGTCGGACCAGTCGCGAACCCCTCGGCGCGGATGGCGTCGAGCGCCTCGTGCAGACTCGGGAAGATTTGCCCGTCTCCGATGACCGCGGCGATGCGGTGGCGTCTTATATCCGACAAGAGGTAGCGGTTGACGCGGCCGAAGACGACGCGGACGCCTTTGC
Source organism: uncultured Alphaproteobacteria bacterium (assembly GCA_963768555.1). GTDB lineage: Bacteria > Pseudomonadota > Alphaproteobacteria > Rhizobiales > Beijerinckiaceae > Roseiarcus. The sequence goes on from CAVYIZ010000055.1 coordinate 19,833, forward strand.
GATTGAGGTCCTCGAGCAGGTTGCGGACGGTCTGCGCCGCGGACAGGTCCACGTCTCCGATCGCTTCGGCGTCGAAGACGAGCCATTGGACCGACGAGGGTGCCTTGTCGATGAGCTCGCGAACCTCGTCGGAGAAATGGTCGGCGTTGGCGTAGAAAAGATCCGCGCCGTAACGGTAGACGATCAGTCCTGGGGCGGTCTGCAACCCCGGCGCGGCCGGCACCGGCTCCCACCGGCCGTTCGCATCCGAAATGAGCACCAGCGAATGCGCCCGATAGCTGTGACGGACGTGCCGCACCAGCGAGAAGCCGATCGCAAAGAGAATGCCCTGCTCGACGCCGACCGCAACGACCGCCGCGGCGGTCAAGATCGCCAGCAGGAATTCGCCCGGGCTCTCCTGAAGGATGCTCCGGAGGCCTTTCACGTCGATCATGCCGGCTGCGATCGTGAACACGATGCTCGCCAGTACGCAGTGCGGCAGATATTGCAGCGGGCCCGTCAGGAACAGGAGGACAACGAGCGCGATCGCGGAGAAGGCAAGCTGGGCGACCTGGCTTCGCGCGCCCGCCCCGTCCGCCATCGCGGTCTGCGTCGGACTGCCGTTGACGACGAACGCCCCACTAAGGCGACGCCCAAAAACTATCGCATCAGGTCGAATTTCTCGGCGCGATAGCGTAGTTCCATTCGGGATGAAAGGGATCACGGGTTATGTTGAGGGTCGCCATTTCCTCGTCGGAGACTTTGATGCCTTTTGGATAGGCGTGGGCATCGAGTTCGCAGCGGATCGTCAGGCCGGTCTTGGTTGTGGTGTTCGCGATCAGTTCGATCGCGACGATAACGCTTGTGAGCGGCGTTCCACGCCAGTTCTGGGTGATGTGGCAGAACATCCGGTGCTCGATCTTGTTCCACTTGGAAGTGCCGGGCGGATAATGGCAGACGTGTAAGGTCAGGCCTGTTTCGTCGGCGAGTTGTTGAAGGGCCGCCTTCCAGAGCCGAAGCCGCGAACCATTCGAACCCCCTCCATCGGCCGCAATCATCAATCGGGTCATCGCGGTATAACGTCCGCGGCCCATCCGATCCAACCAGAGGCGAACGCCGTTGACGGCGAACTGTCCGGTGTCATGGTTGATCCCCAAACTGACATAGCCCTCGTTGGCGCCGATGTCGTAGACTCCAAAGGGGATGACCTTGCCCAGTTCCGCATCCTCGAAGTCGTGAGTGTTGACCTCGATCGGCTTGCCCTGGGGCCCATAGTCGCTGCCGCCATTCTTGAATTCGCCGATCAACTCTTTCTTCTTCGTGTCGACGGAAATCACGGGTTGATCGGCGGCCTGGAACGCTTTCACCTTGGCGTTGATGTATTCGAACTGGGCGTCGCGATCGGCATGGCTGCTCCCTTCCTTGGTCTTGCGGTTGAAATGGCGACAATATTTCAGCTCCGCCAGAAGTTTGGGAATGCTCGAGGAACTCACTTTGTGACCCATCCCGCGAAGCACCGTCGCCAACTTCTCATGGCTCTTGGAGACCCATCGCAGCGGTCGCATCGGATCACCCATCGTCGCGGGCTCGAGCAATCCTTGAAGGTCTTCCAAAAGAGTTGGGTCCTTGGTCGTCAACCGAGGACTGCCCCCGCCCGCGCGACGTATCTTCCCGGTCAACGAAGCGGGATCGCGCAGGTCTTTCAGACCGCGTCCGATCGTACTTCGCGCGACCTTCGTCGCGCGCGCGGTCGCCGCGATCCCGCCGTAACCCGCCGCCTTCGCCTCCGCCGCGGCGGCCAAACGTCGACCTCGCTCATCCAGCGAGGAACGAACGGCTTCATACCGGATACGAACGGGTGATTCGTCTATCATTTACCAAACATAACCGATGTCCTCGCGAACATGAATCCATCAACGCGACAGTCCAGTTAAACATCGAATCCGGATTCACGTATTTCTGGGCGTCGCCTAAGCGCCGCGGCGGCGTTGCAGCCGCGAGGCCGAGGATGTCGGCATTTTCGTCGACCCGTTCCTGATGCCGAATCGCATAGACGCGCGACGTGGCCGCGCTTTGGGCGATGATCATCACGAAGCACGATATGGCGACAGGCAGAACGGCGAGCGTTTCGCTCCATGTGACGCCGGGCAGCCTTAGCGAAGGCAACCCGCCCTGGACCGGCCCGATGACCGAAAAACCGTGTTGCGAAAGGTTCAGCCAGGCGCTTGCGGCGATCGCTCCGACGACCACGATGAGCGAAACCGGGAACTTCGGCGCAAATTTCTTCCCGAGCAGGATGCTCGCCACCACAAAGAGCGACATGCCAAGCCGATTCGGATTGAGCGACAGCAGACCCTCAAAGACCTGCCAAAGCTGCACGAGCGTTCGCCGTGACGCGACGGCCACGCCGACCATGTCGCCGAGCATCGCCGTCCCGACCTGAACGCCGACGCCGGTGAGAAACCCGACCAACGCCGTGCGCGACAGAAAGTCGGCAAGAAATCCCAGCTTGAAAATGCGCGCCAGCACGAGCAGACCGGCGGTCAGCAACGCGACCATGCCGACGAGCGCCATGTAATGTTCGCTGGCCGGCGGGGCCATGCGCGAAAGCGAGCTCGAAAAAATCGCCGCGGTCGCCGAATTTGCCGCGACGACGAGGTGCCGCGACGAGCCGAAGACCGCGAAGGCGACCAGCGGCAGAAGCACCGTATAGAGGCCGGTGACGACCGGCGTTCCGGCGATGCGCGTATAGCCGAGAACCTGCGGAATGTTCATCGAGGCTAGCGTCACCCCTGCGAACGCGTCGCGCAGCGCCTCCCGGGGCCTGATCGGCCAAAGGCCTCCGAACATAGGAAATCGCATCGCCTGACACCTGCCCGTCCGCTGCCCGCGTTTGTCTCGCGCATTCCCTCGCTTCGCAAGCGTTTGACTTGACGCGCGACTCGTTGTCACATTGCTGAAATATGAATTTCAGCCGATGTACGGCGAGATTTGACTTTCAGCGAAGTCAAAATGGCGTGGCAGGCCTCTGCACATAAGTTTCCGCAGATCTGCGGCATCGGCTAGGGTCAACCGCAACCGTGCGTATGCACGCAAACGATGAGTTAATGGGGAAGCTGGATCGGCTATCTCCCCCGTCTCTCACATGTCAGCGCGAGCAACCACAGCGCTGCCGTTCGTTGTATTTGGCGGCCTGCTCATCTACGCCAAACTCGTCGAAACCGGGACCTTGAGCTGGACGTTGGCGGCAACCAGTTTTGTTCTTGGCGCTCTTGTCATGCTGCCTTTGATCCGCGGCGCCCGCTGGGTCCTTTCGCTTGAGGAGCGCGGTCCTGCGACGTTCGGGCGGATGCGCTCGGTGTCGCCTTTTGTCGCATGCAATGCGCCCAGGGTGTCGACTAACGCCTTGTGACGAGGACCTCATTCGCTGTTGTTTCTCCTCCAAGCCCGATGAGGGCGCTCCGAGGAGATACAAAGCGTGATGCGCGGCGTTTCCGCGAGCAGATGGCGGACCCGATTCACGAGCATCTCGTCGGGGTTGGTCATCCGTTCCCGCTAATCTAATATCCTGGGAGTTCCCCCGGCTTTGCCGGGGCGGCAATAGCAGTTTGACTTTTCCGACAGTCGGCGCGGAACGCGGCTGAATTTAGTGAAAAGAGAACGAGGCGCGAGTGTCTTGTCCTGTCTATAGGTCGCGTCGGAAGGAGCAAGTTGTGCGTTACCAAGGCCTCAGCATGCCAGGTACTCTTTCGCAGCGGGACCTTCGGAATGAGGGACCGGGCCGCATAAGCGGCCCCTAAGCCGCTTTGAGCGGCTCACATTTTAAAGCCCCCGGCTTTGCCGGGGATACTTACTGCATGAGCTCGAGCCAGGATTTGATCATGAACGCCTCGACGAACCGTCCGACATCGGCGACGTCTTCGTAAACGCCCCACGCATAGGTCCCGTCGCGCCTTCGCGCATGTCCCAGTTCGTCGACCGCGCCCAGGAATTCTGCGCGGTTCTCGGTGTCGACGCGATATTCCACCACCGCGAGGACCGGCCCCTGGTTATTGTCGACCTTCCGCGCGACCGTCGGCGCGCGCCAGTGCGCCGCAGGGGAGAAATCAACCCCTTCCAGCGCCAGGTCAGCGGAACGCCGAGAGCAACGCCGGATCGAGATGCTCGAGCACCAGCGCCAAAACAAAGCGAGCCAGGTTGGTCCGCGCCGACAAAGTCCTGCACGCTCGGCGGCAACAACAGCGGTTGATCGATCTTCCAGGGGCGGAACGTCTTGCTCATGAACAAGCAGAATCCGATTCGCGCCCGCGCCGCCACCGAAATCCGCTATTTCTCGGACAGGCTCCTAGCCGCCCACAACCTTAGCGCGAACCCGCTCATCTCATCTGCAGCCCGAGCCCCGCCGCTCCCGACAATCCGCCCGCCCCGCGGCTCACTTCACTTAGATGCGGGATTTTGGATTGCCGCCGCCCTTGAAATCTGATACCTGTGCCTTGATGGTTCCCTTCGGGGATCAAAAGGGAACGTGGTGAGAGCGGCGACGCTTGAGGCCACGACTGCCCCCGCAACTGTAAGCGGTGAGCCTGCCAGCCAACTTATGACCACTGGGAAACCGGGAAGGTCGGCGGACAGGCGGCGACCCGCGAGCCAGGAGACCTGCCATCAAACGTACGGCCGATCTCGGGCGAGGTGCTACCGATGACGTCAACTCAAGTGCCTTTCCGGCATGCCCTCGATCGCGCTGACCATTCCCGTCATCTGCATACGAGGGTTCTATGCTTGGCTATCTCTCCCGTATTTTGTCTGAAGGCGATGCGAGTTTGCGAGGCCGACTGATCGGCGTCTACGCCTTCCTGATCGCCGCGAACGTCCTTGTCTGGGTGTGGGCGTTCGTTGTCCTGCATGAAACGCCCGTTCTGTTAGGCACCGCGTTTCTCGCGTACTCGTTCGGCCTGCGGCACGCAGTGGATGCCGACCATATCGCCGCGATCGACAACGTCACGCGCAAACTGATGCAGCAAGGTCAGCGTCCGGTCGGCGTCGGGCTCTGGTTTTCGCTCGGCCACTCTGCCGTCATCGCCGCGCTGTCGGTCGCCGTGGCTTTCGCGACGTCGGCCATGACGGGGCGCTTCGAGTTGATGAAGGCCGTGGGCGGCATCGTCAGCACCAGCGCCTCGGCGCTGTTTCTGTTCGCCATCGCCATCGTCAACATCCTCGTGCTCGTCTCGGTCTACCGGACGTTTCAGGCGGTCAAGCGGGGCGCGCCGTTCGTCGAGAACGACTTTGACCTGTTGCTCAACAGTCGCGGGTTCCTGTCGAGGATTTTCCGTCCGCTGTTCAAGCTCGTGACCAAGAGCTGGCACATGTTTGCGATTGGACTCCTTTTCGGCCTCGGCTTCGACACCGCAACAGAAATCGCCTTGTTCGGCATCTCGGCCACGGAAGCGGCGGGCGGCGCATCCATCGCGACAATGATGGTTTTCCCTGCCTTGTTCACGGCTGGCATGTCGCTGGTGGACACCACGGACGGCGTGCTGATGCTGGGCGCTTACGGCTGGGCGTTCATGAAGCCCATCCGCAAGCTCTATTACAACATCACGATCACCGCGGTTTCCGTGGTCGTCGCCCTCATTGTCGGCGGCCTCGAAACGCTCAATCTGATCGGTGACGAACTTGGCCTGACCGACAGCGGCGGCTTCTGGGGCGCGATCGGTGAGATCAATGATAACTTCGGCATACTGGGCTACGTCATCATTGGCGTCTTCCTCGTGGCCTGGATCGGCTCTGTCTTTTTCTACAGGGTCATGCGTTACGACGAACTGGAAATTCAGGTCAGGTAGGCGGCCGACAGGGTCTGCGCCCTTCAGGGATGGCCGGAAAGGCCGGCGGCCCTCCCTCGAAGCCCAGCGGGGTTATTCAGGGTTTGACGGTGAACTGGAAGTCGCCCTGGGTGTGGTGGGTGTCGACCGACACCGCATGCCAGCGCACGGTATAAGTGCCGGGCGACAGCGGTTTCGCGATAGGGACGATCATCACGCTCGCGTTTCCGGCTTCAACTTTCGCGGCCCCGAGCGGCACGGAGGCGCCGCCCGCCGCCGTCAGGGTGACGCCGGAGAAGCGCGGCTCGACGCCCTCGCTGAATTCGAGGCGGATTTCACTTGCCGAGGCGACCGTACTCCCGACCGCCGGCGTCGCCTTTTTTAGTTGCGCGTGGGCGAAGGCCGCTGTCGAGGCGAGAACGAAAGCGAGCGTAGCACCGAGTTTGACGGTTGAAGCGCGTTTCATTGCCTTACTCCTGTGAAGATCGGCTTGCCGAGGGTGTTGGGGAAGATGTCGTCGAAGAAGAAATGCAGCTCGCCGACGACGCCGATTCCGTGGCCGCTCGCCCCGTTGATCGGAACGACCGCCTCGAGGGCGAACTGCCACGAGTTGGCCATATAGATGACGCCTGGCTGGATGGTTCCGGTCGTCACTTGCGTCCCCGGCGCCACATTGGCGATCGGCGTCGTGAAGACGCCCTCGGCGATCGGGACGAGATGCTTGATGAAACCGTTTCCGATCTCGCCGACGTGCGAATTGTAATAGGGCAGGCTGTACTGGAGCGTGAAGCCGTAACTGATCGTCGTGGCGTTCTGCACGCCGTTGGTCACGGCCTGGCCCGGCGTGTTGGAGTTCACCTGCGCGGTCACGGCGAACGGGCGCAGGAGATTGAGGCTCGTCGGCAGATCCCCGAGACCTTTGCCCAGGTCGAGCACCGGCGAGTAAGTGTTCGTGTATGTGATCTGGGCCCCGGTCCCCGTATGGCCCCAGATGACGGCGAATCCGACCGAGCCCATGAACTCATGTTCGGGGACACAGAAGAAATTGTATTTCGCTTCGGTGGCGAGGCTGAGCCAGCCGTACCCGCCGGGACTTTGCCACGTAGGCCCGTCCATCACCGAAAGTGCGAAGTTGGGAAATATGGTCCGGCACGTTCGCCTGATGGGAGCCGTGTGAGCCGAGAGGTTCATGCACGGTTCCGCGCTGTTCGAGCAACTCGATCGGCCGGCGCTGCATCCGTTGCCGCCGGCGCCCTACGAGTACGCCGCCTGGAAGCGCTGCTGCTCGTATCCCGACGCTGGCAGCACAACGGCGCTCAACGAACCCAGAAGACTTAGCGGATGACTTTGTCGACCAGAGGCGCGACGGCATCGATGTTGCTGGAGTCCACGAAGATGATGTCACGATTGAAGTGGAGAAGGAAGCATCATCAACATCGGCAGCGTCGCAGGGAGCCAGGACGGTAACGGAGGATATACCTGCTCTGCCGCCAAGGCGGCTGTCAATCATCTGACGCGATGTGCGGCCATGGAATTGGGTCCGCGAAATGTCAGGGTCAACAGTATCTCGCAAGGCGGCCATCGTGACCGGGATCTTCGGGAAGGCTTAGGAGGAGCGCGAGCGCGAGACGGCCAAGCTTTACGCCAAGATCGGCCAACTGACGGTCGAACGGGATTTCTTGGCCGGGAGGCCAGGGCGATGAGCGCGCCCGATCGAAGAGCGATGGTCGAACGGCCTGGCAAGGACCTGTCGGTGCGCCGCCAATGCGCGCTGTTGAGCTTGACGCGCTCGGGGGTCTACCGCTCAAAGCCTGTCACCGAGGCGGACGATCTGGCCGTGATGCGCCGGATCGACGAACTGCATCTCGAGCTTCCGTTCTACGGCTCGCGGCGAATGACCTTCGAACTCAACAAGGAAGGCCGTGGGGTCAACCGCAAGCGAGTGCGGCGGCTGATGCGGGTGATGGGGATCGAGGCGCTGGTTCCGCGCCCCGGCACGACTACCTGCTGCGCGGCCTGAAGATTGTCGAGCCGAACCACGTGTGGGCGGCCGACGTGACCTACATCCCGATGGCGTGCGGCTTCCTCTATCTGGTGGCGATCATCGACTGGGCCAGCCGGGCGGTTCTGGCATGGCGGCTGTCGAACACCAACGATGCGAGCTTCTGCGCGGCGGCGCTGGAGGAGGCGCTGCTTCGGTTCGGAAAGCCGCAGATTTTCAATACCGACCAGGGCTCCACTTTCACCGCCGAGGCTTTCACCAGCAAGCTTGTGACGGCCGGCGTCGAGATTTCGATGGACGGACGCGGCCGCTTCATGGACAACATTTTCATCGAACGGCTGTGGCGCTCGATCAAGTACGAAGAAGTGCATCTGAAAGCCTACGCCGATGGCCTGCGAGGCGCGGTCCGGCATCGGCTCCTGGATGAACTTTTACAATTTTCGGCGCCCTCACCAGGCGATGAACAACCAGATGCCGATGGCGGTGTGGCGCGCCGGCATGGACAAAATCGAGGCGGCGGCGAGGGCTGTGGATATGCCGCTTCGCTTGGACAACGCAAACGCGTTGCCCACATACCCACAGCAGAGACAGAAGCAGCAAGAAGCGGTTTGATTCTTGAAGGACAGGAGCAGGCGAGATTACACCTTAAATCCAACCCCCCGTGGTCCCACCAATGGGGTCCAGTTCACTTCGCGAAGGCTCAACCCATTTCGCGCGCGGGCAAGCCTGAGGACATTGCGCAGGCCGCCGCCTGTCTCGCGAGCGATGCGTCGACCTTCGTCAATGGCCGTGACCTTGTGGTTGATGGCGGGCTTCTCGTGGACCGTCCCTTGTCGATGGTGCTCGCAACTGCCCAGGCGATCGCTACCAAGGTTACCGCGGCCGCAGGGGCCCGATGATGAGTCATAGCCACACCACGCGGCCAGACCGTCGTGCCGCGGGCAGCGCTCCCGAGGGACGGCCCTGAGCTTAAATCGCACTCACTCTTTTGCGGCATGCCAAATTCTGCCGACGCCGTTGCCGTTTGCATCGCCCGCTTTCTTATCATCGGCATAGAAATAAGCGGCCTATTATGGTAAGTCCATTGCATCGATCCGTCTTTTCGCTTAACTGTGCCCCAACCTTCGCCCATCTTCTCACCGCCGTTGGCGAGGTACGGCGGCCATTGCTTGGCGCAACCATCGTAGCAAGTCGGTACACCGCCGGTGTCTTTGTCGAAGACATATAAGGTCATGCTGTTCTTGGCGGTGAGCATGGTCGCTGAGCTTGCGGTCAGCGGAAGACAAACGGCACCGACGGCGATAAGAAGAATCGCGCGGAGAGTTGCAGTCTCCTTCATCAGATGATTTCTCCCTAAGTTGTCCGATTGCAAAATCGGCCTCCAACATGGACCCCGCCACATGCTTTCTAAGCCGCTACACTCCCCCCGATTTTGACACCCATCTGGGGTCCATGTTGGAGGCCGATTGGGGTCCATACTCGAAGCCGAATCAAAACAGAATCACAGCCGGCATCCGTTGGCTAGCCAGATGAAACTTGCTTAGGGCTCCGGTTGCGGCGTGCCGGTGCCGCTCGGTGGAAGGATTGGGTAGATCACCTTCGGTTGCTCGCCCGTCAGACTACCGAGGAAGGCCGTGATCTTGTCGATCTCGTCGTCGGTCAGCTGAACGCCAAGCTGGCTTGTGCCCATAACCCCCACGGCCTGTCGCAAGTCCCAGGCCTGGCCCGTGTGGAAATACGGAGCGGTCAAAGCGATGTTGCGAAGCGTCGGGACCTTGAAGACATATTCGTCACTCGGCGTCTTGGTCACCATGAAGCGCCCTTTGTCGGCCGGCGGCAGAAATTCGGCCCCCGGTTTTTCAGCGACGCCGAACGGCGCGTACATCCCGCCGCCGACGTTGACGCCGTTGTGACAACTGGCGCAGCCCTTATCCATGAACAGAGCGAGCCCCTGCTTCTGCGTGGCCGACAGCGCGTTCGCGTCGCCTTTGAGGAAAAGGTCGAATGGGGCGTTGGGCGTAATCAACGTGGCCTCGAACACAGCGATGGCCTTCTGCGCATTCGCCAGCGAGACCGGATCCGACTCTCCAGGAAACGCCTTCGCGAAAGCATCGCGATAGCCGGGAATGCCTTTCAATTGTTCCGCGACATGCGCGGGCGGCGACGCCATCTCAAGCGGATTGACCATCGGTCCGCCGGCCTGTTCCTCGAGATCCTTCGCGCGTCCGTCCCAGAATTGCGCCGTGTTAAAGACCGCGTTGAACACGGTGGGCGCATTACGCCCGCCATGCTGCCATCGGTGGCCGAGGGAGGTCGGCTCGGCGTCCGCGCCGCCGAGGCCGATGCTATGACAGGAGTTGCAGCTGATCGTATGGCTCGCCGAAAGCCGGGGGTCGAAATACAGCATCTTGCCGAGTTCGACTTTGGCCGCTGACGCAGCATTGCCCGGCAACTCGGGAGGGGTCGTCGGGATCGGCTGGAACTGCTGCTTTGCCGGCGCCATCAGATCGTCCTGCGCCATCGTCGGAACCGGAAAGCAGCATCCGAGCGCCAGCGCGATAGCCTTGGTTTTCCTCAACATTGCGCCTTCCTCCATCACCTTACGTGCGGTGGTTAAAGGTCTTCGGGACGCCCCGGAATGATCTTTCGGCCTGTCAGCATGGCCGAGACAAGGGCGCCGCCTTCACGCAGCTCGGTTACAACCACCGCGACGACGTGCAGCGCGACCATTGCGATAAGCAGGTAGAAACTGAATTCGTGGATCTCCGCGAAAGGAGCCCGGAACGATCGCATGGCTACGTAGGCGTCCTGGTCCATGAGATCCCGCGCCCACGGCGTGAGAGCGGAAGGATCAGTATTCGGAGCGACGACCCAGCTGGCGATCCAGTGCCCGAAGGGCGGATAAAAGATGTCGGTCCCCGCCAAGACGAGTCCTGTCGCGGCCTGGACGACGAGAAGCAGGAGGATAACAAAAATAGCTATTCGACCGATTGGATTGTGGCCGAGATAGTGTTTCGGCTCACCGGCAAGGAATGCCGAGACATACGCCTCCGCCGCCGCTACGTATCCCGGGCCGCCGGGCAGGATGGCCTTCCAGCGTGCATAACGGTTGCCGAAAAACGCCCAGACGAACCGCCACAACAGATTGACGACCATCACGTAACCAATCCAGACATGGATCGTCTTGGCCATCACCTTTCCGGCGGCCGACATACCCAATCTGCTGTCGAAGAGGATTAGAGTCCCAACCAGGATGAGACCGAGCACGGTTAGAGCGTTGATCCAGTGAAACCACCGCGTAGGAGCGTCCCAAACAGTGTAAGCGACAAGCGGTTGGCTCGTTGTCACTTTCTTGTACTCCCGTAATTTCTGAGGGTCGGGTCGCCTGGATCCGCTTCCTTAGCCGGGCCTGCATTGCTTTTTCTGCGTGCCTCAACCTCCGAATCTCTGCGCGCGTCAACCGTCGAATCCCGGTCGGCCGTAGTGACACACTAAGAGCACGACTCCAGCGATGGGAACCATGCGGCCCATGGTCGCACGGCTCCTGGCATCATCTGTGGGGACACGCTGTTGTGCCGAGAGAGATACCGGGTGCAACTCGCTCTAAGCTTCCGTCTGATCAGTGCGAGCGCTTGATCTGGGTCAACCCACCGATCCGCGTTCGAGCGCAGTGAATTGCGCGAAGGGGCCCGAGATGAAAGCGCGACGATCCAGGGCTTCTGTGCGAGCAGCCAGGCAAGCGCGATCTGGGCGCGCGTCGCGCGCTTGCGCGCGGCGATCGTCCCCAAAAGCTCGACGAGGGCGGGGTTGGCCTTGCGCCGCCTCCGAGAAGCGCGGCACGATGTTGCGGAAATCGTCTTTCGCGAACGTGGTCTTGTCGTCGATGGCGCCGGTCAGGAAGCCCTTGCCGAGCGGGCTGAAGGGAACGAAGCCGATCCCCAGCTCTTCAAGCGTCGGAAGAATCTCGTCTTCCGGCTCGCGCCACCACAGAGAGTATTCGCTCTGCAGGGCCGCGACCGGCTGGACAGCGTGGGCGCGGCGGATAGTCTTCGCGCCCGCCTCCGAAAGCCCAAAATGTCGGACCTTGCCCTCGGCGATGAGGTCGCGCACCGTCCCCGCGACCTCCTCAATCGGGACATTGCGGTCGACCCGGTGTTGATAGAGGAGATCGATGTGGTCCGTGCCGAGCCGCTTGAGCGAAGCCTCCGCGACGGCTCGACCGCTCTCCGGCTAGAATAAGCTCGAGGCTGCAACGCTTCCGCGATTGTTTTGGGAGAGCGACGATGCAAGATGCGACCCAAGACCGATGGCGCCTTGACGGCGTTCGGGTGGTTCATGCCGATGAGCTCGACATCAACTCGGCGCAGACGCCTGGCATGAACCGCGCCGCGGCGATCACCTACGCCCGCGTCGGCGCGGAAAAACTGTGGCCGGAGCGTCGTGATCCACCCGATGGCGAAGACCGGTGCGCACCATCACGGGCCGGTGGAAAGCGTCATTTACGTGGTCCGCGGACGCGCTTGGATGAGGTGGGGCGAACGGCTCGAATTCTTCGGGGAGGCCGGCCTCGGCGATTTCATCTACGTGCCGCCGTATGTCCCGCACCAGGAAATCAATGCGAGCGACGACCAGCCGTTGTCGTGCGTGCTGGTGCGCAGCGGCCGGGAGCCGGTGGTCGTCAACCTCGATCTGCCGAACGTCGATCCGAACCCGGAGCCGGTGCAGTGCGTGGACGACCTCCATCCGCCGCGGGAGGAGTGATCTCGCGGACCTGCGGGTCCCAGTGCGCCCAAGGCCAGCGGCGCGTTCGTAGCGGCGATGGAAGACGTGCTGTCGGTTTACACGAGACCGCGCGACCCCGTCCGCTGGTTTGTCTGGGCGAGACGTCCAAGCAACTCGTCACCGAAACCCGCTCGCCGGTTGCGATGCGGCCGAGGCGGCCGGCCTGCGTGGAATACGACCACGATGAAAGCCACCACGAGCATGGCGACTTCATTCCATCCGAAGCCTCGATTCCGAGCAAGTCCGGTCCACAGAGAGCTGGGGAATGAGTTCGATTCATTCTTATGGCTCTTGCGCGTCGGGCTGGGTGGCTTTTCGAGCGGCAAGCATGACGAAGTAATAGCCAATGCTGAGCGCGCTAATGATGGCCGCAATTCCAATCAGCTTCAAGGCGGGCGCCGCGCTCTCGACGGTGGCGACATTCCTACAAATGGGGCTCTTGCTCTTCGCCATTGACCAAGCGACGCTCAGAGCGATGGGCGTGATATTGGCGGCCGGCGGCCGCGTCGCAGCTGCCTATGGCCTCACGCTCACACTGCGTGCGCTCAAAGCCGAGAGCCCCGAAAATTCGAAGTCCGGACGCGCCTTCAGTATCAAGACCGCCTTATCGTTGGCTGGCAACAATGTCTGTGATGCTGGTCGTGGCCGCAGGCCTCAAGGACCGGCTGGGTGAGGCGGGGATCACCCTTGGCGCCGCGATCGCAGGCGTCGTCGACGCCCACTCGACCGCGATTTCCGTCGCAGCCCTCGCCGGCTCAGTCGGCGCGGCACGTCGCCCCCGGTCTCTCATCGCGGACCAGAACGCATAGGAAATGGAATTGCTGAAGCGGCTCGTTGTTGCAGTGCTGACCACCGGGATCATCGCGGTCGGAGAAGCGCCCAACAAGCGCCGAAGCAACTCATGACGTTTGAGGCGACCCGATCGCAACTTCGTTGAGGCGCCTTCAACCGTGCATTCCTTCGCCAGGTCGTGGGCCTCGAGAATTCGACTTTTCGGCAGTTGGCGCGGGCTCGACGTAGTTGAAATCGCGGGGGCGCAGCCATAGGTTGCCGCGCCCCTCAAACCAAGACTTATCGGCGGCGCTCTGACTATGAATATCGCATTGGTGATCCGCGCGCCTTCTCGGGCGCGGGCGGAGCGGGCGTGATGCAGGCGCTGTCGGAATGATTGGGACTTTTCTCTCCGCCGTTACCGCGCTCATCGCATCGTACCCGATTTTTGCCTATGCATCGGTGTTCCTACTGGCCCTTTCGGAATGCATCCCGATAGTTGGCGTTGTTGTCCCTGGCTCGGCCGCGATCCTGGCCATCAGCGCCCTAACGCCCACTGGGGCGGTGAGGCTCTGGCCGCTTCTCGTCGCGGCGACGGCGGGCGCAATAGTCGGAGACGGTCTCTCGTTTTGGATCGGTCACAGTTACCGTCGAGAGATTCTCGAAACCTGGCCGTTGAACCGTTACCCAGAGGTAATCTCCCGCAGCCAGGGTTTTATTGCCAGGCACGGGGACAAAAGCATCTTTCTCGCACGATTTACGCCCGGTGTGCGTGCCTTCATTCCGCTTCTCGCCGGCATGCTGGGTATGTCGGCGCGCCAATTTTATGCGGCCAATATTGTGTCCGCGCTCGCATGGGCGCCCTCGAACGTCTTGCCGGGCGTCATTGTCGGCGAGTCGCTTGATTTGCTCGGCGCTGCGGCGAAACCTCTCGGCATACTTCTGGTCTTGTTGATCATCTTGGTGTGGATCATTTTGCAGGCCGTGCGCTTCACGTTGCGCCGCGGAACGCGCTGGCTGCTGGCGGTGATGGAGAGGCAGCGAACGTGGGCTAGCGGCCGCGATTCCCGGTTGAGACGCGCTGTCTTCAACCTGCTCGATCCGTCGCGGCCCGACGCTGGAGGACTAGCCGTGCTGGCCCTCATGCTCGTTGGCGCCGCTTGGTTGTTCCTTGGCATCCTCGATAATGTCGCAGGCGGCGATCCTTTGGTCAGTCTCGACGACTCGATCTACCACGCTCTCCAGAACCTCCGCACGCCGCCCGGCGATGCTGCGATGATCGTTTTTACTGAGCTTGGCGACTCCGCCGTCGTAATTGTCGTGACCGGAATCGTGTTCCTGTGGTTCGCTGGAAAGCGCGCTTGGCGGACCGCTCTTTATTGGCTCGTCGCGATTGCCGGCGCCTCGACGCTCAACACCGTAATCAAGGTCGCTCTCCATCGCCCTCGCCCTGGCGAGCAGCTCTATGATGGCTGGAGCGCGTTTTCCTTCCCCAGTGGTCACAGCACGGTTAACCTCGTTCTCTACGGTTTCCTTGCCTTCCTCATTGGCCGTGAGCTCCGTTCGGTATGGCGCCTCCCGGTTGCCTTGGGCGCTGCTCTCCTTGTGTTTCTGATTGCTTTCTCGCCTCTCTATCTTGGTGCGCACTGGCTCTCTGATGTGATCGGTGGACTGGCGTTCGGAACAGCCTGGCTGACCGCGCTGGGATTCTCCTACCTGCGCAAGCATCCTGAACCCGTCGGACCTGCGGGGTTGATCGTCATTGTCGGCGTGTCGCTTGCCGTCGCCGGGACCGTCCACGTCACTCGCCGTCACGCGCTCGACGTCGAACACTACGCTGCGAAGACAACAACGCCGACCATGCCCGCTGCGGACTGGTGGACCACCGATTGGCGGCAACTCCCGGCCCATCGCATCGATCTCGCCGGCGAGACCGAAGAACCACTGACCATCCAATATGCTGGAGAACTGGACGTTCTGCGCGAGAATTTGCTTCGCAAGGGTTGGCGCACGCCGGAGCCTTGGACGCCGCTCAGTTCCTTGGCTTGGCTAACCGCAACTGCCGATCCTGCCGAACTCCCCGTCGTTCCCCATCTCGCCAGTGGGGAGCTGCCCAGCCTCACTCTCGTTCTGCAAGCAACTCCGCGACCGAGCGACTCCCGTTTCGTACTCCGGATGTGGCCCGTCGACCTCGAGCTGACCGATGGGAGCCAAGCGCCTGTCTGGGTCGGTTCGGTCCTCGAAGAGCGCTTCGATAGACCCTTTTCGCTGATCACAATGTCGCGGACGCAACCAGACATGAACAAACCACGAGAAGCGGTAGCCGATGCGATCCAATCCGGGCGCCTGGCGGTTCGAACACAGGCCGCCGCGACTGACGGCTGGGATGGCCGGGCGCTCCTGATCCCAGAACGCTCTCTTCGAAGGGCGATAAAGTAGGGCCGGCTGGGGCGAGGCCGACACTGCCGCTGGAGCCGCCACGAATACGTCGGACAATCATGGAGCGGTGACCGTTGCGGCGCCGCTGTGCGGGGGCGCCGTCGGTCAGGCTGACAGCGGGCTGTCATCTTCAGTCCGTTAGCGTCTTGCTCATTGGCGCGACTCGATTGCCGCGTCGGCTAGGAGACGATCATGGAACAGACACAGGCGCAGGGAATGGCGTGCCCGCACTGCCGCGTCGACCTCGTGATGAGCGAACGATCCTTCCCGCCGCTCGGCGCCGATGCGCATCCTGCCCGCGCGGATCGGGGGTTCCTTGCTAGGTTGTATGGCGCGCGAAAGTTCCGTTCGCCTCCCTGCGGAATTCAATCGATTCGACCGTCTTCGTGTACCAATGGCCGCGCTTGACAAAGTCGACGAGGAGCACCGCGACCGGCTTGTAGCGAGGGTCGGTTTCGGCGTTCTTCCGCACGAGCGCCGATATGGTCGAGGCGAGATATTCACGTTCGGATGATGGATCGGCGTTGTAGACCGTGTTGACGAGCACGACGCGGATCACCGCGTTCGTCGCATGGACCTCGATCTCGTTCGGACTGAGACTCGTCATGCGGGCGATCTCGTCCCGGAGCTGCGTTCGGAGGGGCGCCAACACCGCGTGCTGTTGCGCCGGCGTTTGCGCCAGCGTCGCAGGCGTGGGTCCAGCAATGACGACTCCGGCGGCCATCATTGCCACAAGCAGGCGCTTCAGCATTTTCATCTCCAGCCCATCGAGCTTCCAGAACTCTAATCCACGCGCCAACTCGTGGCCGCCGTAATAATCAGAAAGCGCTTGGTTCATTGCCACGCGGAAGGACCGCATATGTGGCGAGCATGCGAGGCGCCGCGCGGTATTTTGCCGCATGGCGCAGTCCGACCATCAAGCGGCGCGCTCATCGTTCGATTGCGAACGGCCGCTTACGTCCCGATCGCATGCTCATAAATGTCCTCTTCTTGAGCATTGTGGATGCGCACAAGGGCCTCGATCGATTCGATGATGCGCTGTCCGTCCCTGATCAAGTACCGATCGATTTCCCCGGAAGAGAGGCCATCGGCGAGCCTTCGAAGGAGCCGCGCCAGGTGGATGATCTCCCGGTGGGCTCTGCTCATCGCCCCTAATCCATGACGATCGACCAGAAATTTGGCGACCTCCGGGTAGACGGCGCTTTCGTCCTCGCGTTCGTGTTTGACGATCTGCTCGACGAGCTGGTCCGCCTCCAAAATCAGCTTCGCCGCGTGATCCGAGTCGGAATGATCGAGCGCATCCGCGATTTCTCGCAGATGATCAAGCGCGGCTTCAACGCGCTCGTGATCCTGACGCAGCGAGGCGCCGGCCCCTTCTGGCATTTTTTGTCGGCCTGATTTGCGTCCAGGAGACAATGCTCGCAATGCATTGAGGATGACGGCGACGTCGATGACTTCTTGCGTCAAAGCGCCGGCGATCGGAGGCAAGTAGCCCACTGCGGCAAATCCCATCGCCAAAGCTGACATGCCCATGCCGGCAATGATGCTCTGAAGGGCGATGCGGTGAGTGCGTTTTGCAATGGCAATTGCCTCCGACACGCGGTCAAGCCGGTCCACAAGAATCACCACGTCGGCAGCTTCGGATGAAGCGCTGGCTCCTCGTGCGCCCATGGCCACCCCGACATTGGCCGCAGCAAGCGCCGGCGCGTCGTTGATGCCGTCGCCGACCATGACCGTCGGATGCTGGCGCTGTTCCGCCGCTACAGCGTCGACCTTGTCTGCCGGCTCACGGTCCGAAAGCACAGCGTCGAGATCGAGCGCCGCGCCAATCGTCTCTGCAGCTTCAGCGCGATCCCCGGTGACCATGACGATGCGGGAGACGCCGCCTGCCCGCAGGGCTTGCACAGCGCGCGGGGTTTCGCGGCGGAGTTCGTCCGCAAGCAGGATGGCCCCAATGGCCCGGCCGTCAACGGCGACAAAAATGCTTAGCGCCGAACGCCAAGACGCTCGCCGCAAAGCTCGCGCCGCCCATTTCTCCAGCTTGGCGGCGCCATAGACCAGCTGGTGCGATCCGACCCGCGCGTATCGCCCATCGACGACGCCCTCGAGCCCGGAGCCCATCGTCTCGCGCACCTCAGACGGGATCGAGAGCGTAAACCCCTTCGCGACAGCTGCCTCGACAACGGTCGCGGCCACGACGTGATGTGACGCCTGTTCAAGCGAGCCGGCCACCCTCAGGATTTCGTCCGCGCTCTCTCCCGGAGCGGCCTCGATGGCGACCAGCCGCGCCCCGCCGACCGTGAGCGTGCCAGTCTTGTCGAACATCACCGTATGGGTTCGCGCCAACGCCTCGAGCGGGCCGCTGCCTTTGATGAGAATGCCGCGCCTTGCGGCTTGCGCGACGCCGGCAATGAAGGCGACTGGCGCCGCCAAAATGAGAGGGCACGGCGTCGAGGCGACCAGCACCGCGAGCGCGCGGATCGGATCGCCAGAGAACCACCATGCGCCGCCGGCGGTTATCAGCGGTGACGGGCAACAATAGCAGCGCATAGCGGTCGGCCATGCGCACGAACGGCGCCTTTGCAGTTTGCGCGGCGCTCACCATTCGGACGATCCCGGCATAGGTGCTCTCACTTGCCGTGGTGGACGCTCGAAGTTCGAACGTCTCCCCCGCATTCACCGAGCCGCTCCGCGCCAATTCGCCCACCTGCCGATTTACCGGGATCGGTTCTCCAGTCACTGCGGCCTCGTCCAGGATGGCGATCGAGCTCACAATCACGCCGTCGACAGGGATGACCTCGCCGGCGCGCACAAGAATGCTATCGCCCACGGCGATCTGCTCGATCGGCACATCCTCGATCACTGACTTGATCCTGCGATGGGCAATTTTTGGCGCACGATCGATCAGCGATCTCAGATCTCGCTCGGCTCGAGCGACGGCAAAATCCTCCAGAATATTGCCGCCGGCGTACATGACTGCGATGACAATCCCGGCGAGGTTCTGGCCGAGCGCAAGCGCGCCAGACATGGAAACGAAGGCGACAGCGTCGACGCCTACCCGGCCCGCCAGGAAGTCCCGGATCATGGAGATGAGTAGGCCGATAACGACCGGAGCCGTGCCGCCCGCCCAGCACCAGTTTGCGAAATCGGTTCGACCCAAGCCCCAGGCGAGCAGCCCGAGCAGGAGGCCGGCGACCGCAATGATAAGAGCGCCCGCCGAAATAGCCGTTCATTCAACGCCGTCGCTTCGCTCAAGCTGGCGATGCGAGCGGGTGAATTGGCCACGTCAGCCATGTCGATCGCCTCCGGTCGCGCGGGAAGTTTGGTAACCGACGGCGGCGAATTTGTTTTGACGCAGATCATGACGGCGCGGCAGCAGATCTTGGAATCAGACGACAAGCTTTGGCGCATGATCGCTAAATACCCATCGGCGCGAGTTCTTAGGTCAATGAAACCGACGTGCGGCTATTTGTCCTGCGCAGCCGGCTCGCGGCGCGTCGGTTCGACATAAAGGACTTTGACCGCGGCCAGGATGAGCAATGTCAGCGGAACCGCAAGGAACGCGGCCGGTGCTCCGAGCAAAATCACCCAGGAGATCACTGAAACCAGTGCAAGGGCTGGCGGCAGCGACGTCGCTCCGGATTGTATGACTGGCATTACGAAATTGCCTTCGATGAAGTGGACCGCGAGATACATCGCGATGACCGCCAGGGCGTAGGATGGGCCCTGCCCCAAGGCGAACAAAGCCGCCAGCGCAGCCGTGAGGACGGAGCCAAAAAAGGGGATGAACGAGAGCAGTCCGCCGAGAAGGCCGAGGACGAAGGCCGCTCTCACGCCCAGAAGCCAAAGCCCAAGTCCAGACACGAGGCCGACGGCGGTCATCACGACGAGCTGTCCGAGGAGCCAACGCGCCAATATGCGCGAGATCGCTTCGAACAATTGCGCGGCGCGATCACAACTCGCTGGCGGCGCCAGCAGAAGCAAGCCGGACCGATATCGTTCGGGCTGGGCGGCAAAGTACACCGCGACGATCGCCATCACGACCAGTGAGCCGGCGGTTGCGAGAATCGATGTCACCTTGGGCGCCAGAGTCCTCGCGAGCCAGCCCGTTGGGCCAGAGAGGTCTGCGACATCCAAGTTGGACAAAGCGTCTCGCATGTAGGAGCGCGCCTCGATCTGCCTACGGATCCATTCAGCGCCGTCTGGGATTTTTTGCCGGAGTTCATCGACCTGCTCGATCAGCGTCGCGCCGAAGAACCAAAACGCCGCGCCCAGAGTCGCCATGCAGGCCATTATGACAATCCCCGCCGCGAGCGCGTATTGAAGGCCCGTCTTGTGCGCGAGAGTTCTTGCCGCCAAGCTCATGCCATTGGCCAGAATGAAAGCGCCAAAGAGCGCCATCAGGACGTCCCTGAGAGTCCAGGCCGCCAGGGCTAAACAAATGAGGGCGAGGACCAACGCTGCCTTCCAGGTAAACCCGAGCATTGAAAATAGGTCCTTGTTGGTCCTGCGTTGCGACTCTGAACACCGGCGCTAAGGAATCGCACAGCGCCGCCGCTTTGAAGAGACCCGTCATCTACAGCTTCGCGGCGTATCGCGAACGGTAGTTGTCAAAACAACGCGATGCCGCTCTTCACTTCTCCGCCGCAAGTCTTGACGCAGATCAAGTCCCAGCTGAGGCCTCCCCACTATCAGGTGGGCTATAGCGCTGGAGAGAGCCATGGACGCTGCTTCCACAACATCCGTTCGGGCGACGACATCCGTCGCCGTTTGGGACCCCGTCGTGCGCGTCGGGCATTGGGCCCTCGTCGCCGCCTTTGCGATCGCTTATTTCTCTGCAGAGGAAGAGGGAGGGACGCCGGAACCGCTCCATGTGTGGGGCGGCTATGTCGTCGGGGCGATCGTCGTTCTGCGAATCCTCTGG
The DNA here is from genome assembly GCA_963768555.1 of uncultured Alphaproteobacteria bacterium. Classification (GTDB taxonomy): domain Bacteria; phylum Pseudomonadota; class Alphaproteobacteria; order Rhizobiales; family Beijerinckiaceae; genus Roseiarcus. Next base: position 40,549 of record CAVYIZ010000055.1, read on the forward strand.
GGATTTGTCGGGCCCAAACACGCCCGCTTCAGCGATTTCGTCTGCGGGCCGATCGCCGCCATCAGATATCTCATCGACCTGGTCGCCGGGCATGCGCGCCGCTATCTCGGTCATAGCCCGGCGGGAGGGGCGATGGTGATCGCGTTGCTCGTCTGCCTTGCGGGAACCGTCGGAACCGGGGTCGTCGCCTATGGCGAGCGCGGCAAAGGGCCGCTCGCGGCCGACGGCGCAGTGATTACGACGGTCGCCCATGCCGAGGAAAACGAAGGCGGCGCCGGTGAAGCGGAAGGCGTGAGGGCGGGAAGTCCATCGTCGGCGAAGTGCACGGCGCGCTCGCCAATATCACTCTGGCGCTCGTGGTCCTGCACGTGCTCGGCGTCGGGCTCGCGAGCTACGCGCATCGCGAGAACCTCGTCGCCGCGATGCTCACAGGCAAGAAGCGTGCGGCGGAGTGAGGCCCGGAGCTATCGCCGCAATAGCAGGTCGATCCCTCAGCGCGTCGCCGTGTTCGCTGAGCCCGCGGCGCCTCAACCTGAACGAATAGGGTTGTGGCGACAGCAGACGCAGGCGTAATAGGGTGGCGAAGCGCGTGCGCCATTCGAACCAGCCGGATTGACGTCGGACAAACTGGGAGAAGTCACCCGATGAAAGAGTTCCGCCTCTACGCGCTGCTAATCTCTGTCGGCGCCGTTTCTGCTTCGCTGCCGGCAAGCTCCACAACTATGCTCACCGCCAGGAATAGCATGACCCTATACGTCTTCGACAGAGACGCTAACGGCGTGCCGACTTGCTACGATAGTTGCGCCAGGCAATGGCCACCGTACCTCGCAACGGGCAGCGAGAATATGGGCGAGGGCTGGGGCACAGTGAAACGAAAAGACGGGTCGATGCAATGGACCTACCATAATCGACCGCTTTACTTCTACGCCGACGATAAGAAACCGGGCGATGCTAATGGCGATCGCGTCGGTCGGATCTGGCACACGGTCAAAGAGTGAGGAAACGCCGTCCGATGAGACGTCATCCATCGGCGATAAAGAGCGACTGGACTTCGGCTGCGGTCCGCCAAAATTATCGAAGGCAAATCCGGCGAGGATACTCAGAACCGCGCCAAGCAGTTTCGGACGAGGCGCATGAAGTTCACGCTCGAACTCTGTCTTGAGCTGCAGTGTGATGAGGCCATGGCCGGTGAACCCGAGTTCGGACATCTCGAAGGAAGCCGCCAACTGGAGGCGGTGGCTTCCTGGGCTGGCAACCTTCCGGACCTATGAACTAGCTTGGCTCACGCATGATCTGGTCGCCGGTTTGGTGCTGGCCACAATGTTGGCTCCGGTCGGCATCGCCTACGCCGTGGCGTCGGGGGTGGAGGCAATCTATGGTCTCTACGCGACGATCGCTTCTCTCCTGGCCTATGCGCTATTCGGCCCAAGCCGCATTTTGGTGCTTGGGCCGGACTCCTCGCTAACGACAGTCATATTCGGGGTTGTTTCACCGCTATCGGCGGGAGACCCGCTTGAGGCGGCCGCTCTGGCTGCGATGATGGCGCTCATCTGGCGCTGAGATCCCCATTCGCTACACTGGCGACGGTGAAGACCTTTCCCCGCCGCTTGCGTGGTCGGGCCTTCCATCGAGAACGAAAAGTCTTGCCTTTATCGTCGATGATCCCGACGCCCCAGATCCGGCTGCGCCAAGAATGGTCTGGGTGCACTGGGTGCTTTTCAACATCCCGCCTTCCACGGTGAGAATCTCGGAAGGCGTGAGAACGCTTCCTGCGGGAACCGGCGAAGGGTTGAATGACTGGAAGCGAACCGGCTACGGCGGTCCTGCTCCGCCGATCGGACGCCACCGCTATTTCTTCAAGCTTTATGCCCTTGATGAGAAACTCCACCTCGCGGGCGCACCAACAAACGCTCAGCTTGAGAAGGCCATGAGCGGCCACGTCTTGGCTCAGGCGGCGTTGGTCGGGACATATAAGGCGCACAAGTGATCGCCCTGTAGCCGGATGTTCGAGACGATCTCTGCAATCCGCCAATTTGCGCCGCAAAAGCAGGGGCTTTTGTCATGGTTGTCGCAAGTGCCCTGCTTCCAGACAATGCGACACTCGCAGCCAATCTTCATGAATTTGCCGACGTTCTGATGCAGCAGCAAGCCGATGGCGCGCCGCCGATGTCGTGGCTAGTCTGACGCAGCCTGTCAGCGAGATCTTGAAGACGTCGGGCCGCGAGGGCCTCGTTGGGTTACCGGGAATTGGCCAAGGGATTGCTTCCGCTTTGGCGGAGATGGCCGCGACGGGACATTGGTCGCAACTGGAACGAATTCGCGGAGCGCTCGAACCGGAGAACCTGTTTCAAACCATTCCGGGAATTGGCATGGAACTGGCGACCCGCCTACATGAACAGTTGCACATTGAAACATTGGAGGCGCTTGAACAGGCCGCGCACGATGGACGCCTTGAGCGGCTTGAAGGTTTCGGGCCGCGACGCCGCCGCGATGCCCGAACGATCCGCCGCGACAAATGGAAGTCACGGTCCTGTTCGCCGCGGCGTCCCTCCCTGTAGACTGGACGGCAAAGGCGGGAAGGGCGGAAGTCGAGGACAGGGAGGACCGAACATGACGCGCCGCGGTGAACTAACCTCTTGCGAGCCTCAGCCGACCGGCGCCTTCATTGCCGTTCCGGCGGCAAGACCGTTCGGCGGCGCGCAAAGCTCTTGGCGCCGAACGCTCAGCGCCATCGTCGCAGCGGGCGGTTGCGCCCTGTTCGCGGCCATGGCGGTCGTCCCCGACGCGCAGGCGCAGATCCAGGCTTCGGAGTCCGGCCAGCTCCAGGGCGATCCGCGGGTTCCGCTGCAAAGCCTGCACCCGATCGTGGAACAGGTTCTCCCTGCCGTCGTCAATGTGTCGGTGGCGATCAAAGAGGCCGAAGAAGGCGAGCCCGCCGCGCCCGACGAAAACGACGAAGGCCTTCCGACCTCGCCGTTCGAGGAGTTCCTGCGCCGCTATTTCGGCGGTCAATTGCCTCAGGCGCCGTCTCACCGGGCCGAGCCGCGAGGCCTCGAGCAGGTTGCGCTCGGCTCCGGCTTCATCATCGACCCGATGGGCTATGTCGTCACCAACAATCACGTCGTCGAGGAGGCGGGGACGATCACCGTCGTTCTTCAGGACAATTCTCGCCATCCCGCCAGGCTAGTCGGCCGCGACGCCCTCGCCGATGTCGCCCTGCTCAAGATCGAAAGCGATGGCAAGCTTCCCTACCTTCCCTGGGGCGACAGCGACGCAGCCCAGGTCGGCGACTGGGTGATGGCGGTTGGCAATCCCTTCGGCCTCGGCGGCACGACGACGTCAACGCGCTCGGCCTCGACGTCGCGCACGACCTCACCTTCATGCAGTCCTGGTACTGGGACCTGAACGACCAGACGCGCGCCTTCGCCAGGCGCTTCTTCGCCCGCCGGAGCCGCATGCCCAACGACAACCAGGCAGCGCTCTACTCCTCCGTGCGCCATTACCTCGAGGCGGTCGCAAGAGTGGGAACCGACGACACCCAGACGGTGACGAGGGCGATGCGGGAGGCGCAGATCCACGACGTCTTCACCGACGACGGCACGATCCGGCCCGACGGCCGGGTGCTGTACGACCGGTATCTCATGCGGGTGAAGTCGCCCTCCGAGTTGAAATACCCGTGGGACTATCTTTCGGTCGTCGCCAAGATCCCGGCCAGTGAAGCCTTCCGCCCGCCGGGCGCGGGCGGGTGCACGCTGGGAGTGAAGTAGAAAGCAAGCGCGTTTTTCACATTCGTCCTCACGAGGAGCGGCTTTGTCCGCCTGCCGCGGGGTGGTCGATCACCGCATCTCGGTGAGCTGTCCTGGGTTTTCGTCTCGAAGTCGCTCGCGTCGTGGCGCTCATGCAGCTGGCTCGACGGCTCGCCAGAGGTCCGGTTGACCATGCGCCCGCGTTGCACGGCCGGCCGCGCCAGAAGCAAGTCGGCCCAGCGTTGGACGGGACGCGCCTTGCCGGCTCGGTGTCCGGGGCGTGCCGTCCTGTTGCGCGTTCTCCTTGGCCCCCGCCCTTGGCTCCACGAACTCCTCCGCCGGTTGCCCGGCCTCGTTCGCTCGCTTCACAGCTACTATGGCGGGGCCTGACCCCTCGTCCCCGTGCATCATCGGCTTCGGCTCGCCGCCTTCCCGATGCGGACCGCTCACCTCACGCGCGGCCAAGGTCGAGGTCTCCCGGTTTCCGCTCGAGGAGTTTACGTACATGCCAGGGTCTTCGACCACGCAGGACCGGACATGCGCTCGCGTTGACGCGCATCCCCGTTTCGCCTTCCGCTGTGACAACGGCGTCGGCGTCCCGATTGCTCAATGGCTGGCCTATACGCACCCCTGCCGACGCCTCGCGACCGACGACGCACCGCTCGGGGCCGATGCGGGCAATGAGGCCGCCGAACCGCCCCCTTGCAGCGGCCTCCGGGTCGGTGTGGAACCATTGCGGGTCGTAGGCCTCGGCGAAGCGCCTCAGCTCCTCCTCCGCGACGAGATAAGGGCCCGCCTCGATGACCTGCCCGGCGTGGAGCTCGGCGAATTTCATTGCTTCTCCCGACTCGACGGACGGCGCCGACCGTCGTGTGGTGACTGCATTCCGCGCGACGTCATCCCGCGAAAGCGGGGATCCAGACTTCCCGCGACTTTGGATGCCCGCGTCCGGGGGCATGACAAGGTTCCGACTCGCGCTCGCCGTCGGGGCCGACGCGGACGATCGGGGCCATCTGATCGGGAAAGATCGCCGGCAGGGGCGGAAGATTGCCGGCGCGATCATGCTTCACGCTGAAGAGATCGCGGATGGCCGATTGGCCCTTGGTGACGCTGTAGAGGTTGCACATGGCCGGCAACTATGCAGCGATAGGGCGAGAGGGCAATGATGCCGAAACTGCTATCCACACTGCGCTCGCTCGCCAACGCGTTTCTCGGCAAGACCGGCAAGCCGGATCGCGTCGATACCGCGACCCGCATGGCGATGGACGCCGGGAGCGGCAGGGGTAAGCCCTCGGCGCCGGAGCGCGAGTTGGCAGAGAAGGTCGACCCGATTGACGAGCTGAAGCGGATCATCGGCGAGCAAGACACAGAGCCGCCAACGCTACGCCGAACTAAGGCGACCACGCTCTCCGACCATCGCCGACGCCCCAAAGGCCGCAGATAGAATTCTTCCCTGAGGGATCATAGACAAAACGAGTTGAACATTGTCATTGAGGCTCTGGGGCGATCAAGCTGCAGCCAAGAGATCGACGACGCGTTGGATGGCGGTGTCGGCGCGGTGATAGGCGGCTTCGAGCCGGCTTTCTGGACGGTATTGCGGGTCGGGTCGGTGATGGAAGCGGCTGTTGGCGAGGGGGCCGCACAGGCGCTTGTGGAAGAAGAGGAAGAGCAGGGCGACTTGGACGCCCTTGGGTGAGAGGCGGTAGGCGTAGCGCGAGCCGTCGCGCTCGATCAGGCCGTGTCCCTTGAGCTTGCGCAAGTCGTAGCGGAGCTGGTTCAGGCGGTAGGTCTTCTCAGAGCGGTCGAAGGTGTCGAGGACGGCTTGATGGATCTGCCGGGCGGTCCAGCCGCCGATCTGAGGACCGCCATGCAGGAGGACCTCGAACAGGCGGATGATGCGCGGCTCGTGGATCTTGAGGCCGGGATAACGCACCGCGCCGATCGTGATCGGATGGGCGAGGCGCTGCAGCAGCGGGAAATCGACATGCACGTTGAGCCACTCGGCCTGGAAGCCGGCGAAGCGATCCGTGATCGCCTGGAAGGTGGTCCGCACGGCATCGAGATGGTCGAGCCCCTTGCGCAGGCCGAAGTCGGTGAGATTGTTGGAGACCAATTCGTTGCGCAGAAAGGTCCGGAACTTCTCATACTGTTTGAGGAAGCCGTTCTTGAAGTAGGCGCGGAAGACATGATGGCCGTGCTCGATCTGGTCGATGACCGTGGCCAGCTTGCCATGCATCCGGCGACTGACCCGCTTGCCGAAGATCGTGGCGATCTTGTCGGCGCTGAGCCGCCACAGGCCGAGTTCGCAGCCGCGCTCGAATAGCTTGTGGATGGGAAAGTGGCGCCTGAAGATGAAGTTGCGGCAGTACTCGATCTGGGAGATGGCGTAGAAGCGTGACAGGTTGAGCTTGGCGCGCTCCTTCTTTGAAAACTTCGGTCCGAGGATCAGGGTCCAGTAGTCGAGGCGCCGGCGGATGATCTCTGGGCTCAGCCGGTCGGCCGCCGCCTGCAGCGCCGCTACGTCGTCGACGGCGAGGAAAGCGTTGTCATGCTTGCGGAAGCCGATCCCCGCCCGCTTCAGCTCCTGCTCGATGAAGCTGTGGCCGTTGAGATAGTAGGTGGTCTGGAAGGGGAAGAAGGAAGCCACCCGCACAACCATCGGTCCGAGCGCCTCGTCGCGGACATAGAAGTAGTCATGCGTGAAGCGGCTGCGCTGGTGCGCGACGATGCGGTAGTGCGGGTCCTTGGCCGGATACTTCGGCAGGCTGATGCGGAAGGTCGGCCCTTGCTCCATGCTCTTGAAGATGAAGTAGGCGCCGTAGGCATTGCGCTTCTCCATGCGGCGCAGCCACGGCCGCACGTGGTCCTCCTTGCGTACCCCCTTCTCGGCCCATTCGATCGGGATCGCGTGGTTGCGCGCGTAGGCTTCCACCCAATTCTGGTAATCGGCCGTCCGCTGGCTCAGCGCCTCCTTGCTGACCTCCGCCACCCCGACGATCTCACGGAAGAAGTGGACGACCAGCTCGGGCCGCGACAGCGCCGTCAGATAGCCGTGAATGACAATCCGGTCGAAGCAGTGATAGACGAAGACCAAGAAGTCGCCGAACAGCTTGGTGAACAAATCCATGGCGGCCCCCTCGATACCCGGCAGGGATCGAAAGGCGATCCGGCGTCGACCGGGCAAACAGATGGCGGAGGGGAAGAGCTTTCGCCTCGGCGACGAGGTCCGCTACATCCAGCGCCGGCTGCCGACCGCCATGGGCGCGTCGTCACCGTTGGTCAGCTTGTTCCTGTTCTCTACCGAAACCGGCGACGCCTGGCTGCTCGACCCGTCCGATCGACGCGCCGCAAGGCTGGCCGGCGACGGCGACCCCGAACCCGTCCACATCGAAGAAAACGATACCTGCTTCGTCATCGATTGGAAGGGCAACGATCGCATCGAGGGACCCGCCTTCATCTATTCCGATCGCCAGACCCGGCGCGTCTCAACCATCCTCGGATACGTCCTAAAATTTCAAATATCTTTGGCTAGCCTTACGGATGCCGCTCGTTCTTCGCGGCGCGGTTGCCGGCCGACTGAGCGTCTGCCTCGCACATGTAGGCGCCCCGCTTGGTGTGACCATAATCCCGTGTTCCGGGGAAGTGATAAATGTGCGAGTTCTCGTTCACCCAAACGACGGTCGCTCCTGGGCAGCGGTATTGCGCTTCCTGCGCTGAAGCGAATTGACCCACTCCAGTCGGAGCCGGCGCGCCGTAGCTCGAGGGCGCGGGCGCTGGGGCAGGCGCAGCCGGCTGTTGCCATGGAAACAGGGAGCCGGTCTGCGGCTGCGCTGGCGCGGGCGGCGGGGCTGGCGCAGGAGCAGGAGCCGCCGGAGCGAAACCTCCCTGCGGCGGCGCGCTCGTTGTCGAGGCGAGACGAGCTCGGCATTCCTTCAAGAACTGCGGCCAGGTCTCGCCGTTCGTTGTTCCGTTGGCTTTGGCCGCCTGCCATTGCGCGCCGCACTGCTTCATGACGCTTTGGGCGTCCGCCGCCGAACCTGACAATGCGAAGCCCAGCCCGATCGCAATGGCTGTCGTCAATTGACGGAACGCATGGCGCATCCGGAGAGTCCCCCTACACTTGCTGTTTTAGATAGAAGTTCGGACTGACTAGCCTACTGCGATCGGGGCCAACGCGCCAAGCGGCCAGGCCTATTCCGAGGCCCGCCAGCGCGAGCGTGACATGACCCTGCCGGAAGGGACAACTCATGCCGGCCGGACGCCCGCGCACTGGCGGCGCGTCGCGCTCATCGCGCCTGCCCGACGTACTCATGCGAGCGTCGGGCTGACTTCTCCCGGCCGTGCGGCGACTTCAGACTTGTAAAATTTAGCATAAGGGTAGTAGTCAGACCTATGCCGTTTCAGTTGCATTGAAACAAAGGCCGTCATGAAACGCACTCTCCTTGGGATGCTTGCCGCCGCGGCGGCCGCAGCCACACTCTCCGCTTCCGGTTTCGCCATCACCGCCGCCGCCGCACAGAGCGATCAGCAGCCCACGCGCGCCGAGCTCGTGCAGCGTTGGGCGGAGGCGGCTCTCGACGCCCAGGTCAAGGGCATGAAGACCAGTCTTCGGCTGAACGCCGACCAGGAAAAGCTTTGGGGCCCGTTTGAATCCGCAGTCAAGGACGGCGCCAAGGCGCGCCTGGTCGCCCTGCAAAAGGAGCAAGGCGATAACTTGTCGCCGATGGACCGCTTGAATGCGAAGGCGGACCACGTCGCGCAGAGCGCGGCAATTCTCCAGAAGATCGTCGAGGCGGCCAAGCCCTTGTACGCGAGCCTCGATGATGCGCAGAAACACAAGTTCGTCACGCTTGGACGCATGCTGGTGCCCGAGCGCGGGCGCTTTGCGATGGAGATGAAGCATCTTCGCATGGGCGAGGGCGATCAGCACGGCGCAGAGTAGTAGTCTCGACGCGTCAGCCTCGCCGGAGGCTATTTTTCCAAAAAGCACAAATTTACCGAATGGCTGGGATCGTCGGTCAACGTCGCGATGATGGCGTCGTAGGCGGCGGGCGTGATGGTGGAACGGGCCGAATGCCACCGACCGCGTTCGGGCCAAGCAGAGGCGCAGCGTCAATGGGTTCCATCGTGGCTTTGAAGGGAGAACTGGTGAGACTTAGCGTAGCAGTTGATGTATCCGTCGAGATAGCAAGGCGCCGAGCAGGCCAGCCATCGCGCTGTGGCAAGCCGAGTTCCGCCACTATCGTCCGCTGATCGAGCGGATCATCGGGCGGTTCCAAGCGCCCCCTCGCGCTCGCGTCAGGAACGGGCGTCGCGCGGTGCCGATCTCAATCGTCGTTCGGCGGTCGCCCACCAGATCTGAGCATGAATAGCAACGTCCCGGTCAGGGCGGACGCCAATCTTCCCTAGCGGCCTCGTACGCCCGCTATCCTGCTCGTTCCGGCCGTTCGGCCAACGGCCGGACTCCGCCCTTTTGCTCCTTCGCGCTCATGTGGCTTGCCCCTCTTGACCAAGAAATCTGCCCACTGTTTTCGCTTACGCGCTGCCATTGGTTTCTGAGACGGGGTCAAACTTCGGCGAGAACGCCACCAGAGGAATGGCATCGCGCGTCCGATCAAGCTTGCGCTACTTGTGGAAGATCAACGAGTTTGTTACGGAAGAAGACGAGCGCGAGACAGCGCGATGGTCGCTCGCGCGCTAGATCGTATCAAACGAAACGGATTCGACTTAGCGGCGCTTCGCGTGATTTGATTGCGCGTACAGATAATTCGGGAAGCGCTGGCGATGACATTCCTTGTTCAAACAGCGCATTCTATTCTTGGACGCTTTGTTCAAACGATGCGTTCCTTCTTTAGACGGCGCAATTCGGTAACGGCGTCCGACATCCAAAGACTATTGAACATGACCGGCTCTCTGATGGTGGAAGTGCAGGCTACATCTGCCGTCCTAGCACACTTAGCTGCCGATTCGGCAAAAGCGAAGAAAGACCCAGAACGATGGCTGCGCCAGTTATCAACCGACGTCCATGCGTCTATAAATGTCGTTCGTGAGCCAGAACACGTTCTCCGCGAAATCGAGATGTTAAGAACACGTGTAGACGCTATTCTTAACGCGGCATCAATGCTCTCCAAAAAATAACTTTCGGAACGTTTTCTGCATATTCTCCAACATTCCTATAGCTGGACCAAGCACTTGGGCTCAACAAGCTCAGGAATCCCCTTAAGGCGACATGAAGCGGGCTTCCCGTCACCCTCACGGAGCATACCCCCGAAGCGGCCAAGCGGGCCGGCATCGGCATGATCTTTCAGGAAATGAGCCTGGTTCCGACCCTGACCGCTGCGCAAAACATTTTCCTCAACAACGAGATCAAGGGCTCGACCGGCTTCATCGACGACCCAGCGCAGAGCGCCAGGCGCGCGAACTGTTCAACCTAGAAACGGCAGTTGGCGCGTAAGCTATTGAAATTGCTGAACTACCGTCAACTGCTCCGCGTTTGAGATAATTGCCAGAAATACCAGATGATTTAACGTGTTATACGATTTATGGGTCTCCAACTGCCGTTTCTAGGTTCAAGGGTCTCGGCGTCGACATCGATCCGAGGGCGGAAGTCGGAGCGCTTTCAGCCGGTCAGCGCCAGCTGACCGAGATTTTGAAGGCGATATCGCGGGAACGTTCGCATCCTCATTCTCGATGAGCCGACGACCGCGCTCTCGGGCGGAGAAGTCGAAAAGCTGTTTGCGTTTCTGCGCAAGCTCAAGTCGGACGCGTCGCGATCTCGCGACACAGTCGACCCCTACGACTATTCCAAGCTGACGGACGAGCAGCTGCGCAAACTCGACGAACTCCTTGAGCTTGCCTCGCCAAGGGCTGTGAGCCGGCTTGGACGGTGGTGACGTTCAAACCTCGTTGTTGGACCGGATCACATCGGCGAGCGAGCGGAGTCTGGATAGCGCCTTCGACCTCATTTCCGTGTCGCCGCATCCTTGCATTATGCGAACTTGAAATCCGCGGGGACGAGGCTCGACACCGCGACGTTCTTGAGCGTGATCGAATCCGTCGCGTCGAGCCTGATCACCACGTCGGACCCGACCTGCGACATCGCAAAATCGCGTTGTAGAGCCACGGCGGAAGCTCGATTTCCCAAGGGAGGCCGGGTCCGGTTCGCCATCCGGCGCTTCCGGCGTCATGCGCTCCGCGCGCGCATGCCACGGAAGCGTCGAGCGAATTCAGCGAGAGGGAATACTCTCAGCTAATTCGAACCAGAGATACGGTTTTCCGTACTGCCTAGCACGCAGTCAGAGACCACCGAAAATCCACTTCGAGACTAACCCCTTGAGACTCCGAGAAAAACACACCTTGATGTCTCTTCCGTACCGACTTTTCGCAACCCCTCTTCAGCCTAAAGTTTCCCTCGAACTCGATACGTCGAACCTTCGCGGCGTTCATTTTCGCCCATGCGTCAGCCACACGGTCGTGGGCGAATTGCTGAGGCAGCAGAAGTTCAGCCTTCAAGCCAACCGCAAGACCCGCGAGGGCGACAGCCATCCAGATCGCGATGCCCAGTTCGCCTACATCAACACCGAGGTCGGCGCCGCCCTGGCCGAAGGCCAAGCGGTGATCTCGGTCGACACCAAGAAAAAGGAGCTCGTCGGCGACTTCAAGAACGCCGGACGCGAGTGGCGTCGCCAAGGCGAGCCGGAAGAGGTGCGGGTGCACGACTTCCTGATCAAGGAACTGGGCCGGGCGGTCCCCTATGGCATTTACGATCTCGCCAGCAATGCCGGTTGGGTGAGCGTCGGCATCACCCACGACACGGCGGCCTTCGCGGTCCAGACGATCCGCCGCTGGTGGCAGGAGATCGGCCGTACCCGTTACCGCGAGGCCACCCAACTCGTCATCACCGCCGACGGCGGCTCCAACGGCTATCGCGTCCGCCTGTGGAAACGCGAGCTGCAATGTCTGGCCGACGAAATCGGCATCGCCATTGAGGTGCATCACCTGCCCCCGGGGACCAGCAAGTGGAACAAGATCGAGCACCGTCTGTTCTCGTTCATATCGCAAAACTGGCGGGCCAGACCGTTGGTCAGCTATCAGGTCATCGTCGATCTGATCTCGGCCACCACCACCGCGACCGGTCTCGAGGTGCACTGCGAACTCGACGCCAATACATATCCCAAGGGCGTCACCGTCTCCGACGCCGAAATGGCCGCCCTCAATGTCGAATACGCCGAATTTCACGGCGAATGGAACTACACGATCCGCCCCACCAACCGCTCAGATCGAGCGGTTGATTCCTGACGAGCTCTAAGCACATCTGCCAGTCGGGAACACTGGAAGAATCGCGGCGTCAGAGCCGGACCTTCATGCGGTCGTCTTCGGCCTCGGAGATCAATCGACTATACGCGTATTGGCTCTTCCTTCCGGCCGTCCCCCAGCTCGAAGCTTCGCCCGACAGGGAACCAGATTCTGGAACGCGACTTCCGTCAAGGCTGTGGGGATGACCTTAAACCGCCGTCTTCTTCTCAACCATGACGCAGATCCAAGAATGTCAACAGAAAATATCAGCAAAAATTCTCTAACTCCTTCGCAGCGCAGAAACACTCGTCTTTACAATGCCCGCGACAAACCACGAGCCTTCCCACTCGCCTCGGCCTCCGGATCACTGGAGGAAGAGCCCTCCTGTCGCGGCTTACGCGACGCCTCCATGCATTGCGACGGGTCGCCGGCGCGCCGGCCGTCCAAAACGGACTTCCCGAGCGGAACATCAGTTCCTCCGGAGGCATCGGCCGCCTTGGCGAGTCCGAAGAACCGCGGTCCGGACCAGCCCGCGCCCGTGATCTTCCGGGCAATGCTGGTCAGCGATCGATGGAGTTTCCCCTCAAACTCGAAACCATCCTCGGTGACGACCACCGCATGGGTTCGTCCATGCCACTCTCGGACGAGGCGCGCCCCGGGTTTGATCCGCGGTTTTGCTGGGGTTGCGATCCGCCCATCGCTCTCGAACTCGGTGGCGAGGGTCGCCAAACGCCGCAACGTCGCCTTCGACAGACCGCCGAAGGCGATTTCCTGAATGCGGTACGCGATCGCTCTCATCATGAGATCGCGACTCAAGCGCGGCGGCTCGGCGCGATAAAGCCGCCGCCATTCCTGACGCATGGCGCTGAGGTCGAGGGTCTCAAGTCGCGCGCCGATCGGCGGCGTCGCTGCCTGTCGCGCAGTCACGCGCCAGCGACGAAGAAGCCAAAACATCATGCGGCGACTGTGAACCCGCGCAGGGCAGCCGCCTCGCAGTCGAGGAAAAGGCCTGGACGCGAGCGCAGGCGGCCAAACTTGCGCTCGGCCGCCTTTTCGCCGCCGCTTAAGTCATGGCGCCTTCGGTCGTCACCGCGAGCCCCCGGCGGCAGGCGTCGTCACGCGATAGGCGGCAGCGGTTTCCCTGTCCCCGCGAACGAGACGCACCTCGCAGCCACGCTTACGCAGGCCCGTGAGCGCGGCGCGCGCCGTGTGAGGCAGCCAGCCCGTGGCGCGGGTCAGTTCATCGAGCGTTGCGCCTTTGTCGGTCGAGAGCATCCCGAGGATTTGATCGAGCTTCGAGCCGGCCCGGGGCGGGCGCCAGGATGGTTCGCTTGCGCCGACGAGGTCCTGATCCACTCGACTTTCCGCAGCCGCGTTCTCAACTGGAGTTCGGAGCGTTGGAACGAGCGCGCGATGCTCGACGCGCCGGTCGATTGCCGGGCAATGCGGCGTTCACAGCCGCGCCAACCGTTTCCGATTGAGTCCTCGCGTCGGCCCCGACCGCATTCAGGCCGGCGGCCGTGAGCTTGAGCGCGTACGCCTGTTCGGTCTCGGCGTCGCGACGCCAAACGGGCCCGCCGCTCTTCGCTTTGACTTCCTTCGCCAGACCAGCGGCGACCAGCTTCGCCCCAACCTTTTGCGCCGTCGCGCCTTTCAGTTGCGGTGGAATCGCTAGAAGGCCATCCTCGCGCTCAGCCGCTGCGCTCAGAAACTCACGCTGCTTATCACTAAGTTTCAGTGACATCTTCGAACCCTCCGTGTCGCGAAGGGCCGAACCAATTCCGGCCCCTCACTGACGCGAGCCCCGGGTCGGCGCGATCGCCGGGGCGGAGAGTTCGTCGGCGGCTACGTCGGCCGCCTACCACGGCATACACGCTCTCTTCCGAACGGAAAGCCAGTCGCTTCTTCGCCAAAGAGCAGTGTGAGTTTACGAATTCGGTCCTCCCGGCGGTAGCTGGCATTCGAGTCGCAGTTGCTCACAATCTATGGGGAAGGCGGATGCCGGCCTTCGTGGACTTGGCCTTTGTGAGAGATGCGGCCGACGTAAATCGGGTTCATCTCTCATCGTCAGGGAGCGGGTCGCCGCCGCAAGCATCGACCCGTCCGGTTTCTCCGGTCACAGCTTGCGCGCTGGCTTCGCCACCAGTGCCGTCCAGGCGGGTGCATCCACACTCAAGATCAGGTCGCAGACCGGCCACGCCAGCGACGCGATGCTCAGCCGCTACGTTCGTGACGGCGAGCGACAACGCGGCTGGGGCTCGATTCGGCCGCCGGAGGAAAAAGTCGGCAAGCGCGACGAGCCGAACCCGTCGCGCAAGCCGTGATCGCTACTCGGCGGCGCGCCGTTCGGCGCCCGCCTTCTCGATTTGCTCGGCCAGCCGCCGGTCAGCCCGACGGGTCGGCGAGTGGCCTATCACAGCGCGTGCTCGTTGCAGCACGACGGGCGGAAGGTTCGAAACGAGCCGACCCGCCCGAGGGACACCTCTGCTGCGGCTCGGCCGGCACCTACAATCTGCTGCAGGTGGAGATCGCTGCCCGATTGCGCGACCGCAAGGTGGCCAATATCGAAAGCACCGCGCCCAACCTCATCGCCGCCGGCAATATCGGCTGCATCACGCAGATCGCCGCCGGAACCGCGCTGCCCGTCGTCCAGTCCCAACTCGATCTACTGCCTTCGTCTCGCCGACGCCTCAAGCCGACGCCGCTCGGCATCGATCATCCTGTCTGGGTGATCGAAGACAAACTGGACCTCGACTACCACATCCGTCACGAAGCCTTGCCGAAGCCGGGCGGCATGGAGGAGCTTCGGGCCCTGATCGCCCAACTGCACGCCGTCCCGCTCGACCGCAGCCGCCCGCTCTGGAAGTACCATTTGATTGAAGGGCTGAGGGACGGAGGCTTCGCCGTTTACATCAAGGTTCACCACAGCTCCATGGACGGCATCGCCGGCATGGCGACCCTCGGCGTCACCTACGACTTTGCGCCCGGCGCGGAGGTTGAGAACCTGCCGCAGAGGATCGTCCCACCGGAGGTCGAGCCCATTGATTTCATCGAGCTCACGAGCAAACTCCGCTGGCATACGAAATTCGGCGAGGTCGCGGTCTTAGAGCCGCAATACCGGTTCGAGAAGAAGCGCGTTCGCCCGTTCATGCGCAGCGCGAAAGTCGTTTCTCGGGGTTGTTCAGGCCCACTACAGCGCGCGATCGTCGACTTCGCCGCGGATCAGCCTTTCGCTCTGGCGCGCGCCAAGTTGCGCGAGCACTACGGCTTCGAGATCGGAGAGAGCACGATCCAGAGGGTTACACTCGGCCATGCCGGAAACATGTTCGAAGCCGGCAAGATCTCGCTAGATTTTCCCGAAGCGCCAGGGCGTCACAAGGACATTGTTGCTGAAACCGATGGCGGCATGATCCCCATCGTGGAGCCGGACGCCCGCCAGAAGGACAAGCGCAAAGGCAAGACGCTGTCGTGGAGAGAAGCCAAGATTTCTCTCGCGCACGCCAAGGGGAGCCGGACGCCAATCTATGCCGGCGCGATCGAGGGCGGTGTCGAAACCGCCGGACGGCAACTTCTCGGATGCGCGGTTCGAGCCGGCTTCGGCGCCGATTCCCGCGTTCACGCGGTCGGGGACGGAGCGGCCTGGATCGTGGGTCAGGTGGAAGCGCAATTCGGCCCACAAGGCGGCTATTTGATTGATTTTTATCATGTTTGCGAATATTTGAGCGCCGCCGTCAAGGCGATTGCGCCAGACGCCGCCGCGAAAGAGGCCTGGATGGAGGCGCAAAAGGAGGCTCTCAAGACAGGGCATTTGGAGAAGACGCTGCAGGCGCTCGCTCGTCACTTGGAGCCCCCGCAGTTGGCCGACGATCAAGCTCCCGTCCGAACTTGCCATCGCTATTTGAGCGGTCGGAAAAACCAACTCGACTATCGTGACGCCTTGGCCAGGGATCTGCCGATCGGCTCCGGAGAGATCGAAAGCGCGCATCGCTATATCGCACAGAAGCGCCTGAAGCTGCCAGGAGCTTGGTGGCGCGTCGAGCGCGCCGACGCCATGCTCGCCCTGCGCGTCACCCGTATCAACGGCGACTGGGACGCCTATTGGAGCAAGCGCGGCCAAAACAGCTCGCCCGCAAATCAAAACCGCCCCTCCCTATCACAAAAATCCGCAGCATGATTGCATCACTTTGGATCGCACCCGGCGTCGCGGCGCGGGTTGACATCGATGATCGGCACGTGGCCGAGCGCGCGGCTATGCGCCCTGATCTCGGCCGCATCGTAGGCGCTGTCCATGAGATCGTAGAGATTGACCAGACGCCCCGCCGTCATCGTCGCCAGGGGGATGGCGACCTGACTGTCGTGGACGGAAGCCGAGGTGAGAACGCAACTGACGGGAATGTCGCCGTCCGCGGTGTCGATATGCAGCTTATAGCCGATCCATGTCTCCTGATGTCCCTTGGCGTTGCGTTTGACGCCGACGTCACAGTGCTGGGGCAGATCGGCGAGCATCTGGCTCAGCGTCATGCCGGCCTGGCGTTCCAGCCGGCTGGGCGGCTTGGGCGCGGGCCGCTCGCCCTTGCGCGGACGCCCGCGCTTGCGGGGCTTCTGCTCGAGCGCAGACGGCTCGGGCTTCTCTGCGCGTTGCGGCTTTTCATGGCCTTCGATCGCCGTCGAATCGCGCGCGATGTGACCAACCAGCCGATCCCCGTGGGTCTTGCGGATCAAGGCTTCATGCAACCGCGACGGCAAGGCGCTGTCGGCGAACTCGGCGAAGGCGCGCGAGAAAGTCGCCTCGCTGGGAACCTCGGACAGACGCGACCAACCGCACAAGCGCCGCAACGTCGTGTCGGCCTCGACGCGTTCGATCAACATCCGCGTGGTCGGCAAGTTGAGAACCGCCTTGGCCACGAAGGCCCTCGCCAATGCGGCCCGCTCGGCTGCCGGCCGTCCGGGAAAACCACCCCAGTCAGGCGCGAAAGCCTCAAGCCGCGTCATGTCCAGAACCGTCACCAGCGCTCGATGCAACTCCGTCAAGAACCCGACCGTCTCCTCAAGAAACGGGAAAAGTTCTCCTTGAAACTTCTGCCAGTATACGGATAGGGTCTCTCGTAGCGACATCGTCGGCGGTTCCTGGCTTTCTGCTTGTTTTTCCTCGCAGAATCAACATACCAGAAACCGGCCGCCGACGGTTCGCGACGCTTGAGAAATCACCCGAAAATTCGAAAATTCCGGCCGTCCGAGCCGTTTTGCAAGTGGCTCAGGAGGTTAGCATTTTGATGCGGCGAGTTCTCGTATGACAAGTCCTGAAGTGCGAGTTCGGGTCTCGCAATCGTCGAGAGAGAGGTCGCGCCACGACAAATGCGGGGCCTTAGGGCTCCCCATTCGCTGTACGTGAGGGCCGAAAAGCGCCGAAATCAGGCCGTTCTCGAAATGAGGGGATTCCTGAGGGTTCGATCTACCTCATCACTTCCGATTGTACAGCCGAAGACAACACGGCCATCGTTCACTACGTGGAGGCGTTGGCGAACTCTGCGACGCTCCCGAAGAACGCACAGCGCCGAGCGAAGTCCAATGCGCATCGAGCGGCGTGATGGCGAAGCGGCGACAATCGCGCGGCGTCGGCGAGGCCTTGCTTCCGTCGGCGCCGCGATCGGCCGAACGGGGGTCGCTCGAGGACTTGCTCGCAGGTCTCGTCGATCTCGACGTGAATGGGCTTCGCCTGCAAAGGCGCAACTAAATGGGCGGCGCCCCACCCGCCCATTTGCCGCGGTGGCTGCTCCTGAGGGTCTTGGGCTATCGCATTCAGGCCGCCGCACGCGGCGGCCTGGACAAAGAGACGCTGCGCGTCATTCGGCAACCGAAGGGCCAGACGGCCAATTCCCCTCATGGCCGTCCCTTCGAAGCGCGGACCCCGGCGACGCGAGAGGGTGCCACCCTCAGAGCGGGGGCGCTGCTCACCCGCGAATGGAACGGCAAGCTTGAAAGGGTGACGGTCCTGGAAAAGGGCTTCGCCTGGAACGGCGAGACCTATGGCAGCCTGTCGCAGATCGCCAAGGCGATGACCGGCACGAGCTGGAACGGCCATCGTTTCTTCGGCTTGCGGACGGCGAAATTCAATGCCTTCGCAGGGGCAGGACGCCGCAAGCGGATCAACGACGCCAACGCTCCGCTGGATGCCGCTTCTATTGGCCCTGTCCCAGACAGTCCAGTGCGTCGGAATCTGGATGGGCGGCGTGGTTCCGCTCGGCTATCCGGTCGAGAACCGGGCGCTCCATGTCGTCGAGCAGCATGCCGCGTTCGTATTTGATCTCTTTCGGCGCTATCTCAAGATCGGCAGCGTCGTGCGGCTCAAGGCCATTCTTGATCAGGAAGACGTCCGGCTTCCTACGCGGATGGACGGGACGGGCAAGACCATCGGCAGCGGGCTCATCAGCCGGGGGCATCTCTACAAGATCCTGTCGAACCCGATTTACGTCGGGTGCTGACCCACAAGGGTCGAGTGCACGACGGCCATGACGACCCGATCGTCGATAATGAGACCTGGGGCCAAGTCCAATCCTTGCTCGCGGAGCATGCGCAACACAAGAAGGCCCCGCGCCAAGACTCCGACGCCCTCCTTGCCGGCAAGCTCTTTGACGATCGCGGCAACCGGATGAGCCCGAGCCAC
Organism: uncultured Alphaproteobacteria bacterium; assembly: GCA_963768555.1. Classification (GTDB taxonomy): domain Bacteria; phylum Pseudomonadota; class Alphaproteobacteria; order Rhizobiales; family Beijerinckiaceae; genus Roseiarcus. Next base: position 59,254 of record CAVYIZ010000055.1, read on the forward strand.
GCGACCAAAGCCGGACGTCGATGGCGCTACTATGTCTCGCAGGCAGTTCTGCAGGGCCGCAAGCAGGATGCGGGGTCCGTCGCCCGCGTGCCGGCAATGGAGATCGAACGAAGGGTATGTGAAGCGGTGCGAGCCATCTTGTGCGTTTCCGATCGTGAGCGTTCGCTTGGATCAAAATGCGAGCAACGACGCGGGAATGGCCTCAGCGCGCCAACCGACCATCCCGCTCCACGAAAAGCTGCGCCCGCGGGCGCAACTGAACCCGCCGCCGGCCTGCGCGCCGCCGTCGAGCGCGTCGTGATCACAAGGACCACGATCGAGATCGAGCTTACCGAGGGGATTCCGGGAGAAGATCAGGATCGCGTCCTGATAATTCCCTGGACGCCACCATCGCCCTATCGACGCCGTGAGATCATCCAAGGCGAAGGCGATCAATCCTCTGCGATGCGGCCGATGAGAACCAAAGCGCGCGCGATTCTCATCGAAGCGCTTCGCGACGCCCATCGGTGGCTGGAGGAATTGACGACAAGTTCCGACCAAACCATCGAAACGCTCGCCGCTCGCGAGGGCAAGACTGAACGCTCGATCCGCATGACGTTGTCGCTCACCTTCCTTTCGCCCACCCTTGCCAAGGCGGCGATCGACGGACGGCTGCCCCGCGGCTTTGGGGCGAAGCGCCTGATGGACCTTCCGATGGCGTGGTCGGACCGATGGTCAGCGCTCGGGCTGAAGGAGTCTGCCGAACCTTGATCGAAAGAAAATTGTAACAGACATCGTCCGCGGCTCGCCGAGCTTAAATCCGCGATCAGCTCCGCCATCAGCATGTCCGGCATCTCCATCGCTCAACCCGACCGGCATTTGGGAAACGGAATTTTGCGGCATGGAGACTCGGAGCCGCATTTGGCGGGAGGAGGCCGAAAGTCCCGCCAAATGGCTGCCGCAGACCGGTCCAGGCCGTGCGAACGCCTTATAACGTCGTCGGATTTCACGAGGAGGGAAACCGCGCCCGCTCGCGGGGACTTTTTGGTGGCGGACGCAGTCCCGCCAAACTGGTCTCCGCCGGGAAACGGGAATTGCGCCGAATGAAAAACACGTGGTGTATTCTGATGACCACCTATCCGTATTGCGAAATATGCGCTTAGCCATTGAACTGTTAAAGTTATTGGCGCTTTTCCTTCGCGGCATGAGCCGGAAATTGTCCGGAGGTAATTTCTCCCAGAATCTTATGGTGTCATGGCGCATTTTCTGGACTCCAACTTTGGTGACCACATTCGAGCGGCAAGGCGCTCGACGAGGTTGGGCGTGAACGACGTGCAGGCGGCAGATCAAGATTGGTGGGCGCCACGAATATAACGGGAATCTCGAATTGTGGTCACAAAGCCTGTACGCGTTTTCGACCAAACGAAAATGCGGTCACATGGCAAGCCGGAGGTGACCACAATTTTCAGGGAGGCCATCGGCGAACTCACCGCCGCGCGAAGAATGTGGTCACGGGCAGTTTCCGACATTTATTAACGCACCGCGCGTGTTACAAGTCGTCTTTTGGTTGGCGGGGCCGGCATGACGACTGTCGGCACTAGCGCACGCCGCCAACGGGCTCTCATCTCGATGATCAACCAACGTCTGGCGTGGGCGATAAACCCATAAGCGTTCTGTCTTTACCGACCAAACGCTCGGCGAGCGACGTCGAGAGCGGCGTCTGGGCGATGCGGTCGGCGGCTCATTTCGTGCGATCGGGATATCCATTTAACCGGACTTGGGCGTATGCTGGGTGGATGGAGCGACCCCTCGCCAGCATCCACTACCCTAAGTCCCTTGGGGAGTTTCGGGCTTGGTTCCCGACTGATGCGGACTGCCTCGACTACCTGGAATGGTTGAGATGGCCTCACGGCTTCGTCTGCCCGTCCTGTGGCCATTCGGAAGGATGGCGGCTTGGCGACGGCAGGTTCAAGTGCACTGGATGCGGCGGCCGTAGGTCAGTGATAGCAGGCACCATCTTCGACCGGACCCGCACTCCACTCACGGTTTGGTTTTCAGCCTGTTGGTATTTTGCGAGTGGCAAAGATGGGATCTCGGCGCTGAGCTTGAAGCGGACCTTGGAGATCGGCTCCTATCAGACGGTGTGGGCTATCCTTCATCGCTTGCGGTCTGTGCTGATTCGCCCCGATCGGGAGCGCCTTTGCGGGAAGGTGGAGGTGGACGAAACCTATATCGGAGGCAAGGAATCTGGACTTTCGGGAGGCCGTGCCAAAGGGAAGAAGATCCTGACGTGTATCGCGATCGAGATCCTGGAGCCGAAGGGATTCGGGCGCTGTCGAATGGCGTCCGTGGCGGATGCCTCCTCAGAATCGCTTCGCTCCTTCGTGTTGGATAACGTCGAGCCGGGGGCGACAGTCATCACCGATGCCTGGCAGGGTTACCGGTGGTTGGAGAAGAGTGGGTATATCCATGACCGCCGTAGCCAGCGGGCCGCATCAACGCGAGGCGAGGACCCCGGAGAACTTCTGCCAGGCGTGCATCGAATAGCGTCCCTTGCCAAACGATGGCTGCTGGGCACCCACCAGGGAGCGGTGGATTCCGCACACTTGCCCAGTTACCTGGATGAGTTCGTGTTCCGCTTCAATCGCCGCCGCTCACGTAGCAGAGGGATGCTGTTCTACCGGGTCCTGGAGCTTGCTGTCGCGCATGGACCGGTTCGTTACCAAGACCTTGTTATGAGCCAGAGCCCAAAGGCTGTTCCTCCCAAGCCGCCGAGACAACGCGGACATCCGCCCAGCTTGGAGCGACCTTCGCCGAACCGCCCTTGGAGACAAATCGTCGAGTCCGGTTAAATGGATACCCAAGTGGGAGCATTTGGGTTGGAGAGAACTCGCGCCGCGCGAGCCGATGTTGATTTCGGCTGTCGCAGTGCTGTGCCTGACGGCCTACCAGCGCCGCGTCCGCATCGCGCAGTGGTTTCGGGGGCTTGCAAGGGCTCGGCAGCTGCCCGCGCCAGGATGCGGTCGCACTCAGCGCTTGCTCGCGCGCGAACGACGTGATCCCAATCCCACGCGGTCTCGTGTAACCTGCCAAGCGGCAAGCTTTTATTGACACGCCAACTCTCCGATACTGGTTGGCTGAGCGCTTGGTCGGGAGGGCGCATGGACGACACGCAGTGGAAGGATTGGATCGGTCGGCGGGAAGTCGCCCGGGACCGCATCGCCGAAGCGCCCGCCCGCGCGCTGGCCGCGACGCTCAACCGATCGGCCGATCTTCCCACGGAGCCAGGTTCAGTTTTGCCGGGCGTGTTCAACTGGCTTTATTTCCTCAAGTTCGTCCCGATGTCGGAAATCGGCCCCGACGGACATCCCCAACGGGGCGGCTTCTTGCCGCCGGTCGAACTTCCCCGCCGCATGTGGGCGGGGAGCCGATGCCGGTTTCTTTCGCCGATTCGGGTGGACGACGAGGCGGAGAAAACCTCGACCATTCAGAAGATCGAGACGAAATCCGGCAAGGCGGGCCCGATGGCCTTCGTCACCGTCCGTCACGAGGTCTGCGTCGACGGGCGGCTGGCCGTCGAGGAGGATCAGGACATCGTCTACATGGGCATTCCCGAGAAATTCCGGCTGCCAGAGCCCGTCGCGCTCCCGCCGTGCGGATGGCGCGAAACTGTTCCGATCGATCCGGTCATGCTGTTCCGCTTCTCGGCTGTCACGTTCAACGGCCATCGCATCCACTACGATCGAACTTACGCGATGGAGATCGAGAAATATCCAGGCCTCGTCGTGCACGGACCGCTGCAGGCGGTTCTGTTGTTCGACGCGGCTTGCCGGCACGAGCCCGGTCGCACGCCCGCCCAGTTCGACTTCCGCGGGGTGCGTCCGCTGTTCGACTTCGAGACCGCCACGGTGAACGGACGCAATCGCGACGACGGCGCGACCGAAGTGTTCTCCGCGACCGGCGACGGTACCGTATGCATGCAAGCCGTCATGCAATGGGCGTGAGGTGGGCCCGCCCGAAAACGCCGCGCGCTCTGCGCAACGGAGAAGCTCGGGCGGAAGCCGACGGCGCCCCTTCCTTCATTTTGCGGAATTGCCGTCGGTCGCCGCCGCCGACAGACACATGCGTTTCATGAACGACGACTGGCAAAACTCAGGGAACGAAGGATGGTCAAGAATTCTCGAAGGGTTGCAAATCGTGGAAGGCTCGGCGTTCGTCGCCGCCCCATTCTCGGGGATGACGCTTGCGCAAATGGGCGCCGACGTCATCCGCTTCGATCGCCTCATCGGCGGGCTCGACTACAAGCGGTGGCCGGTGACCGAGAGCGGGCGCAGCCTGTTCTGGGAAGGCCTCAACAAGGGCAAACGCAGCATCGCGGTCGACATGGCGACACCGCGCGGCCAAGAGGTCGTGACCCGGCTCATCTGCGCGCCGGGCGAACAGGCGGGCATTTTCCTCACGAACCTTCGCGTGCGCGGCTGGATGGACTACGACGAGCTTAAGAAGCATCGCGAAGACTTGATCATGATGTCGATCACGGGCGACCGGCACGGGGGCCCGCAGGTCGACTACACGATCAATCCTGCGGTCGGGTTCCCGATGGCGACCGGGCCAGAGGGCTCGAGCGAGCCGGTAGGGCACGTGCTGCCCGCCTGGGACTGCATTACCGGACAGCAGGCGGCTCTGGGGATCCTCGCCGCCGAGCGTCACCGGCGCGCGACCGGCCAGGGCCAGCTCGTCGAGCTCGCGCTGAAAGACATGGCGCTCGCCATGCTCGGCAATCTCGGCATCATCGGCGAAGTCGAGATCAACGGCGTCGATCGGCCGAAATACGGCAACGCCCTCTACGGCGCCTACGCCCAGGACTTCGTCTGCCGGTGCGGAGGCCGCGTCATCGTCGTCGCGCTCACGATCCGGCAATGGGACAACCTGAAGGCGGCGACCCACACGCAGGCGGCCTTCGACGAGCTCACCGCGAAACTCGGCGTGAGACTGAGCCTCGAGGGCGAGCGCTTCAAGCACCGGCACGCCATCACGGCGGTTCTCAAGCCGTTCTTCGACGCGCACCGGATACAGGACTTCGCCAAGGCCTTCGAAGAGCACGGCGTGACCTGGAGCAAGTACAGAACATTCAAGGAATGCGTCGAGCAGGATCCCGACTGTTCGACCGACAACCCGATGTTCTCGATCGTCGACCACCCCGGCATCGGCTCCTATCTCACGCCCGGCAACCCCATCGCCTTCTCCAAGGTCGAGCGCGTCCTGCCGGGCATTGCGCCGAGGCTCGGCGAAAACACCGACGAGATCCTGACCGAAATCGGCTATACTGACGGCGAGATCGCCAGCCTCCACGACGACCGCATCGTGGGGGGGCCGTCCTGACGGGATATGCGGGCCAAGCGACCCCCAATGTCGGCTGATCTCACGGCCTGCGCCGTCCGGCGAGCAGCGAGCAGCCGGATGGGGGTTAGGCCATGGACGCATTGCGCGGCGAGGCCGATCATTCCCGCCGGCGGCCCGAAGGCCGCCAACTGGTCGGATAGCGAGCGGCCGAAGCCGAAGAAACCCAGCGCGGCGTCCGCCGCGAGAAGCAGCAGAAAGGCGAGCGCCCCCATCGTACGCCTCCGATATGCGCCCAGGGTCTTGAAGGGTGGGCCGGCTTCGCCGCCGGCGACGATGGCGGTGAAGACCTTACCCCCCGCGGGCGCGACGGCGGCCGGCGGCTTTCCGGAAGCGGCCGCGGGCCAACGGTTATTGATGAAAACGCCCTTGGCACGGGGTAGGCGGCGCGCTTGGTCACGCGCTCCCTCTCTCGTCGCGCCTTGGTTCGCCGGTGGCGCGAAGGCCGACCCCGGGGCAGGCGGCAATCAGCGGGGGCTCTCGGGAGGGAATGTCGCGGTTGCAAATAGCGCTTTGATCGGGCAGCTATAGCCAAACGATATGGCTGACGCGCCGCGCCGCCATCGGCCCAACGTCTGGCCGAGAAGGTTTTGCTTTATTGGGCGGATCGCCGAGCGATCGCATGGGTCTGGCCGTTGATCGGCAGATCCGCCGCAGCAGGAGTGAGCCCTCGATATGTCGTCCGACTTCTCGACCTTGGCGCTGTTCCTCTTTGTTCCAGCCGACCGGCCTGACCGTTGGGCGAAGGCTTTCGCGGCAGGCACCGACGCCGTCATCCTTGATCTTGAGGATGGGATCGCCGCCTCCGCCAAGCCCGGCGCGCGTCGGGCGCTGCGGGAAGGACGCGATGCGATCGACGCGGCGCCGTGTCCTATTCTCGTGCGCGTCAACGCCCGCTCGAGCGACGATTATTCGCTCGACCTTGACGCTGTAAGGGACCTCGGGCTGGCAGGCGTGATGCTGGCGAAGGCCGAGACGGCCGCGGACGTCGAGGCGACCTCGGCGGCGACGGGGGCGCCGGTTGTCGCGCTCATCGAGACCGCGAGAGGACTGGCGGCGGCGCGGCTGATCGCGGCGACTTGCGCTCGCATCGCCTTCGGCTCGATCGATTTCGCCGCCGATCTGGGCACGGCTCACACGCCCGCAGCGCTCGCCTCGGCGCGCTCGGAGCTCGTTCTTGCGAGCCGTCTCGCCGACCGCGCCGCGCCTATCGACGGAGTCACGACGAGCGTCAAAGACCCCGATCTCGTTCGCGCCGACGCGGCGCACGCCTGCGAACTCGGCTTCTCCGGCAAGCTTCTGATCCATCCGGCGCAAATCGCGCCGGCGATGGACGGTTTTCGCCCAAGCGACGACGACTTCGCCTGGGCGGAGCGCATCCTAAGCGCGCGGGGCGTCCTCGGCGCAGCCGCAGTCGACGGCGCTATGGTCGACGCCCCTGTTTTCCTGCGCGCCGAACAAATTCTGCGGCGCGCGGCGCGTTTCCGCCTCCCCGCCGCCTGAAAGGCCGGCGCGTCCTAAGGGGAGCCCCTGCGGAATCTGCTTGTGCGAGAGCGACCGGCGATGTCGCCTTGGGGCGGTGAAGCCTTGCTCAGCGGCGAAGACTACGCCAAGGTCCCGCGCCTCGGGCGTAAGACCCGTCTCGGCGCCAAGCAGCGCGAAGCGATCTGGCCGCCCAAGAGAACTCAGGAGCAGGCGAGATTACACCTTAAATCCAACCCCCCGTGGTCCCACCAATGGGGTCCAGTTCAACCCTGATGGTCTTGGTCATGCTCTCGAATCCCTCCGCCATCAGCATCGAAACGGCCATCCTCCTGATCGGCGTCCTGATGATCGCAATCGCATCCTTCGCCGGACTGTGATGTGCAGGTGCGTGGCAATGGCGAAGGATTATAATGCGGGCCGGAGCACCCCCCTTTGCCGGTCGCGGGTGTGAACGCTGCTACGTAAAAACCCTAATTGTAGGTGGGGAGCGATCTCGGTAGGCAACTCAGGGTCGGGCCTCACGGGTTGGTTGCCTTAGTGAGGGTTAACCCCTCCCGGCCCCGCTATGCATGCCAAGCCGGCGCTCACGCTCGGCGACGAGGCGCTCAGGCTCTTGTGAAAAAACAATGGTCGTGGAGGACGACGAGGATGACTTCATCGAGTTCTGAGTTGCGTAGCAAGCTTCTAGGCGAGGCGTTTGTCGAGACCGTCCGGGTTTCGTACGAGTTCCAGCAGTTCTGCAGCATGATCAACGAACGCGACAGCATTACGGTGTCGGTCGGCCCCGACGTCTTCATGTTGAGCCGCGCCGGCTTGGTGCCGATCCACCTGACGCCGCTCAACGAAGCCGAATGGCTGTCCAAGATGGGCCGCGCGGCCTGATCGCGAAACGGCGACCGCAGACGATCGTCAATCTGGAGACCATCTGGCGCGAGCGCCTCGCGCTCGAAGCGAGCCGGGAAAAATCCGCGCCTCGACGCCGCCACTATTGCGAGCAGGCAAGTCGCTGTTTGCACTGTTGCCAAAAGGGAGGGCGCGCCAGCCCTGCAAATCCAAGCTGGGGTGGGGGCTCATGACAGAATTCATTCTCGAACTCTACGCCGCGACCTGCGCTTTCGCTACGGTTGCGTACGTCGGGGTTGCCTATGCGCCGTCCTGTCTTGCGCGCGATCGCCAATGCGATCAAATTCCACTCTTGCGCCATCGCGCTGGAACTGGCCGTTTGCTCGCGCCAGCGCGCCTCGCCGTAGGCATCGCCTCCGAGCAGACGGATTAGCTCCTCGGCCTCAGCCTCAATTCTTTCGCCCCGCTCGCGCCGGCGACGCGACCACCCCAGCATCTCTTGCCCCTTCTTCCCTCGGGGCAATTGCTGCACAGTTCGGGTCGCATGTGCAACCTTTATAAGCGTCACCAAATGGCAGTCGGCCATCCGGGATCTTTTCGCCGTGAAGCGCGACCGCGCCGGCAATCCGCCGCCCCTGCCGGCGATCTTCCCCGATCAGATGCTCCGATCGTACGCATCGGCACCGGCGGCGCGCGCGAGCTCGTCATCGCGAAACGCGAACGACACCCGATCAGCGTCTTCGGTTCGGGGCCTATCAACTCCGCGACAAGGGGCGGCTCTTCGAGCGCGGGGCCTTCTACGAACCGGAGGTCCTGTCTGCCGACGATCGCACCATCCTCCGCCAAGTCATGAGGCAAGAGAAACAGACGTCGGACGGCGAGTGGGTCCGCTTGCTAACTCGGAAGCAATTCGTCAAGGATGTCTTCTATGGCTCCGGCCGCGATGTCGGCGCGCGACAGATCGAATGGAAGGTTGAGACCGACGATTTGCGCGACGGCAGCGTGACGCGCATCTCTCTTGTGCGGTTCCGATCGTGAGCGTTCGCTTGGATCAAAATGCGAGCAACGACGCGGGAATGGCCTCGGCGCGCCAACCGACCATCCCGCTCCACGAAGAGCTGCGCCCGCGGGCGCAGCTGAACCCGCCGCCGGCCTGAAGAGGTCGTCAGTTCAATTCCGTCTGGCTCCACCAGGTCCGCCGTAAACCTTTGAGAAACCAAAGGTTACGAGAAATCAAAGATTTAGCCTCCCCCGGTGTCGCACAAAGGTGATACACAAAGGGGATGAAAAAGGTGCCAGGCCAGAGCTGTTTATATCTTCGGGGCGGTGCCTACTATTGCCGCCGCAGAGGAAATTCGACGTACAAAGCTCACGCATCACCTCATTCAGGCGGGGCCGAAGGTTTGTGTGAAGACGTTGTTTCGGTTTAGGAATTCTTCGTATTTTTCGACGAGCGGTCTCAAGCGTTGCTCGGGCATGTTGGGGATGAGATCGTAGAGCAGGCAGCCCTGGCGGAACAGCGAATGGACGCGGCGTTTGACCGTGCTGGTTCTGAGCGATCGGTCCATGCCGAGGCTTTCGCCGGCGGCGCCGAGCAGCGTCAGCAGGAGGATCGCCAAGGCGTTGAGCAGCAGCAGACGGTCGCGCCGTTGCGGATCGCCGATGCGCAGGACGCTCAGGCCCATGCCGAACCGCAAATCCTTGGTGTCGCGGAACCCCGGCTCGATCGTCCACCGTTTGGCGTAGAGGTTGACGATCTGGGAGGCGCTCGCGGTCGCATCGCTGGCGGCCAGATGCCAAGCCTCCTTCATCCCCTTGGCGTGGACGCAGACCGCCGCGCCGACCTTGTGGCGGGCGGCGGTGAGTTCGGCGCCGCGCAGAAGGCAGGCGCGCCCTTTCTTGCCGACCCAGTCGGCGGCCAGGCGCGTCTCACCGTCCGCCGCGGTCAGATGAACGTTGCCGCGAAAGCGGATGACGTAGCCGAAGCCGAGGCTTTCGAGGAATTCGAACAGTTTGACGTCGCCGAAGCCGCGATCGGCCAGGATCGTCACCGTCACGCCCTCGGGCAGGATCGCCTTCAAATGCGTCAGGCAGAGGTCTTCGAAGTCGTTGCGCTGGTCCTTCAGTTCGTCCTTGTCGACCGTCAGCCACAAGAGCGGCGTCGCCCGGCCGTGGCGCGTGATCAGGCTCAAAGCGAGCGTGGCCTGATTGTCGGCGTCGAAATCGGTCCAATCCATCGCCACGACGATCGCCTTGCGCTGGCTCACGACCTCGCGCGCCCATGGCGCGAACAGGTCCCATACGACGATCCCGGCGTTGCTCAGCAGGCGATCGACCTGTTTGATCGCGTGTCTGTCCATCAGACCGCGCGCTTGCGCCAGCGCATGCCCGATCACCGAAACGGCCAACGACGCCCCCGTCAGAACCCCCAGCGTCCCATTGGCCAGCGAAAGAATTCGCTTGGCGTGCAGGCTCCCCGAAAACGCGCGCTTCACAAAACCATGAACCAATTCCACCCGCTCGATCGACTTGCGCATGAGCCCCCCGCCCGGCTGATTCGTGACCTCGCCACGCGGTGACTCGCCAATTCAGACAATTTCGAGTCGATCAAAAATGAGGGGATTCATGAGCTGTCGACCCACCGTGATCGGGTTGCCTCGACACCCGCGGCGGGTTGCGCCGCATCCCGCGCAACCGCTAGGCTCGCCGGCGATGGCCGATCGCGCAACCGCCTTTCTTCTCGCGCCCGGAGCGGGCGCACCTCTTCGCATCTGCGCATGAAGGCCTTCGCGCTCCTCATCGCAACGCCCGGTCCGATTGAAGGCGGGAAACGGCCGGACCCGGCGCCAAAACTCATCGTGGCGCATCGGGCGGCCTTGACGGCGCGGGCGGCGCGGACCCAGAGGAAAGGGAAATCGGGGTTGGTGAAGTGGCGCCGTGACCGCGCGTCATGTCTCGATGTCGCCCCCGGTCATGGGTTCCCCGCAATCCGAGTGGCCCAAAAAAACCGCGGCCGCCCGAGTCAATTGTTCTTGGCCCCCTCGAAAATCCAGCTCCAAACGTTGGTGCGGAGACAGTTCGGCAACGCCTTATGCTTGAACGGCATGGCGACTTTTGCCCGGCCCTCGATGAGTACAACCAGATTGCTGTTGTCGGGCTGGCCGGGAATCACCATCGGCCCGAATTTGGCGCCCTTCATCAACCCTTCGTAACTCGTCAGATCGAGCCCACTCGCGTTGTAACCTTCGCCGCCCGGTTGATGGCACGATGCGCACCATCCCCTGAGAATGGGGGCGATGTCTTCGGCGAAGCTGACTCCCGGCGACTTCGGCTGCTGAGCACAGGCTCGGCTCATCGGGAATTCTATTCCGGCGCCAATGAGAACCATGGCCGACAGCGCCGTTGCGACTCCCAGCGGTAGAGCGGACTTGACTTTCACGGGCGGCCTCCCTTCAACATTTTTTCTCAGCAGCGAGGAAAGAATAAACGGATTTCGCGCCTGCCGAATTTTCTTCGCTCAAAGCCCACTCTGCGGTTTGAGCAACGTCAATGTCCGACGCGGGGAAATTAGATTTGAGCACGGGCCGAGCTGTCTGTCGAGAACCGCCGGTTTTGGAGACCGGCGTTCTGGCTCTTTGCGCCGCATTGCGTCGCATCCCGCGCAGCCGCTAGCCTCGCCTCCGATGGCCGATCGCAAAATCGCCTTTCTTCTCGCGCCCGGAGCCGGCGCGCCCTCTTCGCATCCGCGCATGCGGACCTTCGCCCGGCTCATCGGGACGCTCGGTCCGGTCGAGCCGTTCGACTATCCTTACGCGATAGAAGGCAGGAAACGGCCGGACCCGCTGCCAAAACTCGTCGCGGCGCATCGGGCGGCCTTGGCGTCGCTACGCGAGAAGCACGGCGGCCCGATCGCGCTCGCCGGCAAGAGCATGGGCGGGCGGGTCGGCTGCCATGTCGCGCTCGTCGAGCCGGTCGAAGCGGTGATCTGCCTCGGCTACCCTTTGTGCGGCGCCGGCGACCGGTCGAAGCTGCGCGACGAGGTCCTTCTGGCCTTGCGGACGCCACTCATGTTCGTGCAGGGCACGCGCGACCCTCTCTGTCCGCTCGACCTTCTCGAAGACGTGCGCAAACGGATGCGCGCGCCTTCCGCCCTGCATGTCGTCGACGACGCCGACCACTCGCTTCTGGTGTCGAAGAGCGCGCTGAAAGCGCGCGGCGCCACTCAGGAGGAAGCGGACGAGGCATGGCTGAAGGCGGTCGACGCCTTCCTCGCCTGAGGCTGCGCCGCGAATCCCTGACGGTCTCCATCACTGGAACAGGATGAATACAAGTCGAGTGGAGCCCGTCACGTACGGACGGCCCCGTTTCGCATGGGGTTCTGAAAATTTCCGCGTTCCGAAGTGAACAAGTCGTTCCCATAAACCGAAGTTTATGCTATGTTTGTTCCTTGAGCGCCTTCGGGGCCTCAGGTCCGGGGGCGCGGAGAAAGGGACCGGGGGAGGGGGTCGTGCAGTTTCGATGCAACTCATTGAAAAGTCGAGTTCAGGAAAAGGAAATGAGAGCAAATGAAAGGAGTCTCACGGTTTCACGGGCCTGTTTCCGGTGCGCGGACGCGTCCAAAATCGGTTTCGAAAATCCGGTCTCTCCGCAGGACACGGATTGCGCGCTTCCAGGCCGACCGCGCCACAGGCCCGACGGCGGTTCGATCCGATCGCATCATGCTTTAACGAGACGAACGCCAGGACGGGAAAGCGTTCTGCGTCATTCGAGCCGGTTGTGAAGCTGCGACACTGTCGCTCTTGACCGGCCGACGACGGCGCAAGTGTTCTGAGTGGGCAAGAGGGGGAAAACATGTGCCAGGGCTGCGTCGTCGATATTTTTGGTTCGATCGCCGGGCTGCGGCCCGGCCTCACCCGGCGCCGCTTCCTTGCGACATCTGTCGGCGCCGCCGCCGTTGCACAGGCCGCGGCCTCCGCCTTCGCCGCCTCGCCCGAGGGCGCCGATCTCATCTTCTGCGGCGGCCCGATCATCCCGATGGCCGGCGACAGCCGCGCTGTCGAAGCGCTCGCAGTCAAGAACGGCAAGATCGCAGCCGTCGGCGCCGCCGACGCCGTGATGGGCCTCAAATCCGCATCGACCGAGATCGTCGACCTCGACGGCCGCGCGCTCCTGCCCGGCTTCATCGATGCGCACCAGCACACGGTGACCGGGGCGCTGGTCAACGCGCTCTTCACCGACTGCGGCTACACGAAGTATAAGACCCGCGACGCGCTTCTAGCGATGTTCCGCGACAAGGCGGCGAAGACGCCCGCCGGGCAGTGGCTCCTGTTCACCAGCTTCGACAATCTGCTGCAGGGAGGCGATCTGATGATGGCCGACCTCGACGCCGTGTCGAAGGATCATCCGATCCTCGTCTATTACATCAACATGCACACCGCGGCCGGCAACGGCGCCGCCTTCGCCGCCGCCAAAATTCCGGCCGAACATCGGCGACCTGCCGGGCGGCGGACGGTTCGGCCGCGATTGCGCGGGCAAGCTCAACGGCATGATCTATGAGGAATCCGCGCTGAAGAAATTCGCCGTCGCGATCCCGAAGATCACGCCGCAGCTCGCCGGCAAGGCGGTGGTCGACTGGCTGAAGATCAATGCTTCCTACGGCAATACGTCGGTGCATGAGGCGGGCGTGCTGGTGTTCGGCGATCTGCTCGAGGGCTACGAGCGCGTCGCGGCCATCTCGCCCTGCCGCGCCAGCATCAGCCTCATGTACGAATCGATGAAGGACGCGGAGCCGTACAAGAAATACGGCCACGGAGCGCTCGCGACTCAGATCCCGAACACCATGTTGACGATCTATGCGATAAAGATCGTCGGGGACGGCTCCAATCAGACGAAGACCGCCGCGCAGACCGTCCCCTATCTCCACGCCACGGACAAGGGGCGGCCGAATTTCGACGCCCAGCAGCTCAAGGCGATGGTCGCCGAGGTCAAGGCGCAGGGCTGGCCGGTGTCGATCCATTGCAACGGCGACGAGACCCTCGACATCGCGCTCGACGCAATCGAAGCCGCCTACGGCGCCTATCCCTCAACCGGCGTCAACCGGATCGAGCATTGCACGATCACGCGGCCCGAGCAGATCGAGCGCATGGCGAAGCTCGGGGTGCAGCCGAGCTTCCTGATGAACCACGTCTACTTCTACGGCGCCGCCTATCGCGACCAATTGTTCGGCCCGGAGCGGGCCGCTCGCATGGACCCGGCCGCCGACTGCGTTCGCCTCGGCCTGCCGTTCACCATCCACACCGACGCGCCCTGCTCGAACATCGGCACGCTGCAGCTCGTGCAGGCGGCGGTCACGCGCAAGTGCAGCGTCGACGGCTCCGTGGTCGGCCCCGGCCAGGCGGTGTCGCTGACGGACGCGCTGCGGGCGGTGACGATCCACGCCGCCGGCCAGATCGGCATGGCGGACCAGCTCGGCACGCTGGAATCGGGCAAGCTCGCAGACCTCACGATCCTGGAAAGGGACCCCTATGCTGTCGATCCGGAGGCACTGATGAATATCAAGGTGAGCCAGACCTGGGTCGGGGGTAGGAAGATGTTCGGGTAACGCTGCGGCTCTGCCCCTCCACCATGCTTCGCATGGTACCCTCCGCCGCACGCCGGGGAGGAAAAAAGCGGCCGCCTGCGAAGCCTACCGCAAGATCGAAAAGCACCGCCAGAAGCGGCATTTGCAAGACAAGGAATTGATGCGTTGGATCGAGGCGGCGGAAATCGCCTCGCGACGCTGGCGGACGCGGCCGCCATCGTGGCCGTCGGCGATCGAGAGAATGACATCACCAAGCCTTCGCCCGGAAGCCCGCCAACGTCGACGTGATCACCAGGGCGCGCGCCGACCGCAAGCTGGCCGACGGCGGCCTGTTGTTCGCGGCGGCGGACGGGTTCGCCGGGCGATCGAGATTGACGTGGCCCTTGCGCCGAGCCAGCCGCGGAAGCCGGGCGCGCGCGGCCGGATCGCCCGCGTGGCGGTGTCGTTCGGCTCGGTGACGATCGCCAAACCCAAGACCGGCGCGCCTGCGCCGACCCCAAATCCTGCCAGTTGCGCGTCGTCGTGGCGCGCGAAATCGACCGCCCGCCGATGCAAAGCCAGTCCTGTGGCGGCTGTTGACCACCTTGCCTGTCGAGAACGCCGAAGATGCGCTGGAGATCATCCGGCTCTACCGCCTTCGCTGGCGCATCGAAGAGGTCTTCCGCGTGCTCACGCGACGGCCTCGCCCTTGAAGAAACCCAAGTCGAGGGCGCGCGCCGCTTGTTCAATCTCGCCGCCCTCGGCATCGTCGCGGCCACGCGCATCCTCCAACTCACCGACGCCCGCAGCGCGAGCGCCCGTCCCGCCACCGACGTCATCGACGAAAGCCTGATCGAGGCCGCCGACGCCATCGGCCGGACCCTCGAGGGAAAGACCGTCAAGCAGAAAAATCCGCACCCTCGCGGCTCGCTCTCCTGGCTCGCCTGGATAACCGCCCGCCTCGGTGGCTGGCACGGCTACTACAAGCCGCCAGGCCCAAAAACCATGGCCGACGGCTGGAGACGCCTCACCGCAATGCTCGACGGATACGCCATCGCTCACGGCAAATCACTTGTGTGAATCCCGTAGCTGCGAAAGCGGGGGAGGGGGGACCGCCCGAAGGGCGGGGGAGGGGGCCAGGTCGCCGACCGCCGGCAGCGCGTCAATCGATCTCGTGCGCCGCGACGCGCTCGGGCGAGTCCTTCGGCGCGGCGCGCAGATATTGGACCGGCCACGACATGGCCTGTCCGAGCTCGCGGGCGGCGCCGAGCGGCCAATAGGGGTCGCGCAAGAGCTCGCGGGCGAGCAGCACGATGTCGGCCTCGCCGTTGCGGATGATCTGATCCGCCTGGGCCGGGTCGATGATCATGCCGACGGCCGCGGTCGCCATCCCCGCTTCGCGGCGAATTCGGTGCGAGAACGGAACCTGATAGCCGGGGCCGACGGGGATTTTCGCGCTTTCGACATTGCCGCCCGACGAGCAGTCGATCGCGTCGACGCCGAGGTCCTTCAGGCGCCGCGAAAGCTCGATCGACTGCTCGAGGTCCCAGCCGCCGTCGGTCCAGTCGGTCGCGGAAATGCGGACGAACAGCGGACAGGAATCGGGCAGGGCGGCTCGGACGGCCGCCACGCAATCGCGCAGGAAGCGCGTGCGGTTGTCGAACGACCCGCCATAGGCGTCGGCGCGGCGGTTGCTGAGTGGGGACAGGAACTGGTGGACGAGATATCCGTGCGCGGCATGGACTTCGATGGTACGGAACCCGGCGGCGTAGGCTCGTTCGGCGGCGGTCGCGAAGGCCTGCTGCAGCGCCAGGATGCCGTCTCGGCTCAGCTCCTCCGGCGCCGCGTATCCCTTGCCGAAGGAAATGGGGCTCGGCCCGACGGTCCGCCATCCCCCTTCGGATTCGGGAATGCTGCCCTGACCTGACCAGGGGCGATAGACGCTCCCCTTCCGCCCGGCGTGGGCAAGCTGAACGCCGGGGACGGCGCCTTGCGCCTTGATGAAGCGGGCGATCCGCTCGAGCGGCTCGAAGTGTTTTTCGCTCCAGACGCCGAGATCCTGCGGCGAGATCCGCCCTTCCGGCGCGACCGCCGCCGCTTCGGTGAACACCACGCCGGCGCCGCCGACGGCGCGCGCGGAAAGATGGGCGAAATGCCAGTCGTTGGCGAAACCGTCGTCGCAGGAATACTGGCACATCGGAGACACGCCGATGCGGTTGGCGAACGTGACGTCGCGCAGTCTGAATTCGCTGAACAAATGGGACATTAGGCAGCTTTCCTGGGTTATGGACGGTCAATCGGGCCTTGCCGCTCCGCGAGGGGACGGCTCGTGAAACCTTGATCTGCCGAACCCATATGCGGCCTAAGGAATCGAAGTTCAAACCGGATTTTTGCGCTCATGGAAGACATCGAGCGGCTCGAGCTTCGGATCGAGGAGCTCCGAGAGGCGATCGTGCGCAGCCGCAGGCTCATGCTGGCCGGGCGCGCCTCCGCCGTCATCGGCCCGGCGGCGCTCGTCTTCATGATGCTCGGCGCGCTCGACTTCACTCCGGTCCGGATGATCGTCGCGATCGCCCTCGCCATCGGCGGGATCGTGCTTTCGGGCAGCAGCAGAGCCAGCACCGAGCAGCTGGAGCGTTCGTTGAGACAGGCCGAGGCCGCGCGGACCGCGGCGATCGACGCGCTCGATCTCGTCGAGCTCGGGGACCGAGCTTCTGCCGGCCCATCTCCAGACGTCAATCGCAAGCTATTGGAGTGATGCTGGCGCCGTTGTCCCGCATGTAGAGATCGACCCGGTTGAGCGCCGAGGCCGCGACGCGCAGCACGGATTCATTTGAACCAGGCTTGGGATCGGGAAAGTCGCGCCAGCTCACGCCGTCGGCGCCGCGCCGCTCCAGGACAGCCGCTTTCACCTGCCCGTCGCCTTATCGTTTGCGCGTGCTTGGCGCGAGAATCCACGACTCTCGTCGACAGGGAGATTGGTAAATAAGTTCACTGTCCAGGCGCCAGTCGGCGCGAGCCCGTTTCGTCGCCGGCGACAATGCGCCCCTCGCAGACATGGCGACGGAGCTGGAAGCCGCGCGCACGCTGCTCTGGCGGGCGGGCCGCGCTCGACGCGAAGGCGCCCGATGCAACGGCACTCTGCGCGATGGCCAAGCGCTTTGCCACGGACGCGGGATTCACTGTCGCCAGCAACGCGCTGCAGATGTTCGGCGGCTACGGCTATCTCGCCGACTATGGCGTTGAAAAGCTCGTGCGCGACCTGCGCGTGCACCAGATCCTGGAAGGAGCCAACGAGATCATGCGGCTAATCGTGGCGCGCGAAATGGTCGGGCGCGACCGAGTCGAAAGAACCATGCGGCCGGCTGCGACGTCGAATGCAGACTGGTCGTTGCCGGCGCGCAGCCACTGCCTGGCGGCCAACGGGACCAACAACGACATCGCGATGGCGGGGTCCTCTCTGTCTTTCGCTCAACATCGCCAACGAGGGCAGGATCGTCGCGATCGTCGCGCCGCAACTCGCCGATCCGCTGCTCGCCGCGATGAAGAATCATCGGCTCAGAGGAGGCTCGGCCCTGATCGCCGCGGGGTCGGCGATCCCAATCGTTTGGTCGAGATGCGCGCCGCCTTCGGCGGCGGGCGCATCGTCGATTGGGCTTTCCGGCGAGCAACTTCCGCGGATCTGCGGACGGGCGGGGCCGCCAGGAGGCGCCGCAAATCGACGTTTGCGGCGTCGACGACGCGCAACGTCAGTTCTTTGGCGCTTCCTTTTGCTCCTCGCCGGCTTTCTGCGGCTCTCCGGCCGGCGCCTCTCCAGCCGGCTTCTCGGCGTTCTGCGCCTCTCCAGCCGGCGCCTCGCCGCCCGCCGCCGGCGTCGCGGCCGGCGTCGTCGGCGTCGCGGCGGCCGTCATGATCCGTGCGTAGTCGCCCTCGAGCTTGGCGCCGGAAAGCACGGCGGCGGACGTATCTTGCGCTTCCTTCTTGGCCAAATCCGAGGCGAGTTCGCGCTTGGCGAGCAGAGTGGCCTGATCGCCGGCTAGCGGCCTGTCGTCCGCCGAAACCACCTTGAAAAAGCTCGCGCTTGTCCTCGAGCGGACGAAGAAGATGTCGTCGGCCTTTCTCGCTTCGAGCGGCTTCAGCATTTCCGGCGGCAGGGTCGCGCTGTCCAGCGCGGCGGGGCCTCGGTTGTATTTAATGCCAAGGTCGTTCAGCTTCGCCTCGACCTGATCCATCGTCTTGAAGTCTTTTGTCGCCGAGGCGAGAGACTCCATATCCTTCTGCGGCGCGAACGAGACCTGCTCAATCTGGAAAACTTTCCGATTGGCAAATCTGTCTGGATGAGCCTGTATATACTGGTCAATTTCGTTGTTTGAGATGGTGGCGACCTTCTGGCGGAGGTCACGCTGGACATAGGCTCCGGCCAGAACCTGTTCGTGGGACCGCAGGAGATCGAGATGAACCGTCGGTTCGCGGTCGAGCTTGGCCGCGATCGCCTGCTGGACAAGATACTTGCGCTCGAGGATGCGGGTCAGCGCAGCCTTGACCACCTCGTCGCTGCGCTTGTCGGCGGCAATGCTGGCCAGGCGAAGTTCGTTTTCGAGCTCCTGCTGCGTCACGTCGTCCGGGCCGATATGCGCGATGACCTGCCCCGTGACGGCTTGCGCCTCCTGCTTCTTGCCGCAGCCCGCCAGCGCGATCGCGCCGGCCAAGGCCAAGGCCGTCCCGGCGACACGCCAGCCTCCTTTTGAAGATCCAGAAAAATGCAGCAATGCTTTTCTCCAAAGTTGGTCGGGTAGCGCTTGTCCTCGCGGCTCCGGTGCAGGCGCCGCTATACGGCGCCTCGGACGTTTTTGCTAACAAAGCGTATTCAGCGCCCCGTAAGAGTTAAAAGTCCCTTTTGATCCATCTCAAAGCGGTCAGCGACCGCGCGTGTCAAGCACTCCCATTCATGGGGCCCGCTGGCTTTATGAAATCCTTATGCGGGTCGAGGTGAATCGCAATCGAAAACTTACGGCACACTGCGTACCACGCCGACGCGCAAGGAGGCGGTCATGCTCGATCTCGCGTTCGTCGTGCTTGGGTTTGCGGTCATCGGAATCATGGGCCTCTACGCCGTCGGCTTGCGGCAACTCTAGGGGATCGTCAATGAGCGAACCGATTATCGGGCTGGTCGTCGCCGTCCTGCTGGGCCTCTACCTTCTCTATACGTTAATTCGTCCGGAAAAATTCTAAACCTCGAGGAATTCGCGATGACGCTCGTCGGCTGGTCGCAGATTGTGCTGGTGCTTGCCCTTGTTGTGGCCTGCGCCGTTCCGCTCAGCGCGTTCATCGCCCGGGTCTATGCGGGCGAAAGGACGTTCCTGAGCCCCGTGCTGGGGCCGGTCGAGCGCGCGCTTTATCGCGTCGCGGGGGTCAATCCCGCCCGCGAGCAGGACTGGTTCGCCTACACGATCGCGATGGTGGTCTTTTCCATCGTCGGCTTCCTGTCGC
This sequence comes from uncultured Alphaproteobacteria bacterium, assembly GCA_963768555.1. GTDB lineage: Bacteria > Pseudomonadota > Alphaproteobacteria > Rhizobiales > Beijerinckiaceae > Roseiarcus. Next base: position 79,010 of record CAVYIZ010000055.1, read on the forward strand.
TCTACGCCATCCAGCGGCTGCAGAACGTCCTGCCGCTGAACCCGCGCGGGTTCGACGCCGTGCCGCCCGATCTCGCCTTCAACACGTCGAGCAGCTTCATCACCAACACCAACTGGCAGAACTACGGCGGCGAGACCACGATGAGCCATCTGACCCAGATGCTCGGCCTCACCGTGCACAATTTCCTGTCGGCCGCGACGGGCCTTGCGATGGCCTTCGCGCTGGTGCGCGGATTCGCCCGCTCGAGCGCGACGACCGTCGGCAACTTCTGGGTCGATATGACCCGCGTCACGCTCTACATCCTGCTGCCGATCTCGGTCGTCGGCGCCCTGGTCTTTGTCGCCTTGGGCATGCCGCAGACGCTGGCCGGCGCGGTCGACGCGACGACGCTCGAAGGGGCGAAGCAGACGATTTCCATCGGGCCGGTCGCGAGCCAGGAGATCATCAAGGAGCTCGGCACCAACGGCGGCGGCTTTTTCAACGCCAATGCGGCTCACCCATTTGAGAATCCGAACGCCTGGTCCAACATGTTGGAGATCTGGGCCCTGTTGCTGATCCCGGTCACCTCCGTTCTCTTCTTCGGCCGCGCGGTCGGCGACATGCGGCAGGGGCGCGCCATTCTGGCCGCCATGGCCGTTTTCTTCATCGTCGGCGTCGGCGTCGCCTACTGGTCGGAGACGGCCGGAAATCCCTTGTTGACGGCGCAGGGAGTCGACCCCGCGGCGGGCAATCTCGAAGGCAAGGAGATCCGCAACGGTCAGGCCATGTCCGTGCTCTACGCGACCGCCACCTCCGGCACCAGCACGGGGTCGGTCAACACGATGCACGATTCGCTGACGCCGCTGGGCGGCCTGGTCCCTATGTTCAACCTTCTCGCGGGCTGCATCTGGCCGGGCGGCGTCGGGGCCGGGCTCTACGGCTTCCTCGTGCTTGCGATCATCGCCGTGTTCGTCGCCGGGTTGATGGTCGGCCGCACGCCCGAATATCTCGGCAAGAAGATCGAGGTGCGCGAAATGAAATTCGCGATGCTTGCGGTGTTGATTTATCCGCTGATCGTGCTCGGCTTCACGGGCGCCTCCGTGCTGCTCAAAACCGCGCTCGACAGCCTCGGCAACAGCGGTCCGCACGGCCTGTCCGAGATCATCTATCTCTTCGCCTCGAGCAACGCCAACAACGGCTCGGCCTTCGCCGGGATCAACGGCAACACGCTCTGGTTCAACACGACGGGCGGCCTCGCCATGCTTCTCGGCCGGTTCGCCTATGTCATCCCGGTGCTGGCGCTCGCCGGCTCGCTCGCGGCGAAGAAGAGAGTTCCGGCTTCTGCCGGCACCTTCCCGACCGACGGCCCACTGTTTGTCGGGCTGCTCGTCGGCGTGATCGTCATTCTCTACCTCCTGCAATATTTCCCGGCCCTGTCGCTCGGGCCCGTCGTCGAGCACTTCCTGATGCTCGACGGAAAGACCTTCTGATTGAAGTCGCGGCCCATGTCGTCCAAGAAGACACAACCGAAGAGCCTCTTCGACAGCAAGATCATCGGCGCCGCGGCGGTCGACGCGCTGCGCAAGCTCGACCCGCGCGCTTTGGCGAAGAACCCCGTCATCTTCTTCACCGAGGTCGTCTCGCTGCTGGTGACGCTGTTCTTCGTCCGGGATCTCGTCGCGCACAACGGCTCGGCGTGGTTCTCCGGCCAGATCGCGTTCTGGCTATGGTTCACGGTGCTGTTCGCCAATTTCGCCGAGGCGGTGGCGGAAGGCCGCGGAAAGGCGCAGGCCGATGCGCTGCGCCGCACGCGCAGCGATACACTCGCCAGGCGCTACGTCGACCCCAAGAATTTGGCCGGCCCCGTCGAGAGCGTGAACGCACTCGACCTTCGCGTTGGCGATGTCGTGCTGGTCGAGGCCTGCGAACTCATCCCCGGCGACGGCGACATCATCGAAGGCGTCGCTTCGGTCAACGAATCCGCGATTACCGGCGAATCCGCGCCGGTCATTCGCGAGTCGGGCGGCGACCGCTCGGCCGTGACCGGCGGCACGACCGTTCTCTCCGACTTCATCAAGGTCAAGATCACCGCGGCGCAGGGGTCGACTTTCCTCGACCGCATGATCGCGCTCGTCGAAGGCGCCGAACGTCAGAAGACGCCGAACGAGCTGGCGCTCTCGATCCTGTTGTCGGGGCTGACCATCATCTTCCTGATCGTCTGCGTCACGCTCTGGCCGATCGCGAGGTACTCGGGCACGGACCTATCGGCGACGGTGCTGATTGCGCTTCTCGTCTGCCTCATTCCGACCACGATCGGAGGCCTCCTGTCGGCGATCGGCATCGCCGGCATGGATCGGCTAATCCGCTTCAACGTCATCGCCACGTCCGGCCGCGCGGTCGAGGCCGCGGGCGACGTCGACACGCTGCTGCTCGACAAGACGGGCACGATCACCTTCGGCAACCGCATGGCGACAGAGTTCCTGCCGGTGCGCGGCGTCCGAACCGAGGACCTCGCCGCAGCGGCGCTCGCCTCGAAGTCTCGCCGACGAGACGCCGGAAGGCCGCTCGATCGTGGCGCTCGCCAAGGGCGAGTACCGACTTGCCGAGCCGACGCCGGATCCGGCCGAGACCTCGGTCATTCCCTTCACCGCGCAGACGCGCATTTCCGGCATCGATATCGGCGGCCGCTCGATTCGCAAGGGCGCGATCAACTCGATCCTGCGCTACCTCAAGCTGGCGCAGGAGAAGACGCCGTCGGAGTTCCGGCAGGCGGTCGAGCGGATCGCGACGTCGGGCGGCACGCCGCTCGCCGTCGCCGACGGCGGCAAGCTGCTCGGCGTCATCCATCTGAAGGACGTCGTCAAGCCCGGGATCAAGGAGCGCTTCGCGGCGCTGCGCGCCATGGGCATCCGCACCGTGATGGTGACCGGCGACAATCCGATCACCGCGGCCGCGATTTCGTCCGAAGCGGGCGTCGACGACTTCCTCGCCGAGGCGACGCCGGAGGACAAGCTTGTCTACATCCGGAAGGAGCAGTCCGGTGGCCGGCTCATCGCCATGTGCGGCGACGGCACCAACGACGCGCCGGCGCTCGCCCAGGCGGACGTCGGCGTCGCCATGCAGACCGGCACGCAGGCTGCGCACGAGGCCGGCAACATGGTCGACCTCAACTCCAATCCGACCAAGCTCATCGAGATCGTCGAGATCGGCAAGCAGCTCCTGATGACGCGCGGCTCGCTGACGACCTTTTCCATCGCCAACGACGTTGCGAAGTATTTCGCTATCCTGCCGGCCATGTTCCTTGCAACCTACCCGGCGCTTGCCGCGCTCAACGTGATGCGGCTCGCCTCGCCGCAGTCGGCGATCCTGTCGGCGGTCATCTTCAACGCGCTGATCATCGTCGCGCTGATCCCGCTCGCGCTGAAGGGCGTCGCCTATCGGCCGGTCGGCGCGGCGGCGCTGCTCAGGCGCAATCTTTTGATCTACGGCGTCGGCGGCCTCATTGCGCCGTTCATCGGCATCAAGGCGATCGACCTCGTCGTCGCAGCCTTGCATCTGGCCTGAATTCAAGTTCAAGGAGTCGTTCCCATGCTCCAACACGTGCGTCCCGCGGTCGTCCTGCTCATTATGTTTTCCGCGCTGACCGGCCTCATCTATCCGTTGGCCGTGACCGGAATCGCGCAAGTCGCCCTGCCGCGCCAGGCCAATGGAAGCCTGATCGAGAAGGACGGGGTCGGTCGTCGGTTCGGCCCTGATTGGGCAGTACTTCAAGACTGACCGTTATTTCCATCCGCGCCCGTCCGCGACTAACGAGCCGGACCCCAAAGATCCGTCGAAGACGATCGATGACCCCTACAACGCCGCCAATTCGTCCGGCTCCAACCTCGGCCCAACCTCGAAGGCGCTCGTCGACCGGGTTAAGGCGGGCGTGGAGGCGTGGCGCGCGATGGCCGGTCCCGGCCCGGTTCCGGCGGACGCCGTGACCACGTCGGCCTCGGAACTCGACCCCGACGTGTCGCCGTCGACCGCGCTGGCGCAGGTCGCTTCCGTCGCCAAGGCGCGCGGCCTCCCGGAGGACCGGGTGCGCGCGCTGGTCGAGGGCGCGATCGAACGGCCGGCCTTCGGGCTGATCGGCGAGCCCCGGGTCAACATTTTGCGGCTGAACTTGGCGCTGGATGGGCTAAAGTCCTCGTAGTCTCCAAGTGCTGATGTCGCAAGAGTCGACCCGGACCTCGCTCTTCGAGGACATTCGCCGTTCGGCGGTATGTCGGGCGTAGTGGTTCTTTGCGACTGCGCCTGCCCCAAGAAGGGCCTAGTCGATGTTGCAGCGCCGTTGAATGAAGGACAGGTCCGTCCTTGGTGGCGTGGCAATACTACGATTGATGGCAGGTGCGGGAGATCATGATCGCAAGGTCTGAAGGGTTTCGCGCATGTTCTAGTCCTGACCAGCGAGGTCGAGCTCTCCGGTTAGGCTGAAACGCTCTTCAACGCCACGGGCTGCTCCCACTCCTAGCGCATTGGCGCGCTCGTCGGCCCGCACGGGCTCACCGAGATTGTCTACGCCTATGCGTCGAGCGCCGCCGACAACGGCTCCTCCTTCGCCGGGCTCAGCGCGAACACGCCCTGGATACAACGTCACGACCGCAGCCGCCATGTATTTCGGGCGCTTTGCCCACGCCATACCGATCCTTGCGATCGCCGGGTCGCTAGCGGCAAAGAAGAAGGCCAAACCGTCGGCGGGGACGATGCCGAGCGACGGCCCGTTGTTCATAGGCTTTCTGCTCGCCGTGATCTTGATCCTCACGCTTTTGCAATACCTGCCCGCGCTCGCCCTCGGACCGATCGCCGAACACTTCCTTGCCGCACAGGGTCACACGTTCTAGCGGCCGCTACAAGATTACGAGTTCCTTACGGCGAGAGGGTGCATACCATCTGGAATATTTGCGCTCGGATGTTGGATAAGGGGACGTCCGGGTTCCGCGACAGCGTCGCGGAGGCGAAAGTGGTTTAAGCAATCCTATGAAAGCTTTTTCAGTCTTCTTCTGGAGCCTCGTGCTCGTGACGGCTTCTGTCAGCTACCGGTGGGGCAGCATGGTCGGCCTCATTTTCTTCGTCGCCCTGTTGATGACGAGCGCCCTCGTCGCATCCCATTTGGGTTTGTAAGCCGGTCTGCTGCCCAATTGCACTGATCGACGTCGCGTTTATCGAATTCTTATGCGAAGGCCGCGCATTCCGTCTCGAACTCTTATGCGCCCAGCGCCAAATGTCGGCGAAACGACAAAACGGAGATTCATCCATGCTTAGTCAGGCGCCGAATGCAATGGTGGCAATGCGAATCCGGGGACGTTCGATAGCCGATTTCGATGCTGCGAGTGCGGAGGAGCCGCCGGCGCCTTCGGCCATGTTCGTCCGTCTCGGCGCGCTCATGGTGATCGCGCTCTACTTTGGGCTGGCGGCACAGCTCCTGGTCGGCGTCCCGCACTGACGGGCCGCTCTCGCGCCGGATGCCATGGTCCTTCAGAACGGCGACGATCGCTCCCCCTAAGCGGGCGCATCGAGCATCGACGCCAATGCGAGGAGAATTTCATGCTTCAGCAACCGAACGTCAAACCCGCGACCGCCGTAGGCTCCTGCCTGTTTATCGGGCAGGATCATTGCGGACGCTGGGTCGTCAGAGACGCACATAGCCTGTGCGGCGGGCTGTTCGTGAACCAAAAAGAAGCGATCCGCTACGCCATGTACGAGTGCCAACGCCGCCCGCAATCCGTGATCATGCTGCCCAACGGACTGGAGTTGGAGGCAGTGCTCGATGTCGACGCGTATGGCAATCCGGCAAGGCGGCGAGTGGCGTAGCGTTCGGTCACGCGATCGGCTGTGGAAATGGAAATGTCGCGACGACGACCACCCTCCCAGACCCGGGAGGTCGCAATGGCAATGGGAACTGAAAGCTTGAGTGGTTCACTTCTAGGCGGAGCTTCCTCTTTCGTTAAACGCATGTCTTTGACCTGACGGGATAAGTTCCTGTCAGCGGGGGTCTCTACTGGGTACGGGCGACGCCGAGGAGGTCGAAGGCCTTTTTCTGGATGGGGGTGGGCCGTGCAGTGATGGTGAAGGGATGGTCTGGCGCGATGGCGGTGGCGACGGTGTTTCGGGTGAGGGTCGCGAGGTCGGCGAGGAGGGTCTGGAAGCTATGGACGGGGAGACCGTCCTCGGTCCGGCCGGTGGTCTGCTTGGTGACGGCGGCGGGGGAGCGTTGCGCCTTGGCGACCACGCTGGCGCGGAGCGCCTCGGCGGCTTGCTTGTCGGCATCGTCGTAGAGCATGGGCGCCAGGCGCTGGCGCATGTGCCATTCGAGATAATAGCCGAGCATGCAGAGGAAGACATGGGCGCGCACCCGGTCGGGGAGCCAGTGATAGACCGGCCGGACGCGGAGATCGACGGTCTTGAGCGAGCGGATCGCGTGCTCCACGAGGCTCAAGGATTTGTAGCTGCGGACCGTGGCGGCGTCGTCGAGCGCCGTTGCGGGCAGGCTGGTGCGCACGGCGTACAGGCCGTCGAGCGCCGCCTCGGCGGCAATCTCGGCGGTCTTGCGGGCGAAGGTGAAGGTCGTGTCGGTGATCTCGAGGGCGAAGTGCTTGGCCATCTTGTGCTTGTCGCGGACGGCGCCGACCGCCATGCCGATCTCCGCCTTGCCCCGGAGCGGGGCGCGCGTGCGGGCGACGCCGGTTGCAATGCGGGCAAGCTCGCGCTCGGTGGCGGCCAGCAGATCCTCGCGCTTGCGGGCGCGCTCGGCGGCGAGCGCCGCATTGCGGCACAGGATCAGGCGCTCGCCCGGGAAATCCGGTGAGGTGATCGCCGCCATGTCGCGCTCGTCGAACAGCGACATCTGGAAGGCGCCGCCCTCGAGCAGGCCGCGGATCGCCGGGGCGCGCAGCGCGGTGATCCAGTCGAGCCCGGCCGGCTTGATATCCTCGGTGATCCGGGCCTCGGTGATCATGCCCCGGTCGCCGACCAGGACGACATGGTCGAGGCCGAAGCGCTGCTTCAGCTTGGCGACCTGGTTGCCGAGCGTCGCGGGGTCGCCGGTCGAGCCCTCGAACACCTCGATGGCGATCGGACAGCCATCGGACGCGCAGAGCAGGCCATAGACGATCTGCAGCTTGCCCTTCTTGCCGTCGCGATTGTAGCCGAACTGGGCGAGCGGGCAGCAGCGGCCTTCCATGTAGCTCGACGTCACATCGTAGAGCACCAGCGTGCCGGCGGTGAGATGGCGGCGGGCCAGCGCCGTCTCGATATCTTTCTGCCGGACCGCCAGCCAGTCGAGGGCGCGGTAGAGCTCCTCCTCGTCGACCGCGCCGAGGCCGAGCTCGGCGCCGAGGCTGGAGGCCGCGGAGTCCGGCGAGAGCGCGCGGGCGGCCGCGAGCTTCGAGCCGGGGTCGAGGACCCGGCTGACCGTGAGCGCCAGCACGAGATCCCGGCAGCGGTCGCCCGCGGGTCCGATGAGCCGGTCGAGACCGATCTTGCGCGCCGTGCCGAGGGCTGCCCCAACATGGCCGTGCGGCAGGGAACGGAGGATCGCGATAGCCTCCTGGTCGGCCGGGATGACCACGCCGCCCTTCAACAGCGCCTTGAAGCCTGCGATCCGCTCGCGCGGCCAGTCGGACAGGTTCAGCGGCGTGCGCTTCTTGACCTTGCCGCCCTCGCGGTAGCTCTCGCGCAGGAGGATCGCCGGGGGCGAGTCGCGGTTCCGGACCGATTCGATGTACATGGCCGCATCATAGGCAGTAACTCCACAAATATCAACAAATAAATATAATTTTACATGGCTACATCTTGGGCATCGCGAACCCCGCTTCTGCTGAAATTTCAATCACTTCATCACGTAGGAAAGAGGAAGCTCCGTCTAGGGTCGCTGGGGCTTGCTACCCACAAATTGAAGACGCAGGCGGCCAAGGCTTACGCGGCTGTCGACCGGCGGCTCGCCCGTTGTCCAGCCGAGCAGAGCGACGCGCTCGTTCGAATTGAAACCAAGCTCAGTATGCTCGACACCGTGATCGTTGCCAAATCGCACGCTGGCGACAGTCGGACGAGCGCGTCAGAACCGCCGCCATCAGGTTCAAGGGCCAGCCCTCCCTGCCTTTGACGTCGGCGGTCACCATTCAGGCGTGCATCCAGTGATGGTGTCTTACGAACCCCTTATGCGTACGACCATCATTCCATGTGGAGTTTTCGCCGCGTTCGACGCTAGGAGGCGCTGATCCGCGAGCGGAAGAATACGCCGCCGACGCGACCATTGGTCTCGATTTTGAAGCCGAACCACAATCCAAGTTTCTACGGATAGAGGCAGACTTGTCCAGACGACATCTTTTCCGCGATCCCAGTCCAGAGGTTCACGGCAGCCCGTCCGCAATCGTCGCGGCGGCTTACAATCAATCGGGCGCCGACTACGTCGCATATGCCGATGGCGATCCGACCCGCCTGTTTGCCTTTAGCGGCTTGCACGCCTATGCCGACCGCCGGATCTGGGCGCTCCTTGAAACGAAACTGACGGACCTGCGCGCTACCGGCGCCAAATCGATCGCCATTCTCGATGCGGGTCGCGGTCCGGGTACATGGCTACGTCGGATCGTCGCGCGTGCCCACGCGTCGGGATTTACAAACATTACCGCCCGCGGTTTTGACGTCGCGCGGGCGCAAGTCCAACGAGCGCGGCTGCTGGCCCGGAGACTTTCTGAGGTTCCCGGGGTTAATCTCACGTTCGATGTTTCAGACCTTATGGGCGAATTGCCCGAAGCCGACGCCTCGGTGGACCTTACGCTTTGCCTTTATAGCGTCCTCAGCCATCTGCCGGTCGCGAGTTTGCCGAAGATCTCCGCGGAAATCGCACCCGTCACCTCAGGCTGCTTCATAGCCACAGTTCGCGCTGTCGGCAGCACTCCGACTGTCCTTGTCAATTCGATTGAGAAGGCGCGTCGGTTCAGACACGATAATGGCCGAGACCAGTTCGAAATCGAACTCTGTGACGGCCGCCATATCGAGCTCGGCTTTCATCTCTTCACCGCGTCGGAACTGCGGACGTATTTTGCCGAGCATCTCGATATCGAGGACCTGCGCGGCCTCGATGTGTTTCATAATCGCTTCGCGCCTGACCCTCGCTGGAATCCCGCATCCTTGGCGATTGACGACGAGTTTTCCGACGAGCTCGAGCGGCTCGAGGAGGCCTACGCGACAAAACCCGGATTCCTGGAACGCGCCACCCATCTCCTGCTCGTGGCGCGCCGGTCGCGTTTTGCGCCGGCAATTCGAGACCATCGTTGAAGCGCAAGGTCGTAAACATTGGCGACCGGGATTGAATGGTCAGGACCCGCCAGGCGCGCGCATTGCTCGTGGCGATGGCGGACATCTTCGTCGCGGCGCTGGCGGTCTTCTACTGGGCCGAGGCGAGGGTCAACCGGAGCGCACCGCCCTCGGCTTCGATCCATCCCTTGGCAACATGGAACGCATACCTATCGCTTTCTTGGCTGCGTCGCTCTGGCGCGAGGGTGCGAAGACCAGATCGGCCACTCTGGTTGAGGCGAATGTCGAGAAGCAGACGTTCGGGCTGATAGGCCAGCCCCGCGCCAACATTTTGCAGCTGAATTTGGCGCTGGATCAGCTAAAGTCGTCGTAACCAACGACGAGCGCTGATGGCCCAATCGAGCCGGCCCCACGACGGACGCCCCAACCCGGACGCGCTCCTGGCGGCAGCGCGGCGGGAGACCGTTGGCCGGCTGAAGGTGTTCCTCGGGGCCGCGCCCGGCGTCGGCAAGACCTTCGTCATGCTGCAAGGCGCGCGTCGGCTGAAGGAGGAGGGCGTTGACGTCGTCGTCGGCCTCGTCGAAACGCATGGGCGCGCCGAGACGGGCGCTCTCCTCGAGGGACTCGAGGTTCTGCCGCGCCGCATGGTCGAATATCGCGGCCGCACGATCGGCGAGTTCGACATCGACGCGGCGCTTGCGCGCAAGCCCAAGCTGATCGTCGTCGACGAGCTCGCCCACACGAATGCTCCCGAGAGCCGCCATCCCAAGCGTTGGCAGGACGTCCAGGAGTTGCTCGACGCCGGCATCAACGTATGGACGGCGCTCAACATCCAGCACCTTGAAAGTCTCGCCGACGTCGTCTCGAGCATCTCCGGCGTCGTCGTGCGGGAGACGGTGCCCGACCGCGTGCTTCAGGAGGCGACCGACGTCGTCCTGGTCGACATCACCCCGGACGAGCTCATTCAGCGCCTGAACGAAGGCAAGGTCTATGTGCCGGAGACGGCGCGGCGCGCCACCCAGAACTTCTTCACCCCCGGCAATCTGACCGCGCTGCGCGAACTGGCGCTCCGCCGCACGGCCGACCGGGTCGACGACCAGATGGTCGACTATCTGCGCCAGAAGGCGATCGAGGGCCCCTGGGCGGCCTCCGAGCGCCTGCTCGCCTGCGTCGGCGCGGATGAAGTGTCCGAGCGCGTCGTGCGGCGGGCCGCCCAGCTCGCCACCTCGCTCAACGCCGGCTGGACCGCGGTCACCATCGAGCCGGTCGTCCAGGAGGCGGACGCCAGGAACGCGAACCAGATCGCCAAGACATTCGGGCTCGCGGAGCGGCTCGGCGGCGACACGATGCGGCTCCAGGGCAGCGACTATCCAGCCGAAATTTTGCGCCTCGCCCGCCGCGAGAACGTCACCCAGATCGTCGTCGGCCAGTCGCGCTCGGGTTTTTGGGGGCGCCTGTTCGGACGTTCGCTGCCCGAACAGCTGATCCGTCAGGCCGGCCCGATCGAGGTTCACGTCATCCCCAGCGAGGAGGCGAAGCCTCCCATCTGGCGAAAATTCGCGCGGAACCTCAGCCTGCAGGGGCTGAACGCGGAGATCGCCGCGGCTCTTGCGTCCGTCGGCTTGCGCCGTCCTCGTCGGCGAAGCGCTGACCGACCTTGCTCAAGCTTCCCAATCTGTCGATGATCTTCCTGACCGCCGTGCTGTTCAGCGGCGTTCGCTTCGGCACGCGGGCCGCGGTCATCGCCTCGTTCGCCTCGTTCGTCGCCTACAATTTCTTTTTCATCCCGCCCCTCTACACCTTCACGGTCGCCCAGCCGCAGGAGCTGTTCGCGCTTCTGATCTTCCTCGCCGTCGCCGTGCTGACCGGCTCGCTGACCGGGCGGGTGCGCGACCAGCGCGAAAGCGTGATCAACAACGCCGAGATCATGCGATCGCTGTACGACTATTCCCGCAAGCTTTCGGGCGCATCCAGCGCCGACGACGTGCTGTGGGCGGCGGCGGCCCACCTGCATGCGACCTTCGGCGGCCGCATTGTCCTCCTGCTGGCGGAGGGCGACGATCTCCAGATACGGGCGGCCTGGCCGCCCGACGCCCAGCTCGACGCCGCCGCGATGACGGCCGCCCGTTGGGCCCAGCAGAAGAACGAGCCGGCCGGGTGGGGAACGGGCACGCTGCCGAGCGTGGAATATCAGTTCCGCCCGCTCGTCGCCGCGCGCGGGCCGATCGCCGTTTGCGGCTTCGAGCCGCATTTGCCCGAGCAACCGATCAGCGCGGAAGACGAGCGCGCCCTGACCGCGATCCTCGATCAGACCGCGATCGCGCTCGACCGGGCGATGCTCGCGCGCGAGGCGGTGAAGGCCGCGGCCATGCAGGAGAACGAGAAGGTGCGCGACGCGCTGCTCGCCTCGCTCTCGCACGACCTGCGCACGCCCTTGTCCGCCATCGCCGGCGCGGCCACGTCGCTGCGCTCGCTCGGCGACAAGATGAGCCCGGCCGAACGGCTCGAACTTCTCGGGTCCATCGAGGAAGAGACGGCGCGGCTGTCGCGCTTCGTCGCGAACCTTCTCGACATGTCGCGCATCGAAGCCGGCAATCTCAAGGTCAAGCGCGATCTCGTCGACGTCGCCGACGTCGTGCAGGGCGCGGCGGAGCGCAGCCGCAAGGCGTTCCCGAAGCAGCCGGTGCGCATCAATCTCGCGCCGGACCTGCCGTTCGTGCGCGCCGACGACAAACTCCTCGAGCAGGTGCTGTTCAACCTGCTCGACAACGCGCACAAGTACGCCGGCGACAGCGGCGCGACCATTCATGGACGCAAGGACGGCGACGAGGTCGTCCTCAGCGTCACCGACGAGGGGCCCGGGGTGAAGCCGGCCGACCTCGAGCGCATCTTCGAGAAATTCTACCGCGGCGGGCGCGCCGACGGCCGCAGGCCCGGCACCGGACTGGGCCTGTCGATCTGCCGCGGCCTGATCGAAGCGATGGGCGGCACGATCGTCGCCCAAAGCCCGGCGGTGCGGAGGAGGGGGACGCGCATCGTCATCCGCCTGCCCGGCGCGGAGCCGACGGCGATCGAGAGAACCGAGCGATGAAGGGCTGTCGCGTCCTCGTGGTCGACGACGAGCCGCAGATCCAGCGGTTCCTGCACGTCGCGCTGACCGCCGCCGGCTACGAGGTTCTGACGGCGGAGACGGGCGCGCAGGCTCTTCGTCAGGCCGCGACCGGCGCGCCCGATCTCATCGTGCTCGATCTCGGGCTGCCGGACCGCGACGGCAAGGACGTCCTGCGCGAAATCCGCGAGTTCTCGCAGACGCCGGTGATCATTCTCTCCGCGCGGGACCGCGAGTTGGAGAAAATCGAAGCGCTCGATCTCGGCGCCGACGATTATGTCGAGAAGCCGTTCGGGATCGGCGAACTGACGGCGAGGCTTCGCGCTGCGCTCCGCCACAGGGCGAGCGAGGCCCAGCTCGCTCCGCGGATCGAGATCGACGGCGTCGTCATGGACTTCGACAAGCGCCTCGTCACGCGCGACGGCGTTGCGATCAAGCTGACGCCGAAGGAATACGATCTCCTCGCCATCCTCTTCCGCAACGCCGGTCGGGTCGTCACCCACCGCCAGATTCTCTCCGCCGTGTGGGGACCGGCGCATGCCGAGGACACGCAATATCTGCGCGTCTTCATCGGCCAGCTGCGCGCCAAGATCGAGAGCGATCCGACCTCGCCGAAAATCGTCAAGACGGAGCCCGGGCGTCGGCTACCGGGCTGCCGAGGCTTGAGGCGCCCTGCGCTGCCTGACGTAAGCGTCTGATCAATTCCTCGGCGCCCAGCAACCCTGTTCGGCGCCCGCGATCCGAAACTCCTTGGAAAAACAAGCTGGCATGCTCGTTGCGAGGTTGCGAGCCGGCCCGGGGATCCTTTGGGCCGGCTTACGGCCCCGCCCGACGGGGCGCACTCCACGAGGTTCACCCATGTCCATGACAAAATGGATTCTTTCGCGTGCGGCGGGCGCGCTGGCGCTGGGCGCTCTGGCCGTCAGCGCAACCGCCGCCTGGGCGGAAGACACGATCAAGATCGGCATCCTTCACTCGCTCTCCGGCACGATGGCGATCAGCGAGACGACGCTCAAAGACGTGATGCTGATGCTGATCGACGAGCAGAACAAGAAGGGCGGCGTGCTCGGCAAGAAGCTCGAGGCGGTGGTCGTCGATCCGGCTTCGAACTGGCCGCTGTTCGCCGAGAAGGCGAAGGAGCTCATCGAGAAGGACAAGGTTTCGGTCGTGTTCGGCTGCTGGACCTCGGTGTCGCGCAAGTCGGTGCTGCCGGTGTTCAAGGAGCTCGACAACATTCTGTTCTACCCGGTCCAATACGAAGGGGAGGAATCCGAGCGCAATGTCTTCTACACCGGCGCAGCCCCCAATCAGCAGGCCATCCCCGCCGTCGACTATCTGATGAGCGAGGACGGCGGCTCGGTTAAGCGCTGGGTGCTCGAGGGCACCGACTACGTCTATCCGCGCACGACCAACAAGATCCTCGAAGCCTACCTCAAGTCGAAGGGCGTCCAGCCTGAAGACATCATGATCAACTACACGCCGTTCGGCTTCTCCGACTGGCAGACCGAAGTGTCGAAGATCAAAGCCTTCGGCTCGGCGGGCAAGAAGACGGCGGTTGTCTCCACCATCAACGGCGACGCCAACGTGCCCTTCTACAAGGAGCTCGGCAACCAGGGCATCAAGGCGACCGACATTCCGGTTGTCGCGTTCTCGGTCGGCGAAGAGGAGCTCGCCGGTCTCGACACCAAGCCGCTCGTCGGCCATCTCGCGGCGTGGAACTACTTCGAATCGATCGACACGCCGGAGAACAAGGCGTTCATCGACAAGTGGCGCGAATTCATCAAGAAGCCGAACCGCACCACCAACGACCCGATGGAGGCCCATTACATCGGCTTCAACATGTGGGTGAAGGCGGTCGAGAAGGCGGGGACGACTGATCCGGACAAGGTGATCGACGCGATGATCGGCGTCGCCGTGCCGAATCTGACCGGCGGCTACGCCACCATGATGCCGAATCATCACATCACCAAGCCGGTGTATATCGGCGAAATCCAGGCCAATGGCCAGCTCAACTCGGTCTGGCAGACGCCGGCGACCGTGGTCGCGCAGGAATGGTCGCCTTACCTCGAGGGTTCGCGCGATCTGATCGCCGATTGGCGCAAGCCGCTGTCCTGCGGCAACTTCAACGTCAAGACCGGCAAGTGCGGCGGCTGACGAGGAGCGGGCTTGTCTCTCCCCCCTTGTGGGGGAGGGAACGGGAGGGGGGTCGCGCCTTGCCGGTCTCGATTGCTTTCGCAGCCCTCATCTGGCGGTTCTTGATTCACGCCGGCGCAAGCGCGCTGCTTGTCCCGTCCGTGCGACCTTCTATTCCAACCCGCTCCTGCCATGGGGCGTCCGGAAGGACGCCTGTCTCTCGATATGCTGCCGGGGGCGGGAGGCGCGCCATGTCGAGCGTCCTCGCGCTCCTCGCATGCTTCCTCTTCACCGCGGCCGCGCGCGCCGACGCCCTCGACGACACGCTGGCGAAATTTCTCGACGACAAGTTTCCCCAGACCGAGAAGGCGATCGGCGAACTTGCCGCCGAAGCGCCGCCGCAGGCCGCCGCGATTCTGGAAGCGCTCGGCGACAATCGCCTCCTGTTCGACCGGGCCGATCACATCGTCGCCTACAAGACGACGGCCGGCGCGATCATCAACGCCAAGACCGGGGAGCCGATCGCCAGCGCCGACGCCTTCAAGAAGGTGCGCGTCAACAACGCGATCCGCAGCGCCATCGAAGGCTCGATGGGGTCGCTGACGCTCGCCAACCCCGACCCTCAGAAGCGTATCGCCGCGGCCGAGGACGTGTTCAAGACCCGCGACGCCAAGGCGCTGCCGGGGCTTGAGGCGCAGCTCGCCAAGGAGAGCGATCCGCAGGTCGCCGGGGCTCTGAGACTCGCCCAGGCGGCGATCGTCGCCGTGAGCGAGAACGTGTCGTCGCCGGACCGCCTGGCCGCAATCGGCGTCCTCAAGGCGCGCGGCGACCAGGACGCGCAGAGCCTGATCGATCAACTGCTGCAAAGGACGACCGACCCCGTGGTCAAGAGCGCGGCGGAGACGGCCTTGTCCTCCATCCACACGCGCCTCGCGATGTGGGGCGCCGCGCAGGGTCTCTGGTACGGCCTCTCGGCTTCGTCGGTCCTCCTGCTCGCGGCGATCGGCCTCGCCATCACCTTCGGCGTGATGGGCGTCATCAACATGGCGCACGGCGAGATGGTGATGCTCGGCGCCTATGCGACCTATGTCGTGCAGCTCCTGCTGCCACCCTCGCTTCAGAACTGGTCGCTCGCTTTCGCCATCCCGCTCGCCTTCCTCGTCGCCGCGATCGTCGGCGTCGCGATCGAGCGGTTGATCATCCGCTATCTCTACACGCGTCCGCTCGAGACCCTGCTTGCGACATGGGGCGTCTCGCTCATCCTGCAGCAAGCGGTGCGAAGTCTGTTCGGCGCCAACAACCGGCTGGTCAGCAACCCGCCCTTCATGTCGGGCGCCTTCCATCTCGGCGGCCTCGAGATCACGACCAACCGCCTGTGGATCATCGTGTTGGCGATCGTCGTCTTCGTCGCGCTGCAGCTCGTGCTGCGCGCCACGCCCTTCGGCCTGCAGATGCGCGCCGTGACGCAGAACCGGCGCATGGCCGCCGCGATGGGCATCTCGACGGCGCGGATCGACATGCTCGCCTTCGCGCTCGGCTCGGGGGTCGCGGGGGTCGCGGGAGTCGCGTTGTCGCAGATCGACAACGTCTCGCCCAACCTCGGCCAGGGCTACATCATCGACAGCTTCATGGTCGTCGTGTTCGGCGGCGTCGGGAATCTGTGGGGAACCGCGCTCGGCGCGCTGACGCTCGGGATCGCCAACAAGTTCCTCGAGCCGGTGATCGGCGCCGTCCAGGGCCAGATCGTGCTCCTGATCGTCATCATCCTGTTCATTCAGAAGCGGCCGCGCGGACTGTTCGCGCTCAAGGGCCGGGCGGTGGAAGCATGAGCGAGCGACTGACCGGCTCGGCCTCGTTTTCGTGGCTCTGCTCGCGCTGGCCGCGATCCTCGTGCCCATCCTGTCGCTGGCGACGCCGGCCGCTTCCGCCCTCAACATCCCGCCCTATCTGGTGCAGCTGTTCGGCAAATACCTTTGTTACGCCATCCTAGCCGTCGCACTCGATCTCGTCTGGGGGTATTGCGGCATCCTGTCGCTCGGCCACGGCGCGTTCTTCGCGCTCGGCGGCTATGCGATGGGCATGTATCTGATGCGCCAGATCGGCACGCGCGGCGTCTACGCCAATCCGATCCTGCCCGACTTCATGGTGTTTTTGAACTGGAAGGAGCTGCCGGTCGCCTGGTGGGGCTTCAACTGGTTTCCCTACGCCATGCTGATGGTCGTGCTCGTTCCCGGCCTGCTTGCGCTCGCCTTCGGCTGGTTCGCCTTCCGCTCGCGCGTCACCGGCGTGTACCTCTCGATCATCACCCAGGCGATGACCTTTGCGCTGTTCAAGGAGTTCTTCCGCAACGATTTCGGCTTCGGCGGCAACAACGGCCTGACCGATTTCAAGGACCTGCTCGGCTTCTCGCTGCAGTCGGCCTCGACCAAGGCCGCCCTGTTCTCGGCGAGCGCGATTGCGCTCATCGCCGCCTACTGGGTCGCCCGCGCGATCATCGGCTCGAAATACGGCAAGGCGCTCACGGCGGTGCGCGACGCCGAGAGCCGCATGCGCTTCCTCGGCTACCGGGTCGAGAACTACAAGCTGTTCGCCTTCATCGTTTCGGCGGTGATGGCGGGCATTGCAGGCGCGCTGTACGTGCCCCAGGTCGGCATCATCAACCCGAGCGAATTCGCCCCGGCCAATTCGATCGAGGCGGCGATCTGGGTCGCGGTCGGCGGCCGCGGGACGCTGGTCGGCGCGGCGATCGGCGCGATCGCGGTCAATTTCGCAAAAACCTATTTCACCGGCGCCTTCCCCGAATACTGGCTGTACGGACTGGGCCTGCTGTTCGTCCTCACGACGCTGTTCCTGCCCAAGGGCCTGCTCGGCCTTGCGCTGACCGCGCGCGAGAAGAGGCCGGTCGTGGAGACGCCCGCCATCGCTGTCGAGGAAGGGGCCGACCCATGATCGAGGCAGCCTTCCACTACCGCATACCGCTCACGCCGGACTTTGGCTCAGATGGTATAGAATGGCGTCATGCCAGGAGGACTCGGCCGTTTGCTGGCAGCCGCGTCGTCAGGGTCAGAGCCGCGCCGCTGCAGCGCCGAGCGCCGCCGGTCATCTCCGGATGTAGTCCTGTGGTCCAACTCTATTTCCGGCGAGGACGGCCCGACGACCTGGAAACCCTGTCGCCAGCCTATTTCGCGCTCGTCATGGCCACCGGGATCGTCGCAATAGCGTCCTTGGTGCATGGCGTGCCTGTGGCTCCTGCCGTTTTATTTTGGTCGAACGTGGTGTTTCTAGCCGGCTTGGTCGCGGCGACCTGCGCCCACGCGTTGCGCTACCCGGCGGCGTTCGCTGCCGACATAAGCAGCCATAGCCGTGGCGTCGGATTCTTCACCGCGGTGGCGGCGCTGGCCGTGTTCGGCGACCAGCTCGTGGTTCAGATGCACGCCGTGCGTGCGGCCGTGTTCTTTTGGGCCGCCGCCGGAGCGCTCTTGCCGGTCGTTCTGTACGGCGAGCTGGCGGCGCTGACCGTCAGGCCCGACAAGCCCGGTTTGGCTGACGGACTTAACGGCGCGTGGCTCGTCAGCGTCGTTGGCGTCCAGTCGGTCGCCATATTGACCGTCTCGGTCCTGCCATCGGGCGTCCCCGCCGACCTTCAACAACCGCTGATGTTCGTAGCGCTGACCCTCTGGCTGGTCGGCGGAGCGATGTATCTGTGGCTGATCACGCTGATCTTCTACCGCACCACGTTCCTGCCGATGGCGCCCGAGGATTTCACCCCTCCATATTGGATTGACATGGGCGCCGGCGCGATCTCGACGCTGGCGGGCGCCGCCTTGCTGAGCCAATCCGATCTGTCGCCGATTGTCATGGCGCTGACGCCCTTCGTCATGGGCCTGACGTTGTCCTTCTGGGCGATCGGCAGTTTTTGGATCCCGATGCTCGCGGTCTTGTGGGCGTGGTCCCATCTGATCCGGGGCCTGCCCTTCGCCTATAGCCCGCTTTCCTGGGGCGGCGTCTTTCCGCTGGGGATGTATTCCGTCTGCACGTATCGCCTGGCGCAGATCCTGAACGCGCCGTTCCTGACGCCCGTATCGGAGGCGTTCATGGCAGTCGCGTTGGTCGCCTGGGTTGCCGCCTTTGCCGGGCTGGTCGACAGCCGCCTCAACTCGGCGCCTGGCGCGAGACCGCCAACGCAGCCAAGCCCGTCAGGGTCCGCTGCCGGAGAGAGGGCCGATCGATGATCACATCCAATGACCCGGCCCTCACCTCGTCGCTGCTCTATCTTGACGGGATCAGCGTCTCCTTCGACGGCTACAAGGCTCTGCGCGGCCTGTCGCTGGTGCTCGCGCCCGGCGAGATGCGCGCCATCATCGGCCCCAACGGCGCCGGCAAGACGACGATGATGGACGTCATCACCGGCAAGACGCGCCCCGACGAGGGCGACGTCCTGTTCGACGGCCGGCACGACCTCACCATGCTCGACGAGGCCGAGATCGCCTCGCTCGGAATCGGGCGGAAGTTCCAGAAGCCGACCGTTTTCGAGAACCATACCGTCGAGGACAATCTCCTGCTCGCGACCAAGGCGCCGCGCGGCGTGCTCACGACCCTGTTCGGCCGCGACGACAAGGCCGTGCGCCAGACCATCGACAAGATCCTGGCGACGACCCGGCTCGGCGACCAGCGCGGCCGTTTCGCCGGGTCGCTGTCGCACGGACAGAAGCAATGGCTCGAGATCGGCATGCTGCTCGCGCAGGACCCGAAGCTCCTGCTGGTCGACGAGCCGGTCGCCGGCATGACCGACGCCGAGACGGGGGCGACCGCCGAGCTCTTGCGCGCCATCGCGCGCGATCATTCGGTCGTCGTCGTCGAGCACGACATGGCGTTCGTGCGCGAGCTCGGGGTCAAGGTGACGGTGCTGCACGAAGGCTCGGTGCTGGCCGACGGCTCGCTGGACAAGGTCAGCGCCGATCCGCGCGTCATCGAAGTCTATCTCGGGCGGTGAGGCGTGGTCAGCTCCGGCGCCGCCCCCACCACCATGCTTCGCATGGTCCCCCTCCCCGGCCGCTTCGCAGGGGAGGATGGCGCGTATCCTCCCATGCCGCGAAGCGGCGGGGGAGGGGGACCGGCCGAAGGCCGGTGGAGGGGGCGCGCGCGTTCAGGATTTGGCGAGCGCCCGCTGGTCGGCGCTGTCCCTTCACGGATCGTCCCATGCTGAGCGTCGAACGCATCGATCTCTTCTATGGCGCGGCGCAGGCCCTGCGCTCGGTGTCGCTGAAGGCCGAGACAGGACGGATTCTGACCGTGCTCGGCCGCAACGGCGTCGGAAAGTCGTCGCTTCTGCGCGCCATCGTCGGCCAGCACATGGCGGCGTCGGGCTCGATCCGCTGGAACGACGAGGACATGACGCGTCTGCCGGGCCACTTGAGGGCGCGCGCCGGCTTCGGCTACGTGCCGCAGGGCCGCGAGATCTTCCCGCTGCTCACCGTGCGCGAGAACCTGATGACCGGCTTCGCCGGCTTTCCGCGCGCGGAGCGCGTCATCGACGACGAGATCTTCTCGCTGTTCCCGGTGCTGAGCGACATGCTCGGCCGGCGCGGCGGCGACCTCTCCGGCGGCCAGCAGCAGCAGCTCGCCATCGCCCGCGCTCTGGTGACGAAGCCGAAACTCCTCATCCTCGACGAGCCGACCGAGGGCATCCAGCCCTCGATCATCAAGGACATCGGCCGCGCCCTCGTCCATCTGCGCCAGAAGGGCGGCATGGCGATCCTGGTGGTCGAGCAATATTTCGAATGGGCGCGCGACATCGCCGACGATTATGCGGTGATGGACCGCGGCGCGATCGTGCTCTCCGGGACCCGCGCCGAGATGGACGAGGCCGAGGTGCGGGGCCGGATGACGGTGTGAGGGCGGCCCTCCGCAGCATAGGATCCGTTGTTGAGCCATTTTGCGTCGCAAGGACGGATCGCAAAGAAGTCGTCTCTCGGCCGCAGTTCCGAGACGGCCGGCTGCCGGAGCGCGGCGTCAGGGAGCCGCGAGCCCAAATGGCGACAAAATGATGTGCGTTGCTGACACAGTCGGCCTCTTCAGACGTCCTTAATTTTGGCTGGGGCAAACGCTCAAATCGTCGCGTGGGGACGCCCATGACAGACGCCAACCGCGAACAGATCGAAATCTGGAACAGTGTGTTCGGGCCTCGTTGGGTCGCCCATCAGGAGCGCCTCGACCGGGTTTGGGGACCGCTGGGCGACGCGACGATCGAACGGGCGGCCGTCCTGCCGGGCGAGCAGGTCCTTGACGTCGGCTGCGGATGCGGGGCTACGGCGCTTCAGCTAGCGGCGAAGGTCGGTCCTGCCGGAGCGGTCGTCGGCGTCGATGTCTCGGCACCCATGTTGGCCCCCGCAAAGGAGCGGACGCAGGCGCTAGGGGTCGCCAACGTTCGGTTCGTCAACGCCGACGCGTCGACCTATGCCCTCGACGACGCCGTGGATCTCGTGTTCTCGCGGGCAGGAATCATGTTCTTCGGCGACCCGACCAGCGCATTTACAAACTTGCGTCGCGCGCTGCGACCGGGCGGTCGTCTCGCCTTCGTGTGTTTCCGCGATCAGCGCCAAAATCCCTGCTGGACGGTTCCGCTGGCGGCGGCAGCGACTGTCGCGAAGCTCGAACCGCCAGCCGCGCCAAAGGGGCCGGGCGTCTTCTCCCTCGCCGATGAAGACCGGCTGCGGGCCGTCGTCGAGCAATCCGGGTTTGTCGACCTGATCCCGTCGATTTCGATCTCACGCTCGGCGACGACATTGAGTTCGCAACGGAATTTGCGGCCGCGAAGGCGCTTGGGGGCCTCCACGACGAGCTTCGTGCGCGCGGTCGCCTCGCCATCCGCCAGGCGCTGTCGCGCAACGCCAGCCCGAACGGAGTGACGCTACGCGCAGCCACCTGGATCGTCGTGGCGAGAAATCCCTCCCAGCAGCACCGTTGAACCCTCGCCTGCTTCATACGCTTCCCAGAACGAAGGGCTTACGAAATGTCTCACAATTCGCGCGCACGCCCGGCTGCTCGGCCAACCGATCGAGCCTCCCGGCCGGGGCGTCCCGCTCGATCCTCTGGTCGAAGCGCGCCCCCTCGAAAGCCTCGAACCACGCTCGGAACTTCGCGAACTGATCGGTCGGCAGTTCGGTCACCGCTTTTTCAATGTCTTCAAGTGTCGTCATGGCCAACAGCTAGCTATAATAGCAGCTTCAATGCGCCGCCACGTTCCGGCTCGCGTTCTTGATCCGTTCTCTCCGGCGGGCTATCCTACCCGGATGGACAAGGCCAACAATCTCAAACTCGCCACGCCCGAAGACCTCGCCGACACGCTCGCCTTCGCGCTACGCTTCGAGGGCCGCAAGCGGGTCCACGACGCCGATGAAAACATGGCGGAGATCGTGGCGAAGCGACTTGTGCAGCACTTGGAACGCGCCGGCTTTGTCGTCATGAAAAGGCCGCCGATCGGAGGCGGCGCCGCACTCGGGAGAGGGTTTGAAGGCTAGCGCGAGAACGCTGGATTCTTTGACTTCAGCCACTCGGTGAAGTTCGTGGCCGTTGCGCGCCCAAAAGGTCGCGTGGTCCCTTTCCTTGCGGGTGATGATCCGATTATCCGTCGTGCTTCACCTCATGCAACCGGCGGCGAGCGGGTGGTCGATGAGGTGCTGTCGTTAAACTCCTGCTCCAACGTCGAGAACCTGCAGGGATATCAAGGGCAAAGCCCTTGGCTTGCCGGACGCCCGCTCTTACAAGCGGAAGACACGGGTCCGCATCCCGTCCGGACGACCACAGGCAGGGCTGAGGGTTCCAGCACCCCGAGCCCTGATCTCAATGAGGGAATTTGCACCCTGAGCATGACTTGGCAGAATAGCATAGGCGTTAGTGGCTTTCCGTAGCCGCGTTCGCATTGGCCCCGCGAACGTTCTTCCATGCGACCGACAGGTCGCCGTCATCTTCACCCTACCGAACGTGGCGAGACGGCGCCAGTTTTGTGGTGATTTTTCTCATCAATGCTCTTGACAACCGCGCCGGTTGCAATAGCGTCAAAATCGGGCATCGCGCGTTCGCGCGACGTGGGACGACGACGGGGAGAGATTTTGGCCGCCTTCGGGCGGCCTTTTTTTCATGCCCGACCACCTCCGCGTCGCGGGACCGGCTGGGCGAATTTCAGGCCCAGCGGGCAGCGCCAGCGGTTGCACATTTCGCCGACTTTGCAGCGATAGCACGTCAAAGCAAGGGCGCGATTATGTTCGCGTGGATACGAGCGGCACTTACGTGGCGAACCTCTCTGGGATCGGATACCCAGCCGCTCAATGGGTAGAAAGGCCCGGCCAAGGGACACCGCCATCGCGTCCCCATAAGGCTTTTCGGCCATGTCGGGATTGTTCACAAGGAAGTGCTCAAACGTGCATCATGACCTGCCCTCCCCTCAGACCGCGCGGTGGGCAATATACTTCCTTCCCACCGAGTGAAGCCGACCAAAAAGGGGTCCTGATCTTTCCATCCCAAAAGCAGCCTCCGCGCGGAGATGTCCGAAGAATCGGCCCAGACCGAGGTAGCAAGCAGCATCTGGCGCAGCATCCGCTTAGAGGCCCCGCGCGACGATCTTCAGCGCGCCGTCGGGTAACGGCCGCTGCAGGGCCAGCGCGTCTTGCGTCGGCGCGGTTAGCCACGTCTCGGACCTTCGCCTGAGTTATCAAAATGACCGGCATGGCCTTGGGGTGGATGGCCTTGACCTCGGCGTTCGTCAGGAAGCCAAACAGATCGTTTGTCGAGCAGATGCGCGCCGCCTATTTGGGCGCACAGGCGCCCGCCTCGGGAGCGTTGGCGCCGGCGGCGTGATCGGTGATTGAGCCGTCGGGCTCGCTTCGAGACCGCGGTCGGCGGCGGCCGCTTCCGCGCCTTACACCAGCCGGCTCTGCGCCTTGGCCGCGGCGATGAAGCTCGCGAACAGAGGATGCGGCTCGAACGGCCGCGATTTCAGCTCCGGGTGGTACTGCACGCCGATGAACCACGGATGATCGGCGAACTCGATCGTCTCCGGCAGCACGCCGTCGGGCGACATGCCGGCGAAGATCATGCCCTTGTCCTCGAGCCGCGCGCGATAGGCGGTGTTGACCTCGTAGCGGTGGCGGTGGCGCTCGGAGATCTCCGTCTCGCCGTAGATTTCTGCGATGCGGGAGCCGGGCTTCAGATCGGCGCGATAGGCGCCGAGCCGCATCGTGCCGCCGAGATCGCCCTCGGCCTTGCGGCGCTCGAGCGCGTTGCCGCGCAGCCATTCGGTCATGAGGCCGACGACCGGCTCGGGGGTCGGGCCGAATTCGGTCGAATTGGCGTCGGGCAGCCCGGCCAGCGACCGGCAGGCCTCGATGACGGCCATCTGCATGCCGAAGCAGATGCCGAAATAGGGGACTTTCCGCTCGCGGGCGAAGCGCGCCGCGAGGATCTTGCCTTCCGCGCCGCGCGAGCCGAAGCCGCCCGGCACCAGAATGCCGTGCACGCCCTCGAGACGCGGCGCGGGGTCGGCGGTCTCGAAGATCTCGCTCTCGATCCAGTCGAGCTTGCACCCGCACCTTGTTGGCCATGCCGCCGTGGGTCAGCGCCTCGATCAGCGATTTGTAGGCGTCCTTGAGGCCGGTGTACTTGCCGACGACGGCGATCGTCACCTCGCCCTCGGGGTTGTGATAGGCCTTCGACACGCCCTCCCAGCGGCGCATGTCGGGCTTCGGCGCCGGCTCGATGCCGAAGGCGGCGAGCACTTCCCGGTCGAGGCCCGCGGCGTGATAGAGCGCCGGCACGTCGTAGATCGACCGGGCGTCGCGCGCCTCGACCACCGCGCTCTCGCGCACGTTGCAGAAGAGGCCGAGCTTGCGCCGCTCCTCGCGCGGAATCTCGCGGTCCGAGCGGCAGAGCAGGATGTGCGGCTGGATGCCGATCGAGCGCAGCTCCTTGACCGAATGCTGGGTCGGCTTGGTCTTCAGCTCGCCCGCGGTCGGAATGTAGGGCAGGAGCGTCAGGTGGATGTAGACGACGTGGCCGCGCGGCAGATCGTTGCCGAGCTGGCGGATCGCCTCGAAGAACGGCAGGCCCTCGATGTCGCCGACCGTGCCGCCGATCTCGGTGAGCACGAAGTCGACCCCCTCGTTGCCCTCGAGGATGAACTCCTTGATCGCGTTGGTGACGTGCGGGATCACCTGCACCGTCGCGCCGAGGAAGTCGCCGCGCCGCTCTCTGGCGATCAGCTCCTGGTAGATGCGCCCGGTGGTGATGTTGTCCTGCCGGTTGGCGCTGCGGCCGGTGAAGCGCTCGTAATGGCCGAGGTCGAGGTCGGTCTCGGCGCCGTCGTCGGTGACGAACACCTCGCCGTGCTGGGTCGGGCTCATCGTGCCCGGGTCGACGTTGAGATAGGGGTCGAGCTTGCGCAGGCGGACCGTATAGCCGCGCGCCTGCAGCAGCGCCCCCAAAGCCGCCGACGCCAGACCCTTGCCGAGCGAGGAAACCACGCCGCCGGTGATGAAAATATACCGCGCCATGGGACTCGACCCTTAGCGGATCGCGCTCGATTCTGCGAGGTTTATTTCCCGGGGAAAAAGGGCTGTGAGCTGAATGGTGGGCAGCCCCGCCTTTGTGCGCCTTCGTGGCCTTTGTGGTAAAAATCACCACAAAGAACACGAAGGACCACGAAGACTTGGTCGCCTGCCGCAGCGGCGCGGAAAGGGCGGAGGACATGCCGGGGAGCGCGTTCGTCTTTCACGCCGAGGACGGCGCGAAGCTTCTGGGGCGGCGGTGGGCGCCGGACGGGCGCCGCCAAGGCGATCGTGCAGATCGCGCACGGCCTCGCCGAGCACGGCGCCCGCTACGCGCGGCTCGCCGGCGCGCTCAACGCGGCGGGCTACGGGGTTTACGCCTTCGACCTGCGCGGCCACGGGCCGAGCTGCGATCCCGCCGACCTCGGCCATTTCGCCGACCCGGACGGCTGGGCGAAATGCGTCGGCGATTTATGGACCTTCAACCGCCTGATCGCCGCCGAGCAGCCGGGCTTGCCCATCGTCTTCCTCGGCCACTCGATGGGCTCGTTCCTCGGGCGGCAGTTCGTCGCGGACCATTCGGACTCGCTCGCCGGGGCGGCCTTGTCCGGTTCGAACGGGAAGCCGCCGCCGATCGCGGCGCTCGGCCGCCTCGTCGCCCGCCTGGAGCGGCTGCGGCTCGGGAAACGAGGCAAGAGCCGGCTGATCTTCAACATGTGGTTCGGCGACTTCAACAAGCCCTTCCATCCGGCGCGCACCGCCTTCGACTGGCTGTCGCGCGATCCGAAGGAAGTCGACGCCTATGTCGCCGATCCGCTCTGCGGCTTTCCCTTCACCACCCAGCTCGCGATCGACGTCCTCGACGCGCTGCCGCATCTCTCCGATCCGAAGATGCTGGCGACGATCCGCAAGGACATGCCGATCTACGTCTTTTCCGGCGAGCGCGATCCCGTCGGCGCCAACATCCAGGGCCTCATCGCGCGACTTGAAGGCGGTCGGCTTCACCAAGCTCACGACCCGCATCTACCCCGGCGCCCGGCACGAGACGCTGAACGAGACGAACCGCGACGAGGTGACGCGGGACCTGATCGCCTGGCTCGACGGGGCCGTCGGCGGGTGACGCAGCCCCGTGCAGTTCAGTTTTGCATCTGGTCTTTTTAGAAGCTTTAGGCGCCAAAACCTGCAACTTCGTAACTCCCGAGCTGGGTCTCCCTGGCGCTCGCGCCCTCACGCGCCACCGGTCGACGCCATCTGTGGCCTCAGGCCAAATTCCTTCAAGTGGAACCAAAACCAGACCAAGCCAGACCAAGCCAGGACCAAGAAAATCGACTTGGATTTTCTTGGATTTCTTCGTCCGTTTCTGGGACTTATCAATGGGTTATCGGCGACAAACCGGAAAAATTCTTTTTCTCGGCCCCTTCGGCCTGGCCCGCGCCGCGTCCTCCGCCCCGATCGGCGGTCGAGCGGGGCTGCGAGCGGGATGGCATGGGCGGAACCGGACAACTCGCCCTTCTCCTTCAGGACGGCGGCGCGAGAACAGATATGGAACATACGAGCAACCTTGGCAACGCATTTCTCTCCCGACGCGGCGGGGTGCCTCGATTTTCACTGCAATAACAAAGGGAAGGCCTGAGGCTTGGCGGGATCCTTCTCCCATCGGGAGAAGGTGGCGCGGAGCGCCGGATGAGGGGCGGCGAGCCGCCGCAATTGTCCGCCAAGCTGCACCGCCGCGGCCAGACTCGCCCGCGGGCACCCTCATGCCCCCTTCCCAGACGGAAGAAGGGGGGCGCGACGCCGGCGCGAGCCACGTCGGCCCGTCGTCGTCAAGGCGCCTTAACCGGTCGGGAGACGGGGCGCCCTATGCGCCTCCTCCGCTTCCCGCGGGACAAGCCCGTGGGCTTCGGCGGCCCTTCGGAGGAAGGTTACGGGTAGTGTCTCAGTTTGAAGTTTTGGCCTCGCGCTTTTTGTAAGGGCGACGCTTCTCGCCTTTAAGGCTGGGCGTCGGCCTCAATCTCCGGGGCCGGGGCGCCGCTGCCCGCCGCGCAAAATCGCGTGGCGACTTCTTCTTGACCGATCGCGGAACAAGGAACACCATCCATTACGATCTGCAAAATCAGGCCCCCCGGCAGCCGGCATCAAGTCGGGACCCCGGCCGGCCTCAGATCGGAATAGGCGGCCGGCCAGAGATTGGAATCCGTGGCCGGCTTCGTCGAATAAGCAACAGGAGGAAACCCATGATGCGTAAGCTCATGATCGCTGCGGCCTCGGCCGCGCTCCTTGCCCTGTCGACAAACGCTTTCGCACAGCAGTCGGGCGGCACTGCCGAGGAAGCGAAGGCCATGCTGATGAAGGCCGTCGCCGCCGTGAAAGCGGACAAGGCGAAAGCGCTCGAGATGTTCAACTCGGGCGAAGGCGGGTTCCGGGACCGCGACCTTTACGTGTTTTGCAATAATCTCAGCGACGCCAAGGTCGTTGCGGTTGGCAATCCTAACGCCAAGCAATTGATTGGGACGGACGCGGGAACCGCTAAGGACTCTACGGGCAAGGTGTTTGGCGCGGAAATCTATGCGGCGATGCAGAAGCCGGAAGGTGAAATCACCGAGGTCAGCTATATGTTTCCGCGGCCGGGCGCCGACAACACGCCGGTTCAGAAGGTGAGCCTCGTAACCAGGGTCAGCGATGATCTGGGCTGCGGCGTAGGCTATTACAAGTAGAGGGTCCAGTTAACCTCGTCCTCGGCCGCTTCTTGCGCGGCAAGAGCGGCCTGCTCTGAGCCTGTCGCCGGCAGCCGACATCAAGTCGGGGACGCCGGCCGGCTTCAGATCTCAATAGGCGGCCGGCGTCGGTCGCAGTCCTTACACTCTCGCCGCCAGCTTTCGCGCAGCAGTCGTATGGCACCGCCGAAGAAGCCAGGGCCATGCTGATGAAGGCGGTCGCCGCCGTGAAAGCGGAAAGGCCAAGGCCATCGATATGTTCAATAAGGGCGAAGGCGGCTTCCTCGATCGGGACCTCTATTGTTCTGCTCCAATATCAGCGACGGCAAGATTGTCGCCCTCGGCAACAATAACGCCAAGCAATTGCTCGGCACGGATGCAAGCACTCTCAAGGACGCTACGGGCAAGCCTTTCGGCGCGGAACTCGTCGCCGGGGAGCGGAAGCCGGAAGGCGAAATCACAGAGGTCAGCTACATGTTTCCCCGGCCAGGCACCGACAAGACGCCGGTTCCCAAGGTGAGCCTCGTGACCCAATTGGCGATCTCGGCTGCGGCGTCGGCTATTACAAGTAGAGGGTTCCGGATTACCTGATCCTGGGCCGTTCTTGCGCAGCAAAAGCGGCCCGCCTGAGCCTGTCGAAGGGGACGTCCAGTTCTTACCGTCGGCATCGAGCGCGGGCGGGCTCCGCGTCCTCATGCCTCAAGGAGCCCGCGGGCGCCTCGAAGGACGAGGGCGCACGATGTCGCTCCAGGCGTCCATAAGACCAGCGATCACTGCCCGACGGGTTCAGCCTTTATCATCATGATTTGATCGTGACTTTTCACCCATATATGGGCCGGCAAAGGGATGAAATCCGCCTCCGCCAGATATTTCTCATTTGTTTCGTCCGGCGCGATCGCCCACAGCAGAAATTTTCGTATCGCCTCGGCGGTTGCCGGGTTTGGCTGTTTGGTCGAGACGATCGCATATTCATAATTGATGAGGGGATAGCAGTTTGCGCCCGGTGCGTTGACCAGGGTCAGGCGTTCGTCGGGCGGCGTTCGCGGGCTCAGCGACGCGGCCGCCGCCTCGATCGTCGCCCGCGTCGGCAGCAGAAATTCGCCCGAATAACCCTTCATCGCCGCCGTGCCGAGGCCGGCCTTGTCGATATCGGCATGGTAACTGATGCCGACGTAGCCGATGGAATAGGGAGTTTGCCCTATCTTCTCCACCATGCCCTCGTTGCCGGAAGCTTCCAACTCGCCGGGCACGGCAGGCCAGGCGATCGTGTCGCCGAAGCGAGGGGAATTCTCCCAGGACTCGGTCGAAAACGTCAAATACTGGGTGAAAATGAATGTGTCGCCCGACGCCTCGGCCCGGCGGACCGGAATGATGTCGTGATGCGGCAACGTCACTCCGGGGTTGAGGGCGGCGATCGCCTTGTCGTCCCAGCTGCGGACCCTGCCGGCGTAGATTCCGGCGAGCGTCGGGCCGTCGAGCTTCAAGTTCTTGTCGTTGAGGCCCGGCAGATTGTAGTTGACGGTTTGCGCGGAGATCGCCATCGGCACATTGATGATGTCGGGATGACGCTTGGCGTCGGCATCCGACATGTAGGAGTCGGAGGCGCCGATCTGGACCGCGCCTGAAATCGCCTGCTCGACGCCAGCGCCCGACCCGGTGGCGGCCGTCTTGATTTCGACGCCAGGGTGCGTCTTGGCGTATTCGGACGCCCACACGTTGAACAGCGGGTAAACCAGGGTCGAACCTGTCTCGGTCAAGGTTATCGGCTCGGCCAGAGCGGGCTCCGTGCGCAGCCCAAAGAGCCAGAGCGCGAGCGCGGCGGCAAGCCGGAATGACCGGGCAGGCCGCGCCGGATTTTTGCGATCTCTCATCCGTTTCATCCTTTACGAAGGCTGAGCGGCTGGGTGGGCTGGTCCGTCAGATGACCTCTGATCACGGGCTGGTCCATCAGATGGCCTCTGGTCGAAAGTGTCGAGGCTCACGCCGGTCGTCTCGATCCGGAAAGCCCAGGTGACTGCCGCGCCAACGAGCGAGGTCACGATTAGGCAGTAGAGCAGGGCTTGCGTGCCGATCGTTGCGAGCAGGATGGGGAAATGTTGATATGGAACCCAATCCGGCGGCGCCCATGATCCAGGCGTCCGGGACCGAGTCTGTCGAGAGGGCCTCGATCGTTCGCCGCCAGCTCAGATAACTCGGGAGTTTCTTGGTGGCGACGCCATGGAAGCGCCGCATCCACTCCTTCAGCCGGCCGTGGTAGGCGTTCACGTTATTGATGTGGAGATATGGCGCCTCCGGCTTGGGCGTGCCGGGTGCGGGCAAGACATGGAACTTGACCAGGGCGCGCAGAGCGAATGAGGATGATCGCCGCACCTCCATCGCAGCACAGTTCCGCTGGCCGGATAATGACCTGCCCGAGCGCGGCTGTGATGCTCGCGGCGTCGAGCCGCGGCAGGACAACATCGATGGTCGCGCCGATGCGGTCGCGGGCGACGATGACTGGGATCTGCTCCGCCGACAGACCCCGCTTGGCGGCCTTACAGCCCCGCTTACGCGATGCTCTCGGCAGATCGCGGCGTTTGCCCTTGAAGGATACGAGGACGAAGGTCTCATCCGCCTCGACGATCCCGGACAGGCGCCGCGGCTAGTCGAGATTGAGCGCGGACAGGAACCGATGTCTCCACCGGAATGCGGTGGTGTAGGCCACCTTGCAACGTTCCGCAGCTTTCGCGATCGTCTCGCCGGCGATCAGCGCCTGCGCCTGGTCAGGCCAGCGATCCTGGTGATGCAAGCCGGCCAACGGCGTCCCGATCAGCGGGTTGAATGTCTTCTGGCAAATCATGCAGCGATACAGAGGCTTGCCGCCAGCCTTGCCCCAGCGACGAACGTCATCCCGACCGCAGTGCGGACATCCAAAGCGCGCAATCCGATCCCGCCCGACCTTCAACAACAAGTCTTCGACAATCGCGGCATCGTCCGTCTCCGCGACCGGGAGCGAGGGCGCAACAGCAGCCTCAGAAGGCCGCACGGCGGCATCGACAGCGTGAGCCGAAAGGTCGATCGGATCGTCCGCTTCGGCCAGCGCCAACTCCCGGAACGCCTCGGCGCGTTGCGCCGGGTACAAAAGCCCAATCCCGCCAAGCCAAGTCGCAAACGCCGCGGTATCCATCCTCATGCAGCCCTCGAAGCCCGACCCAACTCTCTCATCTCTTCAACAGACTTTGATATAAGAGCGAAAAAGAATGCGGTCAGGACCGCCCCGATCTTGGCGAAGGCTGCGGCGAAGCCGGCGCCCAGCCCGCGGATCGCCG
Source organism: uncultured Alphaproteobacteria bacterium (assembly GCA_963768555.1). Lineage (GTDB taxonomy): Bacteria > Pseudomonadota > Alphaproteobacteria > Rhizobiales > Beijerinckiaceae > Roseiarcus. The sequence goes on from CAVYIZ010000055.1 coordinate 110,091, forward strand.
TGGGAAAGACCTCGCCGGCCAGAAGATAGGTCTGCGCGTTCGGACCGAGGTTGGTCATGAAGTTGAACAGCATGAAGCCCGCGAAGATCAGCAGGATCGACGCGCCATCGGTGAAGTACGAGGACAGGGACGCCAGGAACAGTCCCACGGCGCAGCCGATGAAGCCCAGAATTTGCAGCCAAATCCGGCCGACGACATCCGCGAGCATAACTGCAAACATGATGCCGATGATGAGCAGCGCGGTGATGAGCGCCGCTCCCCTGGCCGCGGTGATGTCCTTCTGGATCAGATCGGCGATGCTGCGCGCATGGTCTTCGTTGGCGCCAACGGCGGCGGCCAGGATCGTCGGGGTGAAGATGCCGATGCCGTAAGTCCCGAGGTCCTGCAGGAACCAGGGCACGGAGGCTAAGATTGTCGCGCGCCGATTGGGGCCGACAAAAAGCGACGCAAAGGAGGCTTGGGACTTAGAGTGCGCCCCCGCCTTTGCATCGCGCGCCGCAAGCTTGATCTCGCTCGGATATTGGGGCCTGCGGACGAGGAGCCTCGTACATGCGTGCTCGGCCCTTTGAACCTGGCCGCGCGCGTGCAACCAATTGGCGCTCTCGACAATGTAGAGACGGCCCAGCGTGACGAGCAGCGCGGGGATGATCGCCGAGGCGAACATCCAGCGCCAGGCCGGAAGGTCGGGCAAGGTCGAGAGGACGAAGTAGCCGACTGCCGTGCCTTTAAGGGCGCCGACGGCCTGGAAGGCGAAAGCGCCGAGCACAAGCTTGCCGCGCGCGCTGCTCGGGATGTTCTCGGAAATGATGATGTGAGCCGTCGGATAGTCGCAGCCGAGCGCCAGTCCGACGCCGAACAGGCAGATGACGACCAGATAGAAGTTTGGCGCGAACACCAGCGCCACGAGGAACGCGACGAAGATCACCATTTCCACCAGGAACATGACCTTGCGGCCGAAGCGGTCCGACAGTCCCCCGAGGCCGACGGCGCCGACGAGGATGCCGAACAGGGTGGCGGCGGTGATGAGTCCATTCTCGGCCGGGCCAATGCCGAACTCCCTCGACAGCAACGGAAGCGCGACGCCGGTCATGAAGACGACAAAACCTTCGAAGAATTTGCCGGCTGCGGCGAGCGACCAGATCAGCCATTGCATGCCGGTCATCGGCGCCGACTTGAGGCGGGTTCCGTCGGCCCACATCGGCAGTTCGTCGATGTGCTCCTGAACGGACTTTGCGCGGCTTTGGCCGCGCGTTTCACCATAGGTGGCAGTGTCGTCCATTCTCAGATCCTCCCGGACGGAAGTTGTCGCGTGAACGTTCGGTCGGCGAGGCGGGTCCTGACGCGTCGAGAAACGCAATTGGCGCGCGCTCCCGTATTTGCGGGGTGGGCGGCCCCTGACCCCGGCTCGTCTGTTGCTCGAGACCGGAGCGATCCGAGCGGGGTTAGACCCTCGTCAGCGCGATGTTAGCCCGAAAGATCGCCATTTCGTAATCTGCCTCCTGTGACCGGCAGACTTGAAGTCGCTTAAGTCGGGACTTGCCCCATTCCGTGCGGCAGAGCCTGAATGGTCTCCACTCGGCGCTCCTGGGAACGACGCCGCAGGCTGTAGCCCGGAACCTAGAAGGTTTCATGACAGCCGCGAGCGTCGGCCGGCGAGACCGCTATCGACCGCGGCTCGGTCGTTCCGTTCCGCCCGACATTTTCGCTTCAGCCGATCGGCGCGACACAGTTCAAAAAGAGGGCGAATCTGCGCCCGCCAACCCGCGCCGGCGTCGCGCGCTTATCGAGATCAAAAGTTGGTGGCCAGCCTCGGCGCCGCGGGTGTGTCGTCCAGCGCGCCCGCGTGCGGCGGGGAGGGCGCAGGCGGGGGCGCAACGGATTGCCGCTCGGTGCATGCTCGGGTACCCAGGACGGTCAGGATCGCCGCCGCGATGATCGCCCGCCGCAACCTGCGGTTTCGCTTGTGTTCGGCGAGGCTCCGCGCGTCGTCGCCTGCGGTCCGGACTCCCCCGGGCTCCCCGTGGCCGCGGCCTTGTCGGCGCAGGCCCCGATAAGTCGCCCGATGCTGTCGAGCCTCCCTGACGACCGCGTCGACAAAAGCCCTCGCGGACCGCCTTTCGCGCCAGGGCGGGGCGAGGCTCGCGACATCGGCGGCCGGAATCGCCGGGGGGTTCCGGGAGGCCCCTGCCAAAGCAAAAGTGCGCATCGGGCGGGCGATGTTCTTGAGTCGCCGTTCGCCGAGGTCGACGAAGGGCTCGGGCAGTTTGTCGCGCACCTGGCGCCAGGCGTCCTCCGAGAGGAAGACGCCGCCCGACTCGCAAATCCCCTCGAGCCGCGCGGCGATGTTGACGCCGTCGCCGAGCAGGTCGCCGTCGGCCTCCTCGACGACGTCGCCGAGATGGATGCCGGTGCGGACCTCGATGCGCCGGTCGGTCGGGACGCCGGCGTTGCGCTCGGCGAGCCCCTTCGTCACCTCGATCGCGCAGCGGACCGCCTCGACCACGCTGCGGAACTCGACGATGGCCCCGTCGCCCATCCGCTTGACGACCCGTCCCCCGTGGGCCTCGACGGCCGGGTTGAACAGCTCGCGCCTCAGGGCGCGCATCCGCGCGAGCGTCGCCTCCTCGTCGGCGCCGGTCAGCCGGCTGTAGCCGACGACGTCGGCGGCCAGGATCGCCGCGACTTTCCGTCCCTCGCCCACGAGGCTCCTCGCGATCCGTTCCGTCCGGATCTCGGCGCCGCCGGCGGCGCGGGATCCCGACTCCTTTGGATCCTAGAGCATATTCCCACTCCCCGCTTGCGGGGAGAAGCTCAGGATGAGGGGACGGGCGAGTTCCCGAGCGGCCGCGCCCCTCACCGCGGCCCTCTCCGCGCGAGCGGGGAGAGGGAGAATCTCAAACGGCCGGCGCTCGCCTTCAGCCGCTATTTGCCGCACCTCTTGTCGAGCGAGCGGGCGGCGGCGTCGCCCTTGACGCCGACGTTCTCGATGTCGGAGGCGCCGAGCTTGAGCGAGCCCTTCAGGGCCCAGGTCCCGTCGTTGTAATGCGTCCATGCGCTGCAGGGGATCGTGTCGATGTCGCCCGGCCAGCGGTCCACGACATAGGTTTCCGCCCGGGCGGAGGAGACCGCAGCGACGAGCGCGGCGGCGGCGAAGAGCGTGGCTTTCGACATGCGTCCGATCCCTTGCCGATAGGCGTTTCCCAAACGAGGGCGAGGCGCCCATCGTCCTTTCGCCGGCGACGTTAAGCAGAACGGCGACCGGCGCACAACCGGCGGCGCCTTCGGTGTAGCCGCGCGCCATAGCCCGTCGAAAGACGGGCGTCCTTCCGGACGCCCTGTGGAGCGCGGCCGGCGCGATCAGCGAAGCGCGCCTGGAGAGGTCGGATTCAGATGAAGGACGCGGCGACGATGAACAGAATGGCCGCGATGAAACACCCCGCGAACAGCAAGAAGGTCAGCTTCCGCCATTGCAGTCGGCCGGCCGCCCTCGCCTTGGCCGGCGGGGCGGCGAACGCCCTCGACGGCTCCTGGCCGGCGCCTCGGCCGCGCCGGGCGCGGAGACGCTCTCCATGGCGTTGGTCGGGCGTCATCAAGGCGACCAGAAGGGCGAACCGGCGATCGGCTTCATCCGCCGCCTGCTTGTCCGATCGCCTCTCTCTCGAAATCCGCGCACTCATGTTCACGACCGCGCATTGTCCCACCGCGGGGGTGGTCCCTCGCAGAACGCCGACATGCGTGGGTTTGATCCGGCTCAGCCGGCGAGGCGCGATCGCGGGGCGACGAGGCGGATCTCAAGCCCCTCCGGCTTCCAGTCGCGGGCAATTTCGCCGCTAAGCTGGCTCATGACGGCGATGCGCGACAGCACGCCGCCGAAGCCTTCGACGCCCGTCGGCTGAAGGACGCGCGGTCCGCCGCGCTCGGTCCAGGCGACGACGACCTTGTCGCCTTCCTCCACGCAGTCGATCACGATCGTTCCCTTGGCCGAGGACAAGGCGCCGTATTTGGCGGCGTTGGTGGCGAATTCATGCAGGAGGAGGGCGAGGCTGGCGACGGCCCCGCCCGACACCGGAACGTCGACGCCCGAGATCGCGATGCGCGGCGCGTCGGGCTCGTCGAACGGCGCGACGATCGCCCCGATCAACGAGTGAAGCGTCGTCGGCTGTGGCGACGGCTCGCCATGCGAAAACGTCAGCGCATGCGCGCGCGCCAGCGCCGACACGCGCTCCCGCGCGGAATCGGCGAGCTCCTGCGCGGTCTTGGCCGAGCGGGCGCTGAGGCCGATGATGCTGCCCGTCAAGGCGAACAGGTTCTTCACTCGATGATTCATCTCCCGCAACAGCAGCTGCTGCCGCTCGCGGGTCTTCTTCAGCTCGGAAATGTCGCGCGCGATCTTCGACGCGCCGACGATCCGCCCGCGCGAGTCGCGGATCGGCGAGACGGTCAGGGAAATGTCGACGAGGCTCCCGTCCTTGCGCCGCCGCACCGTCTCGAAAGCGCGGATGCGCTCGCCGCGGTGGATCTTGTCGAGGATCGCCGGCTCCTCCTCGAGGCGGTCGAGGGGAATGATGAGCGTCACCGGCTTGCCGATCGCCTCCTCGGCGGTGTAGCCGAACAGCCGCTCGGCTCCCGGGTTCCAGGTGAGGATCACGCCGTTGAGATCCTTCGACAGGATCGCGTCGTCCGAGGATTCGATGATCGCGGCGTAATGCTGCGCCGCGCGGTCGGGGTCGCTGTGAAACGCTCCGCGCGATTGCGTCGCGCGCGCCGAGGACGCGTCCGGGCGAGGCGCATCGTCCGCCGGAAGCTCCGGACCGGAAGGCAAGCGCTTCATGTCGGTCATGATCGCGTCTCCGGCAAGGGTTAAATCGTCTCCGGCAAGGGGTTAACAAGCGTGGGATGTCGGTCTATTTAATCGTGGGCTGCGCCCGGGCCAAGCTTACTCAGTTTGATGATTGCAAAATTTGCAGGCCAAAATGACTGTTAGGCGCCAATTCCAGCTTTGATGTGACGTTCCGGAACAATCGTCCGGTCCCGACGTTCCGACGGGGCCCTGAGCGTGAGGCGAAGGTCGATGGCTGCGCCGAGAGCAAGCTGGAAAGGCTTCCTGAAGATCGCCGAAGTCACATGCCCTGTCGGGCTTTATGCCGCCGTGTCGTCGTCCGAGCGCATCGTGCTGCACACGGTCAACCGGTCGACCGGAAGCCGCGTCAGCCGCCAGTACGTCGACGCCGCGACCGGCGAGCCGGTCGAAGGCGATGACCAGGTCAAGGGCTACGAGGTCGGCAAGGACGAATATGTCGTCCTCGAGCCGGAGGAAATCGCGACCGCGGTTCCGGAAAACGACAAGCGCCTGACCGTGTCGGCCTTCGTCGACCGCGGCGAGATCGACGACGTCTATTTCGATCGGCCTTATTTCCTTGCGCCCTCCGACCGGAGCGGCGACGAGGCGTTCGAACTGATCCGCGAGGGATTGCGCGTCACCAACACCGCGGCGATCGCTCAGGCGGTGCTGTTCCGGCGCGTGCGCTCGCTCCTGATCCTGCCTCTCGGCGCAGGCCTCGCCGCCACCTCGCTGCACTTCGACTACGAGGTCCGCTCGGCCGGGGAGGCGTTCGCCGACGTGCCGGAGCTCAAGATCAAGGGGGAAATGCTGGAGCTCGCGGAGCATATCATCCGGACGAAGCAGGGCGAATTCGATCCTTCCAAGTTCGAGGACCGCTACGAGGCGGCGCTGGCCGAACTCGTCAAGGCCAAGATCGAGGGCCGCAAGATCGAGGCGCCGAAGCGGCCGAAGCGCACCGCGCCGAGCGACCTCATGGCCGCGCTGCGCGAAAGCGCCGCGATGAGCGGCAAGGCGCCGCCGCCGGCCCGGGCGAGACCGCGCCGGAAAGCGGGTTGAGATGGCGCTCGAGCAGTACCGCGCCAAGCGCAATTTCGAAGCGACTCCGGAGCCGAGGCCGACCGCGCCCCGACCCGGAGAAGGACACAGCTTCGTCGTCCAGAAGCACGACGCGCGGCGCCTCCACTACGACTTTCGCCTCGAACTCGACGGCGTCTTGAAAAGCTGGGCGGTGACGCGCGGCCCGAGCCTCGTGCCCGGCGAGAAGCGGCTTGCGGTCATGGTCGAGGACCATCCGCTCGAATACGGGTCGTTCGAGGGCACGATCCCGAAGGGCGAGTACGGCGGCGGCGCGGTCCTCGTCTGGGACCGCGGGACCTGGACGCCGATCGGCGATCCGCACAAGGGGCTCGCCAAGGGCCATCTCGAGTTCGAGCTCAACGGCGAGAAGCTGAAGGGCCGCTGGCATCTCGTCCGGATGGGGGGCAAGCCGCGCGACAAGCACGAGAACTGGCTGCTCATCAAGGGCGACGACGAATTCGCCAGAAGCGAGGACGCGCCGGACATTCTGGAGGAGCGGCCGAATTCAGCGGCGACCGGACGGCCGATCGACGAGGTGGCGAAGGAGGCGCCGGGCTGGTCCTCGAAGACTGGCAGGATCGAGAGGCGCGGCGACTCCGCCGAGCCGCCCGATCCGGCGTCGGTCGAGGGGGCGAAGCGAGCGCCGCTGCCGCGCTTCGTCGAGCCGATGCTGGCGACGCCGGTCAAGGCGCCGGCCCCCGGCGAACGCTGGCTGCACGAAATCAAGTTCGACGGCTACCGGATCGAGGCGCGCATCGACAAGGGACGGCTTGCGCTGCTCACGCGCAGCGGGCTCGACTGGACGGCGAAGTTCGGCGAGGCGATTATCGACGCTTTCAAGGCGCTTCCCGTGAGCCAGGCGCTGATCGACGGCGAGATCGTGGTCGAGAACGACTCCGGCGCGTCGGACTTCTCCGCCCTGCAGGCGGCCCTCAGCGAAGGGCGGCACGGACCGTCTTCGTCTTCTACGCCTTCGATCTCCTCTACCTGAACGGCTTCGATCTGCGCGAGGCGCCGCTCGTCGAGCGCAAGAGGCTGTTGGAGGCGGTCCTCGGCGACGGCGCCGGACCGCTGCGCTACAGCGGCCATTTCGACGAGGACGGCGAAATCGTGCTCAGGCACGCCTGCCGGCTCGGGCTCGAAGGAATCGTGTCGAAGCTCCGCGACTTCGCCCTATCGGTCGGGGCGCGGCAAGAGCTGGACCAAGGCGAAGTGCTCGGCGCGGCAGGAGTTCGTCATCGCGGGCTTCGTGCCCTCCACCGCCGCGCGCAACGCGATCGGCTCGCTCGTCCTCGGCGTCTACGACGGCGGCGCATTGCGCTATGTCGGCCGGGTCGGCACCGGATTTACGGCCTCGGTCGCGCGCGACCTCTACGCGCGCCTCGAGCCGATGCGCGTGTCCTCGAGCCCCTTCTCGAACCGGCTCAGCGCCGCCGAGGCGCGGCAGGTCCGGTTCGTCCGTCCCGAACTCGTGGCCGAAGTCGACGTTCGCGCCTGGACCGCCGACGGGTTGCTGCGGCACGCGTCGTTCAAGGGCTTGCGCGAGGACAAGCCGGCGCATGAGGTCGTGCGGGAATCTGCCGCCCGCCGACCCGCCGCCGGCGAAGGCGCAGAGCAGCGCGATCGAGCTCACCCATCCGGATCGGCTCTACTGGCCCGACGACGGCGTCACCAAGCAGGGGCTCGCCGACTATTATGCGGAAGTCTGGCCGCTGATGGCGCCGTTCGTGGTCGGGCGGGCGCTCGCGCTGGTGCGTTGCCCCGACGGCGTCACCGGACAGAAGTTCTTCCAGAAGCACGCCTGGAAAGGCATGAGCTCCGCCATCGCGCTCGTCAAAGACCCGGAGGAGAAGGAGCCGCTGATCAGCATCCGCGATCTCGACGGGCTGACCGCGCTCGTGCAGATGGCGGTGCTCGAGATCCATCCCTGGGGATCGACGGTCTCCGATTGGGAGCGGCCGGACACGATCGTGATGGATCTCGATCCGGGCGAGGACGTCGCGTGGGAGGCGGTGATCGAGGCGGCGAGAGAGGTTCGGCAGCGGCTGGAACGAGGCTGGGCTCGCCGCCTTCGTCAAGACCTCGGGCGGCAAGGGGCTGCACGTGGTCTCGCCGGTGAAGCCGAAAGCCGAGTGGCCGGCGGTCAAGGCGTTCACGAAAGGGATCGCCGACGCGATGGTCGCCGACAGTCCGGAGCGCTACGTCGCCACCATCGCCAAGGCGAAACGGACGGGCAAGATTCTGATCGACTACCTGCGCAACCAGCGCGGCACCACGGCGGTCGCCGCCTATTCGACCCGGGCGCGCCCGGGAGCGGCCGTCTCGATGCCGCTCGATTGGGACGAGCTCGGGTCCGGGATCGGTCCCGCCCACTTCACCGTCGCCAACGCGCCGGCGCGGCTCGCCGCGCTCGCCCGCGACCCGTGGGACGGTTTTCGCGCCGCCGAGGCGCTGGTCGAGGAAAGGACGCCGCCGAGACGAGTGGGCGGCGCCAGCCGGAAAAGGTCGGGCGCCAGCCGCCGCGCATAGTTCGGGCTCCCTGTACCAGTAACGATATCCGAGAGGCCTTGGTAGGCTGATCGGTTCGGGCCAGCCCTTGGGAGCAGCCCAAGGCTCCCTGCGCTTTCGCGGCGGGCCGGCAGGGAGCATCGTGAGCTCGGAGACGGCGCCGGCGAGCCATGCGCCTCGTCCGGCAAATGGACGAAGCCGTTCTCGATCGTCGCCGCCTGGGTGCGCAGGCGCATCATCCTGTCGGCCGCCAGAGGGCCGGAATCGACCCAAACCAGTCATTGCTCGCGACTGCGCCAGGCTCGAAAGCGAACGACTGCGGCGATTGGTTGTCTGCCGCTGCGCAGCGACTCCTGACGCGATCGGGATCGACATAGGTCGGTATTTCTTCCACAATTGACGCTCGATCCCGATGGCGACCCGAGCGCAATTTTCAAGCAGCGCGGACCAATGAGCGATTTTGAATTGCCCGAAACGCGTTACGCGCTGAGCGGCGACGTCAACATCGCCTATCAGACGATGGGCGACGGTCCAGTCGATCTCGTCATGGTGCCCGGGATCATCTCTCATATCGAGTTCTTGCACGAATTCCCGGGCTATACGGCCTTTCTGCGCCGCCTTTCGACGTTCGCCCGCGTCGTGACGTTCGACAAACGAGGCCAGGGATTGTCGGACAGGATCTCGGGCGCTCCCTCTCGAACAGCGGGTCGATGACGTTCGGGCGATCATGGACCATATCGGGTCGCGGCGCGCTGTCCTGGTGGGATTCTCCGAAGGAGCTCCCATGAGCACATTTTTCGCCGCCGCGTATCCGCAGCGGGTGTCTCAACTCATTCTCTTTGGCGGCTTCGCCAAATCGATTTCGACGGACGAAATGGTTGCGCAGCGCATGAAGCTCTGGGGTGCCGGCGAGATGATCAAGTACGCTTGGCCGAGCCAGGCGGCGAATCCCGAAGCCGTGAAGCAGGTTGCGAAACTTGAACGACTCTCCACCAGCCCCGGTGCGCTCAAAGCTTTGATGACTTTGAACATGACGATCGACGTTACCTCGATCCTACCGACCGTGCGCGTTCCGACCCTCGTGCTCCACCGGCTGACCGACGCGCTGGTTCCTGTCGCGGCGGGGCGTCAACTCGCAGCACAAATCCCCGGTGCCAAATACATCGAATATCCTGACGGAGACCACCTTTATTGCACCGGCGATGTCGAGGCGATTCTTGGCGACATTCAAGAGTTCGTCACTGGAGAGCGCGAGAGTTTGACGTTCGATCTCGAGCGGGTGCTGGCGACGGTGCTTTTCACCGACATTGTCGATTCCACCCGTAGCGCCGCAGCCATGGGTGATCGACAATGGAGTCGACTACTCGAAAGCCACGATCAGATGGCGCGGCAATTGGTCGAAAAACATCGCGGCAATCTGGTCAAGAGCACTGGGGACGGCATTCTGGCGACGTTCGACGGCCCTGGCCGCGCCGTTCGCTGTGCGCTCGCATTCCAGACGGCGACCCAACAGATCGGCCTGCCGTTGCGCGCCGGTCTGCACGCCGGCGAGATTGAAGTGAGAGGCCGAGACGTCGGCGGGATCGCGGTGCACGCGGCCGCCCGCGTCATGGCCCAATGTCAGCCGAGCGAAGTTCTCGTTTCACGTGTGATCACCGATCTCGTCGCCGGCGCCGGCATAAAGTTCGATGAACGGGGGTCGCATGAACTCAAAGGTCTCCCCGGCCGATGGGATTTGTTTTCGGCGAGCTTGTAGGTTTTCCCCGAACGAATGTCCGCTTCCCGCCCGAGGACTAAACCGCTCTCGCGGTAGGGGCGGCGAGGGACGCAGTCGTTTCTGAAGGGCTGAAGGCGAGAGCGAAGGCTCAAACGTGTCTCAAGATCGTGGGGTTTCAACCCATGCGAGACAGGAGCCTTCGCGATGATCGACAAGCCCATCAGCCCGTTGCGTCAGCGCATGATCGACGACATGACGGCGCGCCGTTTCAAGGAGAAGGTGCAGAAGGACTACATCCGGCACGTGAGGACCTTCGCGGCGTTTCTCGGCCGCTCGCCGGATACCGCGACAAGCGAAGACCTTCGCCGCTTTCAGGTCCACATGGCGCGGCAGCAGATCGGTGTTCCGACCATCAACGCCGCGATCGCCGCGCTGCGGTTCTTCTTCAACGTGACGCTCGAACGGCCTGACCTCGTTCGTCCTCTGACGAGCATACACAAGCCGCGCAAGGCGCCGGTCGTTTTGAGCCAGGAGGAAGTGGTCCGTCTTCTCGAAGCCGCTCCCGGTCTCAAGTACAAGGCCGCGTTCGGCGTCGCCTACGGAGCGGGCCTGCGCGTGTCCGAGGTCGCGGCGCTGAAGGTGTCCGACATCGACAGCCAGCGCATGACGTTGCGGGTCGAACAGGGCAAGGGGCAGCGGGATCGCACCGTGATGCTCTCGCCGCAACTGCTCGAACTGTTGCGCGATTGGTGGCAGGCGGCACGGCCGCAGGCCTGGCTCTTCCCGGGACAGAACCCGGTCAACCCGATGACCGCCCGTCAGCTTGACCGCGCCGTTCACGCCGCGGCGCAGGCGGCGGGGATCGCCAAGCGCGTGTCGCCGCATACGTTGCGGCACAGCTTCGCCACCCATCTGCTCGAACAGAACGTCGATATTCGTGTGATCCAGGTGCTGCTCGGCCACGCCAAGCTGGAGACGACGGCGCTCTACACCCGCGTCGCCGTCAACACGATCCGCGACGTGACCAGCCCGCTGGAGCGGCTCGGCCTCAACCTGACGAAGCGACCGCCGCCCGCCTGAGGGGCGCCGCATGGCGCGGCCCCCGGATCGCAGTCTGGAGGTCGCCGACATCTTTCGCGCCCATGGGGCGGCCTGGCGCAAGGCCAACGCCGGTCATGCGAGCCTCGGCCAATTGAAGGTCATGTCGGCGATCGAGACCTGTCGCACCGCCGCGCTCGGCGGCCACGTCGAGCGCTGCGAGGACTGCGCGCACGAACGCGTCGCCTACAACTCCTGCCGCAACCGGCACTGCCCGAAGTGTCAGGCTGCGGCGGCGCGGCAGTGGCTCGCCGAGCGCGAGGCCGAGCTTCTGCCGGTTCCCTATTATCACGTCGTCTTCACCCTGCCGGCGGCGATCGGCGCGATCGCGTTCCAGAACAAGGCCGGCGTCTACGACCTCCTGTTCAGGACCGCGGCCGACACGCTCACCACCATCGCCGCCAACCCGAAGCATCTGGGCGCGCGCATCGGCCTCACCGCCGTCCTCCACACCTGGGGCTCGGCGCTCACCCATCATCCCCATGTCCACGTCATCGTTCCCGGCGGCGGCCTGTCGCCGGACGGCACGCGCTGGATCGCCTGCAGGCCCGGCTTCTTCCTCCCCGTGCGCGTGCTGTCGCGCCTGTTCCGCCGCCTCTTCCTCGAAGGGCTCGCAGCCCTGCATCAGACCGGTCGCCTGACCCTCTTCGGCGATCTCGCCCCGCTCGCCGACCAACGCGCCTTCGACGCCGCGCTTGCGCCTCTGCGCCGATCCAAGTGGGTCGTCTTCGCCAAAAGACCCTTCGCCGGACCGCAAGCCGTGCTCGCCTATCTCTCCCGCTACACCCACCGCGTCGCGATCTCCAACGCCCGGCTGATCGCGCTCGACGAGGCGGGCGTGACCTTCAAATGGAAGGACTACCGGATCAAAGGCCGCGACCGGCTCAAAACCATGACGCTCGACGCCGCCGAGTTCATCCGCCGCTTTCTCCTGCACGTCCTGCCGAGCGGTTTCCATCGCATCCGACATTACGGCCTGTTCGCCGGCACGGTTCGAGCCCGCAACATCGAGCGTGTCCGCCAGTTGCTGGCTCCGCCCGAGACTGCGCCTGAACGCTCGCCGGCCGACGACCGCAGCGACGCCGACAGCGCTGCGCTCGCCCATCGATGTCCGTGTTGCGGCGGCCGGATGATCATCATCGAGACATTCGACGGCGTTCGCCCTGCGCGACCTTCATCGCCGCGCCGGATCAGGATCGACACCTCATGATCATCGCTGTGCTTCCCACCTTGAACCACCTATCGCCTTCGCCCCCACCCGCGCGCCGGAGCAGCAAGCCGATGTCCTCATCAAGTCGTCAGTCCTCCTCCGACCGCCGTACCCGCGCCACGCCCGCCCATCCTCGCGACCGAACGCGCTCGTCATCATCGTTTCGGCCGCCAAGATTGCGCGCCACCGGCCCCGCCCCGACACACACCAGCCGTCCGCGATCCTAAAATCTCCATAGGTCGCGCCCGACCAAACAGCGCCCCTTCCTGCCCGCGGTTTCCTCCTTGGGAGGCTTTCGAACGCCGGCCCCACAACCCGCACGACCGTCCCGCAAGGGGCCGGCGTCCGAAACCCTTCACCCAACGAGACGTTCGACACCGGGTGGTGGCACCTATGTCAGGGATCGATCGTCCTGAACTATGATTGGCGGCGTGTCAGCAACACAGAGTGTATAACATCTCACTGCGCTTCGCCGATGCCTTGATCCGCCGCTTTGCGGAGCCACTTGGCGGCCTCGGCCTCGTCCTGCGGGACGCCTTGGCCGCTGATATACGCGCGGCCGAGAGCGAACTGCGCGTACACGTTGCCTTGATCGGCTGCCAAGCGAAACCATTTTGCCGCCTCTGCACAACTCAGCGGCACGCCTTGCCCCATAGCGTACAGCGCGCCGAGACTGAACTGCGCTGAGGCGAACCCCTGATTGGCCGCCTTGCGGTACCAGTTCGCGGCTTCAGCATAGTCCTGTAGTACGCCTTGCCCTTGGTCGTACAAGTAGCCGAGATTGAATTGCGCAACTGCGAGTCCTTGATTGGCTGCTTTCCGGTACCAGTTCGCGGCTTCGGCATAGTTCTGCGGAACGCCTTGCCCGGTAAAATACGTATTACCAAGATTGAATTGCGCGTCTGCGAGCCCCTGATCGGCCGCTTTGTGGTACCAGTTTGCAGCCTCTGCGTAGTCCTGCGGTACGCCTTGGCCATTGGCGTAGATGAGGCCGAGATCATACTGGGCCTGGGCTAGCCCTCGATCGGCCGCTTTGCGGCATGCGTCATCGCCAAGAGCAACGAACTGGCGCAGCCTCTCGAGTGCCGGGTCGCCAACCGATCGCGCCTCGAGATCGGCGAGGATTCTTGTAAGCGCCGCGCGCGACACCGGCCAACCGTAAGCGCCGTCGTCCAACATCCTTTGCGCGTGGAGAATCACCCGGTCTACGATCTCGTCAATCCTGACTGTCATGGCGCATCTCACGTCTTCTTGCCCGCACGAGTCCCGCGCAGGCAGCCGCAAGCGCGGCGCCGTTGACGTCAAGCGGATGCGTTTCGAATTCGGGCAGGCGCCGTTACGTCCTCGGCGCGACGACGACGTTGGCCTCGCCAATCTGAGCACGATCGGGATGAGGGACGCGGGTGTCCGGACAACGTGCGGCGCGCAAGCCCTCAATGTCTGGTCTGCGACGGCCAACAGTGACGAGCTACTTCGGTTCAAGCTCGATTATTGCGGGTCCAAACTCGATCAATTCGGAAATTCACGCGAGCGACGCGCAGTGACGTTGGCAATCTGCGAGGCGCAGCAGTCTTTGTCGCCGGTGCTGCTGGCGACCTCGGTCTGGGCCGATTCTCCGGATATTTCCGCGCGTAGGCTGCTTTTGGATCGGCGAACCTGGAGGGCCGGAATCGACCCATTCCTGCCGTTCCTGGTCGGTCCGGGTACGGGCGGGATGCGCGAATTCCTGACATTGCCGATATGGCTGCGACGGACGAGTACCGAACATTGCCGTAGAGCATTCTGGACAGGCCAAATCGGCCATCGCATTCTTGGCAAATTTCAAGAGCTATGGTGGGGCAGATGCTTCTAGGCGGCCAATGGATTGCTCGCTATCAGGGTACTAATAATGGTACACTCGTTATAGACGTTGACAAAATTGATAATCACTTTGAAATAATTGCGTGCGCTTGGGACGATCTCGTACACCTGCCAAGTACTGTGATATCGTTCTCGACCTCGACACGAGCGCCCGCACAGAAAATTCAAAATGTCCAGTTGTCGGCAATTGACGCGTCTGGGAAGCTCCTCGATCCAACTCAGCTAAGCTTTCTCACCCAACGTGGAAGTCAGCGTAGCAGCTTTCGCAGATATTGAGTTCAAATTGGAGTCTAAGGATCAGCTCGCTGTGAACTGGACGACATCCGTGAGCACTTCAGGAGCGGCCACTGCCGCAAGAAGCACAGCAGGACAACCATTTGCTTTGCAAACCTTACCTATAAAAGACTGGAAGTCTTTAAAGGAATTTGTCGGTACTTTAGAAAGGAACAGATTTTTATTTCGTGGGCAGTCGAGCAACAAGTGGTGCCTAAGAACCTCGTTTCACCGGTCTGGACGTGATAATTTAAGTAAGTACGAAGCTCACGATGTAAGACAGCTACATCGATATTTGAGCGCAATCACAAAGACCAAATTCGATTTGAAAGATCCTATGCAAAATTTAGCGTTCTTAAATTTAGCTCAGCATCATGGGTATCCAACTCCTTTATTAGATTGGAGCCAGTCTCCATATGTTGCAGCGTTCTTTGCATTCAGGACCGCTGCTTCAAAGGTAATAAATCCGGATGACAAAGTTCGAATACTCAAGTTTGATGGGCCGGAGTGGCACAAAATAAATCCTGCGATTAGGGCCTTAGCCCCGAGTCCGCCCTCGCTTGTTTTAATGGAAGCGCTTCCGTTCGAAAATCCCAGAGCAATCCCGCAGCAATCTCTTTCGACTGTTGCGACAGTGGACGATGTTGAGACGCATATATTGGATAATGAGATCAAGAACGGAAAAACGTACCTAGAGGTAATTGACTTGCCCACGAGTGCGCGCAGGGAAGTGTTTAGCGAACTTGCGCTTATGGGAATTACCGCAGGATCTTTATTTCCGGGAATGGACGGCGCTTGTGAGGCACTACGTGAGCAAAACTTCAATTTATCTACGTGGTACTAGATGAACGCTCGTAATGAGAGATAATTTCAGCGCACTCTCCCATCTCGTGCAGCCATACGACTAGATCGGCTACCAGCAACTCGTTAGTTCCTATGGTGAGCCGATCGATTACTTTTCGCGTTTGATTTGGCTGTTTTGGGTCGTTAACCGGCGTTTCCGGTCCGGTTGCAGTTAGCATGAATGGTGTGCCCTGGGGAATTTGCCCTCTTCGCACTTTGGCATCCATGTGCTGGACCGCATCACGAAGATTTCGGAGACGGTCAGCAACGGCGTCCGTCGTGAACAGCGGCTTTTGAGGAAATAACTTTTTCAAATCAGTTGGCACCTCGCGTCCACCTCGAATTCCCTTCATACACAATACTGCGCGATGCATCGAGTTGATGCAGTCTTCGAAATAGGTTCCTGATAGGTTGTGCGAACCGATTGCCACGGAGTGGATGCGTGTTCCACAAATGGAATACACATTTGCGGGCTAGTCTATAATGAACGTACGCACCTTCGACCAGGCGGACATACGTCGTCACGATCGCGTGAACTTTGTACGCGTCCGGTCGATTGCCCAAAAAAGTGATGTTTAGCCAGTGGTGGGGGAAGCCATTCGGGTAGAGTGTCAATTCCGGAAGTGCGACGTCCACGATCATTGGGGGATCGTAACAGTGACCGCCTGTTCGTCCCACCCCGACGCATGTGTAGAGAGCAAGTTTTGCACGAGAGATCGACACCAACGAGATCAACGGAGTGTGCGGTGGAAGTCAGCTGCAGGCCCGCTTCCCGTCCTTCGACGCTGTGCTGCTGCGTCAGTAAGGCCTGTTCAGGGCGGAGACGAGGCGTTCCTCCGGCAGGATTGAAGGCCCGCTTTCCGCCCTTCAGCGACGTCCAAACTCGGACGCTCAGGGTTGGATTTAGCATTCGTTGAACTCCGAGCTCGACGGCCGTTGCTTCGCCCGTGCCAGCGCCTCATGCGGCCGAGCCGGCCTGAACAACAGGCATCGTCGGCTCACAGCCCTCACGCCCGCATCCAGCCGGCGCGCCAGCAGCGGCTTGGCGTCGAACTCGTCCAGCTCGAGGATGCGATCGTTCGGAACGACAAGATGGGCGCCGGACAACACTTGGACATGCGAGACGCCTTCCGGCGCCTTCAGCCTCGCCATCTTCGACGTCGGCCAAAGCCCGTCGGCCCGCCCCGCCCAAAAGTCGATCATCCCCATCGTCGACGGGCGCCGCCTCGCCCAGGCCAAGAACCTGCGCGGTCGAGTTCGACCTGGTCGTCGTGGCGGGAAGCGGGAAAGGCCGTGAGCTCCGAGAGGTAGTCGGCGAGCCAGGGCGCCTCGTCCGGCAGCCACACGAAACCGTTCTCGATCACAGCCGTCTGCGCGTGCAGGCGCATGATCTTGTCGCCGTCCGGCTTTACGCCCGTCACATTCGACATCCGCGCTTGGATCAGCTCCTGGATGAGCTGCGTGCCCGAGGCCTTGTCCTCGATCAGGATCGCCTGCGGGCCGAAGAGCTCGTCCTGCTCGGCGACGGCGCGCTTGAGCTCGGGAAAGCCGAGCTTCCTGCGGAACACGTTGAGGAGATAGAAGTCCTGGCCCTTGAGGCCCCAGGTGGTGCAGACGGAATAGTCGGCGAGCTCGGAGGGCTTGTTGGCGGTGTCCCAGCTCTGCACGATCCGGTCGAACCCTGGGGGCGCTCGTCGCGCGAATAGCGGCGGAGCCACGCCGCCTTGATCATGCCGCCGCCGGCGGGCGCGGGCCTCTGCTGGTACTGGCCGGCGAAATTGTATTCCCCGATCATCGTCCGAATCCGCCCGAGCGTTTCCAAGAATTCGCGCTGGGGATGCAGCGCTTCGCCGGCCTTGCGCCGGTGCTCCTTCGCGCCATAGATCGTCTCGACGCAATGAACTTCGTCGGTCTCGGCGATGGCCGGAAACGACAGCGCCTCCCAGCCCTCGCGCTTCACGACGTGGCCGACGAGATCGTCCTCGTGCAGCCGCTGCATCACGATGACGATCGCCCCCTTCGTCTTGTCGTTGAGGCGGGAGTAGAGCGTTGCGTCGAACCATTCGTTGGCGGCCGAGCGGCGGCTTTCCGACATGGCGTCGGAGGGTTTCAACGGATCGTCGATGATGACGACGTCCGCTCCCCGTCCGGTTAGCGCGCCGCCGACCGAGGTCGCCAGGCGAAAGCCGCCGGCCGTCGTCGCGAGCTCCTGGAACGGCGGCCTTTCCGACGAAAGCCGCGTAGGGAACAGGGTCTGGTACCACTCCGACGTCATCACCGCCCGGCAGTCGCGCGCGAACTTGTCGGAGAGATCCTGTCCGTAGGTGACGTTGACGATCGAGAGAGCCGGATTGTGGCCGAGGAGCCAGGCCGGCAGCGCGATCGAGGCGGCGAGCGATTTCAAGTGCCGGGGCGGGATGTTGACGATGAGGCGCCTCACGCCGCCGTCGCGCACGCCGGAAAGCTTCGCCGCCATCGCCTCGATGTGCCAGCCCGACAGGTAGGCCGCGCCGGCGTTGAGGTCGCGGAAGCACCGCACCATGAACGAATAGAAGTCGTCCCTGAGCGCGGCGTCGCATTCCTCGTCGCTGACCTCCTCCGTCACGGGGCGCTCCTGATGCGGCGCAAGAGCTCGGCGATCACGACCGCGTCCCGCGTCGGGCGGCGGGGGGCCTCGGGCTTGGCGGGGCGATTTTCATCGGCCTCGGCGAGCGCGATCACGTCGCGCGTCGCGCGGGCTTCGCCGGAGGCGGCCTTGTTGACGAGCTGCTTGATCGCCGCCTCGAGCTTGGTGATGCGCTTCGTGCGGCCGTTCTCGGTGACGGTCACCGTTTCGTTGAGCGCCGCCCGCACGACCGTGCTCAAGTTCCGCGCGCCTTTCGGCCGGCCCTTCGGATTGCCGGACTGGCCGGGGCGGAAAGGAGCGCCGCGCGGCGGCCTGCGATAGCCGACTTTCCTGGTCTCCCCTCTCCCTTCCGGGAGAGAGCCGCCCGCCCCGGGTCCCCGGGCTCAGACCCGGGGATGATCCGGGGCGGAGGTCGGGGGTGAGGGCTTCGGCGTCTCGGACAAAGGGCAACCTCATTTCCATGGGCGCCCGCGAAGGCGTGCCTCGCCCTGCCCCTCTCCCGTCGGGAGAGGGGTTGGCGGCGGGCGAAGGCGGCTCGCGAGAACCCGGTCAATCCATCGATGCATCTTAACCACATCGCCCGGCAGAGTCAAGAACAAAATGCGAACCAATACGGTTTTCATTTTATTTTTCATGCAGATATCGGCCGTTCTTCGCATGCGGCGCGAGGCCGAAGAGGCCGGCGGCGGCAAAACTCCGCGCTAAGGCCGGGCCTGGGCGGCTTCATCGCTCGGAGCTCGACGGCCTCAGCCGTGTGCAGTCCAAGATCCCGCCCGCGCTCGACAAATCCGCGTGCGCCGCGAATAAATCCGCTGTTCCGTCTGCTGCGGCGAGTTTCGCTCAAGCTGCTGAACTTGCAGGCATGTTTCCAGCAGGGCCGCGGTCGGAGCGTCCCCGTTTTGCGAAATCCGCTGTTTTTGCCCCTGTTACCAGCGGATTCCGGTCCCGTCTCCCGTTCTTCAAGCCCATGCGCGTCAGCTCCGCGGCTTGCCCTTCTTCCCCTTCGCTTCGGCGGCCACGCTCCGGCGCAGCGCGTCCATGATGTTGACCACGTTGCTCGGCGCCGGCGCCGGCGCCGCCTTCGGCCGGGCCGGCGGGACGTTCTTCCTCTTGTCGTTGATGATCTCGACCAGACGCTCCTGCACCGGGTCGCGGACCATCTCGGGGCTCCAGTGCTTCTTGCGCTCCGCGATCAGTTGCGAGACGAGATCGAGCAGGGCCGGGTCGGGCTCGGCTTCCCGAATGTCGCGGAAGAGTTCGCCCGGGTCGCGCACGTCGGCGCCGTAGCGCAGCGTCCAGAGCTCGATGCCGTTGTCGCGCGACTTGAGGAGCACCGCGCGCTCGCGCCGATGGAGGACGAGACGGGAAATGCCGACCATGCCGGTCGAGCGCATCGCGTCGCGAATGACGCAATAGGCCTCTTCGCCGACCTTGTCGTCCGGCGTGAGATAATAGGGCGTGTCGTACCAGATCCAGTCGACGCTGTCGGCCGGGGCGAAGGTCTCGATGTCGATGGTGCGCGCGCTCTCGAGTTCGAACAGCTTCGAGCTCCTCGTCCTCGAGCAAGACGTACGAGCTCTCGTCGCGGGCGTAGCCCTTGACCTCCTGGTCTTCGTCCACCGGCTCTCCGGTCGCGGCGTCGACGTAGCGGCTGACGACCCGATTTCCCGTCTTGCGGTTGAGCGTATGGAAGCGGACCTTGTCGGCGTCGGTCGTGGCGGGCGTCAGAGCGACCGGGCAGGTCACGAGCGAGAGCTTCAGATAGCCTTTCCAGAACGGACGCGGCGCCACCGCAGACTTCCGCTATTTCGCGCCCGGCTTCCGTTTGCCGGATCCTGCCGGCTTTTCGGCCGCGGGCTCGGCGGCCTTCGCCTTTGCGGACCCTGCCTTCTTCTCGGGCGCCGGCTCCGCCGCCTTGGGCTTGGCGGACCGCGCCGGTTTTTCGGCGGCCGGCTCGTCAGTCTTCGGCTTGGCGGGACGGGCCGGTTTCTCGACGGCCGGTTCGGCCGCCTTGATGGCCGGTTCGGCCGCCTTGACGGCCGGTTCGGCCGCCTTGACGGCCGGTTCGGCCGGCGGCTCGACGGCCGCTTCGGGCGGCGGCTCGCTTCCGGCGTCTTTTCGCTCGGTGACCTCCGCCTCGAGTTGCGCCTCGGCGGCGAGCCAGAGCCGGTGCGAATCGCTCTCGCCCTCCGGTCGTCCTTCCTGCTCCCACAAGTGGTACGCGATCTCTCGAATGCGTCGCTCGCGATTGGTCATTTCCGCCCTCCAGGTCGTCGCAGGCGCTCCCGCGCCGCCGCCTAATCCCCCGCCGGGACGTCCGCCGTGGAAGACCATTATGTGCGGCGCGTAGTCTCGTCAACTTTCTACGATCCCGTTTCCCCGCTTCCGCCTCCGCCTCCCCTCCTTCCGCCGGTCTCGCGACGCCCGCTCTTCATCGCGCCGCGCATGAGAGAACGGGCGGGAGTCTTAGCGCCCGCTGATCGCGACCAGCCACAGCAGGATGATCGACAGGCTGATGAGCGCCGCCGCGACCGTGCGAATGACCTGGAATTGCAGGAGCTCGGAACCAGCCATCGGCGGCCTCGAAACAGAACAACGAACCCTGAAAGGACTGGGCGGCCCGCAAATGTTCCAATCCGCGCCCGGACGAGGGTCGTCGGGCGAGGGAACAAGACGGAGTTAAGCTCGTTTGACCTTTCGACGGCGATCTTGTCCGCGCTGGCGAGGAGCTGGGGTCGCAATTCGCCGCCGATGCGGCGATGAGCGTAACGATGACGAAGTCGAAAAATGGCGGCATCAGCCTGGACGGCGTGAGGGTTCTCATCGTCGAGGACGACCCGCTGTTGCTCTGGACCTGAATTGATGCTGGCGAGGGCGGGCGCGGTCGTCGTCGGCCTGTGCCAGACCCTGGACGAAGCGCTGAGACGCTCCAATCCGATCGATCCGATCGATTTCGCAGTCGCGGTTCTCGATTTTCGTCTTGGCGACGAAACGGCGTCGGCGGTCGCCCACTGCCTCGAGGACCGAGGCGTTCCGTTTGTTTTCTACACCGGACAGGCGCGCCACGAGCCGAGCCTGGCGGAATGGCGGCACTGCCCGATCGTCGAAAAGCCGTCGCCACCGCGGGCGCTCATCTCCGCAGTGAAAGCGGCGCTGCCGCACTGAGCGTACATCGACGCTAACCCGCCTCCCCGACCTTCTTGCGTTGGGCCTGCGGCTCCCCGGCCCCCCGGCCGCTTCGAGGGCGAGAAGCTCGACGAGCTTCGAGCGGGCGCGGCTGAGGCGGCTCTTGATCGTGCCGATCTCGACCTCGCAAATCGTGGCGGCCTCCTCATAGGAAAGGCCGTTGGCGCCGACCAGGATCAGAACTTCACGCTGTTCCGATGGAAGCCGGGCGAGCGCCTTGCGAAAATCCTCGAGGTCGAGATGGCTCTCCTGGTCGCCCGACACGATGAGCCGCCGGGCGTAGGCGCCGTCGCTGTCCTGAACCTCGCGGGCGCGCTTGCGATAGTTGGAGTAATAGATGTTGCGCAGGATCGTGAACAGCCAAGCGCGAAGGCTCGTCCCGGGCTGAAACTTGTCCGATTTGCTCCATGCTCTCAGGAGGGTCTCCTGGACGAGGTCGTCGGCCAGGGATACAGAGCCGGACAGCGAGATTGCGAACGCCCGCAGGTTCGACATCTCGGCGACGAGCTCGTCTTTGAAGCTAGCCGGAGGCATCGGGGTTTTCCTCCGGCTTCTTCTCTGCGTTCTCCAGTTTCTCCTGCTGCTCTTCTTTTTCGAGCCGAGCCAGCAAGTCGAGCAACTTGTCGGGAAGGGGAGCCTGGACGAGATCGTCGTAATGCGCCTTCAGCGCTCGCCCGATCGTTTCCAGAACCTTCGGATCGAGCGTAGCGTCGTCCAGCGTCGATTTCTCCACCGGAGTTGATTTTTTCATCGATCGCCCGCCCATCGGTCCTCGAGAAATGTTCAGACGTTCTCAAGGCTGCAAAACAAAGAGGCGGCCGGTTGGTTCCGGTTTCACCAAACAATAATTACATTTCGGCCAAATCTTGTCGAATCCTTGGCGCTGCGAGCGTTGTTAACGTTCGAACATTAAGTACTTTCCCCTATTGATGCGCTTGCGCAAATTTGCCAATCTGCCAACCTCGCACCAGCAAGGGCGATGATAGCGCCGAACAGCCTGGAGGGGCGCTCGGCCGACCAGCAAGAGACATCCAATGGCGATCTCGAAAGACATTGCGCCGCTGCTTCCCTATCTTCGGCGTTTCTCGCGCGCGTTGAACGGGTCTCAGGCGAAAGGCGACGCGTACTTGACGGCGACCGTGGAGAATCTGCTGCGCGATCCGGCATCGTTCGCGCGGCGACTTCCGCCGCGTCAGGCGCTGTATCAGTTCTATCTGGAAGTATGGTCGCGCCCGATCCGCGACGACTTCGTCGACCGGCCCGAGCCGTCGGCTTTCGACCGGAATCTCGCCGCCCTGTCGCCGCAGGTCCGGCAGGCGTTTCTGTTGACGACCGTCGAAGGCTTCTCGCAGGACGAGGCGGCGGCGATCATCGGCGTCGATTCCGGGCGCCTTCTCGCCCTGCTCGAACGCGGGGCGCGCGATCTCGCGCATGAGCTCGCCTCGAGCATTCTGATCATCGAGGACGAGCCGATCATCGCCATGGACCTCGAGGCGATCGTCCAGGATCTCGGCCACCGCGTGGTCGGGGTGGCGCGCGGCCGCGGTCAGGCGATCGCTCTGGCGGCGGAGCGGCAGCCGCAACTGATCATGGCCGACATTCAGTTGGAGGACGGAGACTCGGGGATCGACGCGGTCAACGAGATTCTCGCCGCGGCCAGCAAGCCCGTCGTCTTCATCACGGCCCATCCGGGCGCCTATCTGAGCGCCTTGGCCAACCGGCCGGAGCCGGCGTTCCTGCTGCCGAAGCCGTTCAAGCCCGACTCCGTCAGGGCGGCGGTCAGTCAGGCGCTGTTCTTCGATCGCCGGGCGCACGCGGCGGCGGCTTGAGAGCCGCCGAACGGATGAGCGCTCGAGGCGCTGAAGAAGGTTGCGACGCACAAGCCGTCTGCGCCAGCGCACCCGTCGAAGTCAAAAAGCGTAACAGTGGCGAGCTTGGCGCTGGTTAAGAATTGCTGGAACCGCTCCACGAACTCTCGACTGGTACGACCAACGTCCGTCCGTTGGATCGGTACTGTCCAAATGGCGTCAACCGAACTTCGGCTGGCTTGCAGCAACAGGGTTGGCCTTCTCAAGTGGGCGATTGCGCGATTCGCCAGCAAAATAATCGCCATCGCTTTGCCTGTCAGGCGCGGCTCGAACAGAACCACGCGCGACGCCTAATCGACCATATAGAAATGGAAATCAGCAACCAAGCTGCCATCGCGCACGAGAAAGACCAGACGGTCCCCGTGACAGGCAACGTCAGCCAGATGACTGTTCCGAAGGCGAGGAGGCCAAAGCTCCTCCGAAGGCGAGGAGGCCAAAGCTCCCCAGCGCGGTTCCCGCCGCGTCTTGGGCGGCCGTTTGCTGTCCGCGCCTTGTCCCGCGCAGACCCAGTTTCTGTTTGCGCTCGCGCTCATGCTTTTCGATCAGGGTGGCGCTGGCGCAGAAGATTGCGGGGAACGCGAGGAAGAGCCCGCCGGTAACTGGCCCATAGGGGCTGGCGACCAGACCGGCGCCGACCGTCGCCAACCCGCCCAGAATAAAACGAAGCGCATATTCGCACCATTTCGTATTCTTCAATGCCGACAGCTCGACCTTGACGATCATCAGCTCGATCCGAGCAAAAGCAATTTGAGACCGAATGCGCATATCAGCCAGCCTGCAAACATCGCTCCGCTTGCGGGCAAAGCCGATACTCTTTGTTTCTCCATCAGTCTGCAGACGCCTGCGCTATAGAGCCACAGCGCGACCGCTCCAAGCATCATCGAACGCGCTTCAGTCGCCGCATATCCGGCCCCTCGCTGCGCGATGGCGATGGCGAGCGTGGCTAGGGCAATGGAGGGCACCGCCCCGAACAGGCCGGCAAAGCTTTTCGGACGGAGAACGTCGCCAAGGACAGCAAAGGCGGATACGGCGAGACCGCCGACGAGGAAACGAACAATAATGTCCATCATTTCTTATGCGGCCTTGCGCCCTTTCGCGCTCTTGTCGGCCTTGCCGCGTTGGCTCTTGAACTTCGCTCCGGGTTCGACGGTCCTCATCGCTTTCCGCGGCCCGCAGAAATCAAGCATCTCCTCTGCCACGGGCCTAGCGAAGCGCTTGGCCGTCGGCGCTGTCGATGGCGTGAACATCGCCAAGTCGGCCCGGACCCGCGCCTCGAACGGCTCAATCGCGGCCCTGGGCGATTTAAGTCTGGGATCAAGGCGAATGAGTCGGCTCGGGCGCGGTTCGCCTTGAATCACAGTCCGTTTATTCACTTCAAAACCCCGATTGGGTTTGGAGCCTAAGGCACGCGGCCCCTCCAACCGAGCACCGCGGTGATCACGAGAGCGATCAACGCCACGACGAAGATGATCTTCGCGGCGGCGAATGCGGTGCCCGCGACCCCGCCGAAACCGAGTATTGCGGCGATGACCGCGATAATCAGGAATGCTATAGCCACCCGAACATGACGTCTCCTCCTTGGCTGCGGGGTTCGGTCAAAACGCTTGACTGTCTGACCGGTTCCGCAGCCGGTCCGAGCGCTTCAGGCTCCTCGGCGTTTCTCCGGCCGCTTGTGTCCGCCGCGCGGGTGGTGCTTCTCCCCTCCCGAGTGATCGGGCCGGCGGGAGCGTACGTGAGCGGGCCCTGCAGCGCTCGCGAGGTTGTGAGCGGTGTTGATCAGGGCGAGATGCGAGAAGGCCTGCGGAAAGTTGCCGAACTGGCGCTTCTGAACGGGATCGTATTCCTCCGCCAAGAGCCCAACGTCGTTGCGCAACGTCAACAGGCGCTCGAACAGCGCCCGCGCCTCCTGATGACGGCCGAGCAAGGCGTAGTTGTCGGCCAGCCAGAAAGTGCAGGCGAGGAAAGCGCCTTCTCCCTCCGGCAGCCCGTCGGCTCCCGCGCCGGTGTCGTAACGCAGGACCAGTCCGTTGCGGAGCAGCCGGCGTTCGATGGCGGCGACCGTTCCGCGCACGCGTTCGTCGTCGGGCGGCAGGAAACCGACCAGCGGTATCAGAAGCAGGCTCGCGTCGAGCTCGCTCGCGCCGAACGATTGGACGAAGGCGTTCTGCTTCGCGTCGAACCCGTCTCGGCAGACGCCCTCGTGGATCGCCGAGCGCACGAGCCGCCAGCGCTCGAGCGGGCCTTCGAGGCCGAATTCCTCGATCGAGCGTACGGCCCGGTCGAAAGCGACCCAGGCCATCACTTTCGAGTGGGTGAAATGCCGGGGTCCGCCGCGAACTTCCCAGATGCCCTCGTCGGGCTCGCGCCAGATGGCCTCCAGATGGGAGACGAGCGCCTGCTCGAGCGCCCAACTGTGCGCATCCGGAGCGAGACCGGCGTGTCGGGCGACATAGAAGGCGTCGAGCACTTCGCCATAGACGTCGAGTTGCAGCTGTCTGACCGCAGCGTTGCCGACGCGCACGGGCTTTGCCCCCTGATAGCCGGGCAGCCAGGAAATCTCGTATTCGTCGAGCCGACGCTCGCCTGCGACGCCGTACATCGTCTGCACGTCGTCAGGAGAGCCGGCGACGGCGCGCAGAAGCCATTGGTGCCACGCGCGGGCTTCGTCGAGGAAGCCCGCGCTTATCAGCGCCAGAAGCGTGAAGGTCGCGTCGCGCAGCCAGCAATAGCGATAATCCCAGTTGCGCGAACCCCCGGCTTTCTCGGGCAGCGAGGTCGTGCCCGCCGCGACGATGCCGCCGGTCGTCCAATGCGCGAGCGCCTTCAACGTCAGGAGCGAGCGCAACGCCGCGTCGGCGTAGTCGTCGCAGGGCTTGTACGCGGCGGCCCAATCCGACCAGAACCCGTGGACCTGCCGCAATGCGTCGGCCGCCCGCAGCGGTGGGGGCGCCGGGGTGAAGGACGGCGACCAGTTCAGGATGAAGCTTATCTCCTGCCCGGCCGAGACGGTGAATTCGGCCAGGGTGCGGAGGTCCTCGCCGCGCGTTGCGACGTTCGTGTCCAGGAGCAGCCGATCCGGGCCCGCGATAAACCGCAGCCGCCCGTCCTCCTGTCGTGAAACCCAGGGGACGATCGAGCCGTAGTCAAACCGCGTGACGAGCTCCATGCGCATGGCGACGTCGCCCTGAAGACCGCGGACGAGGCGCACGATGTCGCAACCGCGTTCCCGCCGGGCCATGAAGTCGATGAGGCACGCCGCGCCGCTCGCGGTGCGGAACACAGTCTCCAGAACGAGCGTGTCGCCACAATAGCGGCGCGTCGCCCGGGCGTCGCCGTTCGCCGGCCCGATCAGCCATCGTCCATGCTTCGATTCGCCGAGGAGCGCCGCAAAGCAGGCTGGACTGTCGAACCGGGGCAGGCACAGCCAGTCCATCGAGCCGTCGCGGCCGATCAGCGCAAGCGTTTCGCAATTGCCGATGACGGCGTAGTCCTCGATTTGGCTCGGCATCAGTCCCCCGGGGCGCGTTTATAGGAAGCGGGTCAAAAACCCCCGGCGGCGCCAAGGGTTCCGCGAAGCCGGCTCGTCCCGCCGCTCAAGTGGATAGACCGCGAGCGACGAAGTAGCGCTCGAGGCTGTCGGCTGAGGCGGACTCGTCGGCGAGGGCGACGTAGCCGTCGGGCCGGATGAGATAGAGCGCGTTCTGCTCGAGCCCGGCCCGCGCATGCTCCGGGGTCCAGGGGAAGACCTTCAGCGGCAATCCGCGCTTGGCGCAGCCGTCGGCGAGACGCGGGCGCGGCGCGCCATAGACGTGGGCCTGCCACCGCAGGTCCGCGAGCGCCGCATGGTTGTCGACGCCCTCCGCCGCGATCCAGGGCAGACGATCGCCGCCGTGCAGGCGACCGGCCTTGCCTTCGCTCAGCGGCCCGCCGCGGTAGTTGAGGTCGATCTGCGACACCGTCCGGAAGGCGAACTCCCGAACCGCTCCGAACAGGAAGGCGCCCGCAATGGCGGTCGGGGCGATCCGCAGCCGGATGAGATCGGCGAACGCGCCCTCGGCCGTCACGAGGGTGAAGGCCTGATCGGTCGTCCTGACCAGCCTGCGGGCGAAGGCGATGCGCTCGGCTTCGTAGCTGTCGAGCAGCGCGTCGGTCGCGCGTCCGTCGAGCGCGGCTTTCAGCTTCCAGGCGAGATTGATCGCGTCGCCGATGCCGGTGTTCATGCCCTGGCCGCCGACCGGGCTGTGGATGTGTGCGGCGTCGCCGAGCAGGAACGCGCGCCCCTTGCGGAAACGGCCGGCGACCCGATGATGGACGCGGTAGGTCGAGAACCAGTTGGCCGCCTCGACCTTCACCTTCAGATTCCGGATCGCCCGACCGCTCACGTCCTCGAAGCGCAGCTTTTCGGCATGTTCGGCGCGCTCGTCGCGCACCGTGCCGACGAGGCGCGCGCGCCCCTTGCCCTTGAGCGGGAAGACCGCGAGAAAGTCGGCCTCGTCGAGATCGACGTGCAGCTCGCCCTCGATCGGCGGCCCGGACGCCTCGACGTCGGCGACATAGAAGATCCGAGCGTAGTCGCCGCCGGGAAAGCCGGTTCCGAGCGTTTCGCGCACGAGCGAGCGCGCGCCGTCGCAGCCGCAGAGAAAGGGCGCCTCGCAGCTTTCGACCGCGGCGTCGGCATGGCGAAGGCTCGCTGCCACGCATTCGCCCTTGTCGGAGAAGCCGACAAGCTCCGTCTCGCGCTCGACCGACACGCCCAGGTCCAACAGATGCTCGATCAGCAGCCGCTCGTGTTCGTCCTGCGGGAAGATTCGCATCGCGGGATAGGGCGTCAGGCCGGCGCCGACGTCCTCGAGGGCGATGCGGGCTCGTCGTTCGCCGCGCGTCCAGAGATTGACGGCGGGGACTTTATGCGCCTTCTCGACGACCGCCTCGGCAAGGCCGAGCTGGCGATAGAGCTCGAGCGTGCGCGCCTGCACCGCGGGGGCGCGGGACGTCGTTCCCGACGCGCTCGTCTTGTCGATGATGCGCGCTCTCGCGCCGAGCTTCGTCAGCCAGAGCGCAAGCACGAGACCGGTCGGCCCGGCGCCGACGATGAGCGCGTCGCAATCGGTCAACAGCGCACCTCCTCTCGCGGATCAGCGGTAAGGAGCGTCCGCCAGAATGTTTCTCGCGATCTCCCGCTCCCAGCGGTCGCCGTTGGCGAGCAGCCGCTCCTTGTCATAGTAGAGCTCTTCGCGCGTCTCGGTCGAGAATTCGAAGTTCGGCCCCTCGACGATCGCATCGACCGGGCACGCCTCCTGGCAGAATCCGCAGTAGATGCACTTGACCATGTCGATGTCGTATCGGGTCGTGCGACGGACGACGCTATCCTTGTTGTCGCCGCGCGGATCGGCCTCGATGGTGATCGCCTGGGCCGGGCATATGGCCTCGCAGAGCTTGCAGGCGATGCAGCGCTCCTCGCCGTTGGGGTAGCGGCGCAGGGCGTGCTCGCCGCGAAAGCGCGGGGAGAGCGGGGTCTTCTCGTTAGGATAATTCAGGGTCGCCTTGCGCCTGAACATGTAACGCAGGCTGAGAGCGAACGCTGCGAAGAACTCGCTCAGGAACAGCGATCGGGCTCCTTGCCCAAGCCTCATCAACCCTACTCCGCAGACACGCTCGCAAGCCGAACGCGCACGGCAACCGATTGTTCCTTCTTCATTTTACCTTAGTTTCACGGGCCGCTCCGAGCGGAGGAACCTTGCAGCCGCTTTCGAGTTCTCAAGGACCTCGGTCCCAAGAGGACCTCGATCCAAGGAGCAGACTATGCGTAAGGCATTCGTCACCGCGGCTGCAATCTTCGCCCTCGCCGGCGCGACCGCGTTCGCGCAGAACGCGTCCACTCCGGGCGCGGACCCTGCGCCGACCAATAACCCCGATCAGCCCGCCACCATGGCCAATCCGGCGGCCAACACGCCGAACGCGCCGGCCAGCGCCGCCAATCCGCCGGCCAACGCGCCGCGGACCAACGCCGCGCAGAACGTGCCGGCGAACGGGCCGAACTTCATCAAGGTGAACAACGACGACATGCTGACTTCCAATGTCGTCGGCCTCGACATCTACAATGGCCAGAACAACGACATCGGAAAGATCCAGGACGTCGTGTTCGACAAGGCGGACAAGTTGACGGGATACATCCTC
This sequence comes from uncultured Alphaproteobacteria bacterium, assembly GCA_963768555.1. Taxonomy (GTDB): domain Bacteria; phylum Pseudomonadota; class Alphaproteobacteria; order Rhizobiales; family Beijerinckiaceae; genus Roseiarcus. The sequence goes on from CAVYIZ010000055.1 coordinate 139,377, forward strand.
TCGGTCGGCGGCTTCCTCGGCATGGGCACGCACTATGTGGCGGTCGACCCGGGCGCGGTGTCGATCACCTATGACCGCGCCAACAAGACCTGGCGGGGGAGCATGAACGCCACCAAAGACCAGCTCAAGTCCGCGCCGGAATTCAAGTACGGCGGGCAGTGGAGCGCGAGCCGGAGCTGAGTTGCCCGCGGACGGTCGACTTCCCTGCGAACGCTGTTCCCACCAGGAGGAACAACTGTCCTTCGCGAATGGTTAAATCCGCGGGAGTCCTTCGGACGCCACGAAATAAGGAGATTTGGTCATGGACTGGAACCGCCTTGAAGGAAACTGGAAGCAGATGAAGGGTAAAGTGAAAGAGCAGTGGGGCAAGCTGACTGACGACGATCTCGACGTGATTAACGGACAGCGCGAGCAGCTGGAGGGCAGGATCCAGGAGCGCTACGGGCTCCAGAAGGACCTGGTCAAGCAGCAAGTCGACGACTGGTGGGCTCGCCAGTAGCCGTCACGGAAACTCGTCGTGCGACGCCCTGTCCTGAAGCGGGCAGGGCGTTCTCGTGACCAGGCATGACGCGAAAGTCTGACGCGCAAGATGCGCGTCGGGTCCCCGGGAGGAGCCCGAGTTGATCGATTCCTTAAGCGGCGCTTCGCGCGCGCCGGCCGTCGGATCGTCCAAGCCGAGGCTCTTCCGCCTCCTCGGACCCGGCCTCGTCACCGGCGCCTCCGACGACGATCCGAGCGGGATCGCGACCTACACTCAGACCGGCGCGCAGTTCGGCTACGGCGTCGCCTGGACGCTCCTGTTCTCCTATCCGCTGATGGCGGCGATCCAGATCATCAGCGCGCAAATCGGACGCACCACCGGCGCCGGGATCGCAGGAAACTTGCGCGGATTCTATCCGAACTGGATCGTCCGCTCGGCCATCCTGCTCCTGCTTGTCGCCAACACGATCAATCTCGGCGCCGACATCGGCGCGATGGGGGCGGCGGTCAGAGTTTTGGTCGGAGGGCCGCAGATCGCCTATGTCTTCGCCTTCGGCGCGCTCTGCGCCGTCCTGCAGATCTTCCTCGTCTACAAGCGCTACGTGGCCGTCCTGAAATGGCTGACGCTGGCGCTGTTCGCCTACGTGGCGACGCTCCTCTTCGTGAAGATCGATTGGCGCGCGCTTTCGATCGGGCTCTTCGTTCCGCGCCTATCGACCGGCACCGACTACCTGACCGCGATCGTCGCGATCTTCGGCACGACCATCAGTCCCGTATCTCTTCTTCTGGCAGTCGTCGCAGGAAGTCGAGGATACGAAGACGACGCCGAAGCGAAAGCCGCTGAAGCGGGCGCCCGAACAGGCGCCCGACGCGCAGAACCGGATTCAGCTCGACACATTGCTCGGCATGGCCTTCTCGAACGCCATCGCGCTCGCGATCATGGTGACGGCCGCAGCGACGCTCAACGTCGCGGGCGAGAAGAACGTGCAGAGCGCCGCAGATGCAGCGCGCGCCCTTGAGGCCGCTCGCCGGCCCGTTCGCCGAGGCGCTGTTCGCCTTGGGCATTGTCGGAACCGGACTCCTCGCCGTCCCCGTTCTCGCCGGATCGGCCGCCTACGGCGTCGGCGAGGCGTTTCGCTGGCCGACCGGACTTCGACCGCGCGCCGAAGGAAGCGAAGGCGTTCTACGCCACGATCGCCGCCGCGACGGCGGCGGGGGCGATCCTGAATTTCAGCCCGATCGACCGTAACCCCCCGGCGTAGGCCGCGGTTAGGCGGCCTTCTGGCGGAGCGGTTCGGCGGTCCAGTTCCACGGGAGCAGGTCGGCGAGCTTCGTCTGCGGCGTGTCGGCGATGCGGGCGAGGATGTCGGCGAGCCAGGCCTGCGGATCGACGTCGTTGAGTTTCGCGGTCTGGATGAGCGTGTACATGAGGGCGGCGCGCTCGGCGCCACGCTCCGATCCGGCGAACAACCACGACTTCCTGCCCAGAGCCAAACCGCGCAGGGCGCGTTCGGCCGCGTTGTTGGTGAGGCAGATGCGGCCATCGTCGAGGAAGCGGGCGAAGGCTCTCCAGCGGGTGAGCATGTAGTCCATCGCCTTGGCGACCGGGGCATGGCGCGAGAGCTTTGCGCGCTCGGCGCGCATCCAGGCTTCGAGGTCGGCGACCAGGGCTGGCGCTCCTCTCCTGGCGCGCAGCCAACCGCTTCTCGACCGGAAGGCCGTTGATCTCGCGCTCGACGTCGAAGATCGCGTCGATGCGTTTGACGGCCTCCAACGCGATCGGCGAGATCGGCGCAGCCTGCTTCCCCCGCCGGAGGTTGGCGGCGATGTCGGCCAGCTCGAAGAACTTGCGCCGCGCATGGCTCCAGCACAGCGCCTCGACGATCGGGCCGGGCTTGCGGTCGGCAAGATAGAGGCGATTGTAGCCGGCGAACGCGTCGGCTTGCAGGATGCCGGCCCAGCCTGTCAAATGTCGTTCGGGATGTTCGCCCGTTCGATCGCGCGAGGCGTAGAACAAGGCGGCCGGAGGATCGGTCCCGCCGAACGGGCGGTCGTCGCGGACATACACCCAAACCCGGCCCGTCTTGGTCCGGCCCTTGGCGAGGATGGGAACCGTCGTGTCGTCGCCGTGCAGCCGCTCGGCCGAAAGCACATGGGCCTCGATCAACGCATGCAGCGGCCGCAACGCCGCGGCGCAGGCGCCCACCTGGTCGGCGAGCGTCGACAGGCTCAGGTCGACCCCTTCGCAGGCGTAGCGCTCGCTCTGACGGTTCAGCGGCTGATGCTGGCCGAACTTCTCGAACAGGATCATCGCCAGAAGACTCGGGCCGGCGAAGCCGCGCGGCGTGACATGGAACGGCGCTGGCGGCTGGGCGATCGCCTCGCACTGCCGGCAGGAGAAGCGCTCGCGCACCGTCTGGATCACCTTCCACCGGCGGGGCACGACTTCGAGCGTCTCGGTCACGTCCTCGCCGAGCTTCGACAGCTTCGCCGAACCGCAGCACGGGCAGCTCTGCGGCGCGGCGATCACGACCCGCTCGCGCGGCAGATGCTCCGGGAACGGCTTTCGGACCGGCCGCTTGCGCTCGAAGGATTTGACGGTGGTCGAGAGCGAGGCGCGCTCAGCCGCCAGCTCGTCCTCGGTCGCGTCGGCCTCCGCGTCCTCCAACTGCATTTCCAGTTGGTCGAGCAATCGCTCCTTGCGTTCCGAGCGCACGCCATAGAGCGTGCGACGCAGCTTTTCGATCTCCAGCCTCAACCGCGCGATCAGCGCGTCGGCGCTGGAGGCGGTCGCTTGGGCGTGAGTTCAGGTCGGTTTCCGCCTGCGCCGCGCGCGCCTCGCTCTCCATCCGCACAGCCCTCTCGGCGAGGATCAGCGCATGCGCGGCGATGAGATCGGAGGGGAGCGAATCAACCGTGTTCGTCACCTCCTAAGGCAACCATAGTCGCGTGAATTTGTAAGCAAAAATCGTCAGCCGACCGCCGTCGGACGCCAGGTTTTCCGCGGCATTCGCCAATCGATGCCTTCCAGCAGATAGCCCAGTTGCGCGGGCGAGATCGTCACCGCTCCGTCGACCGTCGACGGCCACAGGAACCGTCCCTGTTCGAGCCGTTTGGCGAACAGGCACAGGCCCTGGCCGTCGCTCCAAAGGCACTTGACGAGATCGCCCCTGCGTCCGCGGAAGACGAACAAGTGGCCGCAATGCGGATCGCGCTTCAGCGTCTCCTGGACGATCAGCGCCAGCCCGTCGAAGCCCTTGCGCATGTCGGTGTGGCCGGTCGCCAGCCACACCCGAACGCCCGCCGGGATCGGGATCATCGCCGCGACAGCGCGTTGACGACACGCGCGAACGCGGCTGCGTCCACGTCGGCGCCGACGACAATCCGCTCGCCGCCGACGAGCGCGATCTCCATCCGGCCGGCCGCCGCCGGCAGCGCAATCGGAGCGGCGGGCATCCCCTCGTCCGCCACCGTCACCGGCAACAGCTGCAGCGGTTCCAACTTACCGCCCGCGCAGCTTCTCGCCACCTGACGCCGCCAGGTGAACAACAGATTGGCGTTGACGCCGTAGCGCTGGGCCACCTTCGACACGGACGCGCCCGGAGCCAGACTCTCGCCGACCATCCGCCGCTTCTCATCCGCGGACCAAAAACGCCGTCGATGTCTCTCTTTCGGGTTCGTTCCTTGATCCACCAGACCCGGCTTCATCGATAGTGTCCATGATCGCGTTGATGGGCACTATCTCGTGCCACTCTTCGCCCACTATCGCTCCCCGAAGCCAGCCGTCCAGGCGGCCCTCGCCGGAGGATTACGATCGACCCGATCAAGGCCTTGTTCTGGAGCGCTGTCGTCAACGGCGTCGTCGCGGTTCCGATCATGGCGATCATGATGACGATGGCGGCCAACCCGAGGGTCATGGGCCAGTTCACGATCGGGCGGACGCTCAAGGTTCTGGGGTGGCTGTCGACCGCGGCGATGGCGCTCGCGGCCGCCGGAATGATCGTCCTCAGCTTCGCTTAAGCTAGGGCGTGGACTCATTAACGCGCATCCACAGCCTGATTGATGCAAGCTGGATGAAGGCAAGGTAGTTTGCCGCAAGCTTGTCATAGCGCGTCGCGACACGCCGACACTGCTTGATCTTGTTGAAGAACCTCTCGACCAGGTTGCGCGCACGGTAGAGATACGGGCCGAAGCAGATCGGCTCGGTGCGATTGCTTCTCGGCGAGATGTTGGCCCAAGCACACCGCTTGGCGGCAAGGGCTCTGATCCAGTCGGCGTCATAGCCACGGTCCGCCGGCAGTATCGTTCCCGACTTCAGGCGGGATAGAAGTTTGTCTGAAAGCCGATTGTCGTGCGCCTCACCGGCTGTCAGCGCGAGCCACACCGGTAGCCCGCTGGTATCGACGACCGGATGAATCTTGCTGGTCAACCCGCCTCGTGACCGGCACATCGACTGTCTTCTGTTCCGAGTGATGCAGGCATCGTGCTGATGCACGCGCACAATCGACGTGTCGATCATCTGCACGGCAGCGTCATGGGCGCCAGCCAGCGCGTGCATCATCTTGCCCCGGCGCCGCCCGCCGCCAGCGAACGAAGCGATTGTAGCAGGTGGTGTACGGACCAAAACTGTCCGGCAGGTCCCGCCAAGGCGCCCCGGACCGCAACACCCAAAAGATGCCGTTGAGGACACGCCGGTCGTTCACCCATGGTACGCCGCGCGGCTTGTTCGGCAGCATCGGCCTGATGGCAGCCCATTCATGGTCGGTGAGTTCGTAGCGCATGATTTCAATCTCCCCAGTTTGGGCCTCAACGCGCCTTCTGCTTGTCGCTCCCCATCCTCTGGTCGCTTTCGCGGCGAAGCGGACATGATCCGGCTGGCAAAACCGGCTGGATCGGTCAAAAATGACCCCTATGAGACATGGGCCGGCGATAAGCCCGCTGCAAAATCCTTGTCGTCTGACCCTATTCGGACACCGCCCACATTGCTGTGCCAGGGATATGGTACGCTTGCATTCGCAGAGTACAATCGGATCACCGAGGTCTGGTCGGAGGTTGGCGCCACTAGCCGAAGGCAGCAGCCCACCCGGCGCCCGCCGGTGCTCCTAGCGCGATAGGCATCACTTTCTTGCCCGCAAGGCTGTTCTAAGAGAAGCGATTGGCATGAACCAACACAACGATCGGTCCGACAATCCGAAGCCAGTGATAGAACCCGGCAGGGACGGGACGGAGCACGTCGACTTCACGACGCGCGCATTGCATCTGCGGATTTGCCAACAGGAAATTCTCGCGGAATTGGGCGTCCTGGCACTCCAGGGGACACCATTCCTCGAGCTGCTTAATCAGACTGCGCGCCTTACCGCCGAAGGGATGAAGGCAGAGTTTTGTAAGGTCTTGGAATACATATCGGCGCAAAATCGGCTTCTAGTTCGCGCGGGAGTTGGTTGGCATGAGGGTATTGTCGGCGTGGCAACTGTTGGCGCCGATCTCGATTCCCTTCCGGGTTCGCCTTGCGCACTGGCAAACCGGTAATCAGCAATCACCTTGAGAATGAGCAACGATTTAGAACACCAGAGCTGCTCGTCGAACACGGTATTCGCCGCGCCATGAATGTCATCCTTCAAGGCGATGGCTCTCCCTACGGGGTATTGGAGGTCGACAGCCGATCCGAGGGGGAGTTTGCCGAGCACGATATTGCGTTCCTGCAAGGAGCGGCAAACATTCTGGGCATGGCGATCGAGCGGCAACGGTATGAGCGCCAGCTGAACATCGCTCTGGATCGCCACCAGATTCTGCTCAAAGAAATAAGCCATCGGGTGAAGAACAGTCTGCAGATCGTATCCGCGATGCTGCTTCTACAGGCGAATAGCGTGGACAATGACGCTCTTAGAGCGCATCTGAAGGAGGCATCGGGTCGTGTCTCTGCCATCGGACGCGCCTACAAGCGGCTATCGTATGACGCGAACGTTGAGAACATCAACCTTGGCCCCTACCTGCAAGACGTATGCGCGGACGTTATTAGCGCGGCCTCTCACTACAAGCTCCATTTCGACGCCGTACAGGGAATTCAACTCGATGCCGATCGAGCGATTTCGTTGGCCTTGATCATCAACGAACTCGTCACCAATGCAGCCAAATACGCTTTTCCGGATCGCTTTGATGGACACATTTGGGTACGCTTGGCCCGACAGGACGAAAATACTGCTCGCATATCGGTGCGCGACGACGGCGTCGGGTTGCCCACTGGTTTTGACATCAGCAAGAGCCGGGGATTGGGAATGCGGATCGTCGCGAGACTTTCAAAACAATTGGGGGCTGCTATCAGCCATCGCGGGCATCTCGATGGGACTGAGTTCGTACTGATGGTCCCGCTTCAACGTGTGACCGAATAAAGATGCCATTTGCTGCGGTGCACGAATCCAGTGTTGGCACATCGCGTCAGTTCGCGGCAACGCGACATTTCGCTTTCGAAGCAGATATTGAGCAGCGCTCACACAGCCGAATTTATGAGTACGCGCCCTAAGCGAAGCGCGCCTCACTCCCCGATCGCGTGCGCGGCGATTTCCC
>CAVYIZ010000056.1:0-85126 GCA_963768555.1 uncultured Alphaproteobacteria bacterium
GCGCAGCGGAACTGGCGTCCGCGCAGGGGCGGTCAAGGACGCGCGCCAAGCGCGCCCGACAGGGCTTGTCCTTGACGGCCCCGAGCACGGCGCCAGGCTTGGGCGCAGTCGGGACGCGGAAGGCTCCGTCCGCCTCGTCGTCGGCAAGCCGATGCGGACCCAGACTTCCGACCTGGCGAAACGGCCGTGAGCACCGCCCCGCCCATCAAACAACGTGACTGTCGCGCCCTCAAACAACGTGAGCGGGCTTACAGTCAGCTCTGCGATTTTCAATTTCAGTTCGGCCTGATCGTAGGCCTTATCAATCCCTCGGAGATCACTGACGAGCTTGAGTGCCTGTGAAGCCGTGGCGAATGCGGTGACGAAGTCTACCATGATTGGTTCCCGAATTGGCAAAAAGTTGCGCGTCGGGCCGCTATTTAGAGAAAAAAGGCTGGCGCGTCGCTCAGCGAGGGCACTTTGCAAAAAGAAAAAGGGTACCCCGTTTCCGGGATGCCCTTCTCTCAGAACAGAAGAGGTCGCGCCAAAAATCTTCGAGTGAGCCGCCGGTGAGGATGAGGTCGTAGAAGCGCCCGTCGGAATTGTGCTGATTTAAACAAGGGCGAGTTGCTTCACCTCCTGCACAATTCGGTAGCTCTTGAAATTGTGCTCATCCACGAATGGCGACGGTTCCACCTTCCAGTGGAAGCGGTTTTGGAGATTGAAGCGTGCCTATCCGGTTAACGCCCATACCCACTACATGTAGGATGCATCCAATCGCCCGAATAGAGTTCTGCAAAGGTTGGTGACTCGACGCCACCCGCGACACCGAGCAGAGAGCGGAAGGCGTTGAACGGGTAGAAGCGGCGGTTGAACCGGAAAGTGAACTCGTTGAGGTAGGCTTGCAGATGCTTGGCGCTGACGCCGTGGTGGATGCCGTTCAGCCACGTCTTCAAATTCGAGAAGACGAGATGGCAGATCGGCAGGAACTCCTCGGCCACCTCCGGGTCGCCGCATTCGGCAATCGCGTGGTGGTCGTAGCCCCGCTTGCGCAGGCTGGCATAGCCGCTCCAGTCGTCGGTGATGACCAGCGTCCCCGGCATGACGGCACTCTCGACAAATCTGGCCAGCAATTCGGCGCTGCGGTCGTCAGCGATGGACAGCCGGACGCGACCGGCATAGCGACCATCCTTCCGCTTGTCCTGCGCAGTGCCCGGCTCCCGGTGGCGGACCTCGACGGCAGCCGTCACCAGCGTCTTGTGGTGGACGCCACGGCCTTCGCCACAAGTCCGGCCTCCAACATAGGCTTCGTCCACCTCAACATGCTCTCCGGCCCTGCCGCCAATCCGGTCCTGATCGGGTCGCACCATGCCCGCGCGGAGCTTGTGCAGAATGCCGAAGGCGGTCTCATATCGCGTCAGCCCAAGCTGCCGCTGAAACTGCACCGCCGACATGCCCTGCGTCTGGCTGGCAACCAGATAAGCCGCCCAGAACCAAACGCTCAGCGGCGTATGGCTGCGCTCCATCACGGTTCCCACGGTCAATCCCGTGTTGCGACGGCAATGGCGGCATCGCAAAACGCCGGGACGATTTTCAAAGCGGAACGGTTCCCCAACAGACCCGCAGTGAGGGCAGACGAACCCCTCGCTCCAACGGGACTTTTCCAGGTAGGAGGCACAGGCCGCATCATCAGGAAAAAGCCCCTGGAACTCGGGGAGCGATTCCGGGAATGGCAGATTGGCGCGGGCGAGAACGTCCATGGTCAGCGACCTGTATCCGCTTTACGCCCACGATCTAACTCGCCTATCTGTGGGTGTCAACCGGATAGCGCCGCGCGTCGGCCAACTCAAGATATAGTAGGTGTGGGCGTTAACCGGATAGGCACGGATTGAAGTTCGCCCGGTGGTATTGAGATAGAAACATCTGATGCAGGAAATGGTGGCCATTGACCCATTCGCCGTCGGCTTCGAGCAACACGTCGAGCACTCGCGCTTCCTGTGTGGGGGATCATACATCGATGTCAGCCTTAAACACCCGGCCACCGTGCGGGCGGACCAACTTCCAGATGATCGGCGCGACTGGTTTGCCGTCGAGTATCGCGAATAATATGTTGGGATTTTGTTTGGCCTGGAAACGCAGCGCCAGTGTCTTTCGGTCTTTCGGAATGTCCCCTGCCATGATATCGCTGAAGTCGTGTTGCGCCTGATCGTGGATAACATCGTATGCTCCCTTGAGCTTGCTCGATGTATCTGTAACCCACTGATAAAACTCATCGGGAACCTTCTCTATAAGATCGTCGAGCGTTTTGCCGTCGCGTCGGTGCTCCCATATGGCAATCTCATTGATTCCAGTGACAAGCTTGTGTAGGCGCACGTACTCCGGAAACTTAATTTTCATGCGCACGTTCTCCTCGGGGTAGAAGACCACGAAGCCCTCGCTGTTTGGCTCGTCCATGGCGGCGAGGTCCTCGATTAGTCGGCCGTCAAATCTCACTGGCAGGCGAACGGGACCGCCCCAGTACCTATGTATCGCGCGGCCCGTTGCGTTTTCGATTGTCGCGAGTATGGGGATTTCAGGTTAGCGCCGAGTTTGCTGGTGGGCGCGACACTGGGGCGTCGGGACCTGGATGCTTGGACGCAGGGCGGGCGAGAGCGTGAGGAGGGCGCCTCGGCGGCCGCTTGGAGCGTGTCGACGGGCGCTGGGTGGAGTAAACGGCGTGCATTGGGTCGAGAGCGATCGCCGCCAGCTTGGAGCCAGCGCAACGAAACGGGAAAGCGGCGGGGCTCGGAGGAGGTTTGGCTCATGACGTGTCGAACCCGCCCGGTGTCGGCCGGCGCCTCGGCTTGCAGCCGGCTGCGAACACCTCGATCACAATCATGCGGGCGCCGCAGTGCGGGCATGGGCAGCGCAGCGCACGCGGCGCGTCCGGTGTGACATCCGGCGGCTTTTGCGCCTCGACAGCGGGCGGGTCGGCGCCTGGGAATTCGGTCTGTGGCCGCCAGTCGGCGGTCTCAGCCGCTAATTGTAGGTCCTTTGGGCCGAAAGTCTCAGGCCGCAAGTTTTCGTTTCCCGGGATGCTGATTCAGGCACGTTCGTGGCGGCCACGCCCGCCAAACGCAACTCCAACGGCGGTCGCGCTCAAGGTATGTCTGTTGAGGGAGCGCCTTGCGCCGAAGTAGTCGGGCTTAGGGACCCGCCGGCGCTCTGAGACCCAGCACCTCAGGAATCCACTCATTTCGAGAACGGCCTGATTTCGGCGCTGGTGGGTATCCATTTAACCGGACTGGACGATTTGTCTCCAAGGGCGGTTCGGCGAAGGTCGCTCCAAGCTGGGCGGATGTCCGCGTTGTCTCGGCGGCTTGGGAGGAACAGCCTTTGGGCTCTGGCTCATAACAAGGTCTTGGTAACGAACCGGTCCATGCGCGACAGCAAGCTCCAGGACCCGGTAGAACAGCATCCCTCTGCTACGTGAGCGGCGGCGATTGAAGCGGAACACGAACTCATCCAGGTAACTGGGCAAGTGTGCGGAATCCACCGCTCCCTGGTGGGTGCCAGCAGCCATCGTTTGGCAAGGGACGCTATTCGATGCACGCCTGGCAGAAGTTCTCCGGGGTCCTCGCCTCGCGTTGATGCGGCCCGCTGGCTACGGCGGTCATGGATATACCCACTCTTCTCCAACCACCGGTAACCCTGCCAGGCATCGGTGATGACTGTCGCCCCCGGCTCGACGTTATCCAACACGAAGGAGCGAAGCAATTCTGAGGAGGCATCCGCCACGGACGCCATTCGACAGCGCCCGAATCCCTTCGGCTCCAGGATCTCGATCGCGATACACGTCAGGATCTTCTTCCCTTTGGCACGGCCTCCCGAAAGTCCAGTTTCCTTGCCTCCGATGTAGGTTTCGTCCACCTCCACCTTCCCGCAAAGGCGCTCCCGATCGGGGCGAATCAGCACAGACCGCAAGCGATGAAGGATAGCCCACACCGTCTGGTAGGAGCCGATCTCCAAGGTCCGCTTCAAGCTCAGCGCCGAGATCCCATCTTTGCCACTCGCAAAATACCAACAGGCTGAAAACCAAACCGTGAGGGGAGTGCGGGTCCGGTCGAAGATGGTGCCTGCTATCACTGACGTACGGCTGCCGCATCCAGTGCACTTGAACCTGCCGTCGCCAAGCCGCCATCCTTCCGAATGGCCACAGGACGGGCAGACGAAGCCGTGAGGCCATCTCAACCATTCCAGGTAGTCGAGGCAGTCCGCATCAGTCGGGAGCCAAGCCCGAAACTCCCCAAGGGACTTAGGGTAGTGGATGCTGGCGAGGGGTCGCTCCATCCATCCAGCATACGCCCAAGTCCGGTTAAATGGATATCCAAATCGGCGCTTTTCGCCCTCACGTAGAGCGAATGGAATTCGTCCGATGCCCTATTGGTCGGCAAGCTGTTCGATGATCGCGGCAATCGGATGAGTCCAGCCTGGGCGAGGAAGGGACCGAAGCGGTGGCGCTACTACGTCTCGCAGGCGGCGCTGCAGGGCCGGAAGCAGGATGCTGGATCCATCGCCCGCATCCCGGCAGCGGAGATCGAAAACCGGGTCGTCGACGCCCTGGGGAAGATCGAGCCGCGGCTGGGTTCAGGAGGCCACTTCGTCGTGGACGATCAACTGGAGAGGTCTCCAACCTCGACCGATCGAAGAGAGCCGACTTGTGATCGCCGCGCCGAGATTCGCGCCCTTATCGATCGCGTCACAGTGGAAAGCACGATGATCCGGATCGCCCTGTCGGTGCATGCGGCGGAAGAAGGAGAGGCCGATACCTTAAGTCTTCCCTGGACTGCGTCATCGGCCCATCGCAGGCGCGAGATGCGCACGCCTCGCCCCGATCGCCGCGACGTGTTCCTGAAGCCTTTGCTGAACCCGATCCCATAGGTCCCGCTCGACGATCGGCGGGTGCTGTCCCTCATGCACGTGGCCTTTGTGGGCGATGCGGCCGATATAGAACGGGTTCGACAATATTTTGTAGGTGTGACCTCGGCTCAAAAGGCCCCCGCCGGTCGATCGGCCTGCCCTATCGGCGCGGACGGGAAGCCGGAGGTTTTCGCCGTCGATGACCTGCTTGAGCCGGACCACGCTCCCAGCTTCGAGATAGCGTCGAAATAGATCGCGCACGAGCTCAGCATGATGTTCGACAATATGCAGGGCGCGGCCCTCAACCCGGTAGCCGAGAGGAACCACCCCGCCCATCCACATGCCCTTCTTCTTGGACGCGGCGATCTTGTCCCTGATCCGCTCTCCTGTGACCTCGCGCTCGAACTGCGCGAAAGACAAGAGCACGTTCAGCGTCAGTCGCCCCATGCTCGTCGTCGTATTGAACGACTGGGTCACCGAGACGAAGGACACATTGTGGGCGTCGAACAGCTCGACCAGTTTGGCGAAGTCGGCGAGCGACCGGGTCAGGCGATCAACCTTGTAGACCACGATCACGTCAATTCTTTCCGCCTCGACGTCGGACAGCAGCTTCCGCAACGCAGGCCTGTCCATCGAGCCGCCGGAAAACCCGCCATCGTCGTAGCGGCTCCGAATTTGCTTCCAGCCTTCATGAGCTTGACTCTTGACATAGGCCTCCGAGGCCTCGCGCTGGGCGTCGAGCGAGTTGAAGTCCTGTTCGAGCCCCTGGTCGGTGGAGACTCGGGTATAGATCGCGCAGCGCAAGCTGCGTCTTGTCGGCTGAGGCTTCATTTGGCCTCCGCCGTGATCAGGGCGCCTTGAGCTTCTTCGACTTCTTCAGTTTGCATCGGCGAGACGCGTGAGGACGGCGAACCGTTCGATCGGCGCTCTCCATCGTCGACACGAACCGCGGCTTCACGGTTCCCGCTCTGCTTTTGGTGAGCGGGCTTTTGGCCCTTGGCCGCTCCCTGTCGAAGTCCAAAGAAGCGATGGCCGTTCCAACTCGTCCCCGTCATGGCCTTGGCGATCTGGGAGAGACTGCCATAGGTCTTGCCGTTCCGGGCGAAACCTTCATCGAGGACCATCACGCGCTCGAGCTTCCCTTGCCACTCGCGAACCAGGAGCGCGCCGGCCTTAAGTCTGACCCCTTCCCGCGTCTGCGGATCGCGCCGGTCAAAAGGAGCGCGAGCGCCCCTTTCGCCTACGCGGCTGTCTGGAGGCGGTGACCCAGCACACTCAAGAACAGCCCTCGTGGCAAGTGGGTCGGCGCCTCGCCGCCCAAGTGATTGCGCCATTGCCGACGCAAGCCCTCGATGCCGAGGCCTTCAAGATCGGCCAGGACCCTCGGCAAGGAGGCGTCGTGCGACGGCAAAGCGTCCTTCGACATCATCGAGCGCCCCGCCTCCGGATCCTCCGGACGGCGCATCAGAGATCCGATAAGCCGAGCCGCCATCCTCGATCCGTTCGCGAATGACCGAGTAGCCGCGATTGCGCAGACCTGTGATCGCCGCGCGCGTGGTGTGCGGCAACCAGCCGGTCGCGGCCGTCAGATCGCCAATGGTCGCCCCTTGGTTTCGCCGCAGCATGGCGACGACCGCGGCCAGCTTGCTGCCTTCCCGCGGCGCGGCGTCATCGGGATGCTTGAACCCGGCAGCCGCGTCGACGGAGCTCGTCGACTCCACAATCGCTTCGGGCGCCGCCGTTTCCTTGTTGACCGCGATGGCCTTCAATCCGGCCGCCGTCAGCTTCGGAGCCAAGGGCTGGCCGCCTTCACCATCGCGACGCCAGACCGGCGTTCCCGCTTTCGCCTTGATCTCCCTTACAAGTTTCGCTGCGATCAGTTTGGCTGCGACTTTCTGCGCTGCGCCGTCCTTCAGAGTTGGCGACGGCGTAAGGCAGCGGTCGTCGCGCTGCGCGGCAGCCCGCACCATCGCGAGTTGAGTGTCGGAAAGCTTGATGGACATGACTTGACCCTTCGTATCGTCAAGGGTCCGGCCAATCCGGGCCCCTCACTGACACGAGCCCCGGATCGAAAGCGATCCCCGAGGCGAAGGGATTGCAAGGCGACGCATGCGCCTCACGTTGACACACATGCTCTCATTCGAGGCGAACGCCAGTCCTTTCTCGGGGCTCGCGTTAGATCGGTTACCAATGTGTTCGTGCGTGCATGTCATCGAGGTGTCCGACGTAGACACTCTCGGCGAGATTCGAGGCCGAAAATGACCTGTACTCATTGCCTTGCGCGTCAGCCGTCCGGGCCCCGAATTCGCTTGATCGGCACCGGCCGCGATGGTTCGAATGACCGCGGCTCGGGAGGCGGACATGCAGGAAGCGGAGACGATCGGCGGTCGGGTCGGCGTCACTTTCGACGGCGGTGTGGCGGAGGTCCGGCTCGACCGGCCCGAAAAACTCAACGCGCTCGATCCCGCCATGTTCGAGGCGCTGATCGAGGCGGGCGAGCGACTCGGCCGCCGCAAGGATCTGCGCGCGGTCGTCCTGCATGGGGCGGGGCGAGGGTTCTCGGCCGGCCTCGACATGCAGATCTTCGCCTCGATGGCGTTGGGGCGGCGGGACGGCCTCCTCGCCGATCTCACGAAACGCACGCACGGGGCGGCCATCCGACTTCGGGATTTCGACCCGTTTGACCGGCTGCGGCCGATAGGTTCCCTCAAGCGATTGAGCCCGAATGTTTGGCCAGTGCTCACGCAGGTAATCCTTGGCGGCGTCGATAGTCATTCCATCGACGCAGGGCTGCCCTTGTTGCTTCGAACGCGCTTCCACGCTCTTTCGAGATTCACTCGATCACACACCTCCTCCCTTAATTGTTCCGCCAAGGCCGGACTTTCGGGTGCTGGCTTCGCCATCAACGGTTCGGCATCCTCGGCTGCCGCTCCGAACCATCCGCCTTCGGAATGTAGACCCGACGCAACGGCGGGGCGACATAGCGGCCGGACTTGATGCGCTCCAGGAGAGCCAAAAGGTTGGCCTCCAGGTTCGCCTCGTACTGCGCCGCCGTCACACCGTCGATGCCAGATGCTCCATCCTTGCGCGTCAGCCGGTACGCCTCTCGCATCCATTCCAGGTCGATGACATGGTGAAGCGTGGACAAAGCTGTCCCCGCCTTCGTCCTCGCCAGTTCGGCTAACCGTTGTCGTTTCGTGGACAGGTTCGCGGAGCCCAAGGTCTCCTCCCGTGTTTCCCGGCAACGGCTCTCATCCCGTGGCGCCCCCTTCCCTCGCGCGGGTCCCGGTGAGCGCAGTTCCCCGCGGTAAGCGGTATTATGAAGGCGCTACGATTTCCCGCCCGCGCATCCCCGGTCGCTTATCTGTTTCGCTTCCGGGGTCCGCGCGATCCTCCGCTCTTCGTGCTCGCCTTGGCGGCGCTCCCGGATGGTTGCAGGACCCATCCGGGCCAGGGCATTTGGTCAGCCGGCCGCCCATTTGCCGGCACACTGTCACGTGGACGCAGGCGGGATCTCACAGGTTCCCAGGCGATCCATTCCATGCCTTTGCCCCGGTCCAAGACCCCGGCCGGATCGACGATCCCTCACCCTGACGGTGTCGTCGATGCTGCCCCCGCTCAACCCCACAGCGAAGGCTCCAGCGATAGTAATTTCGAGGCTACTCACGCGGCTTCGGCGCCTGCTGCCTACGCTTCACTGCGTCGCCGCACGCCATGCAAGGCTCGCTTCCGGCTGGTTGGCTGACCTTTACCGGGAGGGAGTTGAACCCTCTGGATCGCGATGAAAGGTTTCAGAACTTCATTTTCATTCTCCCCTCCTGAGCTTTCCCTGTCGCAAGGGTCGTCTACGCCAAGAGACCCTTCGCCGGACCGCAAGCCGTGCTCGCCTATCTCTCCCGCTACACCCACCGGGTCGCCGTCTCGAACTCGCGTCTGATCCGGCTCGACGACAGGGGCGTCACTTTTTGCTGGAAGGATTATCGCGCCCGGGGCAACGCGCCCGGCAAGGCCTGGATCAAGCCGATGACGCTGGCGGCCGACGAGTTCATACGCCGCTTCCTCCTGCACGTGCTGCAGAGCGGCTTCCATCGCATCCGTCACTACGGCCTCTTCGCCAGCTCCAGACGCGCCAACTCCATCGATCGCCTGCGCGAACTCATCGCCGCCGCCGACGCCAGGCAGCAATCTTTTTGCCGCTCCGACCCCACAGACGGAGACGCAGACGCCGATCACGCCGACGCGCCCGCGTCATCCATGATGTGTCCCGGTTGCGGCGGACGCATGCGCGTCGTCGAAATGTTCGCCCGCGGCGCTCAGCCCCGAAGCTTCACAGCCGAACCCGCCGGAACCAACTCGTCATGACCGCCGCCTCGATCCGCACCCTCATCGACAACCGCTCACCGACGACATCCTTCGCCGCCGAATTTCCCATCGCGCCGAAGCCGATCGCCGCGGCAAATCTCGCGTCCCTTCGTTTCGCCCAGCCTGCATGCAACGCCGGTCCGGCAGTCCCAAGCGCGGGCACCGCTCTCGGCCCACGCGCAAAAAGCTCCTCCGACCATCCGCCGCGGCTCCACCGATCCCCAATTCGCTATGGGCCGGCGCCTCTCGTCGCCAGAGCCCTCCCGACCCGCGGTTTCCTCCCTTGGAGGCTTTCAGACGCCGGGCCTCCAGCCTGTATCCGTGTCCGCGCCAAGGCCGGCGTCTGACCTTCACAAACATGGAAGCTGGCTCGACATGGCCGAATCCGAACTCGGCGTCCTGTCGAGCCAATGCCTCAGTCGCCGAATTCCAGACAAGCAGACCCTCCAACGAGAGGTCGCCGCTTTAGCAGGACTATCGCAACAAGCATCACGCAAAGGCCGCCAAGGGCGGACCGGTTCCAGTTACGGTTGAGCCCCTTTCCCTCGTCTTCGGCCGCTCGTGGCCGTTGCCGTCGGGCGGCCGCCTCTCTATGCTGCGGTGCGCAATTTATCCAGTCATGAAAAGGAATACGCCTCCATGGCTTTCATCGCCGACGCCCTGTCCCGCGTCAAGCCTTCCGCCACCCTGACGGCGACGCAGAAGGCGAGGGATCTGAAAGCCGAGGGCCGCGACATCATCTCGCTTTCGGTCGGCGAGCCAGATTTCGACACGCCCGACAACATCAAGGAAGCCGCGATGGCGGCGATCAAGCGCGGCGAGACGAAATACCCGCCGGTGCTCGGCATCCCGCCGTTGCGCGAGGCGATCGCGGCCAAGTTCAAGCGGGAGAACGGCCTCGACTACAAGCCGTCCGACACGATCGTCGGCACCGGCGGCAAGCAGATCCTCTACAACGCCTTTCTCGTCACGATGAACAAGGGTGACGAGGTCATCATCCCCGCGCCGTTCTGGACCAGCTATCCCGACATGGTGCTCATCAACGGCGGCGAGCCGGTGATCGTGCCGACCACGCTCGAGAAGGCATTCAAGCTGCAGCCGGGGGACCTCGAACGCGCGATCACGCCTCGCACCAAGTGGGTCATTCTCAACTCGCCGTCGAACCCGACCGGCGCGGCCTACACGCGCGACGAACTGAAGGCGCTGACCGACGTCTTGATGCGCCATCCGCACGTGTGGGTGCTGACCGACGACATGTACGAGCATCTCGTCTACGGCGACTTCGCGTTCACGACCCCGGTGCAGATCGAGCCGCGCCTGAAGCCGCGCACGCTGACGATGAACGGCGTGTCGAAGGCCTATGCGATGACCGGCTGGCGCATCGGCTACGCGGCGGGCCCGGCCGAGCTCATCAAGGCGATGGACATGGTGCAGGGCCAGCAGACTTCCGGGGCCTGCACGATCGCCCAATGGGCCTCGGTCGAGGCGCTCACCGGCCCGCAGGACTTCATTCCCGTGCGGCGCAAGGCGTTCGAGGAACGGCGGGACCTCGTCGTGTCGATGCTGAACCAGGCCAAGCACATCAAGTGCCCGAAGCCGGAGGGCGCGTTCTACGTCTACCCTTCCGTCGCCGGCGCGATCGGCAAGACGGCGCCGTCGGGCAAGACGATCGAAACGGACGAGGATTTCGTCACCGAGCTGCTCGAGGAGACGGGCGTCGCGGTCGTGCACGGCAGCGCCTTCGGCCAGGGCCCGAACTTCCGCGTCTCCTACGCGACCTCGCTGCAGCAGCTCGAGAACGCGTGCAAGAAGATCCAGAAGTTCACCGCCGAGCTGAGGTAGGGCGAGTTCGTCATCGCGAGGAGCGCAAAGGGCGAGAGCGATGACGAACCGCTGACGGCGCGCCACGACGTTTCCGCGCATCGCCTGGGTAATCCTTGCCACGCGCCGCGGCGCGTGGCAGCTTACGCCAATTAGCGTCGGGCGGGCCATGAGCGAGACCGTGTATCGCCTGTTCGTTTCGTCGCCTGGCGACGTGGCGGCGGAGCGGGCGCGCGTCGAGGCGGTCGTCGAGAAGCTCAACGGGGAATTCAAGGACCGCGTGCGCTTCGACGGGGTTTTCTGGGAAGACCATTTTTATTCCGCACACGAAACCTTCCAGAAGCAGATTCCGGAGGCGGCCGATTGCGATCTCGTCATCGCGATCTTCCGCGCCCGTCTCGGCTCGCCCCTGCCGCCGAATTTCAAGCGTCAGCCCGACGGGGAGCCTTATCCGTCCGGCACGGCCTACGAAGTCTTGAGCGCTATCGGAAAGCGCCGCGACGGCGCGCCCTTGCCCGACATCTTCGTGTTTCGCTATCCGCGCGATCCGCAGGTCTCGCTCGACGATCCGAAGCGCCCCGAGATCGAGGCGCAGTGGAATGCGCTGAAGGGCTTCTTCGAGCGCTGGTTCAAGACGCGAGGCGGGCAGTTCGTCGCCGGCTTTCAGGCTTACGACAGCGCAGACGAATTCGCCGAGCGCATCGAGCAATGCCTGCGTCAATGGCTCGCCAAGCGCGGTTTTGTCGCGCGCGAGATCTGGGACCGCGCCCGCTTCGGCTCGCCGTTTCCCGGCCTCGCGGCGTTCGAGGCCGACCGGGAGCGGGTGTTCTTCGGCCGCGATCTCGCGATCCGGCAGGCGAGCGAGCGCCTGCGCGAAGCCAAGACGCCGTTCCTCCTGATCCTCGGCGCGAGCGGCGCGGGGAAGTCGTCGCTGTTGCGCGCCGGGCTGATGCCGAAACTCACTCGGCCCGGCGCGATTCCCGAAGTCGATCTGTTCCGGCCCGTCGTGATGACGCCGGGGCTCGACCCGTTCGCCGAGCTCGCCGATGCGCTGCTCGCGCCTCAGGCGCTCGGGGCCGAACTCGCCAGCGGCCGCTTCGCCGACAAGGCTGCGTTGACCGAGGCGCTGAGGGGCGACCCGGCGACGGCGGCTGGCCTGATCGGCGAGGCGCTCGACAAGGCGGCGGAGGCGCGGCGCGCGGCCGCGCATTTCGATGACGCCGCGCCCGGCGCGCCTCCTGCTCGCCGTCGATCAGGCGGAGCGCTTGTTCGCCGAGGCGTCGAAGGACGCGGACGCTTTCGGCGGGCTGCTTCAGGCGCTCGCGGGGCCCGCGGCCACTGTCGTCATGGTCATGCGCGCCGACGCCTATGCGCGCTTCCAGGCCTGCGCGCCGCTGCTCGCGCTGCGCGCCGCGGGCGCGACCTTCGACCTCATGCCGCCGACCGCGGCCGAGCTCGAGGACATCGTCGCCCGCCCCGTCGCCGCCTGCGAGCCGAAGCTGGCGTTCGGCGAAAGCGACCCGCCGCTCGCCGAACGCCTCGTCGCGGACGCCAAGGGCGGCGACGCGCTGCCGCTTCTGCAGATGACGCTCGAGCGGCCTCTACAAGGCCGCAGGAGGCGCGCGGCGACGGCATCCTTCGCGCTGAGGACTACAAGGGCGATGGCGGCGGCGGTGACGCGAGGCCGCCGAACAGCGCGATGGCGCATCTTGGCGGGCGCGGCCGCGGAAGCGCTCGCCGCGCTGGTCGCGGGCCTCGTCGCCGACGTCGCGCCCGATCCGATTACGGCCGAACCCGCGCCGGTCGTCGTCGCGCTCGATCGCGACAGCTTTCGTCAAGGGCAAGCCGGATCGCGCGGCGCTCGTCAACGCCTTCGTCGAGGCGCGGCTCCTGACGCTGGAGGGCGGGGCGCGCGTGCGTCCGACCCATGACGCGCTCTTGCGCATCTGGCCGGAGGCGGCGGCGCTCGTGAAGGAGATGGGCGCGCTGCATCCGCGCCCGCCACGCGCTGGCGCCGCTGGCGCAGCAATGGGCCGAAGCGGCGCCGGCGACAAGGCTAGTCATCTTCAGATTTCCACGCCGCTGCTTGCGGCCGGTCAACAACTGGAGGCCCGGTTCGGCGAGGATTTGGGCACACCGCTGCGGCCGTTCATTAACGAAGCGGAGAAGGCGGAAGCGGCGGAGCGCGCGCGCAAGACCCGTCGCACACGCCTCGCCATCGCCGCGTCGGTGATCGTGGCTGTCGCGATGGCCGCGCTGGCCGGCTGGGCGCTTTCACAACGCAACGAGGCCGTCGCGCAGCAGGCGATCGCGGTCAAAAATGAAAATGAGGCGAACACCCAGAGGGCGGCGGCCGAACGCGATCTCGCGCTTGCAACCGATGCCGCCAACTCGCTCGTGTTCGACCTCGCCCAGAAGTTCCGCGACGTATCCGGCGTCCCCGCCTCGCTGATCAAGAGCCTTCTCGACCGCGCCGGCGACCTGCAGGAGAAGCTGCTCGCCGGCGGCCAATCGAGCCCCGACCTCCTTCGCAGCCAGGCGGCGGCGCCCGGACAGCACGGACTATCAGCAAGATCTTTCGGTGTCATACGAGAAGATCGGCGACGTGAAGAGGACGCAGGGCGACCTTGCGGGCGCGCTGAAGGCCTATCAGGACGGGCTTGCCGTCATCGACCGTCTGGCGAAATCCGATCCCGGCAACGCCGGCTGGCAGCGCGACCTTTCAGTGTCGTACGAGAGGATCGGCGACGTGAAGACGGCGCAGGGCGACCTTGCGGACGCGCTGAAGGCCTATCAGGATAGTCTCGCGATCATCGACCGTCTGGCGAAATCCGATCCCGGCAACGCCGGCTGGCAGCGCGACCTTTCAGTGTCGTTGAACAAGGTCGGCGACGTGAAGAGGACGCAGGGCGACCTTGCGGGCGCGCTGAAGGCCTATCAGGACGGGCTTGCCGTCATCGACCGTCTGGCGAAATCCGATCCCGGCAACGCCGGCTGGCAGCGCGACCTTTCAGTGTCGTTGAACAGGATCGGCGACGTGAAGACGGCGCAGGGCGACCTTGCGGACGCGCTGAAGGCCTATCAGGACGGGCTTGCCGTCATCGACCGTCTGGCGAAATCCGATCCCGGCAACGCCGGCTGGCAGCACGATCTTTCAGTGTCGTTGAACAGGATCGGCGACGTGAAGACGGCGCAGGGCGACCTTGCGGGCGCGCTGAAGGCCTATCAGGACGGGCTTGCGCGATCATCGACCGTCTGGCGAAATCCGATCCCGGCAACGCCGTCTGGCAGCACGATCTTTCGGTGTCGTTGAACAGGATCGGCGACGTGAAGACGGCGCAGGGCGACCTTGCGGACGCGCTGAAGGCCTATCAGGATAGTCTCGCGATCAGAGACCGTCTGGCGAAATCCGATCCCGGCAACGCCGGCTGGCAGCGCGATCTTTCAGTGTCATACGAGAAGATCGGCGACGTGAAGACGGCGCAGGGCGACCTTGCGGACGCGCTGAAGGCCTATCAGGATAGTCTCGCGATCAGAGACCGTCTGGCGAAATCCGATCCCGGCAACGCCGGCTGGCAGCGCGATCTTTCAGTGTCGTTGAAAAGGTCGGCGACGTGAAGACGGCGCAGGGCGACCTTGCGGGCGCGCTGAAGGCCTATCAGGACGGGCTTGCCGTCATCGACCGTCTGGCGAAATCCGATCCCGGCAACGCCGGCTGGCAGCGCGACCTTTCAGTGTCGTTGAACAAGGTCGGCGACGTGAAGAGGACGCAGGGCGACCTTGCGGGCGCGCTGAAGGCCTATCAGGACGGGCTTGCCGTCATCGACCGTCTGGCGAAATCCGATCCCGGCAACGCCGGCTGGCAGCGCGACCTTTCAGTGTCGTTGAACAGGATCGGCGACGTGAAGACGGCGCAGGGCGACCTTGCGGACGCGCTGAAGGCCTATCAGGACGGGCTTGCCGTCATCGACCGTCTGGCGAAATCCGATCCCGGCAACGCCGGCTGGCAGCACGATCTTTCAGTGTCGTTGAACAGGATCGGCGACGTGAAGACGGCGCAGGGCGACCTTGCGGGCGCGCTGAAGGCCTATCAGGATAGTCTCGCGATCAGAGACCGTCTGGCGAAATCCGATCCCGGCAACGCCGTCTGGCAGCACGATCTTTCGGTGTCATACGAGAAGATCGGCGACGTGAAGACGGCGCAGGGCGACCTTGCGGACGCGCTGAAGGCCTATCAGGATAGTCTCGCGATCAGAGACCGTCTGGCGAAATCCGATCCCGGCAACGCCGGCTGGCAGCGCGATCTTTCAGTGTCGTTGAAAAGGTCGGCGACGTGAAGACGGCGCAGGGCGACCTTGCGGGCGCGCTGAAGGCCTATCAGGACGGGCTTGCCGTCATCGACCGTCTGGCGAAATCCGATCCCGGCAACGCCGGCTGGCAGCGCGATCTCGCAGTCTCCGACGGCAGGTTGGCTTCGGTCTACCGGGCGCAAAAGGACAATGCGAAAGCCCGCGAGGCGCTAGAGGCTGGCAGGACGATCATGGCAAAGCTTGTCGCCCTCTCGCCGGACAACACCGGATGGAAGGACGACCTTGCCTGGTTCGACAAGCAGCTCGCCGCCCTGGATTCCGCCTCAAGAAAAACTTTGGTTCCCCGTTGGTCCTGATTCATCAGGAGGATAGTCTTGGATTGCGATTCGAAAACCATCACCAACGGGGTGCGCGATGGTGGCACAGGGGCTGCTCGATTTCCAGTATGAGGCGGATTCGTCGAGCCATGGGGTCACCTCTTTTGCCGGTCTTGCGCTGTATCTCGACCTGATAAAGGCCAGCGGGCTCGGCGCGGCGATCCGGCGGCATGTGCGGGCGGCGGGCGGCCGCGGCTGGCTCGACATTCAGATGGCCCTGGCGGTGATCTTGCTGAACCTCGCGGGCGGCGATTGCGTCGAGGACATCGAGCGGTTGGAGCGCGACAGTGGATTTTCCGCGATCCTGCGCGCGATCGAGAAGGATTTGCTGTCGCGCGCGGAACGGCGGTCGTTGAAGAGCCGCTTTCGGCGCGAACGCGAGCGGGCGACGCCCTCGCCGTCGGCGCTGTCAGGTTGGCTGGAGCGGTTTCATGATCCGAGCTCGCCTAAGGCGGCGGCGGGAGCGGCGTTCATTCCGGCGGTGACGGAAGAGCTCGAGGGCCTGTGGCGGGTGAACCAGGCGCTGCTGGCGTTCCTGCACCAACACCAGCCGGCGAGGTCGGCGACGCTGGACATGGACGCGACGCTGATCGAGACCCACAAGCGCGATGCGCTGTACTGCTACAAGAAGTTCAAGGCCTATCAACCGCTGAACTGCTGGTGGGCGGAACAGGGCGCGATGCTGTATTCGGAGTTCCGCGACGGCAACGTGCCGGCCGGACACGAGCAACTGCGGGTGCTGAAAGAGAGCCTTCGCCATCTGCCGGAGAGCGTGAAGAAGGTTGCGTTGCGCTCCGACACGGCGGGCTACCAGGAAGAATTGCTGCTCTATTGCGGCGAGGGAAAGGTCGCGTTTCGGCGTGATCGACTTTGCGATCGGGGCCGATGTGAGCGAGGCTTTCCGCGCCGCCGCGCTGGCGACGCCGGAGAGCGAGTGGCGGCCGCTGATCCGGATTGTCGACGGCAAGTCCTACGCGACCGATCAGCAATGGGCCGATGTCGTCTACGTCCCCGATTGGGCCGGACACAGTCGCAAGCGCGCCGATTATCGTTTCCTGGCGATCCGCGAGCCGCTGCGCCAATTGGGCTGGGGGACGGTGGAGCTGGGGGACGAGAAGGAGCTGCCGTTTCCCACCCAGGCGTTCGGCCGCAAGGGCCTCCACAAGCTGTTCGGCGTGGTGACCAACCGGCAGGGTCCGGGCGACGGGGTGATCTGGTGGTTGCGGGAGCGTTGCGGCAAGAGCGAGGAGGCGCATTCGGCGATGAAATCCGATCTGGCCGGCGGACAGATGCCGTCAGGGCTGTTCGGCGCCAACGCCGCCTGGTGGGCGCTGGCGATCCTGGCGTTCAATCTGAACGCGGCGTTGAAGCGCTTGGCGCTCGGCGAAAGCTGGAGGGGTGGGCTGGGTCTTTTAAAAGCGCATGAAGGCGCTGCGGTTCCACCTGATCGGCCTGCCTGGACGCGTCGTCAGCCATGCCCGCCAGTTGATCATTCGCGTCGGCGGCGGAGCGCAAGCGCTGGCGACGATCC
This sequence comes from uncultured Alphaproteobacteria bacterium, assembly GCA_963768555.1. Lineage (GTDB taxonomy): Bacteria > Pseudomonadota > Alphaproteobacteria > Rhizobiales > Beijerinckiaceae > Roseiarcus. Next base: position 17,280 of record CAVYIZ010000056.1, read on the forward strand.
TCGACGCCCGGCGACGGGTCCGGGCGCTGGCGCACGGACCGGCCGGATGAACCAAAACCGTCCGTTTCCCAGCCCGGAGGTCATGACCGGCCGCCTCCGATGCCGCGGCGATGATGACCCGCGCGCGGTTGAGACCGACAAGACTCGCGCCGGTTGCATGCAATTCCCACGAGACTCGCCTTGCGCGAAGGCGAAGACGAGGAGGTGACCGACAAGACCCGATCGTGACCCTCGAAGCCGCCGCAGGCCGCAAAATCGGTCAGCGTCACGCGCGGCCCGAGTTTTGTTCGGGAATTGTGGCCGAGCATGAAGCCTTGACCGTCATCGCCGGTCAGCTTGCCGGCAGCCCGGAATCGGCGCGCCGAAGGTCTGCGCGCCAGCATGACGTTTCAGTTGCGGACCGCGAGCCGAGCGTCACGTCGGAAGCGGCTGATGCGAGTAGGAAACCCCTTCTCCCTCTGGGAGAAGGTGGCGCGAAGCGCCGGATGAGGGTTTGCCACCGTCAGAAACCTCATGTCGGGTTCGGCACGCTTGCTTCTCAATGCACCATAGCGGCTCGAAGCCCCTCATCCGGCCGCGCTGCGCGCGGCCACCTTCTCCCTCTGGGAGAAGGGCTACCCCTCCGCCAGTTGCCGCTCCAGCTGATCCAGCACCCGATAGCAGGGCAGCACCTGCTCGACGCTGGCGTTCGGCTCGCGGCCCTCGCGGATGGCGGCGAAGAATTCGCGGTCCTGCAATTCGATGCCGTTCATCGAGACGTCGACCTTGCTCACGTCGATCTTTTCGTCCTTGCCGGTGAAGAGGTCGTCGTAGCGGGCGATATAGGTCGCGGTGTCGCCGATGTAGCGGAAGAACGTGCCGAGCGGCCCGTCGTTGTTGAAGGATAGCGACAGCGTGCAGATCGCGCCGTTGGCGGCCTTGAGCTGGATGCTCATGTCCATCGCGATGCCGAGCGTCGGGTGGATCGGCCCCTGCAGCGCGTTCGCCTTCACGATCGGCGAGCCGCATTGATAGGCGAAGAGGTCGACGGTGTGGGCGGCGTGGTGCCAGAGCAGGTGGTCGGTCCACGAGCGCGGCTGGCCGAGCGCGTTCATGTTGGTGCGGCGGAAGAAATAGGTCTGCACGTCCATCTGCTGGATATGGAATTCGCCCGCCAGGATGCGCTTGTGCACGAACTGATGGCTCGGATTGAATCGGCGGGTGTGGCCGCACATGGCGACGAGGCCGGTCGCGCTTCTGCATCGCGACGACCGCCTCGGCGTCCTTGAGGCTGTCGGCGAGGGGAATCTCGACCTGCACGTGCTTGCCCGCCTCGAGGCATTGCAGCGCCTGGGCGGCGTGCATCTGGGTCGGCGTCGCGAGGATGACGGCGTCGAGGTCCGGCAGCTCGAGGCTGTCGGCCAGGTCGGTCGTCGCGTGGCCGACGCCGTATTTCCTTGCCGCTTCCTGCGTCTTGTCGAGTTCGCGCCCGACGAGCGAGACGACCTCGACCCCGTCGATCAGCTTGATGCCGTCGAGATGCTTGAGGCCGAAGGCGCCGGCGCCCGCCAGCGCGACTTTGATCGTCTTGGTCATCGAGCTCCCCGAAGCGCTAGTGGCCCACTTCATCCAGTTTGAAAAACCAGCTTACTTTGTCATACCCGCAAAAGCGGGTATCCAGACTTGCGCCGGATCGCGGCGGAGCCCTGGATTCCCGCTTTCGCGGGTATGACACGTTGGACCGCTACGCCGCGTTCTCCAGAATGAGATGGCCGACGGCGGTGTTCGACGCCGGCACGTGGAAGAAGCGATGGACGACCGTGGGCGGCGGGCCGCCGGCGACGTCCGCCATCGCGCCGCGGGCGATGAGCCACATCACGAGCTCGATTCCCTCGCTGCCCGCCTCGCGCACATATTCGATGTGCGGCATCTGGGCGAGGCCCTTCGGGTCGGCGATCAGCCGGTCGAGAAAGGCGTTGTCCCAGGCGGAGTTGATGAGGCCGGCGCGCGGGCCCTGCAGCTGATGGCTCATGCCGCCGGTGCCCCAGATCTGCACGTTCAGCGGTTCGTCGTAGCTCTCGACCGCTCGGCGGATCGCCTGGCCGAGGGCGAAGCAGCGCGCCCCCGAGGGCACCGGATATTGCACGACGTTGACGGCGAAGGGGATGACCGGACACGGCCAGGCCTGCGGCTGTCCGCACATGAGGCTCAATGGCACGGTGAGCCCGTGGTCGACGTCCATCTTGTTGACGATGGTGAGGTCGAAATCCTGCTGGATGACCGACTGGGCGATGTGGGCGGCGAGCGCCGGATGGCCGATCACCTTCGGCACCGGGCGCGGCCCCCAGCCCTCGTCGGCGGGCTGAAATTCCGCCGCCGTGCCGATCGCGAAGGTCGGGATCATGTCGAGGCTGAAGGCGGTCGCGTGATCGTTGAAGACGAGGAAGATGACGTCCGGCCTGTTCTCCTTCAGCCAGGTCTTGGAGAATTCGTAGCCGTCGAAGACTTTCTTCCAATAGGGCTCGTTCGACTTGCCGAGATCGAGCGCCGCGCCGATCGCCGGCACGTGCGAGGTATAGACGGACGCCGTGATGCGCGCCATGGGTCAGCCCTCCTTCTTGCCGCCGGCCGAGCCCTGCGGCTGCCGATGCGCCTGGGCGTCGCCGTCTTCGCCGACATAGCGGTTGCCTTCGATCGAGCGGCCGCCCTTGACCATCATGTCGCGATACTCCTCTTCGGTCATGCCGGTCATGCTGCCCGCCATCTGCTGAAAACTGCGGCCGTCGGTCGCCCCGATCTTGGCGAGGAAATAGATGTTGCCGCCGAGCTCGATGCAGCGGTTGAGGTCGCGCGCCATCACCGCCTGCTTCTGCTCCTCGGTCATTGCCCATTCGTCGAGATAGGCGCGCTCGTTCGCCTTGAACCGGGCGCGGTTCTCGGCCTTCATCAACGACATGCAGAACTGGTTGAGCCAGTAGCCTTGTCGCGACTGGTCGGCGTCGAAGATCGTCGTGCCGGGGACGTCGAGATAGGGCTTGTCGAGCGCCATTGTTCAGCCTCCTGTCTCTTCGGGCCAGTAAAGCCGCATCGGATTTAACACCAGCAGCTTGCGCTGCAATTCGGGCGTCGTCGCGATATGCGGGATGAAATCGACGAGCAAGCCGTCGTCGGGCATGTGGCCCTTGAGGTTCGGATGCGGCCAGTCCGTGCCCCACAGCACGCGGTCGGGGAAATCTTCGACCACGCGGCGGGCGAAGGGGACGACGTCGCGATAAGGGTTTTCCTCGCCGTTCACCGCCGGCGGGCCCGACAGCGACAGCCGCTCCGGGCAGGTGACCTTGCTCCAGACGTTCGCGTGCTCGCGCATGAACCTGAGGAAGAGCGAAAACTCGGGGCCGTCGATCGGCTTCGACACGTCCGGTCGGCCCATGTGGTCGACGACGACGGTGGTCGGCAGGGCGGTGAAGAAGTCCCAGAGTTCGGGCAGGTCCGCCGCCTCGAAATAGATCACGACATGCCAGCCGTGTTTGGCGACGCGGCCGGCAATCTCCATCAGCTCGTCCTTCGGCGTGAAGTCGACCAGGCGCTTGACGAAATTGAAGCGCACGCCGCGCACGCCGGCGTCATGGAGCCGCTTCAGTTCCTGATCGGTCACGTCGCGCCGGACGGTCGCGACGCCGCGCGCCTTGCCGCCGCTCGCAAGGCAGGCGTCGACCATGGCGCGGTTGTCGGCGCCGTGGCAGGTCGCCTGCACGACCACGTTGCGGGAAAAACCCAAGTGATCGCGCAGCGCGAAGAGCTCCGCCTTGCTCGCGTCGCAGGGCGTGTACTTTCGCTCGGGCGCGTATGGGAACTCGGCGCCGGGGCCGAACACGTGGCAATGCGCATCGACGCTGCCGGGAGGCAGGACGAAGCGCGGCTTGCTGGGGCCGTCGAACCAGTCGAGCCAGCCAAGAGTCTTCTCGAACGGCCCGGTGACGGGCTTGGGGATCGCGTTCATGGGCTCGGCCCTAATCGATGTATTTGAGGCCGGCCTTCTCGAGCGGCTCGCGCATCTTGTACATGTCGAGGCCGAGCACGCCCGAGGCGAGCTTCGCCCGCTTGTCGCCCTCGTTGGCTTCGCGCGCCCGCGCCGCGGCGAGGGTCTTTTCGGCTGAGGCCGCCGGGACGACGACGACGCCGTCGTCGTCGGCGACGATCGCGTCGCCCGGATTGACGAGGGCGCCGGCGCAGACGACCGGAATGTTGACCGAGCCGAGCGTCGCCTTGACCGTGCCCTTGGCGCTGACGCATTTGCTCCACACCGGGAAGCCCATTTCGGTCAGCGTCTTCACGTCGCGCACGCCCGCGTCGATGACGAGCGCCCTCGCGCCGCGCGCCTTGAAGCTAGTCGCCAGTAGATCGCCGAAATAGCCGTCGGTGCATTCGGCGGTGATGGCGGCGACGACGACGTCGCCGGGCTCGATCTGCTCGGCGGCGACATGCATCATCCAGTTGTCGCCCGGATGCAGGAGCACGGTCACCGCCGTGCCGGAAACCTGCGCGCCTGGGAAGATCGGGCGCATATAAGGGTTCATCAGGCCGACGCGGCCCATCGCCTCGTGGACCGTCGCGACGCCGAGGCCGGCGAGCGCGTCGACGGACGCGCGGTCGGCCCGCTGGATGTTGCGTCGGACGACGCCGAGTTCGGTCATGGTCTTCTCCTCATCGGCCCTTGGCCTTCAGCGCGCGGTCGAGGCGCGGATAGACTTTTCGCGCGTTGGCTTCGTAGACTTTGTGGCGCTCCTCGGGCGTGAGGTTCAGCGTCGCCTCGATGTAGCGCTTGGTGTCGTCGTAGTGATGACCGGTCTCGGGATCGATCCCGCGCACCGCGCCGATCATCTCGCTGGCGAACAGGATGTTGTCGACCGGGATCACTTTGGTCAGCAGGTCGACGCCCGGCTGGTGGTAGACGCAGGTGTCGAAGAAGACGTTGTTCAGGAGGTGGTCCTTGAGCAGCGGCTTTTTCAGCTCCTGCGCAAGGCCGCGGTAGCGGCCCCAGTGGTAGGGCGCGGCGCCGCCGCCGTGCGGAACGACGAAGCGCAGGGTCGGGAAATCCTTGAAGAGGTCGCCCTGAATGAACTGCATCACCGCGGTCGTGTCGGCGTTGATGTAATGGGCCCCGGTGGTGTGGAAGCAGGGGTTGCAGCTCGTCGAGACATGCACCATCGCCGGGATGTCGTATTCGACCATCTTCTCGTAGATCGGATACCAGTGGCGGTCGGTCAGCGGCGGGCTCGTCCAGTGGCCGCCCGACGGATCGGGATTGAGGTTGATGCCGACGAAGCCGTATTCCCTCACGCAGCGCTCAAGCTCGGGAATGCAGGTTTTCGGATCGACGCCGGGGCTCTGAGGCAGCATGGCCGCGCCGATGAAATGGTCGGGGAAGAGCTGCGACACGCGATAGCAGAGTTCGTTGCAGATCGAGGCCCAGGTCGAGCTTATCGAAAAGTCGCCGATGTGATGGGCCATGAAGCTCGCCCGCGGAGAGAAGATCGTGAGATCGCAGCCGCGCTCCTTCATCAGCCGGAGCTGGTTCGTCTCGATCGATTCGCGCAATACGTCGTCGCCGATCCTGAGGTCGGCGGCCTTCGGCATGACGGAGGGGTCCTTGCTTCCGGCGATCTGCTGGTTGCGCCATGCCTCGAGCGCCTTGGGAGCGGTCGTGTAATGGCCGTGACAGTCGATGGTCATGGAGCGTCCCTAAACCTTCTGGCCGGCTTCTAACGCTTCACCGAGATTCACACTACGGCGTTGTCGTTAATACGGAAGTCCGACGTAATTCTCCGCCAGCGCGGTCTGCGCGGCGGTTGAACTGAACAGATATTGAAGTTCCGCGGCCTGCAACTTTTGGTCGAAGCCGCTCAATTCCGGGAATCGGTGAAGCAACTGGGTCATCCACCAGGAAAAACGTTCCGCCTTCCAGACGCGTGCGAGAGCTCTTTGGGCATACGCGTCGAGTCCAGCGTTGGATTGTCGTTTGTAGCGCTCGATCAGAGCCTGGGAGAGGTAAGCGACGTCGCTCGCTGCGAGGTTGAGCCCCTTGGCGCCCGTAGGCGGCACGATGTGCGCCGCGTCGCCCGCCAGGAACAGCCGGCCAAATCGCATGGGCTCGGCGACAAAGCTACGCAACGGAGCGACGCTCTTCTCGATCGACGGGCCGGTTTGAAGCGCATCCGCGGCCTTCGGGTCAATCCGGCGTTTGAGCTCTTCCCAGAATTTATCATCCGCCCAATCGTCGACGTGCTCGTCGAGGCGGCACTGAAGATAGTATCGGCTGCGGGTCGTCGAGCGCATCGAACAGAGAGCAAAACCTCGAGGATGATTGACGTAGATCAGCTCGTGCGAGACTGGCGGCCTATCGACGAGGATCCCGAGCCAGCCAAAGGGATAGACGCGCTCGTAGACCTGCAACAGGTCTTCCGGGATGGTTCGACGGCTCACCCCATGGAACCCATCGCAGCCGGCGACGTAGTCGCAATCCACGGCAATCGAGCGCCCGTCCTTCTTGTAGTGGACTCTTGGATGGTCGGTCTCGATATCTTGGATGCCGACGTCGAGCGCCTCGTAGACGGTCGGAGCGCCGCTCGCTCCTCGTGCGTCCATCAGATCGCGCGTCACTTCGGTTTGGCCATAGACCGTCACCGTTTTCCCGGTGAGCGCTTTGAAATCGATGCGATGCCGCGCGCCGTCGAAGGCGATTTCCGTTCCGTCGTGAACGAGCCCCTCGCGCCGCATGCGAGATCCAGCGCCGGCTTCTTCGATGAGCGCGACGGCCCCTTGCTCGAGCACCCCGGCGCGAATGCGGCCGAGCACATAATCCTTGGACTTTTGCTCGAGAATAATGGTCTCGACGCCCTCTCGCGCCAGCAATTGGCCGAGAAGGAGGCCGGATGGGCCGGAGCCGATGATGACGACCTGGGTGCGCATGCGATGTCTCGATAGCGGTTCGGATGGGTCGGAACTTCCAGGGCGATTTATGGGGGCTCCATGCCGTAGCGTCGTTTCGCATCGCCGGCGCCGGCGGAAGCGAGATACGCAAGGAAAGCCCGCGCGGCCTCGGGCTCATGAGACGCGCTCGACACGCCGGCCGAGAACACGGTGATGGCCTGAATTTCCGGCGGCAGGGAGCCGACGACCTCGACGCCGGGCTGGCTGATCAGCTCGCTCAGTTGCTGAAAGCCGAGATCGGCGTCGCCGCGCGCGACCAGGCTGGCCACCGGCACGCCCGGCGGCGCCACCAAGGCGCGCCCCATCACGGACTCGGTCACGCCCCATGTCTCGCACAGAGCCTTCAGGTGATCGCCGCTCGGACCCGTCGAGTAGCAAACTCTTCTCGCCGCGAGCATCGCCCGCCTGACCGCCTGTTCGCTTTCGAAATTAGGATGGGGCGCGCCGGCCGGGACGGCGATGGCGATCGCCGATCGGGCGAAATCCACGATGCTGCCTTTGGCGATATGGCCTTCGGCCTCGAGGCTCCGCATCACGTTCGACGCCAGCACGACGACGTCCGCCGGCTGCCCGGCGCGCGCCAGTTTCGCCGCCTCGACGCCGCCCATCGACCGGATCTCGACCCGTATCCCGTTCCCCAGCTCATAGTCCCGGGCGAGATCGGCCAAGATGTGCCGGGTCGCCATCGACGACAGGCCCGTGATCGCCGTCCGGGACGTCCTGGTCATCGGGGCCGTTTCCTCCTCCGCCGTAGGAGAGGCGGTTGAAAACGCTGAAAACCGCACTGAGGTCGCCCTCTGCGCGGAGAATGATCTTAGCTCAGGTGTCTGTCGCCGCAAGCGGCGCCGCGGATCATGCGGCCACCAGCGCTATCATCCTCGCTCGGGGCGGGCGGCAGTCAGCCGTTTCCGGTCGCGGCGAGGGCGAGGCCGAGGCCGGGAGACCCAAATTGACAAGGCTCGCGCTATCGACACAGTCTCGAAGACTGGGCGGTGGGCGCGGATCGACAGGGGGAGGTAGTCATGCGGATGATGCTGAAGGTTCACATCGATGCGGAGAGCGGAAGCGAAGCGCTCCAGTCCCGCGAGATGCAGAAGGCGATCGGCGCCTTCTGCGAAAAATTCAGGCCGGAAGCTGCTTACTTCACGGTCGAAGACGGCATGCGCGCGGCATTGTTTTTTTTCGACATGAAGGATTCGAGTCAGATGCCGGCGATCGGCGAGGAATTCTTCGCCCTCGGCGCGGATATTCACCTGACGCCGGCCATGACCGCGGACGATCTCAGGACAGGGCTAGGCGCCGCCGGGCTCTGATCGAAGACGGTCGCCAGTCGGCAGTCGTCCTGCGGAAAGGACGGGATCGTCTACGACGGCGTTTGCTGGTGTTCGCATTGCGCCCGGTTGGCGGCCCCGCGCCCGACAAGCCGACTGCCTACTGCCTATCTGACCTTCGTCGGTCGCTAGGGCTCGAGCCGCATGCCGCAATCGATCGCCGCCGGCGCCATCGCTTCATCGATTGGGGCGGCGCGCGCCTCCGATGGCTGGCGCACCGTCCGAGTTTCGCCGCGCGGGCGGCCGCGCCAATCGTGCATCGGCGCGTCGACCGCGCCCGAGGCGGTCGCCGGCGCGGAGGCGATCTTCTCGGTCGTCACCGCCGATCAGGCGCACGAGGCTGCGATCGCCGCGCTGCCGGGCGTTGGGAAGGGCGCCTTCTTCTTCGATTGCGATTCCTGCGCGCCGCAGACGAAGGAGCGCACAGCGAAGGAGGTGGACGCCGCCGGCGGGCGCTACGTCGACGTCGCGGTGATGGCGCCGGTTCATCCGCGGCTGCACCGCACGCCGCTTCTCATCAGCGGCCCGCACGCGAAGGACGCCGCGCCCGTGCTGGCGGCGCTCGACATGGCGGCCGACATCCATGAAGGTCCGGTCGGCTCGTCGTCGGCGATCAAGATGATCCGTTCGATCATGATGAAGGGGCTCGAGGCGCTGGTCTGCGAATGCGTGCTCGCCGGGCGCAAGGCCGGCGTCATCGAGACGGTGCTCGATTCGCTCGACGACACCTATCCCGGCTTCGACTGGAGAAGGCGCTCGGCCTATATGCTCGAGCGGGTGATGACGCATGGCGTGCGGCGCGCCGCGGAGATGCGGGAAGCAGCGCTGACCGTCGATCTGCTCGGCCTCGACGGGGCCATGTCGCGCGCCTCAGTCGGCTGGCAGCAGAGCGGTCGGCGATCTCGGCCTGCGCTCGAGCGCCGCGGAGGCCGCGGATTACCGCGCGCTGGCGGACAGGATTCTCGCGCGTCTCGACGAGAAGGGCAGACGTTGAGAAATCAGGATTTTGCGCTCTTCCGCAGGCGATCCGGAGCGGCTAACGTCGCGCCTCGGCTGAACATTTTCCAGAAGAGCAAGAACGGCTTGAACGGGAGGACGATTTGATGGTTTCGAAAAGCTTGATGGCGGCGGCGGCTCTCTGCGCGATGCTGCTCGCCGCTCCGGCGCAGGCCGACGACAACACCGTGACGGTCGGCATGATCCTGCCGATGACCGGCCCGCAGGCTTCCACGGGCAAGCAGGAGCGCGCCGGCGCCGAGCTTTACGTCAAGGAGCACGGCGACACGGTCGCCGGCAAGAAAATCGCGCTCCTGATCAAGGACGACACCGGCGCGGCCGATGTCACCAAGCGCCTCGCCGAGGAGCTGATCGGCAACGATCATGCGAACGTGCTGATGGGCTTCGGCCTGACCCCGCTCGCACTCGCGGCGGCGCCCGTCGCGACCGAGGCCAAGGTCCCGGAAATCGTCAGCGCGGCTGCGACTGCGATGATCACTGAGAAGTCGCCCTATGTTGTGCGCACCTCTTTCACCTTGCCCCAGGCCGCCGCGCCGATGGCCGAATGGGCGCTGAAGAACGGGATCAAGAAGGTCGTCACCATCGTCACCGACTACGGCCCCGGCGTCGACGCCGAGAAATGGTTCAGCGACACCTTCGAGAAGGGCGGCGGCAAGGTCAGGCAGAAGATCCGCGTGCCGCTGAAGAACCCGGACTTCGCGCCCTTCCTGCAGCGGGTGAAGGACGACGCGCCCGACGCCGTGTTCGTCTTCGTGCCGTCGGGCCAAGGCGCCGTCTTCATGAAGGAGTTCGTCGAGCGCGGCCTCGACAAGTCGGGGATCAAGCTGATCGGCACCGGCGACGTGACCGACGACGACCTTCTCGCCGAGATCGGCGATTCGGCGCTCGGCGCGGTGACGACGCATCATTACTCGGCCGACCACGATTGCCGAGAACAAGGCCTTCGTCGCCGCCTTCGAAAAGGCCAACAACGGCATGCGGCCGAATTTCATGGCCGTCGCCGCCTACGACGGCATGGCGCTCGTCTACAAGGCGCTCGAAAAAACCAAGGGCGACGCGAGCGGCGACGCGCTGATCGGCGCGATGAAGGGCATGAGCTGGACGAGCCCGCGCGGGTCGGTCTCGATCGACCCGCAGACGCGCGACATCGTGCAGAACATCTATGTCCGCAAGGTCGAGAAGAAGGACGGCGCGCTCTACAACGTCGAATTCGCCACGATCCCGAACGTGAAGGACCCCTACAAGGCCGCCAAGCACTAGATAGAATTGTTATTTTGGTGGGATCGGCGACGGCGCCGCTGCGGCCCGCCCCCTGTGGGGGCGGGCCGGGGTGGGGGGTCGCGCGGACCTATCAGCGCGGTTAGGTCGGCGTAATCATGACCGCAGCAAGGGAAGCGAAAGCAATCGATATCGGCATGGCGCGACCCCCTTCCCAAACCTCCCCCCAAGGGGGGAGGAGAGCCAGCCACCGAGGTCCGCAAGCGCGGATGGGCGCATCAACCCAATTGCAACTTGCTCTGGGCCGGAGCGCGAGCAGGCGGCGGGGGAAAGATGCTGACGATCCTGTTCGACGGCGTCGCCTACGGCATGCTCCTGTTCGTGCTGGCGAGCGGGCTCTCCGTGACGCTGGGGCTGATGAATTTCATCAACCTCGCGCATGGCGCCTTCGCCGTGGTCGGCGGTTACGTGACGGCGTTGATGATGAACCGCGCCGGCGTTCCGTTCCTCGCCACCCTGCCGGCCGCTTTCCTAATCCCGGCGATCCTCGGCGTCGTTCTCGAGCGCACGCTCTACCGGCGGCTGTATGGCGCAAGCCCGCTCGATCAGGTGCTGTTCACGATCGGCCTCGTCCTGATGGCCATGCCGATCGCCGACTATTTCCTTGGCGACGAGCCGCAGCAGGTCAATCTGCCGGCCTGGCTCTCCGGCAGCGTCACGTTCCACGGCGTCGGGATCAGCCTCTACCGCCTGTTCATCGTCGTCGTCTGCGGCATCATCGCCGCGGCTCTGCAGCTTTTCCTGGTCAAGACGCGCTTCGGCGCGCAGTTGCGGGCGGCGGTCGACGACGCGCGGGTCGCCGACGGGCTCGGCATCAATGTCGACCGCATCTTCGCCGTCGCCTTCGCCGTCGGCAGCGGGCTCGCCGGCCTCGGCGGGGCGCTCGCGGCCGACGTCGTCGGAGGAATCGACCCCTCGTTTCCGGTGAAGTTCCTGGTGACCTTCCTCATCGTTGTCACGATCGGCGGCTCGAACGGGATTCTCGGGGCGCTGTTCGGCGCGCTGCTGCTCGGCGTGCTCGACGTCGCGGGCAAATATTACGTCCCCTCGATCGGCGCCTTCATCATCTATGGCGTGATGGTCGTGACCCTCATCCTGCGCCCGCAGGGCCTGTTCGCGCGCGGGGACGGGCGATGAAGGAGACGCAGGCTTCGGCGACGATCCAAAGGCTCGAGGCGCATCTGCATCGCCGCGCGCGCTGGCGCGTGCCGGAAATCGTCTTCTGGGCCGCCGTGCTCGCTGCGATCGTCGCCGTCCCTTCCCGCGCGGCGCTGATCAACGAAATCCTCGTCTCCGGACTGTTCGCGTTGTCGCTCGATCTCATTCTTGGCCTGACCGGGATCGTGTCGCTCGGCCAGGCGGCGTTCCTCGGCCTCGGCGCCTATGCGGCCGCCGTTCTCGCGAGCGCGGGTTACGCCGATCCGACGCTCGGCCTCGCCGTCGGCGCGGCGGTCGCGGCCATCGTCGGCCTGGCGACCGCGCCGCTTCTGCTCCGGGGCGGGGATCTGACGCGCCTCATGGTGACGCTCGGCGTTTCGCTGCTGCTCGGCGAGCTCGCCAATCGCAACGGCTGGCTGACCGGCGGAGCGGATGGGCTCAATTTCTCCATGGGCAGGGTGCTCGGCCTCTTCCCGATCGGCTTCACCGGGCAGCGCAACGCGGCGCTTTACAGCTACGTGGTCCTCTTCGTCGTGTTCGCCGTCGCGCGCCGCCTCGCCCAGTCGCCGTTCGGGCTGGCGCTGGCGGCGATCCGGGAAAACCGTCTGCGCGCCGACGCGCTCGGCATCGCGACCGGCCGGCGCATTGTCGCGATCTATACGGTCTCGGCCGCCTACGCCGGCGTGGCCGGCGCGCTGCTCGCCCAGACGACCCAGATCGTCTCGCTCGACCTGTTCGACTTCCACCGCTCGGCCGACGTGATGCTGATGCTGATCATCGGCGGCGCCGGCTACCTCTACGGCGGCCTGATCGGCGCGGGGGCATTCATTGTTCTGCGCGACGTCATTTCGGCCGCGACGCCGGAATACTGGGAGTTCTGGATCGGCGCGCTGCTCGTCGCGCTGGTGTTGATCGGCCGCGAGCGTATCTGGGACTTCGCCGGTCGCGCCGGTTCGGTCTTGTCCTTCAAGCCAGTGCGCGGAGACGCGGCGTGACCGGCCCGGCGCTCGAAACGCGCGGCCTCGTAAAACAGTTCGGGGCGCTGCTCGCCACCGACAGCGTGTCCTTCAGCATTGCGCCCGGCGCGCGCCAGGCGCTGATCGGCCCCAACGGCGCCGGCAAGACGACCCTGATCAACCTCCTGACCGGCGTCGTCAAGCCGACGGAGGGGCAGGTCTTCCTGCAAGGCCGCGACGTCACCGGGCTCGCGTCGAACGAGCGCGTGCGGCTCGGCCTGTCGCGCACGTTCCAGATCAATCAGCTCTTTCCCCATCTGACGCCAGCCGAGTTGCTGGGGCTCGCCATCTCCGAACGCAACCGCTCGGGCGCCGACTTCTGGCGCGTGGCCGGAACCCGGCCCGCAATCGTCGCCGAAATCGAGGATCTGCTGACCCGGTTCGGCCTCGAGGCCGAGATGGACCAGCCGACGCGGAAGCTTCCCTACGGCAAGCAGCGGCTGCTCGAGATCGCGCTCGCGCTCGCGACCCGCCCGCGCGTGCTGCTGCTCGACGAGCCCGCGGCCGGCGTGCGGCAAGACATCCTGGCCGCGCTCGCCGCCCTGCCGTCCGACGTCGCGATCCTGCTCATCGAGCACGATATGGACCTCGTCTTCAGCTTCGCGACCCGCATTTCCGTGCTGGTCGCTGGCCGGCTCCTGACCGAGGGCGAGCCGGACGCGATCGCGGCCGAGGATCTCGCCGCGACGGCGTCAATCGACGCCTCGCGCCGCCTTTAGCGCCGGTTTAGCGGCGGGGCTCTTTTCGATCAAAGGCTTGCGACCCCGTTTAGCGTCGCCTCGAAATTTCCAATATAAACAGCAATAGAATGTTATTAGGTGCCGCTTCGGCGCGCCAGAATGATCAATCGTGCGCCGGCTCGGATTTTTTGCGAGAGGCCGTCGCCCGTCCTCCGCCGCGCGCTCCGGACGCCGTCTTTCCGTGTTTGCGCAATTCCGTGAGCGCGGTCGTCGCCGCCGCGCTGGCGCGGCGGAAGAAGTCGAGCAGGAGCCGGAAATCCTCGTCCGAGTAATCGGCCAGCGCCGCCGCGGCGGCCTTTTCCATCGGCTCGAAGAGCGGGGCGACCCGCCGCTCGACCGCCGGCAAGAGGCGGACAATCACGACGCGCCGGTCGTCACGGCTGCGCTCGCGGCGGGCGAGACCCGCGCGCTCCAGCCGATCGACGACTTCGGTGATCGCGCCGCTCGTGAGGCCGACGGCCTCGGCGATCGCGCCGGCGGGCATCGGGCCGCGCAAGGCGATGATGTCAAGGCACTCGAGATCGGCGCTGCCGATCCCCAGCCGTTCGGCGACCGCCTGGCTGTAGATGACGCCCCTGGCGCTCGCGTCGCGCATCGCGCGATTGAGTTCGGCCGTCAGTTCCGCGCGAGAGGGCGAAGAGGTTGACATCGGCGCCGGTTTCTCTTAAAGGAGAAATATCTTTGTAACTAAAATATCGAGCAAGTGAAGGAAGAAGGCATGTCCGCTCTCCCGGCGCCGGCAGACAAACCGTACCGCGGCGCGCCCATGGAAGGAAGGCTTGCGCGGTGGTACGCCAGGCAGACGAAAGCTCTCGGGCCGCAGTTCGCGTCCGAGGCGAGGGATTTTGCGGCGCGTCTAGCGCCCGGCGCGCGCGTGCTGGAAGTCGCGCCTGGGCCCGGCTACCTCGCCGTCGAAATCGCCAGGCTCGGCGCCTTCGAGGTCGTCGGGCTCGACATCAGCCATGAGTTTGTGCGCATCGCGAGCGATCATGCCGCCAATTCGGGCGTCAAGGTCGATTTTCGCCAGGGCGACGCGGCGGCCACGCCGTTCGCGCCGGACGTCTTCGATTTCATCGTCTGCCGGGCCGCCTTCAAGAATTTCGGCGATCCCGCCGGCGCGATCGCGGAAATGCACCGGGTGCTGCGCCCGGGCGGGCAGGCCGTGATCCGCGACATGCGCCGCGACGCGTCCGATGCGGCGCTCGACGCGGCGGTCCGCGCCATGCGGCTCGGGCCGATCGCGGCGGTCCTCAACCGCTTCATTTTCCGCCGGCTGAGAAGCAAGGCCTATACCCGCGACGAATTCGAGCGCATGGCCGCCGCTTCCCCGTTCGGCGCCGCGGAGATCCGGACGAGCGACATCGGCTTCGACGTCGTGCTGCGCAAGCCGCCGCTCGGGCGGCCGGACTCGAGCGAAATGCGATGAGTTTGTCCCAGGCGGTTGCGAAGGGCGAAGGGGAGCGAGTTGGAAGAATCGGCGAGCGCGCGATTGGCTCCCCACTTGTGGGCTACGGCATTCACGCCTCTCAAATCGCCGCGCGGACCCTTCCCCGGCTCTGCTGGGGATGGTGGCGCGAAGCGCCGGATGGGGTGTGGGCCGCCGCCTCGGCCCAGGTCGGATTTGCACGAACGGCGCCGCGACCTTTTCATCGCGGCGGTCCCTGTTTCCGCATCCGAGCTGGCCCCGCCTGCCGCGCGGAGGGCGAGTTCATGTCTCGTGCAGCGCCGCACACCTCAACGCCCTACGCGGCCCGGGCGAGTGCTTTGGCGATGTCATCGTTCGGCTGGTCGAACTGAAGGCGCGGGGTAGGTAGCGTGGCCGCCGGAGGCGGGATACCGGCGAGGGCGGGAATCGACCCATTGCGGTCCTTCCCGATCAGCCCGGTACGGGCGGAGAACACCAGAAAGCGGGCGTAGGCCCTACGGGCAGGATGCGCACAAGAACGGGCGTTCGAGGCGGCCGAGGCCGAAGAACTGTTCGGCGGGAGTCTCTTCTTTTGCGTCGCCGTTGCGGCCAGAATTTCCCGGTAAGATAATGCGCCATCGCGAGCGGCCGGAGGCGGCGCGTGGCGGACATCTTCGTCAGCTTCACCAAGAGCGACCAACAGTGGGCGCATTGGATCGCGCAAGAACTGACGGCGCTCTATCACGAGCCGCATGTTCACGATTGGGAGATCGGACCGGGCGAGGATATCGTCGGCTGGATGGAGAAGCGGCACGACCAGGCTGATTACGTGCTCAGCGTCGTTTCCCCAGACTACTTGAACGAAGACAAAGCCCCGTTTTCCACTTGGGAGCGACGCGCGGCGCTGTGGCGGATGGTGAAGGGCCAGAAAGGCCACGTGCTGTTGTTCGTCGTCAAACCGGTCAGGCTGCCGAGCCTCATCGATCACTTCCGCCGCTGCGATCTCGTCGGCCTCAAGGAGGAGGAGGCGCGACGAAAAATCGCAGAGTTTTTGCGCACGCCCGCTCCGCCAGAAAAAGTCGAGTTTCCCGGCGAGGACGGCGTCGCGGTCAGCAATGTCCCCATCGCCGTCCCCGAGCACTTCCTCGGCCGCGAGGACGCGTTGGAAACGGTCGATGCGGCGCTCAAGCGGCACGAGGGACGGGTCGCGATCACGGCGGTGCATGGGCTGCGCGGCGTCGGGAAGACGACCCTCGCGGCGGCTTATGCGGAGCGCCGGCGCGGCGACTATCGCGCGACCTGGTGGGTGCGAGCGCAAACTGCGGATTCGATGCGGGCCGATCTCGTCTCACTCGGCGTCCGGTTCGGCTGGGTCGCAGCCGACGAGAAAGAGGGGCCGGCGTTCGAAAAGGTCATGGAGCGGCTGCGGCGCGAGGGCGAGGGGCTCCTCATGATCTACGACAACGCGATCCAAGCCGACGCGCTGAAGCCGTTCCTGCCTAGGGGCGGCGCAGCGCGCGTGCTCGTCACCTCCAACGCGCCCGCCTGGCGGGGCCTCGCCGAGCCGATCGAATTGAAGCTGTGGCCCAAAGACATCGGCGCGGATTATCTGATCGCGCGCACGGGGCCCGCCGCCGAGCGCGCGAAGGTGGAGGCGCTGTCCGAGGCGCTCGGGGGCCTGCCGCTCGCCCACGAACAGGCCGCCGCCTATTGCGAGCGGCTCTCTGTCTCCTTCGCCGATTACGCGCGCCGGCTCGCGGCGACGCCGATCAAGCTGCTCGACGCCGACCAAGACGCGCCGCTCGACTATCACGACAAGCTCACCGTCGCGAAGACCTTCTCGCTCGCCATCGGCGAAGCCGCCAAGCTGCATCCCGCCGCCGAGCCGCTGATCTGTTATGCAGCGCTGCTCGCGCCGGAGCCGACCCCGCTGTTCCTTTTTTCCGAGGCGCGCAAGAAATTCGGCGAGCCGCTGGCGTCCGATCTCGCGGGCGACGGTCTCGACGAAGCAGTCGCAGCGCTGCGCGCCTTCGCCCTCGTCGACCGCGAGACGATCGCCGATGAGCGCGATCCGTTGGTGACGACGGACACGATCCGGTTGCATCGGCTGGTGCGGGCAGTGGCGACTGACCGCTTCGAGGGCGAAGCTGCCGAGGCGGCCGGCACGTTCTCATCGAGGCGTTAGCGGCAGTCTATCCGCGCGACGTTTTCAACAACCCGAGCGCCTGGCCGCGCGCGCGGCGGCTCGACTCGCTCGCGCTCGATCTCGTCGGCGGTCCGGACCCGCCGCCGACGGGAGCAGAAACGGCAACTGGTTATCTCCTCGATCGGCTCGCCACCTATAGGCATCGGGCGCTCGCGGCGTATGCTGCAGCCCACGCGCTTTTCGAGCGGGCTGTCGCGATCAACGAGAAGGCGCTCGGCCCCGACCACCCCGACACCGCCGAGAGCCTCAACAATCTCGCCGGCCTCCTGCACGCCCAAGGCGACCTCGCCGGCGCGCGGCCGCTCTTCGAGCGGGCGCTCGCGATCCGCGAGAAGGCGCTCGGTCCCGAGCATTCCGAGACCGCCGAGAGCCTCAACAACCTCGCTCTCCTGCTTCAGGACCAAGGCGACCTCGCCGGCGCGAGGCCGCTCTACGAACGGGCGCTCGCGATCAGCGAGAAGGCGCTCGGCCCCGAGGATTCCGAGACCGCCACGAGCCTCAACAACCTCGCTCTCCTGCTTAAGGACCAGGGTGACCTCGCCGGCGCGAGGCCGCTCTACGAACGGGCGCTCGCGATCAGCGAGACGGCGCTCGGCCCCGAGCATCCCGCGACCGCCGAGATCCTCAACAACTTCGCCGGGCTGCTTTACGCCCAAGGCGACCTAGCCGGCGCGCGGCCGCTCTACGAGCGGGCGTTAGCGATCTTCGAGAAGGCGCTCGGCTTGGAGCATCCCGCGACCGCCACGAGCCTCAACAACCTCGCTCTCCTGCTTAAGGACCAAGGTGACCTAGCCGGCGCGCGGCCGCTCTTCGAGCGGGCGCTCGCGATCAGCGAGAAGGCGCTCGGCTTGGAGCATCCCTCGACCGCCACGAGCCTCCTCAACCTCTTAGCCCTGCTTTGAAGCAGGACGATCGCGCCGGCGCGCGGGCGCTCTTCGAGTGGGCGCTCGCGATCCGTGAGAAGGCGCTCGGTCCCAAGCATCCCGACACCGCCACGAGCCTGAACAACCCTGCCCGCCTACTTCAGGACCGGGGCGACCTCGCCGGCGCACGGCCGCTCCTTGAGCGGGCGCTGGCGATCTACAGAAGGCGCTCGGCCCCGAGCATCCCGAGACCGTCACGAGCCGCGGAAACCTTGCCGTGCTTCGAAGTCCCTGGAAGCCCTCTCGTGGATCGGTAGCCCATTGAAGCGGCTCGTCAAGTGGGCAAGGAAATAAGGCAGGCTGTCGCCAATCTGCCGACTTCGGGTTACTTCGACCAACGCGAACGTCAGGACCGCGGAGCCGCGATCATCCTAACGCCGCCGCGAGCCTCGACAACCTCGCCATCCGACTTTACGGACACGAAGCCTTTCGTCGCGGCCTTATATGCCCGCTGTTTTGCTTGGTTCCTGCCGTTCGGCCAACGCCCGCAATCCGCCCTTTTGAGACAATCGCCCCTCGCTTGGTGATGGAACGCCATCGACCCTTTGCCGACCTTCCTCATATCCGTCCCGGTTTGTGAAGGAACGCGCCACCAGCGAGCTCACTTGGTCGCCCATTGAAAATTGTCCAGTACCCAGGCGACTAACGAAGTGGCTTCTCTGTCGAAGCGGCTTCTCTATCCGGCCGCGTGGAGACGAGGTAATATTCGGGCGGCGGCAGGCATTGTGCGGGGCGCTTCGCAAATTAGTCGAAATTCCACAGTTCCCGCACCGCGGCTGCCAACGGAGGAAAAGCCATGCTTCGTAGTCTCATAATCGCTGCGGCGTCGGCCGCAGTCCTCGCGCTCTCGCCAACCGCATTCGCACAGCAGTCAGGAGGCACCGCCGAAGAGGCCAAGGCGATGCTCGTCAAGGCGGTCGCCGCGGTCAAGGCCGACAAGGTCAAGGCGCTCGAAGATGTTCAACGCCGGAACGGGCGGCTTCCTCGATCGCGACCTCTATGTGTTTTGCACCGACCTGACGACCGGCAAGGGCGTCGCCACCGGCAATCCCAACACCAAGCAGACCAACGGAGTCGACATCCGGACCATCAAAGACGCCACCGGCAAGCTGTTCGGGCCGGAACTGTTTGCCGGGATGCAGAAGCCGGAAGGCGAGTTCACCGAGGTCAGCTACAAGTGGCCGCGCCCGGGTGCGGATAAGACGCCGGCCGACAAGGTGGGCATCGTGACGAAAGTTAATGACGAGCTGGGCTGCGGCATCGGATATTACAAGTAGACGGATCGCCTCACTACCCAGAGTGCCGTTTCGTATTCCTTCCCGGCGTGATTTGGCGCGCTCGCGGTCCGGCCGCAGCGGCGCGCCATTTTTTCCTTTCGTCGGTTCGCCGGTTGTGAGCATTTTGCCCGGCGGAGGCGAAAACCGGCTGGTGGCTCTGAAAGCGGCCGGAAGGCGGCCTTGATCGGCGGAACGTCCACGCACGCGTTGGCAGGTCGTTCCGACCGCGGGCAGCCCGTCGATGTCGCTGAAGGGCGGTGAAGGTTATTTCGCGCGCGCAATGGAATGACAGCCTTGGCGCGCACTGCGGTTGTTCCCGACGCGGCCCCCGTAGGTCCGCTCTCCTCCTTGGCAGGCAACCAGCGCCTGTGGTGCGCCATTATCGGTGAAAATGGTGGCGGTGCGGGCCGATTTGTCGGAGCCTTCGGCACCCCTGCGGCTATTTTCATAGCAGGCTTTCGGACGCCGGCCCCACACCTCGCCCCACCGTCCTGCAAAGGGCCGGCGTCCGAAACCCTTCACCAAACCCGAAATTGCCACTACCTCTCCGCGCTGATCGTGCCCGCGAGGCCAAGCGCTCGCCGCGCTAACTCGCCTGATGTCCGCCGCTCAGCGGCACGAAGGGGATGACCTTGCCGCCGAAAATGTCGGAGCGCGAGACCGATGGTGCGCCGTCGGCGCCCGACCTTCTTGACCACCTTGAGGATATGCTGCGCGCCGGGCGGCCCGACCGGGATAACCATGATCCCGCTCGGCCTTGAGCTGCTGCAGGAGCGGCGGCGGGATGTGGTCGATGCCGCAGGTGACGATGATCTTGTCGAACGGCGCCGCCTCCGCCCAGCCGTAATAGCCGTCGCCGCTGCGGGTCGCGATGTCGGAATATTCGCGGTAGCCCTTGCCGATCAGCCGGTCGTACACGCCGCGGGTGCGGGCGGCGAGCTCGGGGATGATCTCGATCGAATAGACTCTCGGGGTCAGGTAGGTCAGCAAGGCCGACTGGTAGCCCGAGCCGGTGCCGATCTCGAGCACCTTTTCGCCGGGGCGGACCAGGAGCGCGCTGGTCATGCGGCCCATCGTGCCGGGCGGAGTGATGGTGACGCCGAAGCCGATGTCGAGATAATGCCCGACATAGGCCTGCTCCTTGTCCGCGGGCAGGACGAATTCCTCGCGCGGCGTCATCAGGAAGGCGCGCTTGTCCTCCTTGGTCCACAGGTCGTTGAAGGCGAGCACTTCGCGATAGCGGTCGAATCGGCGCTCGAGGTATTTCGCTTCCTCGCCGCGGTTTGCGACCCCCCAGGCGACAAAAGCCGCCTTGTCGTTCAGGGGCGGCCACATGTCGCTGCGGAAGGGCGTCGCCGCCCAGGCCGGAAAGGCGGCGAGGCCGGCGGCTGCGCCGATCAAGAATTCGCGTCTGTTCATGCCAAGAATCCTTTCTGGACGAAGGCGCGCCTTCGACAGCCTTCCATATGAATGATTGTCTCGATCGTCACACGGATTTTAAGCGCAACGGCCGACAAAATCAGCCCCTCGCAGCAATCCTCCAATGCGGATGCGGCTCGGGTCGCAGCCGCGCCCTAACTCGCCGCCGCTCCTGTGGACGCCGAGGCTGCGCGTTCTTTCGCCGGGCCTGCAAAATGGCTCAAATTGAGCGCGCAGTTTATCAGGCCGACATGACTGTAGGCCTGGGGAAAATTGCCCAGCATGCGCCCGCTCGCCGGATCGAGCTCTTCCGCGAGCAACCCCACATCATTGCAGCGGGCGAGCAAGCGTTCGAACAACCTCTGAGCGTCTTCATACCGGCCCTGCAGAACGTAATTGTCCGCCAGCCAGAAGCTGCACGCCAGGAAAGCCCCCTCGCCCGGCGGCAAGCCGTCGCTGGAATTGTCGGGTTCGTACCGCAGAACGAACTCATCATTGAACAGCAACTTGTTCTCGATCGCTTTGAGCGTCCCTTGCACCCTCGGATCGTCTGCGGGAAGAAAACCGACAAGCGGGATTAAGAGCAAGCTCGCATCGAGCCGCTTGACGCCATAGGCCTGCACAAAGCTGTTGAGCTCGCGGTCGAATCCGCGCTCGCAGACTTCGGCGTGGATTTCGTCTGCGATCGCGCGCCAGCGCTGCCCGGGCTCGCGGAAGGCCTTTACCCCGACTTCATGCGCGGCGCGATCGAAGGAGACCCAGGCCATCACCTTGGAATGGACGAAGTGCTGCCGTCCGCCGCGCACCTCCCAAATCCCCTCGTCGGGCTGCCGCCATGCTTCCGCGAGATACTCCAGGAGCAGCGGGCGTAACGCCCGGCCGCGCTCGGCCGGCTGCATGCCGGCCTTGTAGGTCTGAAACGCCGCGTCCGCGATCTCGCCGAAGACATCGATCTGCGTCTGATCGCTGGCCGCGTTTCCGATCCGCACCGGAGATGAATCCGCGTAGCCCTTGAGCCAAGGGAGGGTCAATTCCGGCAGCCACCGCTCGCCGCCTACGCCATACATGATCTGCACCTGGTGCGGGCTTCCGGCGATCGCCCGGAGAAGCCAATCCCGCCACGCGCGCGCTTCGTCGTGATATCCGAGCTTCATCAAGGCCAGGATCGTGAACGTGGCGTCCCGCAGCCAGCAATAGCGGTAATCCCAGTTCCTGACGCCGCCGAGCTGCTCGGGAAGGGACGTCGTCGCCGCAGCGACGATCCCGCCCGTCGGGGCGTAGGTCAGCGCTTTGAGCGTAATGAGCGAGCGTTTGACGGCTTCGGTCCAGGGGCCGACCTTGGGACACCGATCGCTCCATTCCCGCCAGAACGTCTCCGTGCGCTCCAGCAATTCGAAGGGATCGATCGCGCTCGGCGGGTTCTCAAACGACGCGCCGTAGGAAAGGACGAAGGCGACGGACTGGTCCTCCCCGACCGTGAAGTCTCCGACCGTCTTGAGATCTTCGCCTTTGAGCGCGACCGGGCCTCGCAAAACCAGACGCTCGGGACCGGCGACCGCGCTGATTGCGCCGTCGTAAAGACGCCTGACCCAGGGGATCGTCGCTCCGTAGTCGAACCGCCCGACGAACTCGGTGCGGAAGTCCACGCTGCCCGACTGGCCGATGACAATCCGCACAAGATCGGCCCCATCCGCCGGAGGCATGAAATCGACGATCGTGGCGCTTCCTGTCTCGGTTTGAAATTCGGTCTCGAGGATAAGGGTTCCGGGACGGTAGCGTCTTTTCACGCCGCGCGGCGCAACGGTCGGAGCGATCGCCCATCGGCCGTTGTCCGACGTCCCGAGCAGCGCGGCGAAGCACGCGGCCGAATCGAACCGAGGCCAGCACAACCAGTCGATCGATCCGTCGGAGCCGACCAGGGCCACCGTTTTGCAGTCGCCAATGATGGCGTAATCTTCGATTTGCAGCGCCATGGCATTCTCTCGCCGAAGCTAAACGCAATCGACCTTGGACGGCTCCTCATGACGGAAAGGGCTCAAGTCCCGCCGCCATGTCGATCCGGAATTCGCATCTTCTCATAGAAGGTTCTCTCGCGTCGAAGGCGCCGTCCGGCCGCCTTCAAACATAGAAGTTTCGCTGAATTGAGGCCAGCCAGTCTAGGCGGGAAAGCCGACAAAATCAGCCCCTGGCGGATGAAAAACTGAGGTTGTAGCCGCCCGTTTTCGCCACAATCAGCCCCTTCACCTTCCGCGTCACGGTCAAGCCGGCAGAGTTCGGTTTCGCACCAGGTACAGCGGTAGATACGGCCTCTCCCGCTCACCCCTAATCGTGCGGCCTTCATCCCACAACGTATTGGCTCTCAACACGTCGATGTTCTAGCTGTACGGCGACGCAGGCAAAGTGTTCCAGCGGTACATTCTGGCCCAGCGTCCGGTCATCCTCGGCCTGTTTTCCGGCGCCGGCGGGCGGTTCATCCTCTATCGTCCCGGCGCGGCGCCGCTCGAGGCCCCGCCGGTCCCGGTCGTCTATCAATTGCTGAAGTCGGTCGGCCACAGCACCATGGCGCTGAGCGAGGTGGTCGCCCCCTATATCGACAACCCGGCGAACCAACTCGTCAGAACGTTCTGTTCAGCGTGCTGGCGCAGTTTTTCGGCGCCGACGCAATCAACGACCGGCGTTTGCTGATCGAGACGATTTCCTTCACGACGACGCCGGCGGACATGCTCGAATCGCTGACGCGCATCATCGCCGACCGCTCGGTCGGCGCCCTCTTCTTCGGCAACGACAAGCTGATGGACTTCGAATTGATGGGCGGCGACGCGCGCGCCGGGATCATCGCCGAGGACGTCAAGCGCGGCATGGACCCGGTGCTGCCGCGCCGTTCGGCTCGCACCAATGGCCGGCCCTGATCACTCCGGGGCCGGGGCCAACGTCGCTGTCCGATCTGTAATGAGGACCCAAGGGAGAGACCGGACCTTAACTGGCGAGCAACCTCAAAGAGACATGAGGGGCCTGGCATGAACCTCAACACGATCCGCGCCGTGCAGCCATCCCGCTTCAGCCGCGGAGGTGACCTCGTGGCGCGATGGCGACGCGTGGCTGGCCGGGGGCACCTGGCTCTTCTCCCAGCCGCAGCCCGCGCTCGACACCTTGATCGATCTCGAAGGGCTCGGTTGGCCGGCTCTGGAGACGTCCTCCGCCGGATTGACGATCGCCGCCACCCGCCGGATCGCCGAGCTTTATCGCTACGCCCCGCCGCCGGACTGGACCGCGGCGCCGCTCATCGGCCCGTGCTGCAACGCGTTCCTCGCCTCATGGAAGTGG
Source organism: uncultured Alphaproteobacteria bacterium (assembly GCA_963768555.1). Lineage (GTDB taxonomy): Bacteria > Pseudomonadota > Alphaproteobacteria > Rhizobiales > Beijerinckiaceae > Roseiarcus. The sequence continues at coordinate 41,343 of CAVYIZ010000056.1, forward strand.
GGCCGAAATGAACGACAGCAGCAGATCGGCCGCCCCCGGTTTCATCATTGACGGCCGCGCCGTCGCCGCGACGCCGCTTCCCGGGCAGTGCCTGCGCACCTTCCTGCGGGAAAACGGCGCCTTCGGCGTGAAGAAGGGCTGCGACGCCGGCGATTGCGACGCCTGCACCGTGTGGCTCGACGGCGAGCCCGTGCATTCCTGCCTCGTGCCGGCGTTCCGCGCCGCCGGCCGCGCGGTGACGACGATCCACGGGCTCGGACAAAAGGGCAATCTGCATCCGGTGCAGCGGGCGTTTCTCGACGCGCAGGGTTTCCAGTGCGCCCTTTGCGCGGCCGGCATGAACCGACGCCAAAACTGACGCGAATCCGCGAAGTCGGGCTAGCGGGCGAGATTTTGCGCGAGAAAACCGCCGAGGTCCTGCCTCGACCGCTTCGCCGCGTCCGGATCGTATTTGAGCGTCATGCCCATGACGCTCTTGCCGCCGTCGAAAGCGGGGTCGTCGAAGCAGTGGCCGGCGCGCGGGTAGACGACGAGTTTTACGTCGCCCGGCTGGTTCCTCGCCAGAAGCTCGCAGTCGGCCGCCGGAGTCACGCCATCGGCGGAGCCCACGAGAATGAGCGTCGGGATTTTGAGCCGCTTGCCCTCCACGTTCGAACACGGCGGATAGAAGGCCGCGGCGGCCCTGAATTTCAGGCCGTCGGGAATCGCGAAGCGGGAAGCGGCGCCAGACGAGGCGATTCTCAGCGCCGTGTCGGCGCCCTGCGAGAAGCCGACCGCGGCGATCCGGCTCGGGTCGATAGTGGGGAGCCGCGACAGATAGGCGAGCGCCCCGTAGGCGTCGGGCAGCGCTTCGGGGAAATCGACGGCGCAGGTCTCCCTCAAGCCGCGCGTGGCGAAGTCATCGACGAACAGCGCGACGTAGCCCGAACTCGCCAGCGCGCTTTCGATCGCGTGGCGGTTGGAGGGCAGGCCGAGGCAGGAGTGCAGGAGGATCACGGCCGGGAACGGCCCGTTCCCCTTGGGTTTTGCGAGGTAGCCGCGGATGTCTATGCCCGTTCGGCCGCGCGGCGAGGCCGCCGGGAAGGTCACCAGTTCGTCGGCGACCGCGAAGGAAGCGCTTTGGAGCCCGATCAGCGCGGCGAGCGCGATGGGGGCAACCGAGTTGAAGTCTCTGCGTGCGCCACGATAACGGCGACTGTGCTCGGAAGCCGGGCGCCATAGCGTCCCCGCCCCACTTGCGGGGGCGGGACGGGGTGGGGGGTCGCACTGCCCCTTCCGATTTGGCCATTCGGCCCCACACTCGCAAAAGTATGGTCCGACCCCCCTCCCTGACCCTCCCCCACAAGGGGGGAGGGAATGCGTTTGTCTTGTAAGTCAGCGACCGCGTCAAAAAAGGCGTCCTCGAATTTGCTGGGGTTGCCGTCAGTCCGAGCAAAGCCGATCGCCGACGGCGGGGTCAAGCGTTCGCCATGTGCGTCGTCTGCGGCGCCCATGACAAAAACTTCGCCGCATGGCTAAGATGCTTCTCGCGGAGCCGCGCGTTCTCTTGCCGCGGCCCGGAGGAACGCGTCATGAGCGCACGCCTTTCGCTGCATGTGCCGGAGCCGAGCGTGCGGCCGGGGGGCAGGCCCGATTTCAGCCATGTGAGCGTGCCGGAGGCCGGCGAGGTTCCGAGGCCGCCGATCGACGTCAATCCGGGCGAAATCCGCGACTTCGCCTATACAATGATCCGCGTGCTCGACGATAACGGCGAGGCGGTCGGCGACTGGGCGGGGGCGCTCTAGGCCGAGGACTTGCGCAAGGGTCTGCGCGACATGATGCTGACCCGCGCCTTCGACGCGCGCATGCTGCTCTCGCAGCGGCAGGGCAAGACGTCGTTCTACATTGCCAGCCTCGGCGAGGAGGCGATCGCCACCGCGCACCGCAAGGCGCTCGCGCCAGGCGACATGTGCTTTCCGACCTACCGCCAGCAGGGGCTCCTGATCGCGGCGGGCTGGCCGTTCATCGACATGATGTGCGAGATCTTCTCCAACGAGAAGGACCGGCTGAAAGGCCGCCAGCTCCCCGGGCTCTATTCGTCGAAGGAGGCGGGCTTCTTCACCGTCTCCGGCAATCTCGGCACGCAATATCCGCAGGCCGTCGGCTGGGCGATGGCGTCGGCGATCATGGGCGACACGAAGATCGCCTCGGGCTGGATCGGCGATGGCGCGACGGCGGAGACCGATTTCCATTCGGCCCTGGTGTTCGCCTCCGTCTATCGCCCGCCGGTCATTCTCAATATCGTCAACAACCAGTGGGCGATCTCGTCCTACCAGGGGATCGCAGGCGGCGAGAGCGCCAAATTCGCTGCCCGCGCGCACGGCTACGGCATCGCGTCGCTGCGCGCCGACGGCAACGACTATCTCGCCGTCTACGCCGTGTCGAAATGGGCGGTCGACCGGGCGCGCGCCAATCTCGGCCCGACCGTCATCGAATGGGTCACCTACCGCGCCGGCGCCCATTCGACTTCCGACGATCCGTCGAAATACCGGCCGAAGGACGAATGGGCGGCTTGGCCGCTCGGCGATCCGGTCACGCGGCTCAAGGCCCATCTCATCCTCCATGGCGAATGGAGCGAGGAGCGGCACAAGCAGATGCAGGCCGAGGTCGACGCCGAGGTGCTCGAGGCGGCGAAAGCGGCGGAAGGCCACGGCACGCTGCACGACGGTCCGAAGCCCAGCACCGCCACCATGTTCGAGGACGTCTACAAGGAGATGCCGCGCCATCTGCGCGAGCAGCGCCAGCAGCTGGGAGTGTGACATGGCGGGGCGTTATCTCTGCAAAGAACGACAGCCGCTTGCGCCGCCGCCCCCCTTGTGGGGGCGGGACGGGGTGGGGGGTCGCGCTGTCGGACATCGGAAGACGGAGAACAGACGACGGAAGGCCCGGGATTTCCGCTCTCTGACGTCCGTCGTCCTTCGTCCGTCGTCCGACGGCGACCCCCCTCCCGGCCTCCCCCAGAAGGGGGGAGGGGGAGGGCCCCCTTCGCCGCGAAGCGGGGAAGGTGGCGCGTAGCGCCGGATGGGGTGCGGCCCGCTGCTTCGACCTTCAGCCGGATTGCACGAAGGCCACCGCAAACTGCTATGAAAATAGCCGCAGGGGTGCTGAAGGCTCCGACAAATCGGCCCGCGCCGCCACCATTTTCACCGATAATGGCGCACCACAGGCGCTGGTTGCCTGCTATGAAAATAGCCGCAGGGGTGCTGAAGGCTCCGACAAATCGGCCCGCGCCGCCACCATTTTCACCGATAATGGCGCACCACAGGCGCTGGTTGCCTCCCAACAAGACGTATCTGCCTTCCCTACCCCATCCGGCGCCATAGCCCGTCGGAAGACGGGCGTCTTCGACGCCCTATGGCGCCACCTTCCCCAGCGGAGCTGGGGAAGGGAACAACCGGCCGGAGCCTGACCCGATGCCGCGCATGTCGATGGTCGAGGCGATCCGCGACGCGATGGATTGCAAGATGGCCGAGGACGAGCGCGTCGTCGTGTTCGGCGAGGACGTCGGCTATTTCGGCGGCGTGTTCCGCTGCACCGAGGGCCTGCAGCGCAAATACGGCAAGTCGCGCTGCTTCGACGCGCCGATCAACGAATCGGGCATCGTCGGCGTCGCGATCGGCATGGGCGCCTATGGCCTGCGGCCAGTCGCGGAAATCCAGTTCGCCGACTATGTCTATCCGGGCTACGACCAGATCGTGTCGGAGGCGGCGCGGCTGCGCTACCGCTCGGGCGGCGAGTTCTTCGCGCCGATCGTCATCCGCATGCCGTGCGGCGGCGGCATCTACGGCGGACAGACGCACAGCCAGAGCCCGGAAGCTTTGTTCACCCATGTCAGCGGCCTCAAGACCGTCATCCCGTCCAACCCCTACGACGCCAAGGGCCTCCTGATCGCCGCGATCGAGGACGACGATCCGGTGATCTTTCTCGAGCCGAAGCGGCTCTACAGCGGCCCCTTCTCCGGCCATCCCGACCAGCCGGTGACGCCCTGGGCGAAGCACCCTTTGAGCGAGGCGCCCTCGGGGCGCTATGTCGTGCCGCTCGGCAAGGCGGCGGTGCGGCGCGAGGGCCGGGGGGTGACCGTACTCTGCTACGGCACCATGGTCCATGTCGCCGAAGCCGCGGCCGAGGAGACCAGCGTCGACGCCGAGATCATCGATCTGCGCACGCTCCTTCCCCTCGACATCGACGCGATCACTGCGTCGGTCGAAAAGACCGGCCGCTGCGTCATCGTGCACGAGGCGACGCTGACCTCGGGCTTCGGCGCCGAGCTCGCCGCCCAGGTAATGGAGCGCTGCTTCTATGCGCTCGAGGCGCCGATCCAGCGCGTCGCCGGCTGGGACACGCCCTATCCGCACGCCGAGGAATGGGACTATTTCCCCGGGCCGGCGCGCGTCGGCCAGGCGCTCGTCAAAGCGATGGAGGCCTGACGATGGGCGCGCGCTCGATCCGGATGCCCGACGTCGGCGAGGGCGTGGCCGAAGCCGAGATCGTCGAATGGTCGGTCAAGGTCGGCGATCTCGTGCGCGAGGATCAGGTCGTCGCCGCGGTGATGACCGACAAGGCGACGGTCGAGATCCCGACGCCGGTCGCAGGCACGGTCGTCACGCTCGGCGGCGGGGTCGGCGACGTGCTCGCGGTCGGCGCCGAGCTCATCCGCATCGAGGCGCCCGGCCTGCCGGATTCGCCGTCCCCGCCGCCGCCGAAAGGTTCTGCGAAGGCCGCCGCCGCGGCTAAGGCTCCTCAGCCGGCAAAGCCTCCTCCGACGCCCGCCGGGCCTGTTGCCGAGGAAGCACGCGCCGCCGAGGAATCGCGCGCCGAGGCGCCTCCGCCCGCGCCTGCTGCCGCTCCCGCGCCGCGCGTAGCGCGTGAGCCACAACGCGGAGCTCCGCGACCGGCCGGCGAGAAGCCGCTCGCTTCGCCGGCGGTTCGTTTGCGGGCGCGCGAGGCGGGCGTCGATCTGCGCTTCGTGCATGGGACGGGGCCGGCGGGGCGGATCACCCACGACGATCTCGACGCCTGTCTCGCTCGCCCGCCCGAGGCGCCGACGCGGGCGCCGGGGCGGCAGCCGAACCTCGGCGTCGAGACGATCAAGGTCGTCGGGATGCGCCGGCGCAATCGCTCAGAACATGGCGGAATCGTCGCGACGAGTGGCCCATTTTTCCTATGTCGAGGAGGTCGACGTCACCGGGCTCGAAGAGCTGCGCGCCGCGCTCAACGCGCGCGCGACGGAAGAGCGGCCGAAGCTGACGATGCTGCCCTTCCTGATGCTCGCCGTCGTCAAGGCGGTCGCCGACTTCCCTCAGGTCAACGCGCATTACGACGACGACAACGAGGTCATCGAGCGGTTCGGCGCGGTCCATCTCGGCATTGCGACGCAGACGCCGGTCGGGCTGATGGTGCCGGTCGTCCGTCATGCCGAGACGCTCGGCCTCTACGAGGCCGCGCGCGAGATGCGCCGCGTGAGCGAGGCGGCGCGGCAGGGCGTCGCGCAACGCGAGGAGCTTTCCGGCTCGACGATCACGCTGACCTCGCTCGGCGCGCTCGGCGGGATCGCCTCGACCCCGGTCGTCAACCGGCCGGAAGTGGCGATCGTCGGCATCAACAAGATCGTGGTGAGGCCGGTGTGGCGGGACGGCGGCTTCGCCCCGCGCAAGACGATGAACCTGTCGTCGTCGTTCGATCATCGCGTCGTCGACGGCCACGACGCGGCGACCTTCATCCAGCGCGTGCGCGCGCTTCTCGAAGCGCCGGCTTCGCTGTTCATCGAGGATTGAATGACAGGAAGGCCGTCATTGCGAGCCCGTAGGGCGAAGCAATCCAGGAGTTGCAGGGCGCCCGGCGGCCCTTGGATCCCCCCGGGCTTTGACCCGGGGGTCGCGATGACGAACGGTAGCCTATCGAGGACGCAATGACCGAGCTTCGCTGCAAGGTTCTCATCATCGGCGGCGGCCCCGGCGGGTACATCGCGGCGATTCGCGCCGGCGAGCTCGGCCTCGACACGGTTCTCATCGAGGACGGACGGTTCGGCGGCGCCTGCCTCCATGTCGGCTGCATTCCGTCGAAAGCGATCATCCACGCCGCGGACGCGGCGCATGCGCTCGCCGACCCGCACGCGCTGAACGCGATCGGCCTGACGCTGACCGCCCCTACGCTCGACTTCGCCAGGACCATCGCCTGGAAGGATGCGATCGTCGCGCGGCTCGCGACCGGCGTCGGCGCGCTCCTGAAGAAGGCGGGGGTGCGCTCGTTGCGCGGGCGGGCGACGATCGTCGACGGCAAGAGCGCGATCGCCCACGCCGACACCGGCGATCAGCGGGTAGCTTGCGAGCATCTCGTCGTCGCCACTGGCTCCGAGCCGATGCAACTCGAAGTGCTGCCGTTCGACGGCGAGGAGGTCCTCTCTTCGACCGAGGCGCTGGCCCTGACGAAAGTTCCCGAGACGCTCGCCGTCGTCGGGGCGGGCTACATCGGGATGGAGCTCGGCATGGCCTTCGCGAAGCTCGGCGCAAAGGTGACGATTGTCGAGGCTCTGCCGAAGATCCTGCCGCTCTACGACGAGGAGCTGACCCATCCGGTGGCCCGCCGCGCGGCCGATCTCGGGATCGCCACGATGCTCGGCGCCAAGGCGCTCGGCTACGCCGGGGGCGCGCTCAGGGTCGCCGGAGCCGACGGCGCCGAGACGAGCGTGGCGGCCGAGAAGGTCCTGGTCGCGGTCGGCCGGCGCCCTCGCACAATCGGCTTCGGCCTCGAGACGCTCGATTTGACGATGGCGGGCCCCTTCATCCGCGTCGACGACCGCTGCGCCGACCTCGATGCGCAACGTCTGGGCGGTCGGCGATGTGACCGGGGAGCCGATGCTCGCCCATCGCGCCATGGCGCAGGGCGAGACAGTCGCCGAAGTCATTGCCGGGATGAAACGCGCCTTCGACCATCGGGCAATTCCCGCGATCTGCTTCACCGACCCGGAGGTCGTCGCGGTCGGGCTGTCGCCCGAGGCCGCGAAGGCGGCGAACGGCGAGGTTCTGGTCGGCCTCTTCCCCTTCCGCGCCAACGGCCGGGCGATGACGAAACAGGCCGACGAGGGTTTCGTGCGCATCGTCGCGCGCGCCGACAACCATGTCGTGCTCGGCATCCACGCCGTCGGCTCGGGCGTATCCGAACTCTCGTCGGCCTTCGCGCTGGCGATGGAGATGGGCGCGCGGCTCGAGGACGTGGCGGGGACGATCCACGCCCATCCGACGGAGAGCGAAGCCTTCCACGAGGCGGCGCTGAAGGCCTTGGGCAAGCCGCTGCATATTTGAGGCTGTTCCCCCTCGCCCCGCGTGCGGGGAGAGATCCTATGAGGCGGCGGGCGCTTCGACGCCTATAGTCGAAGCGTCCAAACCCGAACATAGGAATCGATCATGCTTATTCAGCAGATTGCGCCCGTCGCCGAGAATGAGTTTGCCTCAGTTTTCGTCGCATTGGAACTGAGCCGATCGAAGTGGCTGGTAGGGGTCGGCACGCCGCAGAAGTGGACGGTTCGCCGGCACGCAGTGCAGGGCGGCGACCTTTATGGGTTGCTCGAGCTTTTGAGTCGGATCAGCGCCGGCGAGGAAAAGCGCAGCGGTCTTCCGGTCAAGGTTCATATTTGCTTCGAGGCCGGACGGGACGGCCATTGGCTGTATCGCGCCCTGAAGCTGGCGGGATACGATGTCTACGAGATCGAGCCGGCGAGCGTCGCGGTTGACCGGCGGGCGCGCCGCGCCAAGTCGGACGGCGTGGACGTCGAGAAGCTGGTGCGGACCCTGGCGCGCCTCTTGAGGGGCGAGCTCGACGCCTGCAGGGTGGTCGAGGTCCCGAGCGAAGCGGAAGAAGACGCGAAAGCGCCCACACCGCGAGTACGAACGGCTGGTCAAGGAACAGACGTCGCACAGCAACCGGGTGAAGGCCTTGCTGTTCGCCCAGGGCGTTCGCGATTTCGACCCGATGGCGCCGGATCGGCTGGAGCGCATGGCGGCGTTGCCGATCCTGCCGAGGCTGAAGGCCGAGCTAAGCCGCGAATGCCGTCGCTTGGCCGGAATCATCGACGACATCGCCGAGGTCGAAGGGGAGATGAAGGCGGCGATCGTCCCGCCCAAGAAGGCGACTAAAGCCAGCGCGGCCGCGTCGACGCCGAGCCACGTGCAGGCCAAGATCGCCCAGCTCTTCAAGCTCAAGAGCATCGGCGTCCATTTCAGCACCGTGCTCGGCGGCGAGGTCTATTATCGGACGTTTCAGAACCGGCGCGGCGTCGCGCAATATATCGGCCTGGCCCCGTCTCCTTTTCAAAGCGGCGACATGGCGCGCGATCAGGGGATCGCCAAAGCCGGCAACGAGCGGGCGCGCAAAGCGATGATCGAACTGTCCTGGCTGTGGCTGCGTCACCAGCCCGACAGCGCGCTCTCCAAGTGGTTCCGCCAGCGCGTCGGCGACCAGAAGGGGCGCGTGCGGCGCATCGCGATCGTCGCCATGGCGCGGAAACTCTCCGTTGCGCTGTGGCGCTACCTCGAGACCGGCCTCGTTCCCGAGGGGGCGGTCTTGAAGCGCGCCTGAGCCGACCGAAAAGCGAGCGGCCGTTTCAAGCCGCTCGCCTCGTCCGGGATGGGACCTGTGACCGCCCCCAGCCCTGGGGCCAAAAGCCCCGAGGGAGAGATTGGTCCGGTCCATCCCGGGCCTCGCGACCTGCGCACGCAGGATTATGGACCGGCCAAAGCGCCAACCGGATATAAGGTTGTAAGGGGCTCGCCCCCAGCCAAAGCGAGGCCCCATCCCACCGACGAGGCAAACCGGCGGAGCAAGCGCGCTCGCTACGGCGCTTTGAAGGGCGCGCTTCGCGAGCGCCTTGCTCCGCCGCAGCTGCGCCACGTCCAAACATTTCAACCGCCAAACGCGGAGCGACTCCGCGCGCGTTCGATACAAACCGCTTGACAATTCTCGCGCCATATAAGGGCTGGGATGAGGGGCGGCGCCGGCTTTTCCGGATAGGACGGCGCCGCCCCTCATCCGGCGCTTCGCGTCACCTTCTCCCCGCAAGCGGGGCGAAGGGCGCGGACGTCGCGACAATCGGGGTCGGCGCCGGCACGATCGACGCCACCCGACCGAGAGCGAGGCGTTCCATGGGGCGGCGCTGAAGGCCTTGGGGAAGCCGCTGCATATTTGACGGCGGCCACACGTGCCCTTCTCCCTTCGGGAGAAGGTGGCCGGCGGTCCTAACCGGCTACATGGGTAACACAGTAGACCGACGACATGGGTGACAGGTCAACTGATCGGCGAGGAGGGCCTTGCCGATGGGATGGAGGGAGACCTGCGCCGTGGACGAGCGGATCCGTTTTGTGATTGCGGTGGAGAAGCGGGAGGAAGCGTTTGCGGCGATTTGCCGCAAGTTCGGGGTGAGCCGGAGGGCGGGCTACAAGTGGCTTGCGCGCTATCGGTTTGCTCGATCGATCGCGGGCGCCCACAGTGTCCACAGCCGCAGCAACAGCAGCAGCTAGACTGAACGGAACGAGAATTCTGTCACCAATGTCAGTTCTGTTACCTAAGTGCCCGGTTGCTCACGGCGAAGCCGGCCGGATGACGGGAACGAGCCAAAGTCGCTGGCCCAACCGGCGCCGCTCGGTCGGTCCGCCAGACCGTAGCGGCCGGAAAAGGCGGCAGGCGCCGGTCAAGCCGTTGAATATTTGACGAGCCCACAATTGAGAAGAAAGAATTATACATGGGTCTGAAACCGCCATTTTCCCGAAAAGCAAGTCGAGGTCGGCAGGCTCAATTCCCTTGAGGCGCATTCGCACCACTTCGGGAATTCGCCTCACCCGCCCCGGGTAAAACCGTCACTCTTGACTTTACTCCCAAACTAACAAGAGTGTAGATATTTGGGGCCAATCCAAGAAAAGCTGTCGTTTTGGTCGGACGGATAATCACATGCTGCCGACTTGAATCTGGGAAACATCATGCAGTGGATCACTTTAGGGGAAAAGACGATCAGCTTCGGTCCCGCCGGTCCTCCAGCATCGCCTGAGGAGGGCCTTCGCCTGGTTCAGGATTTTCAGCGCATCGAAAGGGGAGACCTCCGCAAAGAAATACTCACGTACGTGACGGAGGTGTTGAGAGTTCAGGACGAAAAGGGGGGTTGCGACAGCGCAAACGACAACCGAAACATGCTCGTGATGTCTTGGGCGGCAAACGCGAAGAACTCAGTGGACGTCGCCATGAACGCCGCGCTGACGTGGAAGTTGGTTCAGAGCCAACTTGCCGTCGCAAGAGCGCAAATCGCCCAACTGAAGGGGTCGATCTCTGAGTTCAAGCTCCCGAACTCCGAGATGGCATATTTGAGACGAGACGGTTTCGAGGAGATGAGATCGGCGCCTCGCGATCCCCTTCTCCCCTTGCGGGAGAAGGGGCCGCCGAAGGCGACGGATGACGGGTCCGCACCGTAAAGCGCGCGATCACAAGGCGCTAACGCGCCAAACCCCTCACCCCCCGCCCCTCTCGCGGCGGCGCCGAAGGCGCTCGGCAAGCCGCTGCATATTTGAGCTGGAGTTCCCCCTCGCCCCGCCATAGCCCGTCGACAGACGGGCGTCCTTCCGAACGCCCTATGCGGGGAGAGGGCCGGGGTGAGGGGCTGCGCCATGGTATGAACCGGGTAAATTCCTGACGCTTTAGACTGGGTTGATGGCTGACAGGTCAAGCTGGGTCGGAAGGAGGACTTCCGATGCCATTTATGGAGACCTGTCGGATGGAGGAGCGGATTCGGATGTTGGCGGACCACGACGCTGGGCATTGGAGCGTTTCGGATCTCTGTGGCCGCTACGGCGTGAGCCGGGACACGTTTCATGCGTGGCGGGCTCGGCGGGCGAGCGGAGATGGGGAATGGTTCCGGGATCGTTCGCATGCGCCGCGATCGTGTCCGCATCGCACGGAGGCGGCGATCGAGGAAGAGATCATCGCGCTGCGTCGGCGTTTTCCCCATGTGGGCCCGCGCAAGTTGCTGGTGAAATTGGAGAACGGCGACGGGCGGCGGGATTGGCCGGCGGCCTTGAGCCGCCGTGAGCTTCGGCGCCGCCATGGCGGCGGGAACCCTCAACGAAGCCGATGCGGCGTTTCTCAACTATATTGAGCTTGCGCGGGGCGCCAGGAACGACCGCGAGGTCGCACTTGGATTGACGAGGCGCGGCGACGTGCAGGTCGCGCAGGGCGACCTCGCCGGCGCGCTGACCTCCTACCGCGACAGCCTCGCGATCAGAGACCGCCTGGCGAAATCCGATCCCGGCAACCCCGGCTGGCAGCGCGATCTCTCGGTGTCGTACAATAAAGTGGGCGACGTGCAGGTCGCGCAGGGCGACCTCGCTGGCGCGCTGACCTCCTATCGCGACAGCCTTTCCCACTCCGGGCAAGCGACGCGGGTCCGATCTCGTCGCAACTCGCTCTAGGCGACGGCCTCTTCGCGCGCTACGCTCCTCGCGACCAGCGCGACTGCGGCGCGGAGAACGTCGAGCCCGGCGCCGGGGCGAACGGCTTCGGTCGCGAGCGCCCGGCGGTAGAAGCGCGCGCCGGGCCGGCCGGCGAACAGGCCAAGGAGGTGGCGCGAGTAGTCGTGCAGACGCTCGCCGCGCGCCAGGCCCGCGGCGATCACCGGCATGAAGGCGTCGAGCGCCTCGAATGCGTCTTCGAACGGCGCCGTCTCGCCGAACATCGCCGGATCGATCCGCAGCAGGATCTCGGGGTTCTGATAGGCGGCGCGGCCCATCATGACGCCGTCGACATGCGCAAGATGCGCCTCGGCCTCCTCGAGGTCGGAGACGCCGCCATTCATGACGATCGGCCAGTCGGGATGCGCGCCCTTAAGCTCGTAGACCAACGAATAGTCGAGCGGCGGGATCGTGCGGTTGTCCTTGGGGCTCAACCCCTCGAGCCAGGCCTTCCGGGCATGGACGACGAGGGCGGCCGCCCCGGCCGCCTTCACTGCAGCGGCGAAGGCGAACAGGCTTTCGCGCGGGTCCTGCTCATCGACGCCGATCCGGCATTTGACCGTGACCGGGACATCGACCGCGCCGGCCATCGCGCCGACGCATTCGGCGACCAGCGTCGGCTCGCGCATGAGACAGGCGCCGAAGCGTCCGCTCTGCACCCGATCGGACGGGCAGCCGCAGTTGAGATTGATTTCGTCGTAGCCGAAGCCAAAGCCGACGCCCGCGGCTTCCGCGAGCCGCGCCGGCTCCGAGCCGCCGAGTTGCAGCGCGACCGGATGCTCCGCCGGATCGAAGCCGATCAGCCGTTCGCGGGGCCCGAACACGACCGCGTCCGCCGTCACCATCTCGGTGTACAGCCGGGCGCGGCGCGTCAAAAGGCGGTGGAACGCCCGGCAACGCCGGTCGGTCCAATCCATCATCGGCGCGACGGAAAAGGGGGCGCTATAGGGTTGAGGCATGAGCGGTCATATAGGGAAAACGACCGGGATTGTCGCCGATATCATCGCTTTCCCGCATGGAGCAGCCCGATGCGCGCACTGAAGGTCCTGGTCCTGGCCGGCACCCTCGCCGGAGGCTTGTCAGCCGCCGCCCAAACGTCGGCGCCGGCAACGCCCGATGTGACTGTGGGATCGCAGTACAGCACGACCCACGTCTATGTTCCGCCCGCCGATTTCGACCGCTTTGTCACAAGCTTTGTCGCCACGTTCGGCGCAAAGGCCGCCAAGCAAGCCGTGGTCACGGTCACGCCGACGCCGAGCCGGACCGTGTTTGAACCTGTTCAGACGCCCGTCGGAAACTTGTCCGTCTTCGGCTTCGAGACCCCCGCTCCCTATCCGCTCGGCAGCGAGCGGACCGGCTATCTCGTCACTGACATCGACACTGCCGTTCAGGCGGCGCGCGACAATGGAGCGGCTGTAATCGTCTCCGATCGGCCGCGACGCGATTATACAATGGCCCGGCGGGGTGAACATGCAGCTCTACTGGCATATCAAACCGCCCAGCCCTGAACCGCCGCTCCTCGCCGTCGCAGAGAACCGGGTCTACGTGTCGAGCGACCGCGCCGACACATTCATCCGCGACTTCGTCGCCTTCTCGCATGGTGCCGTGACAAGCGACGCCGCCGCCGCCCCGGGCGTCGAAATCGGACGCGCCGGCGAGCAATACCGCCGCGTCCGCATCGAATCCGCATTCGGCAAGGTCACCGTGCTGGTCACGGACGGACACCTGCCTTGGCCCTATGGACGCGAGCTTGCCGGATACGAAGTCTCGAACGTCCAGGATACGCTTGCGAGGGCGACCGCGGCCGGGGCCAAAATTCTGGCAGCGCCGTACACGGCGGATCGGCGGGCTTCAGCGATGGTCGAGTTCCCCGGCGGCTATATCGCGGAGATTCACGCGGCGGCCCGGCCCTGACCGCGCGAAGAGCCGCAACCGCGATTGGCGCCGGGAGCGGCGCTTGTGGTTCGCGAAGGCAAGAGCGCCTAACGCAGACATGCTTGCGTCCGGCCCTATATCGATCTACGCGTCACACCAAGAAGCGCTCCAGGAGGAAAACCTATGGCCAGACCCTTGATCGTCATCGATCCGCAACCGCGGGGCTTGAGCGAAATCTTCGACGCGGATCTCTGGGCGCGGCTGCAAGGATTGGGCGAACTTACCGTCCACGAAGGACTCGGCCGCATGCCGGCCGAGCGCTTCGAGCCGCTCCTGCCTGAAATGACGCTCCTGATCGGCCAGAGCGACATGCCGAAGTCCCGGCTCGACCGGGCGCCGAACCTGCGCGGCATCGTCAACGTCGAAACCAATTTTCTGCAGAACATCGACTACGAGACCTGCTTCGAGCGCGGCATTCATGTCCTCGCTCCGAGTTCCGCTTTCGCCAAGCCGGTCGTGGAAATGGCGCTCGGGCTCGCGATCGACCTCTGTCGCGGGGTCACGGCCGCGGACCGCGCAATGCGGGCGGGACGCGAGAAATGGCTGCTCGACCGGGCCGAGGGCTGCTTCTCGCTCCACGGCGCGCGCGTCGGCCTGATCGGCTTTGGCGACCTCGCGCGCGCCTTCACGCCGCTGCTTCTGCCCTTCGGCTGCGCGGTCAAGGCCTACGATCCCTGGATTTCCGATCACTTCATGGAGAGCTTCGGCGTCACCCCGGCCTCCCTCGAAGAGGTCCTCCGGACGAGCCAGGTCGTCGTCGTGCTCGCCGCCGTGACCAGCGAAAACCAGGGGTTCCTCGGCAAACGGGAATTCGAGATGATCGCGCCGGGCTCGGTCGTGCTGTTGATGAGCCGCGCCGGCGTGGTCGACTTCCCCGAATTCCTGCGCCAGATCGAGAGCGGCCGTTTTCGCGCCGCAACCGACGTCTTTCCGGTCGAGCCGGCGCCTGCCGACGATCCTGCCCGCAAGGTCGAGGGGCTCGTCCTGTCGCCGCACCGCGCCGGCGCGATGACACTCGCTCCTCGAGATCGGGCGGCAGACGGTCGCCGACGCCGGCCTCATCCTCAAGGGCTTGCCCCCGCTTTCCTGCCGGCGCGCGCAGCGCGAGACGGTCGCCCGGTCGCGCTCGAAGCCGATCGAGCGGAGCTGAGCCACGCGGCTTGACAAGCGCACGCGGCGGGGCTTAGCGTTAGAACGTTATAGACAGCGCGTGGAAGACGCTGTCGCCGGGAGGAGAAGCCGCCGTTGGGCAAGACGCCGACCATTCGCGATGTTGCGGCGCGCGCCGGCGTATCGGTGGCGACGGCCTCCAACGTGGTCAACGGCAAAAGGCCGGTCGGACTGGCCAGCCGGCGGAAGGTCGAGGACGCGATCGCCGCGCTCGGGTACAGGCTCGACCGTGCCGCGAGCGCGCTGCGCGGCAGCTCGACCCGCCTTGTCGGCATGGTCGTTCCCGACATCACGAACGTCTTTTTCGCCAGCCTGGTTCACGGGGTCGAAGCGCTCGCCGAGCGCGACGGCTAAGATCTCCTCCTCGTCTCGACGAGCGAGGATCCGGCGATCGAACGGCGGCGGGTCGAGGCGCTGGTCGCGCGCCGGATCGACGGCCTGATCGCCATTCCGGCCACCGACAAATCGATGACCGCGCTCGGCGGCGACCTTGGCGCTCGCCTGCCGCCGACCGTGCTGCTCGACCGCGGCGCCGACGCGCCCGGCTTCGACACGGTGCGGGCGGATTGCGAGGCCGGCGGCTATGCGGCCCTGCGGCATCTGATTGCGCTGGGGCACAGAGACATCGCCATTCTCGGCCATTCCGGGCATCATCAAAACGTCGCGCAGCGCGTCGCGGGCGCTCGCCGCGCCCTTGGCGAGGCCGGCGTCGAA
Source organism: uncultured Alphaproteobacteria bacterium (assembly GCA_963768555.1). Taxonomy (GTDB): domain Bacteria; phylum Pseudomonadota; class Alphaproteobacteria; order Rhizobiales; family Beijerinckiaceae; genus Roseiarcus. The sequence goes on from CAVYIZ010000056.1 coordinate 56,687, forward strand.
GGCCGCGAGCGGGTCGTCTACGGCGGACACGATCTCGAAAGCCTGCGCGCCGCAGTCGAAATGGAGCTGCATCGCGCCGAGCGGCCGACCGCGATCTTCGCCCTCACCAACGTCTGCGCGCTCGCCTCGAACAAGGCCGCGCGCGGCCTCGGCCTCGATATCCCGGGTGACGTCTCGATCGTCGGCTTCGACGATTTCGACTGGATGTTCGCGCTGAGGCCCTATCTGACGACCGTCGCGCAGCCGATCGAGGACTTCGCCTCCGTCTCCTGGCGCCTCTTGATGCGGCGCCTGTCCGGCGCGGCGCCGGACGTCGAACGCGTCGAACTTCCCTGCACCCTCAAGGTTCGGGAATCCACTGGGCCCGACCGCTCGCGGCTCAGAGCCGTCGCGGAGGCTCACCTCTAGATCAACAACGTCATAAGGAGAGGAACATGTTGAAGCCCTTTGCCGCAGCCGTCTCGATCGCCGTGCTCGCCCTCGGCCTCGCCGCCACGAGCGCGTTCGCCGCCGACAAGCCTGTCTACGGGGTTCTGATGAAGACCCTGTCGAACCCGTTCTGGGGCGCGATGGAGAAGGGCGTCGACGAAGGGGCCAAGAAGGCCGACGTCGACATCTTCCTGCAGGCGGTCGAGTCCGACCAGGCGGCCGAGCCGCAGCTCAACGCCTGCAACACGATGCTGCAGAAGAAGCCGGCGGCAATGATCACCGCGGCGATCAATTCGACCATCCTGCTGCCGTGCCTCAAGCAGGCCAACGAAATGAAGATCCCGGTGGTCGACCTCGACAACAACCTCGATCCGGCGATCACCAAGAAGGCCGGCGTCGAAATCGCCTTCCACATCGGCTCGGACAACGAGGCGGCGGGCGCGAAGGGGGCCGACTATCTGGTGAGCGTGCTCGGCAAGGACGCCAAGGGGCCGGTGCTGGTGATCGAAGGCCTGTCGGGCAACATAACCGGCAAGAAGCGGGCTGTCGGATTTGCGGAGGAGCTCAAGAAGCAGGCGCCCGGCCTCAACATCGTCGCTTCGCTGCCCGGCGAGTGGGACAGCTTGAAGGCCGCCAACATCACCAATGACACGCTGCAGCGCACGCCGGATCTTGTCGCGATTTTCTGCGCCAATGACGACATGGCGCTCGGCGCGGTCGAGGCGGCCCGCTCGGCCGGCAAGGACAAACTCATCGTGATCGGCGTCGACGGCAACACCAACGCCGTCAAGTCGATCAGGGCCGGCCGTCTCAACGCGTCGGTCGCACAACTGCCCTATCTCGTCGGCATGCAGGCGGTCGAGGACGCGAAGAAGGTGCTCGCGGGCGAGAAGGTTGCTGAGATGACCTACGTGCCGACGCTGGTGCTGACCAAGGAGATCATCGAAGCCAACAAGGACCCGCTGCTGCAGTTCGTGAAGTAAGCCCCGCGCTCGCCGTCCGCCGGCCTGGCGGCGGGCGGCGAGATCCGCAACGAGCCGGAGCATTCCGCCGATGGCCTCGACCACAACTCAAGCCGCCTCGGCCTCATGGCGACAGCAATTCGCCGGCGGCGCGGCCGTCCGTCTCGAATCGCTGATCGTCCTCGCCGTGCTCTGCGCGGTGATGGCGGCGCTGTCGAACGCCTTCCTCTCCGTCTCGAACCTCCTCAACATCCTGCTCTCGACGTCGGTGTTCGGGGTGCTGGCGATCGGCATGACGTTCGTCATCTCGTCCGCCGGCATCGACCTGTCGGTCGGATCGATCCTGGCGCTGTCGGGCGTGTTCGGCGCGATGCTGACGTCGAATCTCGACTGGCCATGGTGGCTCGGGATCGCCGGCTGCCTAGCGATGGGCGCGTTCACCGGCTGGGTGAACGGATTTCTCATCACCAAGGGGGCGATCCCGCCCTTCATCGTCACGCTCGGCATGCTCGGCGTCGCGCGCGGCTTCGCGCTGGTCTTGAGCGATGGCGTTTCGATCTATGGGCTGCCGCCGCAGATGGTCTGGCTCGGCCAGGGACGCCCGTTCGGCGTGCCCATGCCGGTCGTCATCCTTCTCCTGACCGCGCTCGTCGCCCATGTGCTGCTCGCGCACACGCGGTTCGGCGTCTACGCCCAGGTCATCGGCGACAACGAGGCCGCCGCGCGGGCGATGGGCGTCCGGGTCGAGCGGCAGAAGGTGCTGCTCTACACGCTTTCGGGCCTGCTCTCCGGCCTCGCCGGGCTCCTGTTCGCCGCGCGCATCAACTCCGGCGAGCCGACCGCCGGCATCAGCTACGAGCTCACCGCCATCACCGCGACGATCCTCGGCGGCACCAACCTGTTCGGCGGACGGGGCAGCGTCGTCGGCACGCTGATCGGCGCCCTCATCATGGGCGTGCTGCAGAACGGGCTCAACCTGCTCGCCGTCCGGCCCTTCTATCAGCAGATCGCCATCGGCGCGGTGCTGATCCTCGCGGTCTGGCTCGACCGGATCAACAGCAGGGAGGGCTGGCGGCGATGAGTTTGCTCGAGCTTGCCGGCGTGCGCAAAACCTTCGGCGCGATCGAGGCGCTGCGCGGGGTGACGTTTTCTGTCGAAGCGGGCAGCGCGGTCGCCCTGGTCGGCGACAACGGGGCCGGCAAATCGACGCTGATGAAGACGATCACCGGCGTCTACCAGCCCGACGGCGGCGACATCCGCTTCGACGGCGCGTCGCTCGTCGGCAAGGACCCGGGCGCGATCCGCGCGGCCGGCATCGAGATGATCTACCAGGATCTGGCCATCGCCCGGATGCGCGACGTCGCCTCCAACATCTTCCTCGGGCGGGAGCTCACCCGCTCGGTGCTGGGGGTCAAGCTCATCGACACGAAGCGCATGCGCTCCGAGGCCGAATCGATGATCGCGCGGCTCGGCGCCCGCATCCCCTCGGTCGCGCAGATGACCGGCGAGCTTTCCGGCGGGCAGCAGCAGTCGGTCGCGATCGCGCGCGCGCTGACCTTCAACCCCCGCCTCGTCATCATGGACGAGCCGACCGCCGCGCTCGCGGTGCGGGAGGTCGAGCACGTGCTCGACCTCATCCGCAACCTCAAGGGCCATGGCATCGCCGTCATCCTCATCAGCCATCGCCTGACCGACGTCTTCTCGGTCTGCGACCGCATCGTCGTCCTCCGTCAGGGGACGGTCATCGCCGAGGACGCGACCCAAGACACCAGCATGAACGCCGTCGTCGCCCATATCGTCGGGGCGACCGACGCGCCTCACAAAGGAGCCAACCCATGATCCGATTCGGCATGCATTCCAGCCTCTGGACCTCGGCCTGGACGCGCGAAGGCGCGGAGAAGAGCGTCCGCGAATGCGCCCATCACGGCCTCGATGTCGTCGAGATCGGGCTGATGGAGCCGGACGCGGTCGACGTGCAGCATTCGCTGTCGCTGTTCAACCACTACGGCGTCGAGCCGACCGCCTCGCTCTGCCTGCCGAGGGAAGTCGAGGCGACCCGCCATCCGGAAGCCGCGCGCGAGTTCCTCGCCCGCGCCCTCGATGTCGCCCATGCCCTCGGCTGCAGCACCCTGTGCGGGGTCACCTATTCCGAGCTCGGCTATCGCTCCGGCGCCGCGCCGACCGAAGCCGAGTACGACGCGATCGTGAAAGCGCTGAAGCCGATCGCCCAACGCGCGGCCGACTACGGCATGACGCTCGGCCTCGAGGCCTGCAACCGCTACGAGACCCATCTCGTCAACACCGCCAAGCAGGCGCTGGCGCTGGCCGGGCGGATCGACGAGGATTCCGTGATGATCCACCTCGACACCTATCACGCCAACATCGAGGAGAAGAGTTTCGCCGACGCGCTGGCCGAAGGCGGCGGCCGGGTGCAATATGTGCATCTCTCCGAGAGCGACCGCGGGGTGCCCGGATCCGGCAACATCCACTGGCGCAGCGTGATGACGGCGCTGAAGATCGCCAATTTCTCGGGCGACCTGGTGATCGAGTCCTTCGTCACCTCGATGCCGCAGATCGCCGCGGCGCTGTCGGTATGGCGGCCGGTCGCGAGCGGCGCCGAGGAGGTCTTGAACGTCGGCGTGCCCTATCTGAGGAGCCTCGCACAGGCGAGCGGCCTCATGGCCGCCTGATCGAGCGGGCCCGACCGAACCGCGGACGGGGGGGAGGCCGGTCCCCGTGCAGTTTTGGCCGCGAGCGAGCGATTCCAACACGCTAGGCGCCAAAAACTGTCCCACTTGCGGGTTCGTCAGCGCGAGCGAAGCGGCCCCGGGGCGCGGCGCGCGGGCTGAGGCTATCGTCACGATGACGGAATGACAGCGGCCGTGCGCCCGTGGCGCCAGATCTTGGGGGCCCGAGGCCTCCGAGACCATACCATTTCCCGGCGCTGATTCAGCCTTTTCAAGCGTTTGCGGCACTATTTCCCGGCCACGTCGCTCGACCGTCCGGCCGTTCCGCACCACGCCCGCGACGACTGAGACGCCGCACTCAAAAGATCGACGATCGGCTTGTCCCGCCCCCGCCATGCGCGCCGCACGCAGCGTCTCGACCGATCGGTTGCGAGGCGCGGCAGGCGGAACGGCTTCGACGGAACCGGACAACTTTGCGGTCTCCCTCACTCGGGCGCTAGAACATAGGTAGAACACAAACGCAGGCTTGTTGTCAAGGAATTGTTCGCCGGTGGTGTCTCATACCGAAGCTTGATGAGCGCGACTCTCGCGCGCATGAGATTCCGCGCGTCAGCGGGCGTGGTCGTTTTGCGGAAGCTCGATGATCGGTTCCGAACACCGAGCTTTGGTATCAGTTTCAATTTCAGGTCCCGACCCGGAGCGCGCGTTCCTGGCCGGTCCCGGTACGGAAGGAAGGCGCCAACAACGGACATTCGCCATAGGCGATCAATCGTCGTCCTGACCATGATCACGCAGTTGATGCGATGGGCTTCGCGAGGTCGTGGGCCAGCGCAAGGCGATCGTCGTGGCGATGGATTGGACCGATTTCAACGCCGACAATCAGGCCACGCTCGCTTTGAGCCTGATCACGCGCCACGGCCGGGCGACGCCGCTCCTGTGGCTGACGGTCGACAAGGACGAACTGAAGGACCAGCGCAACGACTTCGAAGACCTCTGCCTGACGCATTTGAAGGCGATCCTGCCCGAGGGCGTGACGGTGACGATCCTGGCCGATCGCGGCTTCGGCGACGTCAAACTGTTCGAATTCCTCGAAAGCCTCGGCTTCGGCTACGTCATCCGCTTTCGCGGCAACGTTCATGTGACCGCGGCGGACGGTGAGACGCGCCTGGCCGCCGACTGGGTCGGCAAGAAAGGGCACGCCTGCCTTCTGCGCGGCGCCGAACTCACCGCCGCCCGCCACAAGGTCGGCGCGGCGGTCTGCGTCCACGCCAAGGGGATGAAGGAGGCTTGGCATCTGGCCGCCAGCGATGCGACCGCGAGCGCCTCCCAGATCGTCAACCTCTACGCCAAACGGTGGACGATCGAGCCGGGGTTCCGCGACACCAAGGATTTGCGTTTCGGCATGGGCCTGAGCGTCCTGCGCATCGGCGATCCGCAACGGCGCGACCGTCTGCTGCTGCTCAACGCCTTGGCGATCCTCCTCCTGACCCTGCTCGGCGCGGCCGGCGAAAGCCTCGGCATGGACCGATCGCTCAGAACCAGCACGGTCAAACGCCGCGTCCATTCGCTGTTCCGCCAGGGCTGCCTGCTCTACGATCTCATCCCCAACATGCCCGAGCAACGCTTGAGACCGCTTGTCGAAAAATACGAAGAATTCCTAAACCGAAACAACGTCTTCACACAAACCTTCGGCCCCGCCTGAATGAGGGGATGCGTGAGGTCGCAGTAGGCATGTATCTCCGTATCAAGTCTACCGCATTGACCCTCAGCCATCCCCTCATTTTTTCGAGGGCCAAAATGCAACTGGAGGTTGGCATTTTGATGCGGCGAGTCTCGTATGACGAGTCCTGAAGTGCAAGTTCGGGTCTCGCAATCGTCGAGAGAGAGGTCGCGCCACGAAAAACGCGGGGCCTTAGGGCTCCCCATTCGCTCTACGTGAGGGCCGAAAAGCGCCGAAATCAGGCCGTTCTCGAAATGAGGGGATTCCTGAGGCATTGACCTGCATAACCTGAATTTCACAAGTGGCCGCAACGTTGCGATAAACACTATATCACCAGCAAATAATCTCAGGAATCCCCTCATTTGGAGAACGGCGTGATTTCGAGGCTTTTTCGCCCTCATGCGGGGCGAAAGAATGGCCTTAAGGTCCCACATTGAGCATGGCGCGACCTCTGTCTCGACAATTCGGAGCCCCGAACTCGCGCTTCAGGACTCGTCATACGAGAGTTCGTCGCAGCGAAGCGCCAACCTCCAGTTGCATTTTGGCCCTCGAAAAAATGAGGGGATAGCTGAGGCAAATAATACGCTGTGGCGTTGGATTCAACCAATCCCATACTGACTCACTCAGCCGGCGTTCTATGATTCCTAAATTTGACTTCTCTGCCGCGCGCTGCTCTCCTATATACGCCGATGGTTTGCTTCACCGCAGAGCGCCAGTCGTAGCGTTCGGCTACCCATCTGCGAGTGCTATCACGCATGGCAACCCCAAGACCGTCTCTTAAGCTGAAAACAACTGAGGTAACATCGCTAACTCTGTATACGCAAAGTCTCCCAGACGGGGAAAGATTGGGCCCTTGTAATATTTTGGCGAGGTTTCGTCGAAGTACTTCCCTGATAGTCCGCGTATCGGGCCACTTGAGTCTATCATGATAAATGCCTTGCCGTGCATGGCCAGATATAAACCTATTCTTGAAGCAAATTGTATTAAAACTTCGATCTCCCGACAGTAAAGAAGCTGAACGCACGGGATCACATATTTCACGATACGCGGAAGAAAGACAAAGGGGTAAGCTCTTCCCGATGCTACACACCAGATACTTATGCACCCGTACTCTGAATGCGTCAAAAGCAAATCTCGATCAAAGGGCTCGAATTGCCCATCCGGGTCAACATGGCATCCGATGACTTGGGTCGGCTGAGCGGCGCGGCGAACTGGCGGTAGGGTGGGGACGATGAACTGCCCGCTCGTAAATCGTGAGAACCCCTGGGCCTCCAAGATTGGCACTGTGTGAGGGGCGGGCGTTAAGTTCAAGTAAGTGACGGCTTTTTTTCGGATTGCTAAAGTGCTTAGCATTGCTGCGTAGGCCGTGAAGCGAGGCTCCACATACCAACTTGAAAGGTTGCATCGCGTTATCGCCATATCGGGGCTTTGCATCATTGTCGATATGAGAAGGATTACTCCAACAGGCTCGCCCCCGCTTTCCAAAAGGTATCCATAATTTGGCATACCTACCGGTGCATGATGGTGGCCAAGGCGTTCCAACACTTCGAGCCAGTACTGGCACGTTCGGCGAGGAAATCCTCTGTTGAGAAGCATCGCGATTTTGTCGATATCGGCTACACCGATTTGACGGAAGGATACGGTTGATTGTGAATGAAGTGACACTGTGATGACACGTAGACTGTTCTGAAGCCGTATAGGCGGCAGGGGATCACAAGCTAAGACTGGCGTCAATTACGAATATGCGCTTTCCTTATCAGTCGATCAAGTTTATCGTACCCCAAATTCAAATGGGCGCCAATTACGACCGCGAGTCCCTCCGCGCAAGCAACCCGCTAGGCGGTGCGGGGTGGTATCCTCCGAGGCGGTACATGGGGGCCACCTCTTCTGCATGGCTCGATTGCTCTACGATAGCATCCGAGGGTTCGCTCGGCGACACTACGCCAGTCTTCCCATTCGGCCGCCCGACCGCGCGTTTTCTCACGGAGCGCCGACGGCCACGGGTTGTTTGCAAACGACGTCAGGCGATCCGCGAGCGCTGATACGTCTCCGAGAGCGAAATAGTGCGCTTCATCCAATCCGATCTCCAAATGAGGGGGAATGTCACTGGCCACGACCGGCAGACCAAAGCTCAAGGCCTCCATCAATGCGATCGGCAAGCCTTCGTGCGAGGATGGCAAAACGAAAACGCCTGCATGGGCGTATAGCTCCCGCAATGCGAGTCCGCTCTGGAAGCCCGTCATGACCACCCCTGCAGTCGCCCGAGCGTGCGCCGCCACCGCTGCAGCATAAGCGTCGGCGTACTCAGAAGCCCCAACCAACACGAGCTTCCATCCATCGAGCTTCGCATCAGCAAAGGCTTTGATCAGATCAGTGTGCCGTTTCTCCGGCACCAGCCGGCTCACCATCAACACGTATCGGCCCGCCGCGAGCCCAAATTTCTGCAGCACCGAAGTGCTCCTCGGCACTTCAGGCAAGGTGATGCCGTTTGGAATCAGGTCCGAATTCAGACCGTACTTAACCTGTACAACCTTTTGAATCGTCTGGGAGATCACGATGCCACATCCAGGCCATCGGGCCGGCCTTGCGGCCATTGGAAAACCGCATGCCCCACGCCTCGCCAGCATGCAGCGTGCATGTTGTCGTGACCCATCACGGCCCGGATTACGAACGTGAGAAATGGGGCCCACTGGCCAGATTGGCGTGGCGCCGTTCGCGCGGGTGCTCGGACTGGCAAGACGTCCGGCCGCTGCCGTGCTGCCGCCAGCACCCCGAGAAACGAATGAACCATGCTTATACGGTTGCTTGACATGATAAGGCTTTTCCTTTGCCGTTCTTTCAGTGCAACCGTGGTTACCCGGCTGCTCGACATGTCGAAGCTGATTGCCGTAAATATGCGGCTGTGGACCCCTTTAAATTCAGCACGTGGGAACAACAATCGGCGGTTCTCATAATTCCCCCTACATCATTGGGCCACTCATTGCGATTGTGGCCATCATGGCTTGGTGGCTTCGGATGTGGATTGATCACGGTGAATTAAGGGAATCAAACGTCAGAGTAGAGGGATTGAAGGATCGCATCGAGTTCTCTGCCGAGAAAATTGCATCAATAACAAAAGCCAAAGACGATCTTGAAGGACAATTTCAGGCCCTCAGGAGTTTGCTGCAAGAGTGGCACAAATCGAAGCCTCAATTGAGAGACTATCATCGGCCAATAATGCTGCGATTGCCGCCGTTGGTCTCAGCCATCCCCTCATTTTTTCGAGGGCCAAAATTCAACTGGAGGTTGGCATTTTGATGCGGCGAGTTTCGTATGACGAGTTCCTGAAGTGCGAGTTCGGGTCTCGCAATCGTCGAGAGAGAGGTCGCGCCACGACAAATGCGGGGCCTTAGGGCTCCCCATTCGCTGTACGTGAGGGCCGAAAAGCGCCGAAATCAGGCCGTTCTCGAAATGAGGGGATTCCTGAGGCCGTTGGTGGGAGGGTATCAATTGGGAAGCCGCGCCTATCCAGTTTCGAGTAATCGGTTTTTTGAAGGAGGTATACCATATATGTAACACACTATTGTTTAGGAGTACTATATGCTGTGTCGTGAGCTCGGTTTTTGCATTATTCGGACAGGTTCCTAGGTGTGTGAGTTTGTCAAGCAACCGGGTAAGCATGGAATGAACTATCGTCTCAAGCCTCGAGGCTTTCGGGGACCAAACCCGCAAGTAGCGTATCCCGCGCCACCCGTCACCGCGGCCAGGCGGCATATAGGAGGAACGAACAATCACTTCGACATCGCAACCCAGCTCCCTGAACTGGACCCCATTGGTGGGACCACGGGGGGTTGGATTTAAGGTGTAATCTCGCCTGCTCCTGTCCTTCAAGGACGATTTTCAAAGCGGAACGGTTCCCCAACAGACCCGCAGTGAGGGCAGACGAACCCCTCGCTCCAACGGGACTTTTCCAGGTAGGAGGCACAGGCCGCATCATCAGGAAAAAGCCCCTGGAACTCGGGGAGCGATTCCGGGAATGGCAGATTGGCGCGGGCGAGAACGTCCATGGTCAGCGAGCTGTATCCGCCTTACGCCCACGATCTAACTCGCCTATCTGTGGGTGTCAACCGGATAGCGCCGCGCGTCGGCCGACTTAAGATATAGTAGGTGTGGGCGTTAACCGGATAGACACGGTCCCATTCTGTATATATTTTTGGTCCCTGATGTTGACGCCAAAAGGACTTACCACCGGGTGGAATTGGGGAAACGGCGAGCCGATTTGAGGCTCATCGTGAACAGCTGTTGCAGGTTCATGCGGATCTGCATCGCTTGGATGGTGTCCAGGTTCTGCGCTTCCAACCGAGACAGCGCCTCCTTTTCCTCCTGCGTCAGACGATCGACGTTCTTCAGGAAGATGTAGCGCCGGCCCTTGATCTGGAAGTTGTTCCGCGCCTCCTCGCGCCGCACCTGGTCGACGGCCTCGTTGGCGAGTTTGATGACGTGAAATTTGTCGAACGTGATCTCGGCGTTCGGCAAGTTCTCTTTGATCCCCGCCTCGAATGCGGCCCCCATGTCGATGCTGGCGTCGGTCACCGCCTCGCGCCGGCCGCCATGCGCCTCGAGGAAATCCGCGAATTCCTTCACCGTCGCCGCGTCCTTGCCGTCGGCGACGTAGACGACCTTGCGCCGCGCCATGTCAACGAACAGGCTGATGTAGTCGTGGCCGCGCCGCGCCGAAGTCTCGTCGGCGGCGATGCGCTGCACCCGCGACAAATCCAGCTTCTCCACCGCCCGCCAGACGTAGTGTTCGACGATGCGCCACAAGCGCGTGTCGTGCTCGCCAAGCCGCTCGGCCGCATTGGCGATCGGCATCGTCTTGGCCAGCGCCAGCACATAGGCCTCGAACAGCAACGTGAAACCCGATCCCGCGCGAGCCCACGGCGTCGCCACCTTGCGCACGCCGCACTCCGGACACGTCACCCTCGGCGTGCGCGCGTGCAACAGCGTGCGATGCTGGAAGAAATCCAGATGCCGCCAGGTCTCCTCCTTCGTGTCATGAACCGCGCACCCGTCGCGCCCGCACTGGGCACAGGCGAACCGACTCCCCCGCGGAAAATCAACGTATAAATCGAGCCGACCGTCCACCGCGTCGAACTCGCTGCGCGTCACCGTCCACGGCGACGAAAAACCAAGGGCCAACTGGAAAAGATCGGTGTCCTGCATCCCCCCAGGCTAAATGCGATCCCCCCTGAGCGATCACTAACCCGCCCCCAAATTCCGACTTACCCACTCCTTTCAGCGAGGAGCCAGAAAGCAGCCAATGAAAACAATTGATCGTCGCAGGTTGGTGCGAGGACTTCTGTGCGGCGCGGTCGCAGCCAGCGGGCTGGCCATGACGCTGGGCGCGACTGAAGCGATGCCCTTCGACACGAGGGTTTTGAGCAGCTCGGATGATCTGATCGAGAAGGCCCAGGTCGTCGTCGTAAATCCGCGCGGGCCGCCTCGGCGTCACCCACCGCCGTTGGCGGTGCTGGTGGCATCGAGGTCGGCGCGTCTGTGGCTGGCGCTGACTCTAAACGCCGGGTTAGGGCCTTCCTATCCGCTCGTCGCGTGATTCATGCTGCCGGCCCGCCGCCCACGTCACGGGCGACAACGCCGCGATGGCTGTGTGGCTGACGCGCCGAATCGACTATTTGTTGGGCACCGCGCGGAGTTGCCGCGCGTGTTCTGCGGTGGCCCTTGCCTTCTGCCTGTTCAGGGTGTTCCTGTGCCGCGACCGGGTCCCGTGCGTTCCCGATCTCACCGTCGCTCGGTTGGGTATCGCGCTCGCGCTGGAGGCCACGGCGGCGATCGATGGGTTGATTTGCGTGAAGGCGGGGAGAGGCGCGAGCGCCAGTGCGGCGAGGCCAATCGCCGCGATCTTGTCGAGCATCGTTTTTCCTCCAGAGTCGGTTCACCCGATGAATTGAGTGTCGCACTCGAAATCGAATGCGCCCGCCGAAATGAATTGAGGGTGAATTGAGTACTCGCTTAGGCGCAAGGCCGCAAGCACGTCTTTTGCTCAAGCGCCACACCGATCGAATTGTTGTCTTCGATCGTGGCGAGCCGAGCCGGCCGTTGGCGCTTCCCCTGTTGCCGGGAACATGGTAGTGTGCGTCGTGAAGCACTGATCGGGGCCCTCGGATGCCGCGCAGCATCGGCAATCATCGTTGCCGTGTGTTCAGCATGTCGTTGCCGCGGCGGCGTGTTCCGTTGTCGATTGTGATGCTATCGTTCGTTGGATTTGCCCCTTGAGCGCGCCCTCCATTAAGGCAACGTCGCGCCTCGCGCAGGCTGCCGCGGCGCGGGCGATAGTCTTTCTTGCCTTCTGGCTGATGGTTTCCGGCGGGCCCTCGCGGATCTTCCTGTCGGGCTCGCGGCGGTCGCCGGCGCGACATGGACCAGCCTGCGCTTCCTGCCTCCAACGGAGTCGACACCGCGAGTGGCGCCCCTTGCGGCGCTCGCGTTGAGTTTTTTTCGTCAGACCGTGGTTTCGGGAACGGACGTCGCCTCGCGGGCGCTCAGCGCGCAGATGCAACTGCGGCCGGGCTTTGTCGCCTGTCCATTGCGCCTGGCCCCGGGTTGGGAGCGGACCGCATTTTGCGCGCTGTCGAGCCTGATGCCGGGAACGCTGCCGACCGGCATCGGACGAAAGCGGGGCGCTGCTCGTTCATTGTCTCGACGTCGAACAGCCTGTCGCGGCCAATCTGGCGGCCGAAGAGCGCTTGTTCATCCGGGCGGTCGGCCGTGACTGACATTCTTCTCGCGATGGCGGGCATGATCCTCTTCACCGTGGCTGTCGGTCTCGTTCGCGTGCTCGGCGGACCGGGCGACGTCGACCGATTGATGGCGGCGCAGCTCCTCGGCACCGGGGGAATCGCCGCGCTTCTCCTGGTCGCGGCGGCGACTGGCGTCAGCGGGGTCGAGGATGTCGCACTGGGTCTCGCTCTTCTCGCCGCGTTTGCCTCCACCGCATTCGTCAACAGCGCCGCGCCCCCGGAGGCCCCGGACCCTCATACCGCGGATGACCGATGAGTCTCGCTCATTGACGTCTTCAGCATTGTCGCGATCGGGGCCGGCGTCTTTTTTTTCTTTGCCGGCACAGTCGGATTGCTGCGCTTTCCCGATGCGTTGACCCGCCTGCACGCGCTGACTAAAGCCGACAATCTCGGTCTCGGCTTCGTCGTGCTCGGTCTGCTGCCGCGTGCGGACAGCCTCCTCTACGGGCTCAAGCTCATGGCCATCTGGGCGCTCGTCCAACTGGCCGGCGCGACTGGCGCGCAGCTCATCGGACGCGCGGTGCGGCGCAAGGGGCCAGCTTTATGAGCGTTCGGCTGGCGCTCGATATTGGACTGGCGCTGCTTGTCTTTGCTGTCGCCGCCCGGACCATTTTCGCGCGCGGCGCGTTTGAGGCGGTGGTCGACTATGTCGCGTATGGATTGCTGCTGTCGCTCGTCTGGGTGCGCCTGTTTGCCGTCGATGTCGCGCTGACTGAGGCCGCGATCGGCGGCGGCGTGACAGGCGTCCTGCTCGTCGGCGCTGCAGCGCGTCTGCGCGGCGCCGAGACTGTCGGGGGGAAGGAAAGTCCGAGCGTTTCGTTGCAGCTCTCTGCCGCTTGCCTTTGCCTCGTCGTCACGGCGGCCCTGGCCGGCGTCGTGCTGCTGCTGCCCGACCCGGGCCCGACGCTGGCGCCCCAGGCTGCGCAACACCTCGCCGAAACCGGGCTCGGCAACCCAGTCACCGCCGTCCTGATCGCCTATCGCGCATTCGACACGATGCTAGAGAAGGTTGTGCTGGTTCTGGCCGTCGTCGGCGTATGGTCGCTTGCGCCCGACCGCTTTTGGGGCGGCGCCCGGAGAAGCCCGCGCAGCGCGGCCAGAGCCAACGTTGGCTTTTCTGGCACAGGTGTTGCCGCCGCTCGGGATTCTTGTCGGCATTCACGTCTTTTGGGCCGGCGCCAATGAGCCGGGCGGCGCCTTTCAGGGCGGCGCCATCCTGGCCGCCATGTGGCTCATTCTCATGATGGCGAGACTGACCGAAGCGCCGCCGGTCCGCGCTCTCTGGCTGCGGCTCGCGCTCGTCGCGGGCCCGGCCGTCTTCCTGGCGTTCGGAGTGGCCGGCGTCGTGATGGCGAGCGGGTTTTTCGCCTATCCGCCGGGTTTCGCCAAGCCGCTTATCCTCTTCATCGAGGCCTTCATGCTGCTCACCATCGCCGTGACCCTTCCCATGCTGGTCGCGGGACCGCCGCGAAGAGAGCCACGGCCTTGACCCAGGCGACGCTGGCCGGGCTCATCGGAGCGGCGCTTGTCGGGCTCGGCCTTTATGGCCTCATCACCAATCCTCAGCCGCTGCGCAAGATTCTCGCCTTCAATCTGATCGGCAGCGGCGTTTTCCTCATATTTGGCATTTTCGCTCGGAAAGGCGCGGCGGCCGGTTTTCCCGCTGATCCCGTGCCCCAGGCGATGGTCATCACTGGAATTGTCGTTGCCTTCGCGGCGAGCGCGCTCGCGGTCGCTCTGGTGCTGCGGCTCTACGAGGAGACGGGCTGCGCGACGCTGCGCCCGGACGCGTGGACAAAATCGCCCGGCGACGGAGCCGGCTCAGAATGATCGACGCGGCCTCCGCCGATGCGGCGACGGCTGGCGGAAGCCTGCTGGCGCTGCCGATCCTGCTCCCGGCCGCAGGCGTGTTGCTTTCGTTTCTGCTCGGCGGCCGGCAGGCGGAACGGATCGCGCTCGGCCTCGCGCCGGTGGGGCTCGGCGTCGCTATCGCGATCGCAATTCTGGTCTGGCGCTCGGGCAGACCGCTCGTCTATATTCTCGGCGGCTATGCCCCGCCGCTCGGCATTGCGCTGCGGGCCGATGGATTCTCTGCCGTCATGCTGGTGACGGCGGCGCTGCTGATGCCCGCCGCGGAGCTGTTCGCACGGGCGAGTTTCGCGACGCCGCAGGGAACGGAAAAGCGGGCGCCGCTCGCGTTTTGGACCTTGCTGCAGGCCATTCAGGCGGCGCTCGCCATCGTCTTTCTCGGCGGCGACCTGTTCAACCTCTATGTCGCGCTGGAGCTTCTGACCTTCGCCGCCGTGCCGCTGGTTTGCCTCGACGGTCGGCCGGAAACGCTGGCCGCGGCGCTGCGCTATCTGCTTTTCGCATTGTTCGGCTCGGTGTTCTATCTGCTCGGGGCGGCCCTGCTCTATGGGGCTTACGGCACGCTCGACATCATTCTCCTCTCCGACCGGATTCGCGCCGAACCTGCCGTATGGCTCGCGGCCGGGCTGATGACGGCGGGATTGTTGGCGAAGACGGCCGCTTTTCCCGTTGCACCTGTGGCTGCCTCCGGCGCACGCCAACGCTCCCGCCGCCGCGAGCGCCGTACTTTCGGGGCTTGTCGTCAAAGGGTCCTTCGTTCTGATCGTTCGTCTCTGGTTTAATGTGCTGCCGGCGTTGCCGAGCGCGATTCCGGGCGCGATCCTCGCGGCTCTCGGTTCGGCGGCAATTGTCGCCGGCAGCGTGCTCGCCCTGCGTCAAGAGCGGCTTAAACTCCTGATCGCTTATTCGACGGTCGCCCAGATCGGCTACCTGTTCCTGATGTTTCCGCTGGCCTCCGGCCCCTGGGCGGCCGACGCCTGGAGCGGCGGCCTGATGCAGGCGATTTCCCACGCATTCGCTAAGGCGGCGATGTTCCTGTCGGCCGGCCTCGTCGCCGAATCCCTCGGCCATGACCGGATCACTGGGCTTGGCGGCGCTGGCCGCGCGATGCCTGTGACGTTTTTCGCTCTCGGCCTCGGCGGGCTGTCGCTGATGGGGCTGCCGCCCAGCGGCGGCTTCGCCGCGAAATGGCTGCTGATGGTGGCCTCGATCGACGCAGGCCAATGGCTGTGGGCCGTCGTGATGCTGGCGGGCGGTTTGCTCGCCGCAGGATACCTCTACCGAATTCTGGCCCCGGCGCTGTCTGGCGACTGCCTCCCCTTAAAGAAGACCCCTCAACGAAGCCGTGAGGTCGTCGCATTGTCTCTGGCGCTCGTCGCCATTCTGCTCGCTTTTGCGCCACCCGCCTTCTTCGCCTTCTTGCAGATCGGCCGTCCGGCCGCGATGGCGGCGCTCCGATGAATGCGATGGCTGTGACAGCCCAAGACCTTGGTCCCGGCCTGCTCGCCGCCACGGTCGCTGGGCCGGTCGTCATCCTGGCTGCTTGTCTCTCGCCAAAGCTGCGTTGTTATGCGCTGGCGTTCGCGCCGCTGGCTCCGCTGCCCGCGCTTGCGGCCGCTGTTCTTGCGATCGCTGGCGGGAGTTTCGCGTTCGAGCAACCGGCGCTGCGCATGAGCCTTTGGCTCGATACGCCGGGCGCAATGCTGCTTGCCGCCGCCGCGCTGGTTTGGGTCTTCGCTGGAGTTTTCTCCATTGCGGATATGCGCGGCAAGCCCAATTCGGCGCGTTTCGCGGTCTGCTGGCTGCTGACGCTGACCGGCAGTCTCGGCGTTTTCATTGCCGCGGACCTGCTGACCTTCTATTTCGTTTATGCGCTCGTCAGCATTCCGGCCTATTACTTGATCGCGCAGGACGAAGACGCCGCGTCCAAGCGCGCCGGCGACGTCTATGTGGCGTTCGCGCTGCTTGGCGAGGCCTTCCTTTTGATCGCCTTCGTGCTGCTTGCGGCAGGCGAGCCTGGCGGCAGTGTGCAGATTAGCGACGTCGTGGCGGCGCTGTCCGCTTCGCCCTGGCGTGATGCGGCGCTCGCGCTTCTCATCATTGGCTTCGGGATGAAGATTGCGCTGACGCCGCTGCATGGGTGGATGCCGCTCTCTTACACCGCGGCGCCAATTCCTGCCGCGGCCGCGCTGAGCGGCGCGGCGGTCAAGGCCGGCGTCATCGGACTGATCCGTTTTCTGCCCTTCGAAACCGGCGCTTCGGCTTGGGGCGAAGCGCTCGTCTGGCTTGGGTTCCTCTCCGCCTTCTATGGGGTTGCGATCGGCGTGACGCAGCAGAATCCCAAAACGGTGCTCGCCTACTCGAGCATCAGCCAGATGGGCGTGATCGCCGCGGTGCTGGGCATGGGCCTCGCCAAGGGAGACGCAGGCGCGTCCTCGGATGCGGCCTTCTACGCGGCCAACCACGTCCTGGTGAAGGCCGCGCTATTTCTGACCGTCGGCGTCGCCGCTACGCTCAGCGGGCGTCGCCTCTCCCTGGCGTTGATCGTGGCGGCGGTGCTGGCGTTGAGCCTCGGCGGGCTGCCCTTGACCGGAGGCGCGCTGGCCAAGCTCGCAGTCAAAGCGCCCCTCGGCGACGGCCTCGCCAGCGTCGCCGCGACAATTTCGGCAGCCGGAACCACGCTGCTGATGCTGCATTTCCTTGTTCGCCTCGCGGCGTCTCGGACCGCCGGGCGCGGAGCCGTCGCCCGAGCGCGTCTGGCCCTGGATCACGCTGTCCGTCGCCTCCATCTTGATCCCCTGGCTCATGTTTGCCGCGCGTCGGCGGCGACGCCGCCGATGCGCTCGCCCCGGCAAAGCTTTGGGACGCGCTCTGGCCGATGCTTGTCGGCGGCGTGCTGGCGGCCGGATTGCGGGGTTGGGAGGGCCGACTTCCGCGCGTTCCCGCTGGCGACATAGTCGTGACGCAAGAAGCCGCATTTCGTGCGTGCGCGCCTCTCGGCGCCGCGTTCGAACGCATGGACGCGCGGCTCCGGCAATGGCCCGCAGCGGGTCTGTCGCTGCTGACGATCGCGCTTGTCCTGGCGGCGGCGTTCGCCTTGCGCTGAGGCCGCAGATCGCACGCGTCGAGGGATGAGGCCGCGTTCTTGCTCCCGCGCAGGCCAGAACGCGACGGGGCGAACCCGGCGACGGCCACGCCGACGCCCGCCAAGGAACGCCGGACAGGCGCGGGGGTCCCGCCGCTCAGGCCACCGCCGGCTCCTTCACGGGTTTGCCCACCGGCTCCTTGACCCGGAAGAAGGCCACGTAGAGGGCGGGCAGGACGATCAGCGTCAGCATTGTCGCCACGAACAGGCCACCCATGATCGCAAAGGCCATCGGCCCCCAGAAGACTGTCGGCGCGATGGGAATGAAACCCAGAACCGTCGAGATCGCCGTCAGCATGATCGGGCGGAAACGGGACAGCGTCCCCTGGACCACCGCGTCCCAGGTTTCTCGCCCCTCTTTCCGCTCCGTCTCGATCTGCTCGATGAGGATGACCGCATTGCGGGCGATCATGCCCATCAGCGCCAGAATGCCCAGGATTGCGACGAAACCGAGCGGCTGCCGGAAGAGGAGCAGCGCCCCGACAATTCCGATGAGACCCATTGGAACAACGCTCAAGACCAGCGCCAGACGGCTGAAACTGTGCAACTGAGCCATCAGGAACAGAAGCATCAGGAACAGCATCAGCGGGCACCTTCGCGAAGACCGAAGCCTGCGACTGCGCGCTCTCCTCGACCGTCCCTCCGACGTCGATGCGATAGCCTTTCGGCAGCTCGGCGTTAAGCTTGTCGACCGCCGGCGCGAGCGACTGGACGGCAGCTTCGGGCGTGGCGCCGGAAGCGACGTCGGCCTGCACCGTCAGGGTCGGCACGCGATCGCGGCGCCAGACCAACGGATATTCTTGTTCGAAGCCGAATGTGGCGACCTGGCTCAGCGGCACGGTGCGTCCATTGGGGAGCGGCAGTTGCAGCGACCGCAGCGTCGAGAGCGAGACGCGCTCTTCGTCCTGGGCGCGGGTGACGACATTGACAAGATAGATGTCGTCGCGAACCTGGGTGATCGGCGTTCCGATCATCACCGTGTTGAGGACCTCGGCCAGCGTCTGCGAACTTAAGCCCAGAAGCCGAGCCTGATCCTGATCGATCTGGATGCGCACCTTTCGTGACGGTTCCATCCAGTCGAAATTCACCAGCCGGACATTCGAGTTCTCGCCCATTCGCTGACCGAACCGCAGGGCTATCGAGCGCACTTGATCGAGGTCGGGCCCGCTGACCCTGTATTGCACGGGCCAGCCGACCGGCGGGCCAAGCTCGAGCGGCGAGACGCGCGCGACAACGCTCGGCAATTGCTCCGCCAGCGCCTTTTCGAGCTTCGCGTGCAGGCGTTCGCGCGCTGCGACGTTTTTCGCGACGACGACGGCCTGGGAAAAGAAGTCGTTGGCAAGTTGGACGTTGAGCGGCAAGTAGAAACGGATCGCGCCCCGTCCGACATAGGTGCTCCAACTCGCGACGTCCGGATCGCCGGCGAGAATGGCGTCGAGCTTAGCCGCCGCGCGATCGCTGGCGAAGATCGAAGCGTTCTGCGGCAACGTCAGATCGACGACAAGTTCCGGCCAGTCGGATGCGGGAAAGAACTGCCGCGGCACATAGGGCAGGGCGAAAAGCGACGCCACGAAACACGCCAGCGTCAACCCGATGGTCAGCCAGCGCATGCGCATCGCGGCGAGAAGAATCGACCGGAAGATGCGCAGGATGAAATTCGGCTCATCGGGCGTCGGCGTGCTTGGCTTCTTGAGGAGCCAGACGCCCATCAAAGGCGCAAACAGGACGGCGACAAACCAGGAAACGATCAGCGCGATGGACACGACGGCGAAGATCGAAAACGTATATTCACCCGCCGCGCTCTTCGCAAAGCCGATCGGCACGAAACCCGCCGCCGTGACGAAGGAGCCTGTCAGCATAGGGAAGGCCAATGTCTTGTACGCGAATGTCGCGGCCTGCACCTTGCTGTCGCCTGCCGCCATACGGGACGTCATGACGTCGACCGTGGTCATCGCGTCATCGACGAGAAGGCCGAGCGCGATGATCAGCGCGCCGAGCGAAATACGCTGCAGGTCGATGCCGAGGGCTTCCATGATTGGGAAGATGATCGCGATCGTCAGCGGAATGGAGAGCGCGACCACGGCTCCGGCCCGGAAGCCGAGGCTGACGATGCTCACCGACATGATGATGGCGATCGCCTGCCAGAGCGACTCCATGAATTCGCCTATGGCGGTTCTCACGACCACCGGCTGATCGGACACCAGCGCCGCGTCTATGCCGAGCGGCAGATCGGCGACGGCCTCGTCCACCGCCTGTTTCACGTTGCGGCCGAGCGCCAGGATGTCGCCGCCGTCGCGCATTGCGATCGCGAGGCCAATGGCGGGTTTGCCGTTGACGCGAAACATCGGCTGCGGCGGATCGGAATAGGCGCGCCGCACTGTGGCGATGTCGCGCAGCCGGATCAGCCGCGCATTCGAGAGGAAATTGACGTCAAGAATGTCGTTTTCGGAGGTGAAGGCGCCCGACACGCGGAGCGACAGCTTCTCGTCGCCGGTCTGCAGCGAGCCCGAGGGGCTGACCGCATTCTGCGCCTGCAGCGCGGCGATCAATGCCGCCCGGTCGATGCCCAGGCCTGCAAGCTGCGGCATCGAAAATTCGACGTAAATCTGCTCGTCTTGCGCGCCGAGGATCTCGATCTTCGACACGTCGGGAAGCTGCAGCAGGCGCGAACGGATGTCCTCGACGTAGTCCCGTAGTTCGCGATGGGTGAATCCGTCGGAGGTGAAGCCATAGATCACACCATAAGTGTCGCCGAAGTCGTCGTTGAATCCGGGACCGACGACGCCATCCGGAAGGGTGTGGCGGATGTCGCCGATGTTCTTGCGAACCTGATACCAGATGTCGGGAACCTCGGATGGCGGGGTCGAGCCCTTCAGATTGACGAATATGGTCGTGAGGCCGGGGCTCGTGTAACTGCGGAGATAGTCGAGGTTCCTCGTCTCCTGAAGCTTGCGCTCTAACCGTTCGGTGACTTGCTTAAGCGTTTCATCGACCGTTGCTCCGGGCCACGCAGCCTGTACGATCATGGTTCGGAAGGTGAAGGCCGGATCCTCGCTGCGCCCGAGCCGAAAATAGGAGGCAAGCCCGGCGAGGGTGACCGCAATCATCGCGAAGACGATGAAGGAACGATGTTTCAGCGCCCAATCGGAGAGATTGGGGCCCATTACGAAGCCACTCCGAGCAAGCGGACCTTTTGACTGGGATGTAGCGCCTGAACTCCGGCCGTCACCACCACGTCGCCAGGCTCCAGCCCTTGCGAAATCACCGCCGACCCCGGATCGAATCGCTGCACTTCGACATTGCGCAGCGAAACCGTGAGATTCGCGGGATCGACAACCCACACGGCCGGCTGGCGGTCGATCGAGGTGAGGGCGCTCGCCGGAATCGAGATGCCCTCGCCGCCCTCGAGCTGCAGGCGCCCGGTTACCGTCGCGCCGAGACGCATGGCTTCCGGATGGTCGATCAGGCTAAGCCTCACCCGGAACGTGCGGGTGACCGGATCGGCCTGTGGATCGACGGTCCGGACGCGCGCCTTCGCCTTGACTGAGGGGTCGTCGGTCAGCGTCACGGTGATCGTCGTATCGGGAGGCGCCGCCCGGAGAACCTGGGCCGGAACGTCGAACACGGCGTCGCGCCCATCCTGTCGTGCGACCGTGAAGATCGGCTCTCCCGCCTGCATCACCTGACCCGCTTCTGCGGATCGGGCGGTGATCGTTCCCGAGACGTTGGCCTTAAGTTCGGTGAAGCTCAACCGGTCCTGCGCGATGTCCAGTTGCGCGCTGGCGTCATCGACACGCGCCTGCGCTGTCTGCAGCCCCTGCTTCGCCTGATCGAAAATCGCGCGCGTCGTGAAGCCTCTGTCCATCAGATGGTTCTGGCGGTCGAAATTGTTCTGCGCCTCGACCAACTGGCCTCGCGCGGCGGTGAGCGCCGCCTGCGCCGACCGCAGCTCCATTGAGTTCGTCCTGCGGATCGAGCTTCGCCAGCACCTGGTCGGGCTCAACCCGAGCGCCAACTTCGCCTGACCTCTCGATGATGCGTCCGCCAATGCGGAAGGCGAGGGTCACCTCGTTTTCGGCGCGGATATCTCCGGTGAGAACGACCGCTTCTCCGACCTCGCCCTTTTCGACGGTAACTGTGCGAACTGGACGCGGTTGTGGGGGCGCGCTCTTGGTTTCCTGGTTGCAGCCCGTCAACAGCAGGCCGAGAGCCGATAAGAGTATCAGCTTGTGAGTGAGTTCGAATGCTCTCCTCGGCGCGAGTGTGCATGAAGCCAAGGCGCAGTCCCCCTCATTGGAAGCGCGCAAGTGCATATAACGCTTCAGCGCGCGACGCAACGCTAGAAGAGCCCCGCATTGGAAGAGCCCCGCATTCAGCCCAGAAAGCTCGTGTCGACAGCGCGTCGTCCGCCACAGACTAGGGCCTGTCCTCAGTTGAGCTGGATGACGACGGCGACGAGGCGGATTGCGCCGAGGAAGTTTCTCGCGAGCTTGTCGTGGCGTGTCGCAATCGCACGAAATTTCTTGAGTTTTTCGAAGAGACGTTCAATCAAGTTGCGCTCTTTGTAGAGAGTGAAGTCGCATTCCCTTTTCTGCTTGCGATTGCTCCTTGGCGGAATGACGGCTGCGATTCGCGCGTCCCGCAGCTGTTCGATCAGGCTGTCAGCATCGTACCCTTTGTCGGCGAGCAGCGCGCCGCAAGCGACGCCTTGGAGCAGTTGCCCCGCAGCGCGAGCATCGTGGACGTGACCCGCCGTCGTCTGCCACAGACTAGGAATATTGGGCGTCTTATATCTGCAAACTGACGGCAAAGCTTCTTCGATCTCGCGCGCCGATCTCGCCGTCGCCGCATCGTTCTTGACGACGATCGACCGGGCGAGCGCGAAGAGCGACTCGCAGCTGGCGCAGGACCTGACAAATCCAATCGCGAGCCTCATACAGGTCCGCTTCCAGAACGATTTCGAATTCGGCGGGGCTCGAAACACCGACGCCTTTCGCTACACGCTGGACGTTCAGCCGGTCACTCCCCTAGTCGCCAGCGTCATTGAATCTGTGGCGTTTTTCTGAATCTCTGTCGCGGCTATGCGGCGATGGAGGTGATTCGTGGCGGGCAGGGAGATTTCGGTCAAGAAATATGTGGTGAAGTTGAGCGGCGAGGAGCGCGAGCAGCTGGAGGCGATGATCTGCGCGGGCAAGCATCCGGCACAGTCGCTGACGAAGGCGCGCATCCTGCTGAAGGCGGACGTGTCGGAGGCGGGCGAAGGTTGGAGCGACAGCGCGATCTCGGCGGCGTTGGACACCAGCATCAACAATATCGGCCGCACCCGACGTCGAATGGTCGAAGAAGGGATGGCGGCGGCGCTGACCCGCAAATACAATCCGAACTCCGCCCGCCCGCGGATTTTCGACGGGGCGGCGGAGGCGAAATTGATCGCCCTGACCTGCTCTCCGGCGCCGCGTCAAGGTCACCGACCGCCACGCCGCCGCCGATTACGCACAGCTGCTCAAGGAACTGTCCGACGTGCATTTCCCGACGCCGAACAAATCAGGCTGGTCCAAGACAATCTGAGCACGCACACGCCCGCCTCGCTCTACGCGGCTTTCCCCGCCGCCGAAGCGCGCCGCCTCACCAAACGGTTCGAATGGCACTACACCCCCAAACACGGAAGCTGGCTCGACATGGCCGAATCCGAACTCGCCGTCCTGTCGAGCCAATGTCTGGGCCGCCGCATTCCCGACAAGCCAACCCTCGAAAAAGAAGTCGCCGCCTGGCAGGACCATCGCAACAAGCATCACGCAAAGGCCAAATGGCAATTCACCCCAGACGACGCCCGCGTGAAGCTCAAGAGGCTCTACCCCTCATTTTGAATGACTCGGGCGACTAGGAAGGAGACGACCAAGAGCATCTTCGGAGCACATCCGAGTAGTTCCGAGTAGTTCCCATACGAGCTGCGAAGGGTCAGCAGGCCGAAGTAGCGTGAGCCGTCCGGCATGATGGCGCGTTGTTCTTCGACGAATTCGTGTCTGAAAAAACCCAGCGTGTACCGAACCAACTCAACGATTTCATTGATGAGCGATAGGGACGTGGGTTTCCGTGGCTTCCCGCACGGCTACCGAGCGTAGATCGTCGTACGAAGCGGCGCTTGCGCCCCATGCAACTTTAAACTCATGAGCGTTCTCCTGTGAAAGAGCCCGGTACTAATTATGCCAATAAAAAAGGCCGCTCTGAGTAGAGCGGTTGCAAAGTTCAGGCGCGAACCAAGCCGCGCTCTTCAAGCTCTTTTGTCGTAAACGGCTTCTTGCGCTCCTGAGTACGGTGGGACCGACGATCGTGAGGAGGTTTAGTCCGGAAATTGCAAATCGGACAGTCTGCATCTTTCGGTTTCCGACTCGGAGTCTCACCCTCGGTTTTCGCACGCAGAACGCGAGCCAATGCGGGTCCCTCTGCTACTCGGTACTGAAAGCCGAGAGCGTTCAATTCTTCGATCGCCTCATTCGCTTTCTCAAGGGCGGCGTTTTTCGCACCTTCCAAGAGCTTTGCCCTCTGTTCGTCAAGGGCCTTCAGTTGGTCTAGTGCGCTTGATTCCTTTGTCATTGATACCTCCTACGGGCAAAGCTGCTTTGTATCATCGATACCTCCTACGGGCAAAGCTGCTTTGTATCATCCAAAAAGAGCAAAAGATACTTCAATTGGTCGGGCGGGCATTGTCACGGCGCTCTGGGCTTGCGGCGTTCTCGGTGGCCAGGTAGCTCCACGGGGATGAACAAGATCAGCTACAGCGGGTATCGATTCCCGCCCGAGATCATTCAGCAAGCGATATGGCTTTACCTCCGGTTCACCCTCAGCCTGCAGGACGTCGAAGAGTTGTTGGCGGAGCGCGGAGTTGCGGTGTCTTACGAGACCGTTCGGCGAGCTATGGCAGCGAGGGTTACCGATGAGTTAAGCAGATTCCGTTTGGCTAACCAACGGATAGGTTTTCACTCGCCCACCGGACCTTCACAGACATCGCCGCGCTCGACCAAGCCATGCATGACGCCTTCATCGATCTCAACCGCGAGCGCATCGCCGATCCGTTGGCCATGCCACGAATCTCTGCTTAACCCGCGAGACTGAAAGGGCGACGAATTTTTTTGCGAACGCTTGGGTCCGAGAATGGCGACTGATGTTGGCGCAAGACGTCGGTGCGTTCCGTCCTGTGACGGATCAGCGGCTATGCGGATTAGGCTTGAATGGCCTTCGGCCGGCGTCCGCGTTTGCGCGCTCCGGCCTTTCCGCCCAACTGTCCAAGGCCGATCGCCTTTGCCATCGCCGATCGCTACGCCGCGTAATTGGGCGCGACCATAGGGTAGCCGGAGGGAAGCTTCCATTTCGCGCGATACTATTCCGGCGTCAGGCCAAGCGCCGCCAAGTGCCGTTTCAGTGACTTAAAATGTTTGCCGTCCTCTAGTTCTACTGAGTTACGATTTTCGTAGAATTGCTTGGCTTTAGGATTTGCTATTTTGCTGATTCGGCTGAATGGCGGACGGCGGCGAAGATGGGGCATGAGGGGCACTCGAGTGAAGCGCGTTTTGCGGAATATGTCGATTCCTTAGCAACGGTTTTGGGCCGTGAAGATCGGGCAGGACCTTTCAAGGATTATTGCACGGGGCTGTTGATGCCAGGCGAGCGCAAGAGCGTGGAGCCGATCGCGTCAGTTGTGGCGCCGGCTCGTGTCTCGGCGAAACATCAATCGCTGCTGCATCTGGTTGGGCAGGCGGCCTGGTCGGACGAGGCCTTGTTGGGCAAGGTGCGCGAGCTTGTCCTGCCGGCGATCGAAGCGCAGGGCAAGATCGAGGCTTGGATTGTCGACGACACAGGCTTCGCCAAGAAGGGCGTGCACTCTGTGGGCGTGGCGCGGCAATATTGCGGGCGGCTCGGCAAGACCGACAATTGTCAAATCGCGGTGACGCTGTCGATCGCCAATCACGCGGCGAGCCTGCCGATCGCCTATCGTCTGTATCTGACGGAAGATTGGGCGGCGGACGAAGCGCGGCGCAAGAAGGCCCATGTCCCGGACGATGTGATCTTCAAGACCAAGCCGCAGATCGCGCTCGATCAGATCAGGGCTGCGCTTGCAGCCGGCGTCTCGCCCGGGGTGTTGCTGACCGATGCCGGTTACGGCGCTGACGGCGCGTTCCGATCTGGCGTCACGGCCCTGGGTTTGCCCTATGTGGTGGGCGTGCAATCGACACTGAGCGTCTGGCCTCCTGACACGGCGCCGCTGCCGCCCAAGCCCAGGAGCGGGCGGGGCCGCCCGCCATCGCGCGTTCGGCGCGACGGCCAACATGCGCCTCTTTCCGCCAAGGAGCTGGCGATGGGGCTTTCCGAGGAGGCTTGGCGCGTCGTCCCGTGGCGGGAAGGCTCCAACGAAACCTTGACCTCGCGCTTTGCCGCGGTGCGGATACGACCAGCTTCGCGAGACTGGAAACGAGCGGCGCCTCGACCCGCACGAATGGCTCCTAAAATACTGGCTTTCGACCTTACCGGAAGACACGCCCATCGACGTTCTCGTCGACACGGCCAAATTGCGCTGGCGCATCGAGCGCGACTACGAGGAATTGAAAAGCGAACTCGGCCTCGCCCATTTCGAGGGGCGAAGCTGGCGCGGCTTCCATCATCACGCAGCGCTTTGCATCGCAGCTTATGGCTTCCTGATCCGCGAACGAGCGGCGATTCCCCCCTCAGGCTCCCGGCGGGGCGAAACGTCTCGCCTATCCTCGCGTCCCAGACCCCGAGGCGCCGCCGATCCGACCCGAGCGGCATATCGAAAACTCAATCGCGACCATCCGACGACAGATCACAGTCGTTCTGGCTCGAACCCTCATGCGCTGCCCATGCTGCCAAGCAATCCGACCAAGACAACCCTACAGGGGATCGTCGTGACGCAGTAGAAGAGCGAACTCGGCCTGGCTCACTTCGAGGGGCGAGGCTGGCGGGGATTCCATCATCACGCCAGCCTCTGCATCGCAGCCTACGGATTCCTGATCCTCGAGAGATCAGCTTTTCCCCCCTCAGCGCGCCGGCGCCGATTGGCGCGCGAATGACTTTGAGGCTCCGCGGGCGAGCAGCGCGCTCACCCCGCCCCAGTTACACCATGTCAGCGGACACGATGAATATCATGTGACGCCGACTCTCGGCGAATTGGGTATGTAAGGCGTAGCTGAGGGGCTATACGGAGAGGACTTTCTCCCATGCCCCAATCAGATACCCTCAAAATGGCCGCCGAAGTGGTGGCAGCATTCGTCTCCAATAACCCTGTCCCAAAAGGCGAACTGCCTGCCCTGATCCAAACAATTCGTGCCACTTTCGCGAGGCTCTCCAGCGGGGTGGAGGATCCGACCCCCAAAGAAGAGCCGAAGGAACCGGCGGTGTCTATCCGCAAATCGATCACGCCGGAATATTTGATCTGTCTAGGAGCCCGTCCGAGTAATCGGTTTTTTGAAGGAGGTATACTATAAATGGAACACACCGTTGTTTCGTAGTACTATATGCTGTGTCCGGAGCTCAGTTTTTGCATTATTCGGACAGGCTCCTAGCTCACGCATCCCCTCATTCAGGCGGGGCCGAAGGTTTGTGTGAAGACGTTGTTTTGGTTTAGGAATTCTTCGTATTTTTCGACGAGCGGTCTCAAGCGTCGCTCGGGCATGTTGGGGATGAGATCGTAGAGCAGGCAGCCCTGGCGGAACAGCGAATGGACGCGGCGTTTGACCGTGCTGGTTCTGAGCGATCGGTCCATGCCGAGGCTTTCGCCGGCGGCGCCGAGCAGCGTCAGCAGGAGGATCGCCAAGGCGTTGAGCAGCAGCAGACGGTCGCGCCGTTGCGGATCGCCGATGCGCAGGACGCTCAGGCCCATGCCGAACCGCAAATCCTTGGTGTCGCGGAACCCCGGCTCGATCGTCCACCGTTTGGCGTAGAGGTTGACGATCTGGGAGGCGCTCGCGGTCGCATCGCTGGCGGCCAGATGCCAAGCCTCCTTCATCCCCTTGGCGTGGACGCAGACCGCCGCGCCGACCTTGTGGCGGGCGGCGGTGAGTTCGGCGCCGCGCAGAAGGCAGGCGCGCCCTTTCTTGCCGACCCAGTCGGCGGCCAGGCGCGTCTCACCGTCCGCCGCGGTCAGATGAACGTTGCCGCGAAAGCGGATGACGTAGCCGAAGCCGAGGCTTTCGAGGAATTCGAACAGTTTGACGTCGCCAAAGCCGCGATCGGCCAGGATCGTCACCGTCACGCCCTCGGGCAGGATCGCCTTCAAATGCGTCAGGCAGAGGTCTTCGAAGTCGTTGCGCTGGTCCTTCAGTTCGTCCTTGTCGACCGTCAGCCACAAGAGCGGCGTCGCCCGGCCGTGGCGCGTGATCAGGCTCAAAGCGAGCGTGGCCTGATTGTCGGCGTCGAAATCGGTCCAATCCATCGCCACGACGATCGCCTTGCGCTGGCCTACGACCTCGCGAACCCATGGCGCGAACAGGTCCCATACGACGAACCCGGCGTTGCTCAGCAGGCGATCGACCTGTTTGATCGCGTGTCTGTCCATCAGACCGCGCGCTTGCGCCAGCGCATGCCCGATCACCGAAACCGCCAACGACGCCCCCGTCAGAACCCCCAGCGTCCCATTGGCCAGCGAAAGAATCCGCTTGGCGTGCAGGCTCCCCGAAAACGCGCGCTTCACAAAACCATGAACCAATTCCACCCGCTCGATCGACTTGCGCATGAGCCCCCCGCCCGGCTGATTTGTGACCTCGCCACGCGGTGACTCGCCAATTCAGACAATTTCGAGTTGATCAAAAATGAGGGGATT
>CAVYIZ010000057.1:0-50678 GCA_963768555.1 uncultured Alphaproteobacteria bacterium
AAGAGCTGAACGCCAGTTTGAGTATCAACGCCGCTCGTCACCGTACAATTCTGTGTCTGCGCCCAGCCCAGATATTGGGACAGAGTAGGATGACCTCCGAATGGGAAAGCCATGCGAATTTACGCAACCAAGGCGAGATCAAGTTTTGGCTCGTCCTTCGACTCGCTAGGATTGGCGCTCAGTTCAAACGAACGAGCCCGTCGTTCCCACATTCTCTGATAGCGCTCCGGAGCCGGCGGAATGCCGCCGAAACGTTTCCCATGTCGGTCCAAGCTCTCTTTCAACTCGGCTTTCAAAGTGACGTCAAAACGCTCCCGCGCAGTGTCCAAATTTGGGCCTTGCGCAGCGATATCGTATTCGAGGCATTGTGCGACCCATTGCCCTGACTCCTCAAAAAGGATGACTTGGATGGTTTCCGACATGATGCCTCTCCCACACGGCTTAGTTTTTCGATCCATACATGCACGCTCTAAACGATCCGTCAATTCCATTAACAGCGCAGATCGAGAGACGATCCCTCTCTCATTCAGGGGCGGGCTTAGCGCTCCCAATTCCGTCGGTTAGGGCTTTTCTCAGTGACCAGTCGTTCGATAGGTCAACCGTTTGCCAGAGACGCCTTTCAGGGCGGGTCGGCGCGCGCCATATCATCAATGCCGACCTTGATCCGGTTCGAATAGCGGAAATCGAACTCGGCGAGATAACGGTGAAGGTGCTTCTCGCTGCAATGCTGGTAAATTCCGATCATGCCGCGCTTGAAGATGGAGAAATAACCCGTGCCTATCCGGTTAACGCCCATACCCACTACATGTAGGATGCATCCAATCGCCCGAATAGAGTTCTGCAAAGGTTGGTGACTCGACGCCACCCGCGACACCGAGCAGAGAGCGGAAGGCGTTGAACGGGTAGAAGCGGCGGTTGAACCGGAAAGTGAACTCGTTGAGGTAGGCTTGCAGATGCTTGGCGCTGACGCCGTGGTGGATGCCGTTCAGCCACGTCTTCAGATTCGAGAAGACGAGATGGCAGATCGGCAGGAACTCCTCGGCCACCTCCGGGTCGCCGCATTCGGCAATCGCGTGGTGGTCGTAGCCCCGCTTGCGCAGGCTGGCATAGCCGCTCCAGTCGTCGGTGATGACCAGCGTCCCCGGCATGACGGCACTCTCGACAAATCTGGCCAGCAATTCGGCGCTGCGGTCGTCAGCGATGGACAGCCGGACGCGACCGGCATAGCGACCATCCTTCCGCTTGTCCTGCGCAGTGCCCGGCTCCCGGTGGCGGACCTCGACGGCAGCCGTCACCAGCGTCTTGTGGTGGACGCCATGGCCTTCGCCACGAGTCCGGCCTCCAACATAGGCTTCGTCCACCTCAACATGCTCTCCGGCCCTGCCGCCAATCCGGTCCTGATCGGGTCGCACCATGCCCGCGCGGAGCTTGTGCAGAATGCCGAAGGCGGTCTCATATCGCGTCAGCCCAAGCTGCCGTTGAAACTGCACCGCCGACATGCCCTGCGTCTGGCTGGCAACCAGATAAGCCGCCCAGAACCAAACGCTCAGCGGCGTATGGCTGCGCTCCATCACGGTTCCCACGGTCAATCCCGTGTTGCGACGGCAATGGCGGCATCGCAAAACGCCGGGACGATTTTCAAAGCGGAACGGTTCCCCAACAGACCCGCAGTGAGGGCAGACGAACCCCTCGCTCCAACGGGACTTTTCCAGGTAGGAGGCACAGGCCGCATCATCAGGAAAAAGCCCCTGGAACTCGGGGAGCGATTCCGGGAATGGCAGATTGGCGCGGGCGAGAACGTCCATGGTCAGCGACCTGTATCCGCTTTACGCCCACGATCTAACTCGCCTATCTGTGGGTGTCAACCGGATAGCGCCGCGGTCGGCCCAACTCAAGATATAGGGTGTGGGCGTTAACCGGATAGGCACGAATAACCTTCGGCGGCGTTGACGCTGATGACCATATTGGTTTTGCGGTCGAAATAGGCGTATTCCTCGCGGCTGTGATCCTCAGCCATCCCCTCATTTTTTCGAGGGCCAAAATGCAACTGGAGGTTGGCATTTTGATGCGGCGAGTTTCGTATGACGAGTCCTGAAGTGCAAGTTCGGGTCTCGCGATCGTCGAGAGAGAGGTCGCGCCACGACAAACGCGGGGCCTTAGGGCTCCCCATTCGCTCTACGTGAGGGCCGAAAAGCGCCGACTGGGATATCCATTTAACCGGACTTGGGCGTATGCTGGGTGGATGGAGCGACCCCTCGCCAGCATCCACTACCCTAAGTCCCTTGGGGAGTTTCGGGCTTGGTTCCCGACTGATGCGGACTGCCTCGACTACCTGGAATGGTTGAGATGGCCTCACGGCTTCGTCTGCCCGTCCTGTGGCCATTCGGAAGGATGGCGGCTTGGCGACGGCAGGTTCAAGTGCACTGGATGCGGCAGCCGTACGTCAGTGATAGCAGGCACCATCTTCGACCGGACCCGCACTCCACTCACGGTTTGGTTTTCAGCCTGTTGGTATTTTGCGAGTGGCAAAGATGGGATCTCGGCGCTGAGCTTGAAGCGGACCTTGGAGATCGGCTCCTACCAGACGGTGTGGGCTATCCTTCATCGCTTGCGGTCTGTGCTGATTCGCCCCGATCGGGAGCGCCTTTGCGGGAAGGTGGAGGTGGACGAAACCTACATCGGAGGCAAGGAAACTGGACTTTCGGGAGGCCGTGCCAAAGGGAAGAAGATCCTGACGTGTATCGCGATCGAGATCCTCGAGCCGAAGGGATTCGGGCGCTGTCGAATGGCGCCCGTGGCGGATGCCTCCTCAGAATCGCTTCACTCCTTCGTGTTGGATAACGTCGAGCCGGGGGCGACAGTCATCACCGATGCCTGGCAGGGTTACCGGTGGTTGGAGAAGCATGGGTATATTCATGACCGCCGTAGCCAGCGGGCCGCATCAACGCGAGGCGAGGACCCCGGAGAACTTCTGCCAGGCGTGCATCGAATAGCGTCCCTTGCCAAACGATGGCTGCTGGCACCCACCAGGGAGCGGTGGATTCCGCACACTTGCCCAGTTACCTGGATGAGTTCGCGTTCCGCTTCAATCGCCGCCGCTCACGTAGCAGAGGGATGCTGTTCTACCGGGTCCTGGAGCTTGCTGTCGCGCATGGACCGGTTCGTTACCAAGACCTTGTTATGAGCCAGAGCCCAAAGGCTGTTCCTCCCAAGCCGCCGAGACACCGCGGACATCCGCCCAGCTTGGAGCGACCTTCGCCGAACCGCCCTTGGAGACAAATCGTCCAGTCCGGTTAAATGGATACCCAGAAGCGCCGAAATCAGGCCGTTCTCGAAATGAGGGGATTCCTGAGGCTGTGATCGACCTTGCCATGGTTGGCGAACTCTTTGCCAACTTTGGTATATTGGTTTGCCTCATCGGTCATCAGGTGCGCTTCGCGGGCGATGTTGGAGCGAACGATCGGCGCGAGATCATCTCCCTTGACGCCCTCGACGTGGAAAGAGCGGGCTTCGCCGCCGCGCTCAACGAGAGTGAGAACCGCGTTCTTGTGCGCATAGCCGCGCGCGACAGTTTCGCCTTCCTTCCGCCCGAAGAAAGTCTCGTCGGCTTCGACCGGAGTTCCATCGCCGCCCAAAGGCCCGAGCTGGCCGGAGCGCATCGCCTCTCGAATACGATGGTCCATGAACCATGCGCTCTTGAGAGTGATCCCCAAGGTGCGGTAAAGCTGGTTGGCCGAGACGCCTTTCTTGCTCGAACAAATCAGGTGAATGGCGGTCAGCCAATCGCGCATTGCGATATGACTGGACTCGAAGATGGTCCCGGCCTTGACAGTGAAGGGCTTGCGGCAAGCATAGCACTTGTAGAGGCCGATCCTGTCGCTCTTGCCCTTGAGCGCACCCGAGCCGTCCACGACGCCGCAATGCGGGCAAACGCGGCCGTTCGGCCAAATCCGCGCCTCGACATAGGCGTAGGCGGCAGCTTCGTCGTTAAACTGTGGTTCGCTGAAAATGGATCGGGACACGGCAAAATCTCCTTATGCCGCAACCTTATACCTATGGGGTGGTCATGTAAAGTATAATATCGCCCCGGAAATGGTATGGCCCTGGCAGCCTTGGACCCCCAGTATCTAGTGTTCAAGGGCGCCGCCAAAGCGGCCTATGCTAAGGCCAGAAGCCGTCATTGCGGGCGAAGCGAAGCACTAGGTTCTCGGCGGGCATTCCTTCTGCAAGCGCTCCATCGCTTGCGAGAAGCCGGCGAGCGAATAAGAGTCGGTCGATTCGTTGCCCTTGAGGGAGGCGGCTTTGATCTCGAGCGCCGCGCCCTTCTTCATCTCGGCGATCAGCGCGCTCTCGCGCGCCGCGTTTTTCACCCAGAGGTTGCCTCCCTTGGGCAGGAGGTCGAAGTTCTCCTCGCCGACGGCCGCGAGCGGCGCGGCGATCGCCTTCGCCTTCGCCTTCGCCTTCGCCTCGGCCTTCGACAACTTCGCCTTTGCGCTGGCTTTTGCGTCGGATTTGCCGGGTTTCGCGTCGGATTTGGAATCGGCCCTGGCTTCCGTCTCCGTCCCGCTGGCGACGTCGAAGCCCATGATGAACGAGACCTCGTTGCGCACGCCCTCGGTCGGGCGGTCGGAAATGAAGGCGTAGCCGGGGTCGCGCTTCAGGCTGTCCGGCTCTCGCGTCTTCGGCTGGGCGAGGACGTAGCAGATGCGCCCCTTGCTGGTTTGGCTGACGAACACGTTCCAGTCGCCGAAGGTGGCGATGAGGTTGGGCTTGGCCGAGTCGCTCTTGTCCGTCTTCTTGGTCGCGGCCTCGGCGGAGGCGAAGGCCGACGCCAGCGCGAGGGCGGCGAGCCAAGCGGCGCTGACGCGCCAGCGATAGGAAAATGAAGGAAAAAACATCGACATCGGTCCCTCGAGCGCGCTCCAAAACCGGCTATTCGTTCCCCTTGCCGGGGGATCGGGGCGAAATTCCGGCCTCGCGCTTTCCCCCGAAGGACCGGCCTTGTAAAGCTGCATCTGGTTAATGAAAAATGAGTAAAATTGGGAGTCGGCAATGAAAGCCCTGATCTGTCCGTCGCTCGGTCCGGCGGAAAACCTGAAGGTGATGGACGCCGAGCCGCCCGTCCCGGGACGGGGGGAAGCGGTGGTCGAGGTCGCGTATGCGGCGCTCAACTTCTTCGACACGCTCATCATCGAGGGCAAGTACCAGCTGAAGCCCGAGCCTCCGTTTTCGCCGGCGGGGGAGTTTTCCGGCCGCATCGCCGCCCTCGGCCCGGGCGTCGAGGGCTTTGCGGTCGGCGACCGGGTGATGGGCTCAACCGGCTACGGCGCGGCGCGCGAGCAGATCGCGATCGCCGCCGAGCGGCTCGCGCGCCTGCCCGACGGCCTCCCGCTCGACAAGGCGGCGGGCCTGTCGATCGCCTACGGCACGACGCTATATGCGCTCAAGCAGCGCGCCGAAATCAACCCCGGCGAATCGCTCGTCGTGCTCGGCGCCTCGGGCGGGGTCGGGCTCGCGGCGGTCGAGATCGGCGCGGTGATGGGGGCTCGCGTGATCGCCTGCGCTTCGTCCGACGAAAAGCTCGAATTCGCCCGCCGTTACGGCGCCGCCGAGACGATCAATTACGCGAGCGAGGACCTGCGGGCGCAGCTCAAGGCGCTGACCGGCGGCAAGGGAGTCGACGTCGTCTACGACCCGGTCGGCGGCGCGCTGACCGAGGCTGCGTTACGCTCGATCGCCTGGAAGGGGCGTTTTCTGGTGATCGGCTTCGCCTCGGGCGAGATTCCCCGTCCGCCGCTCAACCTGACATTGCTGAAGGGCTGCGACATCCGGGGCGTCTACTGGGGTGAATTCGTCAATCGCGAGCCCGAGGTCCATCGCGACAATATGTCTCAGCTCCTCGCCTGGGCCGAAAGCGCGCGCCTGAGCGTCCATATTCACGCAAAATTCGCCCTTGAGGACTATCAAAAGGCCTTCGAGGCGATCGCCAAGCGCGAAACGCTCGGCAAGACGCTGTTGCAATTTACCAACACTTAACGAAAGATATTTTTCCGGCCGCTTGCAATTTATAGTGCGGTGCACAATATTTATAGTGCGGTGCACAATATGCCGCCCGGGATGAGGCGCCGAGGACGAATCGGCGAGGACGCCATGAGTGAGAAAGTGCCTTTGAACGTCGAAATCCGCCGGCTTTGGCCATCGGACATGGAAGCGTTTCGCGACCATCTGCTGCGTCTGGACGCTCGCAGTCGCCACGAGCGATTCGGCGGCGGCATGTCGGACGACTTCCTCCTGCGCTATGCCGAGCATTGCTTCGGGCAGGGCGACCTGCTGTACGGCGCCTTCGCCAACGGCCATTTGTGCGGCGCAGCAGAACTGCGGTCGAACAAGGCGATCTGGAGCGAGCAGGCGCCGTTCGACAGGCACATCCACGCCGAGGCGGCTTTCTCGGTCGAGAACGAGCACCGTCGCCAGGGCATCGGCGAGAAGCTGTTCCGCCGCATCCAGCGCGCCGCCACCAACCATGGTGTCGAGACGATCGAGATCATCTGCCTGCCGGACAACATCGCGATGCGGATGCTGGCGCAGAAGTTCAAAACGCAATTCACCTTCGAGGAGAGCGCGCTGACCGGGCGCCTCCACGCGCGGCTGCCGACGGCGTGCTCGCTGATGCGGGAGGCCTCGGGCGACATTCTCGATTCCGGCGCAGCTCTGTTTGACGCGCAATGGCGAGCGCTCCACGACGCCACGCGCGCGAAGACCGCCGCCGCCTGAGGATCGAGCGGGACGCCGAGAGCTTTCCCTTGACGGTCGGGCAGATCCCGGCCGTTCGATCCGCGCGCTGGGCGAGCGTCGCCATCGGGATCGCCGAAGCCGGGGCTGCGTCTTTGACGGAAAATACCAGCGCGCGCCGTCGCCAAACCGTCATCAAGCGCGATTACTCGTTTTGCCAAAATCAACAGATCGATCGGGAACGGTGCGCAGATGGAAATGAATGTGACTGACACGGCGGAAGGGTTGACCTGCACGTCGTGCTTGACGGCCGCTTCGACATCGCAGGCGCCCAGGCGGTCGACGCCCGCTTTCAGGAGCTGGCGCAAACCGCCCAGTCCATGATCGTCGACCTCGCAAAGGTTCCGTTCATCGCTTCGCTCGGCGTTCGCACGCTGATGGTGAGCGCCAAGGCGCTGATCCGCCGCGGGGCGGACATGGCGGTCTGCGGAGCCGACGAAAACGTCTCGAAGGTGCTTCGTTCGACGGGTTTCAACGAGATCGCCGGTCTCTACCCCGATTTTTCCTCGGCCGCGGCGGTGCTCAGAGAGCGGCGCGCCGACTTCGAGAACAGGAAGGCATGAGCGTACTCGCGCCGCAGACGCGCTCGCGCGGCTTTCCCGGCACGGTCGCGGCCGCGCTGGACGCCGAGGCGTGGCTAGCGAAGGAGTTCCGCGCGCTCGGCCTCGGCGCGGACGCTGAATTCGCCATCAATCTGTGCCTCGAGGAGCTTTTCCTCAACGCCGTCCAGCACGGCCGCGCCAATCGCGCATCGATTTCCATTTGCACCGAGCCGGACGACGTGCGGGTCGAATTCGTCGACGACGGCGCCCCCTATGATCCCACCGTCGCCCCGGTGCGCCGGATCGAAAGTTCTACCCAAGATTTTAAGATCGGCGGCTACGGCACAAGCTTGCTGAAGAAATTCTCGCGGCGTATGGCCTATCAGCGCGACGACGGTCACAACCGGCTCGTCCTCGAGTTCGAGGCCAACGCGGGCCGCTGAGGCCGCTCAAGAGAAAAATGAACGCAACTCCGGCGGTGCGCGCCGCCATTCGCGCTTTGAGCGCCTTCCGCGACCTTTCCGAAGCCAATGTCGCGTTTCTGATCGAAGCCTCAGAAATCCGGACCTTCGAACCTGAGGCGATCCTCATGGTCCAGGGAGAGCCGAGATACTGCGCCATGCTGCTTCTCAAGGGGGAAGTGATCGTCACCTCCGACAGCCCGCGCGGGACGATCCCGATTTCGACAATGAAGGCGCCCGCGTTGGTCGGAGAACTCGGCTCGCTCGCGCGACTGCCGCGTTCGGCGACCGCCCGCGCCCGCACGCCCGTTTCCGTCCTGCAAATCGGACGCGACGCGCTCGTCAGGGTCACGCAGGCGACGCCCTCGCTGCTCAGATCATCGGCCGGATGGGCGATCGTCTGCGCAGGTTGAACGGCGCAATCGGGCTCTACGCGCGTGCTCTGGCGCGCTCGAGCGCCACGAGTTCGACCCCGCCCTGCTCGACGAGCTGCGCAATCCGATCCCGGACCTCGCCGATTTCGGGCAAACCTTCGGGCGCATGGCCGAGCAGATCGTCCTGCGCCGCCAGCGCGACGACGAAATGGCGGGCGCTGCCGTCATCCAGCGCGCGCTCCTGCCGAAGGTCGACAGTTTCGTCGCCGAGACCGGCCTCGACGTTTCCGCGGCGATGACGCCCGCGCGCGACGTCGGCGGCGATTTCTTCGATCTTGTGCGGCTCGCGGACGGGCGCGTCGCGGTCGGGGTCGGCGACGTTTGCGGCAAAGGCGTGCCGGCGGCGCTGTTCATGGGCATCACCAAGACGCCCATCCGCATCAACCTGCAGACGACCGACCTGCCCGGCGCGATCCTGAAGGCGAATGCATATCTTGCCCACAACAACGCCGCCGAACTGTTCGCGACCCTGCTCTACGCCACCTTCGATCCGCGCTCGGGCGAGGTCGAATATGCGCAGCTCGGCGCGGCTCACCCTCATCTTCAGATTGTCGAACAAGCCGACCGGTATGCCGCCGTCCTGCAGCGCGCGAAGGCGATCTTTTCTTCCTCTATACCGACGGCGTCACAGAAGCCTCGGACGTAAACGAGATTGAATTCGGCGAGAGACGCCTGCTCGATCTTCTCGGGCAGGAAGCTAGCGCGACGGCTGCCCAGTGGGTCGCGCGGGTGGAGTACGCGGTGCGCGATTTCGCGCGTGGCAAGCCGCAGTTCGACGACATCACCTGCCTCGCCCTGAGGCGGTAGGGTTGGGCTCGGGTCCCGCGCGCCTCATGTGGAAGGCTTGATCGGCTCGTCCGGATAGACGCCCTTCAGCACTTCCTCGAAGTGGCGGCAGACCGAGGCCCGACAGCCGCAGGCGATCCCCCTCAATCCGTCGGGATCGGCGACGGTGAGACTCCCGCGGTGGGTTTCGATCAGCTTGCGCGCTTTCAGCGACTGGATCACTCGGCTGACATAGCTTCGGCCCACGCCCAGAATGTCCGTGAGCTGTTCCTGGGTGAGGGGCACGCGCAACTCCGAGGTCCTCTCCATCGCGGAGATGAGCCATTTGGCCGCCCGTTGTTCGATGGAGTGCGCCGCGTTGCACGCGACCGACTGGAAGACCTCCGCCATCAGGCAGTCGGCGTAGCGGGCGAACAGATGGCGGATCGTAAGCGATTTCAACTTCGCCCCCTCGAGCTGCTCCACATCCATGCGCAGGAGCGGCCCTTCGTTTAGAACTTCGGCCCCCCGGGAGTGAGCGGGCAGTCGGCCCTGGCTGACGATGCCGGCCATTGCGCCCTCCCGGCCGACCAGCGCCGTCTCGACCGCGCGCCCGTCGTCGAGCACGACCCGGAAGGCGAGCAGGGTGCTGTTGACCGGAAAGTAGACATGCCGGACATCGTCGCCGGGCTGGTAGAGGACTTGTCCGGCGCGGACGGAGATGGGCCTGAGGTTGGGCCGGAGAAGCGGAAAGTCGTCCGGCCGCAGGGCGCGGAGAAAGTTGTTGGCGGGAGGGTCGGCCCCGGAATTGACCGTCGTCATCTTCCGCTCCTGAGGCCGGTTCGGCGCCGCTTATCAGGACCAGTTGTGTTCACTTGCGGGCAGACCGGCGGCTACGTCCCAGCTACGGTGCTGACGCCAATGGCGAAGCAATCCGGGACCCGTACCGACATTGACGGCTTTGATGGGGGCGTGGGGGCGCGCGACCTCCTTGCCCTCGAGCTTTCTCACTGGATCAGCAACACTTTCGCGGTGATTTCGGGCTTGGTAACGCTTTCTGCCCGAGGCCAGCCCGAGATGCGCCCGTTCGCCCGCGCCTTTCAAGCGCGCATCGACGCCCTGGCTGCGGCGCACCGCTATGTTGCGGCGCAAGGCGCCGCGCTGGCGGCGCCGTCGGGCCCCGAAACCGTCAGGGGCCTTCTGCAAACGTTGATCGCTCCGTACAGGGGGGCGTCTCATGAGACGATTTCAGTCGAAGGAGACGACGCCGCGATCAGATTGCAGGCGGCCGGCACGATCGCGCTGATCGTGCACGAACTGGCGACCAATGCGGTGAAACACGGCGCGCTCTCGAGCGACACGGGGACGGTCAGGATCTCATGCGCGGCGGCGGACGGACGCTATAGGATCGACTGGCGCGAGGAAGGCGGTCCGCCTCTGTCCGGCGCGCCGCAGCACAAGGGCTTCGGCACGGCCTTCTCCA
Organism: uncultured Alphaproteobacteria bacterium; assembly: GCA_963768555.1. Lineage (GTDB taxonomy): Bacteria > Pseudomonadota > Alphaproteobacteria > Rhizobiales > Beijerinckiaceae > Roseiarcus. Next base: position 10,478 of record CAVYIZ010000057.1, read on the forward strand.
ACTGGCTCGTCGCCTCCGCTGACGTCGATATTCAAAGGACATGGCGTCCAGAAGGGCTCGCAGCGTCGATCTCGATGCCTCTGGAGGCGCTCGACTTCTGAGCGCGCCGGCTCGGGGGTGGCCCGGCGCGGCGCAACAGACGTCCGCATTCTTCTGGCTCCTTTCTTAGCGTTGGGCACCCCTATGCTCAACGGTTTCTTAACCGTGCGGCGAGACAATTCCCCGAATGTTACGTCAACCCCATGGGCGCCGATGAGCGAGCGCGAAGTCCCGGAAAATTCGGAAGACAGCGAACCGGAGTCGGGCGCGGAGCGCGATCTCCTGCCGCCTGACGTCGAAGCGCAAACAGAAACGGGGTCGGCCGGCTTCCGACCGCGCCTGCCTGTGCCTGTCCTGATCGCGGCGACGTTTCGGGCGGAGCCGATCGACGAACCCATGGCCGGGCGGCCGACGCCATCCGGGCGCTCGCGGTTCGCTTGGGCTGCGGCGATCGCGGCGGCCGGCGTTCTCGCCGGCGGGGCGGTGTGGGCGCTCAACGATTATCGTTCGCAGGCAGGGCTGATCGACGAGCAGGCGAACGAAACCAAGGCGCTCGCGAAGACGATCGACGCCCTCAATGCGCGCCTCAACGTGATCGAAAACGCCAAGTCGCATGACGAACTGGTCGAGTTGCGGCGCTCCGTCGGCGAAATCCGATCGAACGTCGCCTCATCGCGCGACCTGAGCGGCGCGCTCGCCCTGCTCGCCCAGCGCGTGGAGAAGCTGGACCGGGACGAGAGCGCCAAGGTCGACAAGCTCAACGAGCGCGTCGACCGCGAAACGAGCGCGCAGACTGCCGAGCTCGTGGCCCGCATCGACAAGCTCGAGAAGAAGGTCGTCGCATCGGCCGAGCCTGTTGCGAATCCGCCTTCGCCGCCGCAAGAGCAGTCTCCCTCGCCGCCGAAATTCGGCCCCGACGTCTCGATGGAGACGACGGGCTCGATCGAGCGGCCGTGGCCGGTCCTGCGCGGGTACATCGTCCTCGGCGCGCGAGACGACGTGGCGTTGGTCGAGGGGCGTTATGGCGAGCGAGCGGTTCGGCGGGGCGATTTTCTTCCCGGCGCCGGACGCGTCGAGGGGATCACGCGCGCAGGCGGCTCCTGGGTCGTCCTGACCGAGCAGGGACTGATTCTCGCCGCCGACGAGCCCTACTAAGAAAGTCCTGCGCCGGAATTTGGGCGCCTTTTCCAACTGCCCGAGCCGACCTAAGAGCGCCGCGCCTCCGGATCCGCTCCCGGCGCCGGACGGCTCTCATGCGCCGCGTCCGGCCGAGAACCGCCGTGGAGAAAATTGAAGGCGTCAAGCTGCTCGCGGGTCGTGTCGATGATTTTCCTGGTCAGGGAAATGACCTCCCTGATGTCCTCTATCAGCGCTCGCTGACGTGCGATCAATTCCCTGCTGCAAAGCTCTTTGCCGAACGGCGGCGGCTGCTCGCCGCCCGGCAGAATTCGCGAGTTGGGCCCGGCCCAGGACTCGGGGGCCATTGGAAGCGCGCTTGCGCGGCCGTTCGGCGTCATCACGTCTTCTCCGTGTTCGGATGGAAGTTCCCTCGATTTCGCCGCAATACAACTGCCTGGTTGCCCGGAAAGATGCAATTGTGGAATGTACGTAGAGAGCAGGCCAGATTTGGCGGCTTGTTTCGGCGCCGCCGGGTTGCTCCGGCGAAGACATGTCGGCCTGCGCGCGCTCCGGCCGGAGGGCGCAGGCGGCTCGCGACGGGCCTTCCGAACGGCCGCCAACGCCAACCGGGGTTGTCCCCGCTCATCAAGAAGGGCGTCCCGGGGGCCGAATTGATCCCGGTCGCGCGACGGGTTTCAGATTAACCCGCCCAGAACAAGCTGCTATAAAGTATTTTCGTTGGGGGGTGAAAATGTCGGGGTTGGACGAGGGCTATACGGGGTTGGCCCGCTTCACGGGCCGTCCAGAAAACGGTGAATTCAAGGGCATCGTCATCGAATTGCAGCGCGCGGCTTCGAATGCACGCCGACGGGTTGCAGCGGCGATGTCCGCCGCGATGATGAAAGGCGACGTCGAGGCGGTTGCGGCGGCATTGTGCTTGTTGGGCGCGCGTCCGTCGCGCCAGGCTATGGGTCGCCGTTGACCTTTGGGGACGAGTTTGGGTGATTTACGGCGCCGAAACCTCGCTGTGGTGGCGCCAACCCCAGGCCGAGGCGGCGCCGACCCCAAATCCATGCCAACTCTTAGCGACAGGCGGCCATTGCCGTTTTGAGCCTTTTCAATGGCTTATTCAGCGCTAGGCGTAAAAAGCGCCCCAGCCGCCATTAGACGAGAAGCGCCCATCGCCTCGCTTCGGACTGATACGAGCTATACTTGTCAACTTCTGAAAAGTCAAGGTTCTGTTGCTGCCGGAAAGGCGGCCGAACCCTCGCTTGCGTTTGCGGCGCCGCTGCCGCCGAGACGGCGTCCAGAACGGGCCAAGGACGGTCGGGTCGGCGCGACGCCGACAACGCAGGCGGAAGCAGGCGGACAAAATAACAGGAGAAATGCGAGACGGAACAGGAGCGTAACAGCAGCGTAACAGGAGCCTAACAGGTGTTGGACAGGGCGATCCAAGCATCGGGGGAGGCGAGAAACTATTCTTTCGGAATTTGGGAGGGAGACCGCTTTTTCCCGTGCTTCCGGCGCCGCGCAAGGGAGGTCTTGCGAGGGACGGAGCAAACGCGCCGTTCATCCCATCCGGCGCTCGACCATCATCTGCTTGACGTGCGAGATCGCCTTGGCCGGGTTCAGGCCCTTGGGGCAGGTTTTGGCGCAGTTCATGATCGTGTGGCAACGGTAGAGCCGGAACGGGTCCTCGAGATTGTCGAGCCGTTCGCCCTTGGCCTCGTCGCGCGAGTTGATCAGCCAGCGATAGGCCTGGAGGAGGATCGCCGGGCCGAGGTAGCGGTCGCCGTTCCACCAGTAGCTCGGGCAGGAGGTCGAGCAGCAGGCACACAGGATGCACTCGTAGAGCCCGTCGAGCCTGGCGCGGTCCTCCGGCGACTGCAGCCACTCCTTCTCCGGCGCCGGAGTCGTCGTCTTGAGCCACGGCTCGATCGAGGCGTGCTGGGCGAAGAAGATCGTCTGGTCCGGCACGAGGTCCTTGATCACCTCCTGGTGGGGAAGGGGATAGATCACGACCGGCGCGGCGGCCTCGTCGATGAAGCTGGTGCAGGCGAGCGTGTTGAGCCCGTCGACGTTCATCGCGCAGGAGCCGCACACGCCCTCGCGGCAGGAGCGGCGAAAGGTCAAGGTCGAGTCGATCTTGGACTTGATCCAGATGAGGGCGTCGAGAATCATCGGCCCGCAGTCGTTGCGGTCGACGAAATAGGTGTCCATGCGCGGATTGGCGTCGTCGTCCGGGTTCCAGCGATAGATGCGGAATTCGGCGACCCGCTTGGCGTTGGCTGGCCTTGGCCACGTCTTGCCCTTGGTCGGGCGCGAGTTCTTGGGAAGGGCAATTTCGACCATCACATCCTCTACGGTAAACCGGAAAATCCTGCAGCCTGGACGTTGTGTGCGTTATTCATTATTACTCGAGTTAGTAAAGCTTCCACATTTGTTTTCAATCGCGGATGAATCCGATACGCTGAGAAATATTGAGCAACATCCTCTATGTGGGCGTCGACCGAGTGAGACTTTCCACCCTTCAAGACACGAAACGGGACTTTTTTACCCTTGTAGCGTTGATCCATTTCAGAAAATAGGTTGTTTCTTTCAGTTTTGCCGACATAAACAAGTCGACCTGAGTTTCAAAGAACGCGTATATTCCTTGGGAGGCTTTCAGCTCCTGCACGACGCTCGTGTTATCGTTACGCTTTAGGAGGGTGTCCTCAGCCATCCCCTCATTTTTTCGAGGGCCAAAATGCAACTGGAGGTTGGCATTTTGATGCGGCGAGTTCTCGTATGACGAGTTCCTGAAGTGCAAGTTCGGGTCTCGCAATCGTCGAGAGAGAGGTCGCGCCACGAAAAACGCGGGGCCTTAGGGCTCCCCATTCGCTCTACGTGAGGGCCGAAAAGCGCCGAAATCAGGCCGTTCTCGAAATGAGGGGATTCCTGAGGAGGGTGTCCATAGGATTTGCGTGGAAAGAAATTTAGCTCATGAAACTCCACAATCGGAACCACGGCACTCGTAAGCAAATGCGACTCGAACTTCTTAAGCGCGTTTCGTAAGAACGTCCGAGTAATCCGCTGTTTTGATTTCCACTGAGACGCAGTCACAGCGCCGATCGGAATATCAAACTCCTTAAGTATATCGACAATCATCGCGCCGTTCATTTAGCAACCCCTCGCAGTTTGTCGGACTTGAACTTTTCGTACCGCGTAAGATGTTGATATCATTTGGTATCGTGTTTCTCCCAAATTTGAAAAACGCTAATGAAATCGATGGTCCGAAGGTCAAGTCCGACAGGCTGCTAGTACACCCGCGCCTTCGGCTCGATGTAGGAGATGTCGTTGCTCATCGTGTAGGCGTGCACCGGCCGGTAGTCGATCGCGACCGTCTGCTTGTTCGGGTCGATCCACGCCAGCGTGTGCTTCATCCAGTTGACGTCGTCGCGCTTCGGATAGTCCTCGCGCGCGTGCGCGCCGCGGCTCTCGAGGCGGTTCAGCGCGCCTTCCATCGTCACCACCGCCTGCACGATCAAATTGTCGTACTCGAGCGACTCGATCAGGTCGGAGTTCCAGATGAGCGACCGGTCGGTGACGCCGATGTCGGCGCCGGCGCGCCAGGCGGCGTGGATCTTCTCCTTGCCCTCGGCGAGCGTCGCGGCGGTGCGGAAAACCGCACAGTCGACCTGCATCACCCGCTGCATGGCGATGCGGAGCATCGCGGTCGGCGTCTTGCCGTTGGCGTTGCGGAAGCGGTCGAGCCGGCAGAGCGCGAACTCGGCGCTGTCCTTGGGAAGGTCCGCCTGACGGTCCCCTGGCCTCAGCATTTCGGCGGCGCGCAAGCCGGCGGCGCGGCCGAACACGACGAGGTCGATAAGCGAGTTGGAGCCGAGTCGGTTCGCCCCGTGCACCGATACGCAGGCTGCCTCGCCGAGCGCCATCAGGCCGGGGACGACCGCGTCCGGATCGCCGCCGACCTTGGTGAGCGCCTCGCCGTGAAAGTTCGTCGGGATGCCGCCCATGTTGTAGTGGGCGGTCGGCAGGACCGGAATCGGCCCCTTGGTCAGGTCGACGCCGGCGAAGATGCGCGCGAGGTCCGAGATGCCGGGCAGGCGCTCGTGCAGCACCTTCGGATCGAGATGATCGAGGTGCAGGTAGATGTGGTCCTTGTTCTTGCCGACGCCGCGCCCCTCGCGGATCTCGATGGTCATGGAGCGGCTCACGACGTCGCGCGAGGCAAGGTCCTTGGCGTGCGGGGCGTAGCGCTCCATGAAGCGCTCGCCGGCCGAATTGACGAGATAGCCGCCCTCGCCGCGCGCGCCCTCGGTGATCAGGCAGCCTGCGCCGTAGATGCCGGTGGGATGGAACTGCACGAACTCCATGTCCTGCAGCGGCAGCCCCGCGCGCAAAACCATGGCGTTGCCGTCGCCGGTGCAGGTATGCGCCGAAGTGCAGGAGAAGTAGGCCCGGCCGTAGCCGCCGGTCGCCAGGATCGTCGTCTGGGCGCGGAAGCGGTGGATCGTGCCGTCGTCCATCTTGAGACAGACGAGGCCTCTCACCGCGCCTTCCGAATCGCGGATGAGGTCGATGGCGAAATACTCGACGAAGAACTCGCAGCGGGCCTTCAGCGCCTGCCCGTAGAGCGTATGAAGCATCGCGTGGCCGGTGCGGTCGGCCGCGGCGCAAGTGCGCTGGGCGATGCCCTTGCCGAAGTCGGTCGTCATGCCGCCGAACGGACGCTGGTAGATCTTGCCCTCCTCGGTGCGCGAGAATGGCACGCCCCAGTGGTCGAGCTCGTAGACCGCGGCCGGGGCGTTGCGGCACAGATACTCGATCGCGTCCTGATCTCCGAGCCAGTCCGAGCCCTTGACGGTGTCGTACATGTGCCAGCGCCAGTCGTCCGGGCCCATGTTGCCGAGCGAGGCGGAGATGCCGCCCTGCGCCGCGACCGTGTGCGAGCGGGTCGGGAACACTTTTGAGACGCACGCGGTCTTGAGGCCCGCCTGGGCGCAGCCGACGCTCGCGCGCAAGCCGGCGCCGCCCGCTCCGACGACGACGACGTCGAACGTGTGGTCGGTGATCGGATAGGCCTTGCCGCCGAGGGCTGGCGCGCCTTGGGCCGAAGAGCCGTTCGTGGCCATTGGGTATTCCGTCTCGGGTTGTCTTTACGTGAAGCTGACGCGCAGCGTGGCGTAGACGCAGGCGAGCGCCAGCAGCGCGCAGAAGCAGGTGTTGGCGGCCAGCGCCCAGGCGCGGCTGTGGCCGTGAATATAGTCGACGATGATCGAGCGCATGCCGAGCTCCATGTGCACGATCCCCGCTATGATGAACGCCAGCAGCAGGATCGCCGGAATGGGCCGGGCGAGCTCCTCCCTGACGCCGTTGTAGTCCATGTGCAGGAGATCGAGCACGAGCCATACGAAATAGAGGGTGAGCGGGATCAGCGCGAGCGAGGTCACGTGCATGAGCCAGGCTTCGCCCGTTCCGTTGCGCGCGGCGCCGAGAAAGCGGACCCGCCCGAGGGGCGTCCGCAGACCATCGGAGTCGTTGGCCATGACGAAGCTCCCCTATCTCACCGCATACCCGATCGCCCAGGCGACGATCGTCAGCACGAAACCGCCGATAAGGGTGGCCCAGGCGAGCTGATCGCGCATCGGCGCGTCCATGCCATAGCCGGCGTCCCACAGGAAATGCCGAATCCCGCCGATCAGGTGGTGGAACAGCGCCCAAGTGAAGCCAAACAGGACGAGACGGCCGATGATCGACTCGATGAACGCCGAAAAGACGCCGAAGGCGGCGGCATCCGCCGAAGCCGCGATCAGGAACCAGGCGAGGAGCAACACGCCGACATATAGGCCCGCGCCGGTGATGCGATGGGCGATCGACATCGCCATCGTCATCGTAAGCTTGTAGATGCCAAGATGCGGCGAAAGCGGCCGTGGACGGCGCTTGACCGCCGCAGCGTCAGTCGTTGCCATGCGTTTCGTCCTGTTTCGGTTCGGCCAAGCGTTTTAGACTGGTCGCACGGGCCCCGCAACGTAAGCCGCATTCGCTTAAAGTCCAATCATCACAACTTTTCAGGCTCCGAGCGCAACCTCGACCTCGGCCCGCGTCGGCGGATCGGATCCCTTGCGCGTGCAGGTGATCGCCGAGGCGGCCGCAGCGAACCTGAGCCACCGCTCAAGAGCGGCGCGGCTCGGCCGCTCCCGCTCCGGCGCCGAGCGCGGAATCGTGATCCATGGCCGAGAGGAGGGCGGACATGAAGCTGTCGCCGGCGCCGACCGTGTCGGCCACCTCGATGCGAGGGGCCGGAACCTCGACCCGCTCGCCGTCGAGAATGGCGAGAGCGCCTCGTTCGCCGAGAGTTGCGACGCAGAAGCGGGGACCCGTCGCAGCCCACGCCGCAAGGCTCTCCTCCACCGGACGGTCAGGGTAGAGCCATTGCAGGTCTTCCTCGCTCGCCTTGACCACATTGGCGAGCGAGGCCTGCCGCTCGACGAGCGCCGCGACGGACGGGCGATCCGGCGTCACCAACGGCCTGATATTGGGATCGTAGCTGACGGTCGCATGCGATCGCGCCGCCTTCAGCGCTTCGACCACGCGCTCGCCATGCCGCGGGTCGACCGCCGAAATGGAGCCGACATGCAGATGGCGTCCTTCTTTTGGCCAGGTCGCCGGAAATGGCCATGGGCCGTCGAAAGAGGTCGCGTCGAGATAGAACGAGTAGCGCGAGCCGGTCTTGGCCGTCCCGCGCATCACGAAGGCGAGCGTCGAGGGCCGCTTGTCGCGCAGGACAAAGGCGAGATCGACGCCGTTGCCGGCGAGGCCCGCCGCGAGCGCTTCGCCGTTGCCGTCCGCGGAAATGCGCGACACGAACGCGGTTTTCGAGCCGAGGCGGGCGAGGCCGATCGCGACGTTGTACGGCGAACCGCCGAGCACCGCGTCATAGGCGTTCTGTTTCACCGGGTCGGGAATGAGGTCGATCAGCGCCTCGCCGGAAATCAGGATCATGTCTTGGTTCGCCCCGCCCGTTCCGGTCTTACGCCAGCGTGTAGGCCGTCTTCACCGTTGTATAGAACTCCGCCGCGTAACGCCCCTGCTCGCGCGGGCCCAGGCTCGAGGCTTTGCGCCCGCCAAAGGGGGCGTGGTAATCGACGCCCGCCGTCGGCAGGTTGACCATGACCATGCCGGCTTCGGAGTTGCGCTTGAAATGCGACGCGCGCTTGAGGCTCGTCGTGCAAATGCCGGAGCAGAGGCCGAACTCGGTGTCGTTGGCGATCGTGAGCGCGTGGTCGTAATCGCGCGCCGGGATCATCGTCGCAACCGGGCCGAAGATCTCCTCGCGCGAGATGCGCATGGAATTGTCGGCGTCGACGAACAAGGCCGGCGCCATGTAGAAGCCGGGCGTCGCGCGGTTGAGCCGTTCGCCGCCGAGAGCGAGCCTTGCGCCTTCGTTCCGCCCGATCTCGATGTAGGAAAGGTCCTGATCGAGCTGGGTCTGGTCGACCACGGGCCCGATATTCGTTCCGGGCTTGAGCGCGTCGTCGACCACGAGCGCCCGGATGCGCTCCGCGAGGAGGTCGGCGAAACGCGTATAGACCGGCTCCTCGACAATGATGCGCGACGAGGCCGTGCAGCGCTGTCCGGTCGAGTAATAAGCGCCGTTGACCGCGCATTCGACCGCATTCGGCAGATCGGCGTCGGCGAGCACGACGATCGGGTTCTTGCCGCCCATTTCAAGCTGGAACTTGCGCATCGCGCCGGCGCAGGCGGCGGCGACGCGCCGACCGGTCGCGACCGAGCCTGTGAAGGTGACGGCGTCGACTTGCTTATGATCGAGGATCGCCTGACCGACGACCGAGCCGCGCCCCATCACGAGGTTGAAAACGCCCTCGGGGATGCCGGCCCGGACGATGATCTCCGCCAGCGCGTGGGCCGAACCCGGCACGAGCTCGGCCGGCTTGAACACGACCGCGTTGCCGTAAGCGAGCGCCGGCGCGATCTTCCAGGCCGGAATCGCGATCGGAAAATTCCAAGGCGAGATGATTCCGATCACGCCGACCGGCTCGCGCGTCGCCTCGATGTCGACGTTAGGGCGCACCGAAGCGAACTTTTCGCCGGGGATTCTCAGCGCCTCGCCGGCGAAGAAATCGAAGATCTGGCCGGCCCGCGCGACCTCGCCGATCGCCTCGGGCAGCGTCTTCCCCTCTTCGCGGGCGAGGAGGCGGCCGAGTTCGTCGCGCCTGGCGAGGATTTCCACGGAAGCGCGCAACAGAACATCGTGTCGCTCCTGCGGCGTCGTGCGCGCCCAAGCCGGGAAAGCGGCGTGCGCGGCCCTTATCGCGGCGCCGGTCTGATCGGCGTCGGCCTGAGCGTATTCGCCGACGATGTCGTTCGTGTCCGACGGATTGACGTTCCTGGAGACGCCGACGCCCTCCACCCATTCGCCGGCGATGAGGTTCTTGTGCAGGGCGCTCATGATTCATCCCGATTTCTACGCCGACATTGTCCGCCGGGCGTCATCAAATCAACCCCCGACGCGCAAGATTGCGCATCAGCGCGCCGGTCCCAAACGTCCATCGTTCGCATTCCTCGCAAGGTCTCATCCGATTGACGAGCCGACCGAGCTTTTCCGTTTCGATGGTGACGATATCGTCTGCCTGATGCGTGAAGCCCATTCCGGGTTCCCCGCGGTCTGCGACGGGAGCGAACATCGTGCCGAGCAGGAGGACGAACCCGTCGGGATAGGCGTGGCTCGGCCCGAGCGTCTGCGTCGACGAGATCGACGGGGTCGCGGCTTATCTCGGCCATCGACGAGCGGCCTTCGAGGAGAAACCCGTCCTCGCCTTCGACTTTCAACGAGATTGTCGCCGTCCGGATGTCGTCGAGGGCGAAGGTCGCGTCGAAAAAGCGCAGAAAGGGACCGATCGCGCAACTCGCATTCTGGTCTTTCGCCTTGCCCAGAAGGAGCGCCGAACGCCCTTCGAAATCGCGCAGGTTGACGTCGTTGGCGAGGGTCGCGCCGACAATGCGCCCGCTCGATCCGACGACAAGCGCAACTTCCGGCTCCGGGTTGTTCCAGCGCGAGGCGCTGTGAAAACCGGCGTCGTCGCCGCAGCCGACCGCGGACATCGGCTGGCCCTTGGTGAAGACTTCTGCGTCCGGGCCGATGCCGACTTCGAGGTATTGCGACCAGGCGCCAGCCGCGATCAGCGCCTCCTTCAGCCGCATCGCGGCCGGCGATCCCGGCTTGAAACCACGGAGTTCTCGCGCCGAGCGCGGCGGCGATTGCTTCGCGCGTGGTCTGAGCGCGCTCAGGGTCTCCATGCGCGCGCTCTTCGATGACGCGCTCCAGCAGCGACCGGGCGAAGGTGACGCCCGCCGCCTTGATCGCCTGGAGGTCGATCGGAGCCAACAGGTATGGCCGCCCTCCCGCTCGCCTCTCTCGCGGGGTCTGAGCAAGAATTTCGGATATCGGTCCCAGGCGCGGGCCTCGAGCGCGGCGGAGGGCCTCGGCAGGAGAGGGCTGCTCGCAGAGGTCGCGCATGGTCGGAAACTCGGCGCTCACGTCGAAGACGCCGTCGGGTCTGACTGAGACGACGGACGGTCCTTCGACGTCCGCGCGCCAGACCCTCCCGGCCAAGCCTCCGGCGAATCCATCGTCCGGCAGAATCAACTCTTCGGTCAGCGCAAGCGGCGTCATCTTTCGTCCCAAGCGGCGCAATCAGCATTGACGGCGCTCCGGCGCCTCTCTAGCCTCTAACATGTTAGCCGGGAAGGGCGTTGACGACGCTTCCCAATAAGGCGGGCGGAGCTGTGGCCAAGGGCGCCCATTCAAAGGCGGACGCCGTCTACGGCGAATTGAAAGAGGCGATTTTGACCGGCGCGCTCGAGCCTGGGTGCCTGATCGACAAGACGATGATCTGCGAGAGGCTCGGGGTGTCTCGTTTTCCGGTCTCGGCGGCGGTAAGTCGGCTCGCCTATGATCGGCTGGTTGACGTGGCGCCGCAGCATGGATCCTTCGTTGCCCGGATTTCGATCAATGACGTGCGGGAACGCCTGTTCATCCGTAGCGCGTTGGAGGGCGAGATCGCGGCCGAGGCCGCGCGCCGAATGAGCCGCTCCGACAAGGATGCGCTCGCGGCGAATTTGAAGGAGGCGAAAAACGCGGTGGAGGCGGATGACCGGGCGGCGTTCTATGCGGCCGATGTCGCTTTCCACCAGATTTTGACGGCGCGCCTCGGAATGGTCAGGGCGAGCGAAATCCTCGACAATTTGCGGGTTCATCTTGAGCGGGTGCGGCGCCTGCTGATGTCGCCGCCGGGGCGAATCCGTGAAGTGCTTCGCGAACATGAAGCGATCGTCGCGGCGGTTGAGCGTGGCGACGCTCCGGCGGCGCGCGAAGCGATAAAGCGTCATCTCAGCGTAACCGGCGATCTCTTGGAAAAGATTGCGCGCCAGCGACCGGAGATGTTCTCGCCGTAACCCGAACACGCTCATGCGAGAAAGGGAGCCATGACAACGCCTCGCGCCTTGCGACTCAATGCCTCCGATAATGTGGTCATTGCGGTCGACGAATTCCCGGCCGGGGCGGCCGTCCTGCCCGAAGTCACGGCGCGGGAACGGATCCCCAGGGGTCACAAGATGGCCGCGGTTCCAATTCCGTCGGATGCGGCGATCCGGAAATTCGGGCAAATCATCGGCTTCGCCTCGCGGCCGATCGCCGCCGGGCGAGTGGGTGCATGAGCACAATTGCGCGGTAAAGGAGTTCGCTCGCGACTATCACTTCGGCGAGGATGCGCGCGCCGAAAACATCGCGGCGGTCGAGGACCAACCGACTTTCCAGGGATTCCGCCGACCAAACGGCAAGGTCGGCACGCGCAATTATCTGGCGATCCTGACTTCAGTGAATTGCTCGGCCACGACCGCCCGGCTCATTGCGCGCGAGGTTGAGCGCTCGGGGATGCTCTCCGATTATCCAAACGTCGACGGCGTCATTGCGCTGGTGCACGGCACAGGCTGTGGCATGGCGTCCAAAGGCGAGGGTTTCGAGGCGCTGATGCGCACCGAGTGGGGCTATGCCGCCAATCCAAACGTCGGCGCGACGCTGATGGTGGGGCTCGGCTGCGAAGTGTTTCAGATCGGCCGGATGAAAGAGGAATACGGCCTCGTCGAGGGCGACGATTTTCAGAGCCTGACGATCCAGGCGACCGGCGGCACTCGCAGGACAATCGAAGCTGGCATGGAGCGGCTCCGAGCGATGTTGCCGCTTGCTTGACCGAGCGCGTCGGGAGCCTGCGCCGGCCAGCGCGCTGACGCTGGCGCTTCAATGCGGAGGATCGGACGGCTATTCAGGCATAACCGCCAATCCCGCGCTGGGAGCGGCGGCGGACATTCTGGTGCGGAACGGCGGCACGGCGATCCTCTCCGAGACGCCTGAAATCTATGGCGCCGAGCATCTTCTGACGCGTCGCGCTGCGACGCCGGAAGTGGGGCGTCAGCTGGTCGAGACGAATTCGCTGGTGGGAAGACTACTGCGCCCGCAATGGAGGCGAGATGAACAACAATCCCTCGCCCGGGAACAAGGCGGGCGGTTTGACGACCATTTTGGAGAAGTCGCTTGGAGCTGCGGCGAAAGGCGGCACGACGCCGCTGAACGCGGTCTACAAATACGCCGAGCCAGTCGTCTCCAAGGGCTTCGTGTTCATGGATACGCCCGGGTACGATCCGGTGTCCGCAACGGGGCAGGTCGCCGGCGGCGCCAACATTCTGGCGTTCACGACAGGACGCGGCTCGGCCTATGGGTGCAAGCCGACTCCGTCGATCAAACTTGCAACCAACTCCGAAATGTACCGGAGGATGATCGACGACATGGATATCAATTGCGGCGACGTGCTCGACGGCGTCTCGATCGAGGACAAAGGCAAGGAAATCTTCGACATGATTCTGGCGGTCGCATCGGGCACGCGCACGAAGTCCGAGCAACTCGGCTATGGCGAAGCCGAGTTTACGCCCTGGCAGATCGGGGCGACGATGTGACAGGGGGAACTGCGCTTCGCTCGACGAGGCGTCCTGAATCGCAGGCCGGCGCGAGCTTCGCCGTGAGCGATTTCACCGGTCGCGCGGATATTCGCCCTCGTCGAACGGCGCAGGGGCGCAAGAGTCGGGACAACTAGTGGGAGAAGGAACCCGGATTTGAGGTTGACGCAATTCGTTGATGATCATGGCAGGCGGGCGCTGGCGGTCACAGCGCGGGGCGAAAGCCGCCTGGTGAAAGGCGCGCGAACGACGTCTGGAATTGGCGCTGCAGGCGATCGAAGTCGAACATTCCGCTCCGCAAGTTGATTGCTGATCGAGGGTTGGGCAAGCCGGTCGATCTCTCGAGCGGGCTCTGAAAGAGCGCCGAATATTGACGCCGATCGATCATAAGGATCCCGCCCATGTCGTCGTCACCGGGACCGGTCTTACGCATCTGGGCTCTGCGGAGGGGCGCGACGCGATGCACAAGGATCTGGCCGACCCCGCAAAGCTCACCAATTCGATGCGAATGTTCAGGCTCGGCTATCGAGGGCGGCAAGCCGAAAAAGGGGGAGACAGGCGCGCAGCCCGAGTGGTTCTACAAGGGAGACGGTTCGATCCTTGCGCCGCCGGAAGGAGATCTGGCAAGCCCTGCCTTTGCTCTCGATGCCGGCGAGGAGCCGGAGATCGTTGGAATTTACGTCATCGATGGGGCTGGAGCGACCCGGTGCGGATCGGTTTCGCGCTCGGCAACGAATTCTCCGATCACGTCACCGAAAGGCAGAACTATCTGTGGCTCGCTCATTCGAAGTTGCGGCCCGCAAGCCTCGGCCCTGAGCTGTTGGTCGGCGAGCTTCCCTTGGACATTCAAGGCGTCTCTCGCATCCGGAGGGGTCAGGGAGGTGATCTGGGAACGAGCATTCCTGTCTGGCGAACAGAACATGGCGCACTCGGTCGCCAACCTGGAGGCGCACCATTTCAAGTACCCGTTGTTCCGGCGGCCGGGCGACGTCCACGTCCACTTCTTCGGAACGGCGACCCTGTCGTTCAGCGAGGGCGTCAGACGCAGAAAGGCGACGTGTTCGAAATTCAATCGGAGGCGTTCGGGCTGCCGCTTGCGTAACCGCCTCACTGCGGAAAAAGCGGCCAAGACAAAAGTGAGGTCGCTCTGACGGACAGGCGCCGCCACGCGGGCGCCGCCTGTCCATCGGATCGAGCGTCCGTCCAGAAATCAGTCGCCGACAATGCTTGCGCGGGCGCGCTGCCACCAGCCGCTGCGCCTGGGGCGAGGCGGCTCTTCAGCCGTAGGCGCCGGCTCAGGACCCGGCGCCCATGTCTGCGCCGCGGGAGACGCCGATGTTTCCGCCGCGGGAGGCGCAGATGGGACCTGCGTCTCCTGAGCGGCGGCGGAACGGCTCGGTCGCCGGCGACGTAGGGGATTCGGGTTCTCGACGCCAGCCTTGTGAAAGTTCCGGTCCTTCCATTGTCGGCGGCTTCGCCTCGGCTCCGCGCCCTTCAACCTCATCCGAGGCCTCGGCCGTCGAGTCCTGCTCGGTTGCCCGGTTGGACCGCAAATCCAAATCCGGTTCGACGTGCGGCGCGGAGGCATCCGTTTCGTGAACGCCCTCGTCGTGCGCCGGGAACTGGTTTCGCGGACCGCGCGAACGTCGCGAGCGACGACCGTTCCTTCCGCCTGCGCTCCGCGACCCTCTCCCGTCGACCAAATCGATGCTCTCGATCGCAGATTCCAAATCTCCGCCGATCTCGGCAACCGCGGCGAGGCCATCGTCGGTCGGCTGCGGCGCGTCGGGGGCAATGCTTTCGCCAAAGGTTCGCTCTCCGCCACGCCGGCGCCGACGACGGCGACGGCGGCGCACGACCTCGCCCTCCTCGGTCGGCCCGGCGCCTTCGCGGCCGCGCTGGCCGGCTTCCGCAATGTCGTCCTCCTCGGCGAGCGGTTCGCTCTCCTCCTCCACGCCTTCTTCAAAAAGCGCGGGCTCGTCGACAGTCGTCGCGAAGTCGTCCTGCTCCAGCGGAGGCGGCTCGGCGGCGCCCTTGACGCCGGTCGCGATTTCCCCGCGCTCGATCGCGTAGTAATTCGCGCCCGTCAGCGTATCGTCCGCTTCAATTGTGATCGCGATGCCGAACCGCCGTTCGAGGTCGCGCAAGTTGGCGCGCTTCTGATTGAGGATGTAGAGCGCGACGGCGGTGCGCGTGCGAACGACGACGTCGTGCGTCGAACTCTTGATCAGCGCGTCCTCAAGCGCTCGCAGCACGTGGAGCGCGATCGACGCAGTCGAGCGCACGACGCCACGCGCCCTGGCAGTGGGCGCAGACGACAGTCGAACCCTCGAGGACGCCAGTGCGAATGCGCTGACGCGACATTTCGAGCAAGCCGAAATGTGAAATGCGTCCGACCTGAATGCGCGCACGGTCATTCTTCAGCGCATCCTTGATCCGCCGCTCGACAGCGCGATTGTTCCGCGACTCTTCCATGTCGATGAAGTCGACGACGATCAGGCCCGCAAGGTCGCGCAACCTCAATTGCCGCGCAATTTCCTCCGCCGCCTCGATATTGGTGCGCAGCGCGGTGTCCTCGATGTTGTGCTCGCGAGTTGAACGGCCGGAATTGACGTCGATCGCGACCAGAGCCTCGGTCTGGTTGATGACGATGTAGCCTCCGGACTTCAGCGTCACCTGATTGGAAAACATCGCATCGAGCTGCGTCTCGACTCCCGCTTTGGCGAAGACAGGCTGGGTGTCTCGATATAGCTGCACGGCATTGACGTGGCTCGGCATGAGCAGGCGCATGAACTGCCGCGCTTCGCGATACCCGGCCTCTCCTGCGACGATGATCTCGTCGACCTCCTTGCTGTAAAGGTCCCTTATTGCCCGCTTTATGAGCGAACCTTCCTCATAGACGAGGGTGGGCGCGCTCGAGGCAAGCGTCGTCTCCCGAACCGTTTCCCACATCCTCAGCAAGTACTCGAAATCGCGCTTGACCTCCGCTTTCGTGCGAGAAGCGCCGGCGGTGCGCAGGATCACCCCCATGCCCTCCGGGACATCGAGCTCTTCGGCGATACTCTTCAGGCGGCTGCGGTCTTGGGCGTTCGTGATCTTGCGCGAAATGCCGCCGCCGCGCGCGGTGTTCGGCATCAGAACGGAATAGCGGCCCGCGAGCGAGAGATAAGTCGTGAGCGCCGCTCCCTTGTTGCCGCGCTCCTCCTTTACGACCTGCACGAGCAGCACTTGGCGGCGCTTGATGACCTCTTGAATCTTGTACTGCCGGCGCAACCGTTGCGGGCGACGCGGCACCTCCTCCAGCGCGTCGCCGCCAATCTGCTCGACTGGTTCGCCCTCGTCCTCCAGACGGTCCTTGCGGTTCGGCGCGAAGCGCTCTTCCGATCCGCCTTCGAGGGTCGTCACCTCGTGGTCGTCATCGTGCGAATGTTCCTCAACGCCCTTATCGGGATGACCGCTCCCGCCGCCCCGAATCTCGTTGTCCAACGGCTCGGCAGGCGCGAACGCCTCGGTGCGCACAGCCTCCAGGACCGGCAGCTCAACGGATCTGATTCGGCCTTTTCGTCCTTGGCTTGGTCAACGGCGGCGACCGTCGGCTCTCGGTCGTCTCCTTGCGCGGGCTCGACTTCGTCGCTCGATCCAAGGCTCTCGGAGGGTTCGCGCGAAGCCGGCGATGCTTGGGGCAAGCGGACGTCGTCAGGCGAGCTATTTTCGGCGAACGCGTCCGAAGCAGGAGATTCTTCTGCCATCGCGTTCGTCCGGCACGAGGCTTTCGGAAGGCGCAGGCTCGGAAAGGGCGTCTCCTTCGTTTACCCGCGCTTCGATCTCTGGATTGCGCGGTCGACGATGTCTGCGGCTGCGCCGCTCTCCGTTCGGTTCGTCTTCCTCATCGCGCTGGGAAAGCGCCTCTTCCTCGAGCAGCGCTTGACGGTCAGCGATTGGGATCTGGTAATAATCCGGATGAATCTCGGAAAAGGCGAGGAAGCCATGGCGGTTTCCGCCGTAATCCACGAAAGCCGCCTGGAGCGAAGGCTCCACACGCGTAACCTTCGCCAGATAAATGTTGCCGCGTAGCGGCCGTTTATTCGCCGACTCGAAGTCGAATTCTTCGACGCGGTTGCCTCGCAGCACCACCACCCGGGTTTCTTCCGGGTGGGAAGCGTCGATGATCATTTTGTTTGCCATGTAAAACTCTCTCGCGCCGGCCGCGAGACCCTGTCGATCGGCGAGACCGATCGACCAAGCCGCGCGCGAGCGCCTGTGTTGGGGATGGATTTCAATTGCAATGGAGACGCCGGCGCCGCAGCCGTTGGTCCGAACCGACGATGCGCGACCGTCACTCCGCAAACCGCCGGCGCCGCGGCGGCGGTGGACGGGATTTGCGATCGGGACATCGTCTGCAAGACCAAGGGCGTGGAACCGGCTCGTCGCTATTCACGGCGCGCTCAAAGGCGTCGTTGTCACGAATCGGTCCGCGCCGCCGGCAGGATTCCGGCTAATCGCTTCCATCTTTCAGTCTGCGAAATCCTTGTTCGGGCGCTGAGCCCGCGCACAAGAAAGGCGACTGAGCCGACGAGCAAAAACCCGCCACGGCGTCATCCAGTAGGAGCCGCAAGCCGTCACCCGACGGTCTTGGCGCAACTTTCGCTCGCCCACTTGGGCGAGCCAGCCCTACGGAATCGGTCCGAATTCGTAACGCATCCTAAATAGGCGCCGTCTGGAGGGTTGGCAAGTTTTTTCCACGGTCGTCTGACAGCGCGCGTCGGGCTACGCGAGACGGACGCGTTGTATAATGATTTTTACTATTCCTAAATCAATCTGTATCGGAACCGAAGTTGGATCCGCTCGGCAACACGAGATTTCAAGGAATGTGGAGCGCGAAGAAGCTTGCCTCGCCGCGGGCGCTAAGAGAAAAGACATGTCCGCTTGGCGGCGGATGGCCAAGCGGATGGGAGAGTGGCGCGAATGCAACGCCTGACCGCAGTTGCGTCCGCATTGATCTTCGCGGCCGGGCTGTCCGCGCTGGCGGAAGAGGCGGACACGCCGGTCGCGGTCGGCGCGCGGCTCTCGCAGGACGCAAACGGCGCGGAACTGTCGTTTGATCTCTCTCGGCCGGTTGACCCGCGAGTCTACGCCCTGAGCTTCGCCCGATCGCATCGTCATCGATCTGCCGGAGGTCAATTTTCAGATCGATCGTTCGCTCGGGCGCGCCGGCGGCCGGAAACGCCACGGCGATCATCAAAGGCATTCCGATTTGGCCTCCTGGCGCCGCACGAGTCGCGAATCGTCATCGATCTCGGACGATCGGCTTGCCCGGCCCGCGTCGAATCGAAGCCAATCGTTAACGGGGCGCCTGGCCTCCCGGCTGAAGATCGAGCTCAAGCCGTGCGACGAGGCCGCATTCTCAGCGCTGGGTCGCCCGCCCGACAACTCGACGGCTGCGTCCGGCGATTCAGCCGCCTGCTGCGCGACCGGTCGATCGTTCTCGATCCGGGCCATGGAGGGTCCGACGGCGGCGCCCGCGGGGTCGGCGGGGCGCTGGAAAAGACTCTCGTGCTTGCGTTTTGCGACGAACTCAAGCGCCAGCTCGAGGTCGACCAAGCGGTACACGGTCGTGATGACGCGCGAGAGCGACCAATATGTCGACCTCGACGATCGCGTGAACATCGCCCGCCAAGCAAACGCTTCCTTGTTCGTCTCGATTCACGCCGACACCCTCAGCGAAGCGTCGGACGTCAGCGGGACGACCGTCTATACCGTCGCCGATCGCGCGTCCGATGCAGAGGCGGCTCGGATCGCCGCGCGCGAAAACGCCGCCGACCAGGGAGCGGGAAAAGAGACGCGTCGCGCAGCAAGACCCTGGAGTCGCGGACATTCTGTTCGATCTGAAACGACGCGAAACCCAACTCTACGCCCATATGTTTTCGCGCGGACTGGTGGACAGCCTGCGCGCCGAGACCAGACTTAACCACAATCCGGAGCGGTCGGCGGGCTTTGTCGTTCTCAAGGCGCCTGAATTTCCTTCGGTGCTGGTCGAACTTGGCTATCTCTCGAACGCCCAGGACGTGCAGGCGCTGAACTCGCCAGCGTGGCGGGCGAAGACCGCCTCAGCAATGGTTGGCGCCATCGATGCGTTCTTCGGCGCTTCGGCCGCGCCAGGAGTCACTGCGGCTGCGGATTCCGGCGTCGCGCTCGACGAAGCGGCCGGCGAACGCTCCCGACCATTAGCGCTTGCCCGGGGCGGGCATTTCGCGCTATCGGCGGGTCTTCGGGCGGCTCGCCGGTCCGAGCGTCATCATAGATTCGCCCCAGTCACGAACAAAAGGAGGCGTGGCGGGGTGCTCGCTTCAATGTCCGATCATGCGCCGCGGCCGGGAAAGCTCGCGCCTTCGGGGATAGGCGCGGGCGTTGGAGCAGGCCTGGACACCGTGTTCCCGTCGTGGCGACGGGGGATTCGCCGAAGGGCGCAACGGAAGGTTTCGATAGCAAGATGCGCGGGATTGCCCGACTAATCGGCTTTATTTTTGCGACAGGCGCGATCGTCTTCGTCGTCGCCGCCGGCATTCTCGCCGCCGTGGTGTGGAAGTACGAGCAGGATCTGCCCGATTACAGCCAGCTCAAGAACTACGAGCCGCCGGTCATGACTCGCGTTCACGCCGCGGACGGCAGCCTGCTGGCCGAATACTCGCGCGAACGGCGGCTCTATCTCCCCTCCTCGTCCATTCCGGATCTGGTCAAGAAAGCCTTCATTTCCGCCGAGGACAAGAACTTCTACAGCCACCACGGCGTCGACCCGGAAGGGATCGTGCGCGCGGGCATCGTCTTCCTTCAGGGGTCGCGTCGCGTCCAAGGCGCCTCGACCATCACCCAGCAGGTGGCGAAGAACTTCCTTCTGAACTCGGACCGAACCTTCGACCGCAAGATCCGCGAAATCCTGCTCAGCCTGCGCATCGAGGCCGCCTATTCGAAGGAGAAGATCCTCGAGCTCTACCTCAACGAGATCTATCTCGGCCTTTCCAATTACGGCGTCGCCGCCGCCGCGCTGAACTATTTCGACAAATCGGTTCACGAGCTGACGATCGCCGAAGTCGCCTATCTGGCGGCGCTGCCGAAGGAGCCGAGCGCGCTCAATCCGTTCCGCAACCACGATCGCGCCGTGGAGCGCCGCAATTACGTGATCGGCCGTATGGCCGAGGACGGCTACATCACCGCCGAGCAGGCGCGTCAGGCGAAGGCGGAGCCGCTCGTCGTCAATCCCGCGCGTGCTGACGCCGAACTCGATCGCCGCCGGCTTCTTCGCCGAGGAAGTGCGGCGCGAGCTGTCGGAGCGCTACGGCGAACAGAAGCTTTACGAGGGCGGCCTCTCCGTCCGGACGACGCTCGATCCGAAAATTCAGTTGATGGCGCGGAAGGCGCTGGTCGACGGCCTCGTGCGCTTTGACGAGGCGCATGGCTGGCACGGGACGCTGAAGTCGATCGACCTCGGCCAGGACTGGGGCGTGCCGCTCGCCGACATTCCCGCCTACGGCGACGTCAAGCCCTGGCAGCTCGCGGTGGCGCTCGACGTCGAGAACAATGCGATTCGCATCGGCTTGCAGCCCGACCGGGACAAGTCGGGCGCAATCGTCCAGGAGCGTCAGACGGGCACGGTCACGCCCGACGGGATGCGCTGGACGGGTCGAGCGGCCGAAGAGCCTGGTCAAATCGGGCGACGTCTTCTATGTCGAGCCGATCGCCGGACGCGCGGGCGAATACCGGTTGCGCCAGATTCCGGAAGTCAGCGGCGCCTGCGTCGCCATGGACCCGTTCACCGGCCGGGTTCTCGCGATGGTCGGCGGTTTCTCGTTCGACGAATCGGAGTTCAACCGCGCGACCCAGGCGCAACGCCAGCCCGGGTCGTCGTTCAAGCCGTTCGTCTACGCGGCGGCGCTCGACAACGGCTACACGCCCTCCTCGATCGTTCTCGACGAGCCGGTCACGATCGATCAGGGCAACGGCGAGATGTGGAGCCCGTCGAATTTCGAGGGCACCTCCAGCGGGCCGCATACCCTGCGGTTCGGCGTCGAGCATTCGATCAACCAGATGACCGTCCGCCTCGCGCGCGACCTCGGCATGCCGCTCGTCGTCGAATACGCCAAACGCTTCGGCATTTACGACAATCTGCCGCCGTTCCTGTCGATGTCGATCGGCGCCGGCGAGACGACCGTTCTGCGCATGGTGACCGGCTATTCGATGTTCGCCAACGGCGGCAAGAGGATCAAGGCGACCCTGATCGACCGCATCCAGGACCGCTGGGGCAACACCATCTACAAGCATGACGAGCGCATCTGCGAGGATTGCGACGCGGCGAAATGGGACAACCAGCCGGAGCCCCGCCTCATCGACAAGCGCGAGCAGGTGCTCGATCCCGCTGAGCGCCTATCAGATCACCTCCATCATGGAGGGCGTGATCCAGCGCGGCACCGGCATCGCGATCAAGGAAGTCGGCAAGACGCTCGCCGGAAAGACGGGCACCACGAACGACGCCAAGGACCTCTGGTTCGTCGGCTTCTCGCCGAATCTCGCGTTCGGCGTGTTCATGGGCTACGACAAGCCCCGGTCGCTCGGCGGCAGCGCGCAGGCCGCGCTCTATACCGCGCCGATTTTTCGCGACTTCATGAAGATGGCGCTGAAGGACACGCCGGACACGCCTTTCCGCGTCCCGCCGGGCATCAAGCTGATTTCGGTCGACGTCCACACGCGGCATGCGCGGGACCGGGCCGGGGACGATCCTCGAGGCCTTCAAGCCGGGCACCGGGCCGCCCGACACCTATGGCGGGGCGGCGGAGGCGGGCGGCGGCGGAGGCGAGTCCGCCGCGGCGGACGCGGGCGGCGACCAGTCGGTCGGCTCCGGGACCGGCGGCCTCTACTGACCTGCTTTCCGGTCGTCCGCCCGGCTGCCTCCGTACGAGTTTGCGCTCGGCGCCCGGAACGGCTAGAGGCCGGCATCCCGCCCTGCCGGCGCCGATCGCTCGCCGGGCGCGAGGCTAACTTCTGGTCTGAAAATCATGCGCGCTGAAGCCGAACAGCTGGTCGAGACGATCAAGCAGTCCATGGGACTGCTGAGGAGGCATCTTTGACGTCGACGCGGCGACGCGGCGTCTGGCCGAACTGAACGCGAAATCCGAAGAGCCCGGTCTCTGGAACGACCCGGAATCCGCCCAGAAGCTCATGCGCGAGCGCACGGTGCTGGAGGACCGGCTCGGCTCGCTGGCGAAGATCGAGCGCGAGCTCGACGACGCGACGACGCTGGTCGAACTCGGCGAGGCCGAGGGCGACGAGGCGACCGAGGCCGAGGGCGTCGCGGCGCTGAAGGCGCTCAAGGCCGAGGGCGAGCGGCGCCAGCTCGAGGCGCTGCTGTCGGGCGAGGCGGACGCCAACGACACCTATCTCGAAGTCCACTCCGGCGCCGGCGGCACCGAGAGCTGCGACTGGGCGCGGATGCTGTTGCGCATGTACGTGCGCTGGGCCGAGCGGCGCAAATTCGACGTCGAGGTGATCGAGGAGACCGCCGGCGACGAAGCGGGCATCAAGTCGGCGACCATCGTCGTCAAGGGCCACAACGCCCACGGCTGGCTGAAGACCGAAGTCGGGCGTCCACCGGCTGGTGCGGATCTCGCCGTTCGACTCGAACGCCCGCCGCCACACGAGCTTCGCCTCGGTCTGGGTCTATCCGGTCGTCGACGACCGCATCCAGATCGACGTCAACGAAGGCGACTGCCGCATCGACACCTACCGCGCCTCGGGGGCGGGCGGGCAGCACGTCAACAAGACCGAATCGGCGGTCCGCATCACCCACATCCCGACCGGCATCGTGGTCGCCTGCCAGTCGGAGCGCTCGCAGCACAAGAACCGCGCGACCGCCTGGAACATGCTGCGCGCCCGCCTCTACGAGCGGGAGCTCGAGGCGCGCGAGGCCAAGGCCACCGCCGACGCGGCCTCCAAGACCGACATCGGCTGGGGCCACCAGATCCGCTCCTACGTGCTGCAGCCCTACCAGATGGTGAAGGACCTGCGCACCGGCCACGTCTCGGGCACGCCGGCCGACGTGCTCGACGGCGACCTCGACCCGTTCATGGAGGCTTCCCTCGCCCAGCGCCTGTCGGGCCGGACGGTGGTGGTCGAGGACGTGGAGTAGGGCTGAGCCTCGACGCGCCTTTGTGGCGGGCGAAAGTCTAGCCGCGCCTCGCGCCGGTTCCCTCGACGCCCGCCTTCTGAATTGGTATTTTCAAGACCGCCTTCGGACGCGCCAAAGCCTCGTATGAGAGCTCTTTAAGCCGTGAAACTCCTTTCATTTCCTTGCATTTTCTTTTCCGAATCGAGCTTTTTCAATGGGTTGCGCCAAATCTGGAGGGTCCCCCTCCCCCCGGGCGACTTGTGGCGGCGCCGCCGAGGCGTGCGCCGCCTGAATGTCGTCATCGCAAGCAAGTCGTCATCGCGACCCCCGGGCTTGGACCTGCTCGAACCCGGGGGTCCTCGCGATAACGGACGACCGTCGCGGCGCGCCGGCTTACCAGGGTCCAAGGCTGCCGGAGCCACACCATTTCCGGGCGCGAAATGAATGTTTTCAAGCCTTTGTGGCGCCATTTCCGGGGCCGACCGACCGCCTGCTCAGGCCTTCCCAAAAGGAACGTCCCGCCTGAAGGTCCCGTTCGCATCCCGCCGCGCGCCCAGTAAGTTCCAAAACGCGTCATACGCTCGTCCGGGACGCGTTCGGGAGCTCAAAAAGGGCCCGAAATTGCTTCCATTTCCTTCCATTTGTGGCAGTAAATCCTGACTTATCAAGGGGTTATCAGCGACTTTCGGGGCACAATCTTTTCTGGCCCCTCCTCCCGGCGGGCCGCCGCGCGCCGCGCCGACCGGTCGGTTGCAAGCAGCGTCAGGCGGAACGGCTTCGATGGAACCGGACACTCGGCGGTCTCCGTTAGACGGAGCTTCCTCTTTCCTACGTGATGAAGTGATTGAAATTTCAGCAGAAGCGGGGTTCGCGATGCCAAGATGTAGCCATGTAAAAGTATATTTATTTGTTGATATTTGTGGAGTTACTGCCTATGATGCGGCCATGTACATCGAATCGGTCCGGAACCGCAACTCGCCCCCGGCGATCCTCCTGCGCGAGAGCTACCGCGAGGGCGGCAAGGTCAAGAAGCGCACGCTGCTGAACCTGTCCGACTGGCCGCGCGAGCGGATCGCAGGCTTCAAGGCGCTGTTGAAGGGCGGCGTGGTCATCCCGGCCGACCAGGAGGCTATCGCGATCCTCCGTTCCCTGCCGCACGGCCATGTTGGGGCAGCCCTCGGCACGGCGCGCAAGATCGGTCTCGACCGGCTCATCGGACCCGCGGGCGACCGCTGCCGGGATCTCGTGCTGGCGCTCACGGTCAGCCGGGTCCTCGACCCCGGCTCGAAGCTCGCGGCCGCCCGCGCGCTCTCGCCGGACTCCGCGGCCTCCAGCCTCGGCGCCGAGCTCGGCCTCGGCGCGGTCGACGAGGAGGAGCTCTACCGCGCCCTCGACTGGCTGGCGGTCCGGCAGAAAGATATCGAGACGGCGCTGGCCCGCCGCCATCTCACCGCCGGCACGCTGGTGCTCTACGATGTGACGTCGAGCTACATGGAAGGCCGCTGCTGCCCGCTCGCCCAGTTCGGCTACAATCGCGACGGCAAGAAGGGCAAGCTGCAGATCGTCTATGGCCTGCTCTGCGCGTCCGATGGCTGTCCGATCGCCATCGAGGTGTTCGAGGGCTCGACCGGCGACCCCGCGACGCTCGGCAACCAGGTCGCCAAGCTGAAGCAGCGCTTCGGCCTCGACCATGTCGTCCTGGTCGGCGACCGGGGCATGATCACCGAGGCCCGGATCACCGAGGATATCAAGCCGGCCGGGCTCGACTGGATCACCGCGCTGCGCGCCCCGGCGATCCGCGGCCTGCTCGAGGGCGGCGCCTTCCAGATGTCGCTGTTCGACGAGCGCGACATGGCGGCGATCACCTCACCGGATTTCCCGGGCGAGCGCCTGATCCTGTGCCGCAATGCGGCGCTCGCCGCCGAGCGCGCCCGCAAGCGCGAGGATTTGCTGGCCGCCACCGAGCGCGAGCTTGCCCGCATTGCAACCGGCGTCGCCCGCACGCGCGCCCCGCTCCGGGGCAAGGCGGAGATCGGCATGGCGGTCGGCGCCGTCCGCGACAAGCACAAGATGGCCAAGCACTTCGCCCTCGAGATCACCGACACGACCTTCACCTTCGCCCGCAAGACCGCCGAGATTGCCGCCGAGGCGGCGCTCGACGGCCTGTACGCCGTGCGCACCAGCCTGCCCGCAACGGCGCTCGACGACGCCGCCACGGTCCGCAGCTACAAATCCTTGAGCCTCGTGGAGCACGCGATCCGCTCGCTCAAGACCGTCGATCTCCGCGTCCGGCCGGTCTATCACTGGCTCCCCGACCGGGTGCGCGCCCATGTCTTCCTCTGCATGCTCGGCTATTATCTCGAATGGCACATGCGCCAGCGCCTGGCGCCCATGCTCTACGACGATGCCGACAAGCAAGCCGCCGAGGCGCTCCGCGCCAGCGCGGTCGCCAAGGCGCAACGCTCCCCCGCCGCCGTCACCAAGCAGACCACCGGCCGGACCGAGGACGGTCTCCCCGTCCATAGCTTCCAGACCCTCCTCGCCGACCTCGCGACCCTCACCCGAAACACCGTCGCCACCGCCATCGCGCCAGACCATCCCTTCACCATCACTGCACGGCCCACCCCCATCCAGAAAAAGGCCTTCGACCTCCTCGGCGTCGCCCGTACCCAGTAGAGACCCCCGCTGACAGGAACTTATCCCGTCAGGTCAAAGACATGCGTTTAACGAAAGAGGAAGCTCCGGTTAGAAGGCGGCACGAGAACACATAGAGAACATATGCACAACTTTTGCAAGAGATTGTTGGTTTTTCTCGCGGCGTGGTTAATGTGGTCTGCCCGCACCGCGCCACATGCGTAAGTATCACCGTAGTCGCCGGACTAATGCGATCCGGGTCCACGCAGACGCGGATCGAGGCCAGTCGCGAGTAAGGAGGTAACGTAAAGCGTCACCGTAATCGTCACCGTAATCCCAGCATCGACGCCGCTATGATGGCCGCCTATTCACGGACAACATGGCACTGATTGACCGTCGACGAGCCGCACGCAGAGGCAATGCACCTTGCCAGGCCCTGGCTGCATCGGCCCCCCAGGATTGATCGAAACCGGAGGCCCGGGCGGAATGTGGCCACCCGGATAAGTGACCGACGGCGTCGGACCGATTTGGCCCCCGGGCAAGGTAGTCGGGTCCGCGTTGGCTGTAGTTGCTGTGGCCGTCAG
Organism: uncultured Alphaproteobacteria bacterium; assembly: GCA_963768555.1. Taxonomy (GTDB): domain Bacteria; phylum Pseudomonadota; class Alphaproteobacteria; order Rhizobiales; family Beijerinckiaceae; genus Roseiarcus. Next base: position 37,040 of record CAVYIZ010000057.1, read on the forward strand.
CAGCATCGCTACGATTAGAGCTTTCGTCATTGGTCAACTCCAAGGATGGTATTCGCAGTGACGAGTAAACCAGGGGTTCCTCCGGCGCGAAAGCTACCTTTTAGACGTATCGAAAAAGCGCATATACTACTTCTGGCCGGGACCTTAACCATTGATACGTCCCCCGCGATTTGGTCAGCCTGAGGTATGTTAACCTACAGGGGCCTGGCGACGAGAATCAGTCGACCGCCGACATCGTTAAGTTGGCCCGCTCGGATGGCCGCCTCCTTACGCGCGGCGGAGAGCGTCCACCGGCTGGAGCGCGGCGGCGCGACGGGCCGGATACCAGCCAAAGGTGACGCCGAAAGCGGCGGCGAGAGCGACCGCGGCCGCGACCATTGCCGGCTGAATGAGAACCGGCCAGCCAAACACGCGGGTGACCAACAAGGCGGCGACGGAACCCAGGATCACGCCCACCACTCCGCCGACTGAGCTGAGTGCGACAGCCTCCAGAAGAAACTGGCGTCGGATGTCGCGAGGCCGGGCTCCGATCGCGAGACGCAGGCCGATCTCCGACGTTCTCTCGGTCACGCAGACCAGCATGATGTTCATGATGCCGATTCCGCCGACGATGAGTGAAATGGCCGCGACCGAACCGAGCAGAAGCGCGATCGTTTGCGTGGAGGATTGTTGAGCGGCCAGCGCCGCCGCCGCCGTCGTGACGGTGAAGTCGTCGTCGCGGCCTTCACGCTCATGACGCTGCCGCAGAAGGGCTTTGATGTCCTCGACCGCGGCTGTGATCCAGTCGCTGGAACGGGCGCTCGCCAAAATGTAAGCGACCGCGTCGTGATTGACGCTGTTGGCGCCGCCGATCAGGCGAACCATCGCGGCCTCGAGCGGAACGAACACGACGTCGTCCTGATCGTCTCCGCCGGGAGACATTCCCTTGCTCTTCAAAACGCCGATGATCGTGAAAGGCGTGTTGAGGATGCGCACAATCTGCCCGATCGGATCGCCGGATTCGAACAGCCGCTTGGCGGCAGTCGCGCCGATGATAGCGACTTTAGACGCCGAGCTTTCCTCGTACGGAGAAAAGAGGCGGCCCGAGGCCACGCCCCATTCGCGGATGGGGAAGTGACTGGAGGTGGTTCCGTTCACGGTTGTCGACCAATTGCGGTTTTTCGCGACGACTTGAACGGTCCCGGCATCGGAAGGCGCGGCGTTTTCGATCGCTGGAAGCTCGCCGATCGCTTCAGCATCTCCGATGGTGAGGGATTTCCGGCTGCCGGTCTTGCCGCTGACGCCCTTCTCATTGGTGGCGCCCGGATTGATGAGCAGCACGTTCGCTCCGAAAGCGCGGATCTGATCGGCGACGCGCTGCTGCGCTCCAGCGCCGATCGCCGCCATGCTGACGAAGCATCCCACTCCGATGACGATGCCGAGCAGCGTCAAGAGTGTGCGCACCGGGCTTCCGACAAGCGCGGTCGTCGCCATCGAGAGCGTGTCGGACAGCCTCATTGCGTCACCAGCTCGCGGCGAAGGGCTGGCGCTAAGGGGTCATCGTCAGACACGACCGCGCCGTCGCTCATATGCATGGTGCGGGGCGCCTGAGCGGCGATCCGGAGATCGTGGGTCACCATGACGATGGTCCGGCCCTGTTGGTGCAGTTGTCGGATCAGCCTAAGCACCTCCCGACCCGACTGGGTGTCCAGCGCTCCGGTTGGTTCGTCGGCGAGCAGAAGCGCGGGGTCGACCACGAGCGCGCGAGCGATAGCGACCCGTTGCTGCTCCCCGCCCGACAGTTTGGCCGGCAGCCTGTCCGCCTTGGACAGGAGCCCGACCGCGTCGAGGGCCGCCTCGGCGCGTCTACGCCGGCTGCGCCGCGATTCTCCCGCGTACACGAGCGGCAGCTCGACGTTGCGCAACGCAGTGAGCCGCGGCAGCAGGTGATACTGCTGGAAAACGTAGCCGATACGCCGGTTGCGGATTGCGGCGATCGCGTCGGGACCCAGGCTCGTGGTGTCCCGGCCTTCGAAAAAAAGCTGACCCGACGAAGGGCGGTCGAGAAGCTCGAGCAAGTTCATCACGGTGGACTTTCCGGATCCTGACGCGCCGACGATTGCGACGAACTCGCCGTGTTCGATTTGAAAGCATGTGGGTCTGAGCGCCGAGACCTGAAAAGGCGGCGACCCATAGCGGCGGCTCACCTCGCATGCGACGATCAGCATCATCCTTCACCCCGTCGGTCTGGCGGGCGCCACGGCGCCGGCGGGAGTTTCGCCAGTCAACACCCGGTCGCCCACGCGCAAGTCTCCGGACGTTATCGCCGCGCGCTTGTCGTCCTGCGAACCAACCGTCACGGAGATCGGCGTCGGCACGTTGTCTCTCAGCGTCCAGACGATGGAGGCCGAGGATTCCGGCAGGGTCGAGCCGGCTTCCGTTCGCGGGCGGAAGCGAAGCGCCGCGAGCGGCACGGTTACGGACGCCATCGCGCGGGCCGTCTCGATCTTGGCCACGACGGTCATTCCGGGCAGCAGCGCGAGATCGTCGTTGCTCGTAGCCAGAACGACGACATAGGTCACGACGTTCTGTAGGACCTGCGGCTCTTTGCGAATTTGGCTTACAGCCGCCTCGAACCGGCGCGCAGGGAAAGAATCGACGGTGAACTCCGCCGGCTGCCCGATCGCGATCTGCGCAACATCGCTTTCGTCGACCCGAGCATAGATTTCCATTCGGCGAAGGTCGCCGGCGACCACAAACAGGGTCTTCGTTTCGAGCGTCGAGGCCAGCGTCTGCCCCACCGTCACATTGCGTCCCACGATCACGCCGTTGATCGGCGACCGGATGAGCGTGTGTTCGAGATCGATCTCGGCGCTGTCGAGTTGCGCCTGCAGCCGGTGAACCGCGGCGCGCGCGACGTCGAGTTCAGCGCCTGCCCGATTGACGTCGGCATGCGCGCCCTGCGCCAGACCTTCTTGCGCCGCCAAATTGGCTTCCGCTTCGCGTCGGGCGGCGAGCGCTTGCTGCGAAAGCGAACTTGCGTCCTCGACTTCGCTCGAGGCGACGGCTCCTTTTGCGCCAAGCGTCGCCTTGCGTTGGGCGTGCCGCACGGCGATGTCCGCGGCGATGCGCGCCACATCGGCGCGCGCGGCGACGACGGCTCGCTGCGTCTCGACCTGCTCGGCATCGATCGTGGCGCGCGTCAGCTTCGCTTCGGCGACCCGAACGTCAGCCTTTGCGCCTTCGAGTTCTGCGCGAGCAGCCTCGACCTTCGCGCGAAGGCCCTGTCGTCGAGCTGCGCCAGAATTTGGCCCTTGTGAACTGTATCGTTGAAGTCGACGGCCCGGGTTACGACCTGCCCGGAAAGTTGCGATCCGACCTCGACATTGATCGTGGAGTTGACCGAACCCGTCGCGGTCACGGTCTTGACCACCTCGGCGGCTTCGACGGCGCCGAGTTCGTAACGTGACGCGCCCGGGCCAACATGCCCGGACGTGAGGTGCGCGAGACTGTCGAGGGAGAAGGCGGGGACACCTGACCAACCACCACCGACTCCTCCGGCAAGCGCGGCCAGGAGAACTCCACTTAGTCTCATGTCCCTCTCCGACTGCTTTTGGGCGGCTCCGACCGCTTGGGCCGACTACAACTTCCATCCTGGCAAACTCGGGAAGCGGAACCCCGGAGGCAGCGTAGGCGTCGCGGGCGGCTTAGCGGGCACACCGCCGGGCGATCCGTTGCCGCTTCCGTTGCCGATATTGCCATTGCCATTGCCGCTGGTGGTATTGTTGTTCCCGTTGTTACTGCCGATGTTGCTATTGCCGTTGTTGTTGCCGCAATTGCGGTTGCCGTTGCCGCTGCCGATGTTGAAATTGCCGTTGCCGTTGCCGTTGCCGCTGCCTGTGCAGGTCGCGGCGCTGGCTGCGATTGGCGCGAGGGCCAGGATTGCCGCCGCGAGGAACGTTCTCCGATTCATGAGCTCTCTCCCATCTGGCTTTTGAATGGGTTGATCGCGGCAACCCAGTCCCCATCCGCTGGTTGTTATTGCCGCTGTTTCGCGGTTGATAGCGAGCGGATAGATCAGCCTCACTTATTTACTGTATTTGTGCCGTTCAGGTTGCCGTTCAAAGAGCCAATATTGCTGTTTCCGTTGTTGTTGCCGCTGGTTGAGCCGCAAACGCTTCCATTGAGGTTGCCGTTCAAAGAGACGACGTTGTTGTTGCCGTCATTTGTGCCCGAGTTGAGGTTGCCGTTCAGGGTGCCGACGTTGTTGTTGCCGCTCGTCGGGCTGCAGTTCCCAAGGCCGTTGAAGGAACCGACATTTCCGGTTCCGCCGTTCGCGAAGCCGAGATTTCCATTGGTCTGGGGCGTGCCGTTGCCGTTGCCGTTGCCGTTGCCGTTGCCGCTGCCCAAGTTGAGGTTGCCGTTGTTGTTTCCGTTGCTGCTGCCGACGTTGCCGTTGCCGTTGCCGTTGCCGTTGCCGATAGCCTGCGCCAGCAAAACTTGGCCGTTCGCGGCCGCCTCGTGTGAGGCCGCATGCCCTCCCGGCAAAGGATTCGAGGCGAGCGCAGGCAGGATCAGCGAAAGACAGGCGGACGTCGTGAAGAATTCCCCTTATCGCATTCATCGTCGTCTCCCAAAGCTGAGGAATAAGCACGTTGTTTGCACCTGAGGCTTCTGTCTTCGGGGTCCGTCGTGAAGGGGGCGGCCTTTAGGGGCTGTGCAACAGGCGGCGGTCGAGCCAACTGCCGCCTGTGCCAGTTCCCGCGTCGGATGCCCCGCGCGGCGCGACGTCAACCCTCAGAAGTTCAAGTTGCCGTTCACGTTGCCGTTGCCGCTGCCCAAGTTCACGTTGCCGTTCAGGTTGCCGTTGCCGGCACCATAGTTGAGGTTGCCGTTCAGGTTGCCGTTGACGTTGCCGAGGTTGCCGTTGCCATTGGCGTTGCCGTTCAAGTAGCCAAAGTTCAGGTTGCCATTGCCGTTGCCGTTCAGCGAGCCGAGGTTGCCGTTGCCGTTGCCGTTGCCGTTGCGCGCCGATGTTGCCGTTGCCGTTGCCGTTGCCGTTGCCGACAGCTTGGGCGAAAGCGCCAGTCGAGGACAACAGTGCGAGCGCGAGAGTAGTAGCGAGAAGCTTCTTCATGACCAGTTCCTTTCGAGTTGAGATCCCACGGGAAGGAAGTCGATTTCCTTCTGCGTCGATGTGACGCTACGTCACTATGGGAGACAAACAAGCACCCTGACTAGCTGTCCATTCCGGCAATGCGAATATCGATTGAGCGATCCAAAGGGCGTACGCCAATTTGGATTTGCTCGATCCGTACCCAAACTCGCAGAATTGTTCCTACCCTGAGCTACTTCTTTCAGGTATGAGCACGCCCTTTCTGCGTATCCCTGTAACGACTTGAGCGGCGTGCGAATCCGCGGATCGCTATTGGTCAGCTGCTCGTCGGTCGGCAAACGTGCGCCAGGCTCGACACGCGATCAGTTCGGGGCCGACTCGGGCTAAGGCGATGGGTATCTGAGAGCGTAAGAACGCGCGGGCTCGGTGCGGCTACGGCGGTGTTTCTCGCCCGCCGACCGTGTCGCCGAAAACCTTCCCGATTGTTGTGTGCGCGGGAGCACCACAACCACAACCCCTTTGCGAAGGCCCGGGTCAAGCCCGGGGGCTGGGACGAAAGCGTTCTTGCTCTAAGGACGTTCAAATGGGTAAGAGTATGAATTGTAGGGGCAATCGAAGTTATTTATCTCTCCGCCGAATTATTTTTTCTGAGACTTGCGAATCCGTAGCGTGATTTATACCACTTTCGGACAGTCGGTCGTCCACGGCTTACACCTTTTTTTCTTTGTGATATCAGTAACTGTTGCATCTTTCACATTCACGTGACTAAGGTGAGATGAACGGCGGGCGGTGAAGTATTCAAGTGTTCACCTGCTTAAACTCACCGCTTGAGGTGAGGTGACGCAGGAACGTATTAGGTACGCTTTAAGTCTATTGTACATAGTGTGGGGACAAGCTTCCGCATGGTGGGGAAGTTTGCTGCTGAGGGTATTTTTTGCGCCCCAACAAGAACCTCTAGGGGAGGCGACAATGACATCAGGGAGTGCGGAAGCTGAGCATAAAGGTCATTTGGAGTCGTTCGACGGTGGCCGTTTTCGACGAGACTTAGCAAATAAATTGAAGTGGAATCTCGATGGGCGTCTTTCTGACGACGATTCGGTTCTGTCCTCCGGCGAAGGTTCCCAACCGAATTTCTCTGCCCCAAATAAGGCTCGAATAGTGATAATTGATGAACGCATATTTCTGGGAGAATGTTTAAAGAGGAGCCTGCACTGGAAGTTTTGTTTGAAAGTCGACAGCTACGAGATGTGCCGTTGGTTACCGAGATGTGCCGTTGGTTACTCTTAAAAGCAAGGCCCGCTATGGGTCGACTGCGGCCGACCCTAGCACCTCCGATTGGGGAGGTCTCTGAAGGGCGGACACCGCCCCTACAGGCGTTGCCAGGGAAGGCCCGCACTCCGCCCTTTTGCGTCGTCCCCGGATGGGCACCAAGCCTTGGATTTTGACCACTAGCGCCGTCGCGAAAGAACCGAACCGCGCTATTGCCTTCATGTCGCCTCAGGCAGGTCGAGTGGCGTCATAATCTCCATGCATGAGGGATTTGCTCCTGCCTACCGCACAGATCCCGGCGCGCGGCGCGGACGGAGCTTTTCGAACGCATCGGCATCCGCGTCGCGCGCTTCACAAACACCGAGCTCCGCAAAGACCTCAATTCGGCGCCCGCCCGCATTCGCGCTGAACTGCGCCTGTCCCTCGACCGAACCGCCGGTCCCCTCACCCCCGCCCCACTCCCGATGGGGCCGATGGGAGAGGGGTTCGCGCCTCGCCTCCCCCTCAATCCAGATAGCTGACGACGCCGCTTTCGAGATCGTAGATCGCCGCGGCGATCTTGAGCTTGCCCGAGCCGGCGAGGCCGGCGATGAGCGTGCTCGTCAAAGGCAGCCGCGCGGCGGTCCGCTTGGCGCTTTCCTTGGCGGCGTTGTTGACGAAATCGCCCGTCTCGTTGCGCACGGCGAGCGCAGCCGGCAGGATCGGATCGATCATCGGGCCGATGGCGCCGGGATAGGTCGCGTTCTTGGTCACGACGTCGCAGGCCGCTTTGACCGCGCCGCAGTTCGTATGTGCGAGGACGACGATGACCGGCGAGCCGAGTACGGCGGCGCCGTATTCGACCGTCCCCAGCGTCGCGGTGTCGACGAGGTTGCCGGCGTTGCGGGCGACGAAGAGTTCGCCGAGGCCGTGACCGCCGAAGATCAGCTCCGGCGGCACGCGGCTGTCGGCGCAGCTGATGATCGACGCCCAGGGCGCCTGATGCGCCGCGACCGCGCTCCGCTGTTTCGCGAGATCGACCGAGCAGAGCTGGGGATTGCTCACGTAGCGTTCGTTACCCGATTTCAGCGCTGCGAGCGCTTCGTCGGAGGAGAGCTTGGTCGGCGCGCCTTCGGCGGCGACCGCCCGCCCCGATGATCCGAGCCCCAGCGCGACGAGCCCCGCCGCGCCGAACTTCAGAAGATCCCTCCGGCCGATTCCGCTGTTCCCGCAATTGCCGCACATAACCGCTCTCCCTGTCGCGCTAGTCCGCGCGCGTTGTTTTCACTTTTGCCGCGAAGGCGCAACCGCTCCGCCAAAACCGACGCGGCTGAACGAACGGCGGCGCAGTCCCGCGCGGTTGCGGTTGACGGCGGATTTTTATCGCCGTCTCAAGACGAAATCTCCTGCTTTCGCCGCGTTGGCGTCGCCGATCATCGTGCCCGCGCGTCGGACCTGCCGGAGCTCTCGCCCAACCTCGTTCAAGGGATATTCAGGATGCGCCGCGTCCTAATGTCCCCGGCGCGCTGTCGCGCGTCTCGAAGCGAAAGGATCTGGCGATGTTTCGAAAAATTGCCTTTGGCCTGGCGCTGGCCGGGGCGTGCGCATTGCCTCTCGCAGGCGCGGCCGAGGCGGCGGTCGCGGACGGAATCGTCTCCGCGCACATTTCATCGGGCCAGTTCGCGCCGGTCGAAAAGGCGCAGTTCGTCTACGGAGGCCGGCCCTATTGCTGGTACAACGGCTGGAATGGGCCCGGTTGGTATTGGTGCGGATACGGCTCCCGCGCGGGCTTCGGCTGGGGCGGAGGCTACGGGTGGAACGGTTGGCGCGGCGGTTACGGCTGGCACGGCGGCTACCGCGGCGGTCACGGTGGTTACGCCTATCGCGGGTACCATGGCGGTTATCACGGCTACCATGGCGGAGTCCACGTCCACTAAGCCGCCGCTTGCCCTATCGCGCCGCTCGCCTATTGGGCGGCGCTCACGAAGACGGGCGCCGCGCCGCGGGGCAGGAATTCGCAGCCGTCCGGCTTATTCCCGGCCCGCGCCGGCCTCCAGCACATAGAGCTCGAGCGCGCGCTCCTTGCCGCGCATAGCGAGCTCGCCGAGCGGTCGGCTCGTCACGCCGGGAGGGAGCGCGGCGAGGCGGCGGAGCAAGGCCGCGGACGCCAGCACGCGATGGTTTGTGGCGCGGCAGGCGTCCTCGACGCGCTGGGCGGTGTTCATCGTGTCGCCAATGAGGGCGATTTCTTTCTTGAGCGAGCCGAGTTCGCCGACAGCGACCGGGCCGCAGTGAAGGCCGGCGCGGAAGTCGGCGGTCTGGCCGAATGCGCGCTCGTAGGCTGGGCCTTGCTCGCGCAGCCGTTCGAGAGCGGAAAAGCAGGCGCTGACGCACCCGGCCTCGTTCATGCCTGGAGCGAGCCGCCAGGTCGCGATGATCTCGTCGCCGACATATTTGTGAATTTCGCCGCCGGCTTCCGCGACGGCGAGCGACACGTCGGCGACGAAACGGTTGAGAAAGTTCAGAAAGGGCGAGCTCGGCGATCGCGGTCGAGGAGCGCATGTCGATGAACAGGAGCGCGCGTTCCTCGATCCGAGGCTGATAATAGCGCCCCGCGGCGAAGGCGAAGAGCGTCCCCGGGCCGAGCAGATCGTTGACGCTGAACAGCAAATTGACGGCGACGACCAACGCGAGCGAGACGAGGATGTCGGTGCCGCTGACCGCCATGAACTGACCGGACGTGAGCTGACCGGCAATGTCGATGATGAGCACGATCACAGCGACATAAAGAGCCGTGCGCAGGCCGAGATATGGCAGAAACGGCAATTGGGGATGAGCCCGCCCGCGTTGCGGCGCAGAACGAAGCGCTCGACCGTGCGGAGGGCGACGGCCATCGAAGCGCCGATCGCCCCGCCGATCTCCGGCCTACCATTCCGGACGCCGGTGTAGAACGCGCCGATCAGAAAGGCGACGGCGACGAGCCAAACAAGACGGCGAAATGGGGACGGGCGCCACATCGCCGGCGATACTAACCCGGAACGGCTTTCCTCGCCTCCGGCCCCCGGGACCGGCGATCTTGAAAGGAACACAATTGGAGACCAGAAGCGTGCATCGACTTTCGGCCGAATGACTTGGCCCGAGCCGTTTTGGCAACACCGCGGCAGGCTGACGACATCTCTCCTGGACATCGATACCAACCAACAGCGGACGCCTCATCGGCGCCGTACGACCGCGCGCCTTGCGCGCAAAAGGAAAGACTATGCAAACCGGAACCGTTAAGTGGTTCAACGCCCAGAAGGGCTTTGGCTTCATTCAGCCGGACAACGGCGGCTCGGACGTGTTCGTCCACATCAGCGCCGTCGAGCGCGCGGGGATGAACAATCTGAACGAGGGTCAGAAGGTGAACTTCGACATCGTCGCCGACAAGCGTACGGGCAAGTCGAGCGCGGGCAACCTCAGCGCCGCCTGATCCGATTTGACGCTCTCGCCTGCCGACCGCGGATGTACTGGCGGCAGGCCAATCGCAAAGCGAACTGAGCGCAGCCTGAATTGAACTCGCCCCTGTTGTCCGCCGACCGCGGATGTACCGGCGGCAGATATGGATTGGGGCGATTTTCAGATCCGGAAAGAGGCCGCCGCGCCTGTCGCGGCGGCTTTTTTCGTTTCTCTCCCGATTGCCTCGCGCTCGCAGCCGGGCGCTCCCTCCAAGGGCGAAGCTGGAGAGGGCAGCGGCAAGTCTGATAAGCATGCGCTCATCGATCCGCTCTCGGAGGCGCGCTTGAAAGACCCCTATGAAGTCCTCGGCGTCGCCAAGACCGCGACCCCGGAGGAGATCCGCAAGGCCTACCGGCAGCTCGCCAAGAAGCTGCACCCGGATCTCAATCCGGGCGACAAGCGCGCCGAGGAGCGGTTCAAGGAGGTGTCGGCCGCCAACGACCTCCTGTCGGACCCGGAAAAGCGTCGCCGCTACGACGCCGGCGAGATCGACGCCTCGGGAGCCGAGAAAGCGCCGCCGCTGGGCCGGTACTATCGTGAATATGCGGGCGGCGCCGGACACCCTTACGAGAGCGAGCGGGGCTACGCCGACTTCGCCGAGTCGGATGACCTCTTCGCCGATCTCCTGCGCCGGGCCCGCGAACAGGCGCGGCGCGCGCCGGGCGCGGACCTCCATTACGAGCTGCGCGTCCCCTTCCTCGACGCGGTGAACGGCGCGACGCGGACGATCGCCTTGCCGCAAGGCGAAACGCTTGACGTAAATATCCCGGCTGGCGTCGAGGACGGCCAGGTTTTGCGTCTGCGCGGCAAGGGCGCGCCTTCGCCGGGAGAAGGCCCGACTGGCGACGCGCTGGTGCAGATCGTCGTCGAGCCGCACCGCTATTTCGCCCGCGAGGGCGACGACATCCACGTCGAGCTGCCGATCACCATCAAGGAGGCGGCGCTCGGCGGGGAAGTGCGCGCCCCGACGACGACCGGGAGCGTGATGCTGCGCGTCCCGAAGGGCTCCAATACGGGCGACACGCTCCGCCTCAAGGGCAAGGGCGTGAAGAGGCGTCGCGGCGCGGGCGACGAATTCGTCAAGCTCAAGGTCGTGATGCCGAAGCCTCCAGACGCCAAACTCGACGCGTTCCTCGAGGGCTGGACGCCGCCCGCGAGCTACGATCCCCGCAGGGAGATGTGACGCCTATGATCACCGAGCGCGAGTTTCTCGAACGCACCCATCTGGATCGCGGCACCCTGGAGATCTGGATCCGCGATTCCTGGATCTGTCCCGACTGCAAGACGCCGGAGCGGAGCTTTTCCGACATGGATCTCGCGCGCGCCAACCTCATCTGCGACCTCAAGCACAACATGGGGGTCAACGACGAGGGGCTCGACGTGATCTTGCATCTCATCGACCAAATGCACGGGCTGAGACGAGCGCTCGCCGAAGCGCTGGCGTCGCTGCGCGAGCGGGGGAAGGGTAGTAGCCGCGCGCCATAGTCCATCGGCAGAGGGGCGTACTCCTGGACGGCGCCGTCTGGTCGGGCGCGGCGATCGTCGACGGCGTCGTCTACTGGGGCAGCGGCTATGACACCAAGGTCAGCAAAATGCCCTATGACGGCAACAATGACAAGTTCAACGCTTTCTCGCTGAGCGGCCGCTGATCGCGCGGGCGGTGCCCCCGGCGCGCCGGCCTCGAATGACGCGACGGCCACCCTGCGCGGCGCCGATCGGCCCGCCCCGATCGCCCGCCTTCCTGGGCAGTCTCGCCGCCCTCGCGGGGCGCGACCCGAGGCCGCGAAAACGATCCGAAGCCAGCGACAAATAACTGATTTTATAAGGTATAACCGTAACCGCCAAATCAATCCAAGCCGAACCCAAGCCAGACCAAGAAATACCAAGGAAACGGGCTTGGATTCACTTGGATAACTTCGTCCGATTCGGGGCTGTTCAATGGGTTACGAGCAATCCAAAGAAAAAAATTGTCGACCCCGGCGAAGGGGCGATTCCCCTCCGGCGCAAGCGGACCCGCTGTCCTCATCCTGCCATAGGCGCCGAGCCGCCGCTTGCGCGGACCCTGTGCGCCAGCCCCTTCCATCCCAGCCTCGCTTTCCTTCACGCCGCGACGGCGGCATCGAAAACAATCGAATACCATGGATTTCGAAAAAGGCAAGAACAAAACAAGAATCTTTTTGCGGCGGCTCCCTGGAGCTGTGGCAGGCCTTGTCTTCACCATCAACACCGGTGGCCGAAGCCACGACCGATAAGGTGAAGACGGGCGTGTCACGTAATGCCGAAGCGCTGGCGTCGTCCCGAGCGGGGAACGACCTCGGGCGGGTGAGCGGGATCGTTTGCGGCGCAGTTGACGAACCCTGCCCAAAGGCGGACTTTAAAGGGGAAGTTTATCGCTACTCCAAGCCAGGCCCGGATGCCGGAAGCTGACAACAGTCTGATGTTGACGATCTCAAGGAGCTGCGCGCCGACATGCGGCAGCAGAGGACGCTGTTGCTGCAAGTCACGAGGCCGAGCGCCGCCACGACCGGCGCTTTGACGACGTGGAGCGGCGCTTCGACGAGGTCGAGCCGCTTCGGCGAGGTCGAGCGGCGCATCTCCGACACCGCGCCGAGATCGAGCTGATGCTGAAGGCCGAATTGCTCGGACGGCTCAGGCGGGGCGGAAAGGGGGAGCGCAAGGCACAGGATCGGGGGACTACGTAAACCGTCGCCGTAACCCAGGGATTTGATAAACTGTCGCCGTAGCCCCATGCATCCGAAGAACCGCCAACGGCTTGCCGATCGAGTGACGAGAGCTGCGGAGGCCTCGCTCGCGGCCCAAGGCTATGTCGCGCCTCTCGACGTGTTGCTCGGCGTCGGATGGCTCGACGCCGGTGCCGTGAAGCGCTGGCGGCTGGGGGAGATCAACTATCTCGAGCGCGCCGTCCAAGCCAATCTGTCACGCATCTCGGAAGCCATGAAGCTGTTCCGGTCATGGGTGGCGGTGACAAAGGGACTGCTGGCGAGCGAGACCGCGTATGTCGCGCGGGCGCTGGGCTGCCCGACATTGCGGTTCAGCAAGAGCGGGCATCCGACGATCGAACGGCTGTACCGCACCCATTGGGTCTCGCCCGCTCTGTCGGAGCGCAAGCGCGAACGTCTCAAAGAGAAGGCGAGCCGGGCGCCGGACCTGGTGGTGATCCAGCCCTTGAACACGGAATGGACTTGCCATCGGTGTGGCGGAACGGGCGACCTTCGGATGATGGAGCCGCCGGGACCGGCGTGCACTGGGGTGCCCGCGTCGGCCTGGACGACTTCAGTTCCTTCCGGGCAGGCGATGCGCTGCTGACCCGACGCGCCAAGGCGAAGAGCGCGCGATTTGCCGTCGTCGTCCGCTACAGCCGAACCCGTGATCGCTATGAACGTCGCGGCCTGCTCGTCGAGCGGCAGGCCTTGGCCCACGTGCGCCCCGAGGTCGAAGGTCGCCAAGGCGCGACTTCCCAGGCTAGCCGATGCCCCTGAGTTGGGGACGATCCTGCATCGTGCTTTGAATTGGCATGGCCCTTGACGCCGCCTAAGCCCATAGCGGCCCGCTCGATCATGAATTCCACTCCGCCCTCCCCCACCCGCCCCCGGCGTGATACCCGTCAGCTACCGGACTCATCGACAATCATCCGGGTGGAACCTCCCTCCCCTGGCAGCACGCGCCTTCGGGGCGCACGTAAGGTGTCCCCGTAACCCCGTAACCCGCCGTTCACTCCGCGATCTGGTCAATCTCCTTGAAGTGACCCCCTTCAACGGCGTTCACAAAAATGACGGCGGC
>CAVYIZ010000058.1:0-138777 GCA_963768555.1 uncultured Alphaproteobacteria bacterium
CTCGTCCCGACCTGCGCAGCGGAACTGGCGTCGCGCGCAGGGGCGGTCAAGGACGCGCGCCAAGCGCGCCCGACAGGGCTTGTCCTTGACGGCCCCGAGCACGGCGCCAGGCTTGGGCGCAGTCGGGACGCGGAAGGCTCCGTCCGCCTCGTCGTCGGCAAGCCGATGCGGACCCAGACTTCCGACCTGGCGAAACTGCCGTGAGCACCGCCCCGCCCATCAAACAACGTGACTGTCGCGCCCTCAAACAACGTGAGCGGGCTTAATGGCCGTGCTCGATCTGGTCGATGACCGTGGCCAGCTTGCCATGCATCCGGCGACTGACCCGCTTGCCGAAGATCGTGGCGATCTTGTCGGCGCTGAGCCGCCACAGGCCGAGTTCGCAGCTGCGCTCGAATAGCTTGTGGATGGGAAAGCGGCGCCTGAAGATGAAGTTGCGGCAGTACTCGATCTGGGAGATGGCGTAGAAGCGTGACAGGTTGAGCTTGGCGCGCTCCTTCTTTGAGAACTTCGGTCCGAGGATCAGGGTCCAGTAGTCGAGGCGCCGGCGGATGATCTCTGGGCTCAGCCGGTCGGCCGACGCCTGCAGCGCCGCTACGTCGTCGACGGCGAGGAAAGCGTTGTCATCCTTGCGGAAGCCGATCCCCGCCCGCTTCAGCTCCTGCTCGATGAAGCTGTGGCCGTTGAGATAGTAGGTGGTCTGGAAGGGGAAGAAGGAAGCCACCCGCACAACCATCGGTCCGAGCGCCTCGTCGCGGACATAGAAGTGGTCATGCGTGAAGCGGCTGCGCCGGTGCGCGACGATGCGGTAGTGCGGGTCCTTGGCCGGGTGCTTCGGCAGGCTGATGCGGAAGGTCGGCCCTTGCTCCATGCTCTTGAAGATGAAGTAGGCGCCGTAGGCATTGCGCTTCTCCATGCGGCGCAGCCACGGCCGCACGTGGTCCTCTTTGCGTACCCCCTTCTCGGCCCATTCGATCGGGATCGCGTGATTGCGCGCGTAGGCTTCCACCCAATTCTGGTAATCGGCCGTCCGCTGGCTCAGCGCCTCCTTGCTGACCTCCGCCACCCCGACGATCTCACGGAAGAAGTGGACGACCAGCTCGGGCCGCGACAGCGCCGTCAGATAGCCGTGAATGACAATCCGGTCGAAGCAGTGATAGACGAAGACCAAGAAGTCGCCGAACAGCTTGGTGAACAAATCCATGGCAGCCCCCGCGATGCCCGGCAGGGATCGAAAGGCGATCCGGCGTCGACCGGGCAAACAGATGGTGGAGGGGAAGAGCTTTCGCCTCGCCGACGAGGCCCGCTACATCCAGCGCCGGGCTGCCGACCGCCATGGGCGCGTCGTCACGGTTGGTCAGCTTGTCCTGTTCTCTACCGAAACCGGCGACGCCTGGCTGCTCGACCCGTCCGATCAACGCGCCGCAAGGCTGGCCCGCGACCGCGACCCCGAACCCGTCCACATCGAAGAAGACGATACCTGCTTCGTCATCGATTGGAAGGGCAACGATCGCATCGAGGGGCCCGCCTTCATCTATTCCGATCGCCAGACCCGGCGCGTCTCGACCATCCTCGGATATCCCACCCACCTGCTCGCGCCACCGTCCTGAAATTTCAAATATCTTTGGCTAGACTTTAGTCTGACAATGCCCACGCGGAGGCGTTAAACCGCCATCCACGACCTTGGTGCAACGCTCCCCCCGTCCTTCAACTGGCGCTCCAGCAAGATAAGCGCATCGGCGGTCATCTCGGCGTCCAGCAAGGCGCCATGTCTCTCGTCTCGCTCGCTGGCGTCGAGCGCTAGGCGGTCGCACATCGACGTCAGCGATTTGCTGGCGCCGGGGAAAAGCTGAGCAAACAATTTTTGCGTGCATATGTAGCGTTCTTCTTCATAGGCGTTTTCGCCCCACCCAATGGCCTTGGCGCGTGCGAATTCGTAATTGAGGAAGTCGCGTTCGTTCTTGTAGGCATGTGCCACAATCGGCGCTTCGCCGATAAAGTCTTTCAGTTCCGGTAGAATCGCGGCGAAGCGCGGCGCGTTTTTCAGATCGCCGTGGCGTATCTTGTGAACAGCGCCCGCGGCCGGATTGATCGGGCCGTCCGGGTTGACCAACGACCGCCATGTTCTTGCCTTGCGCCAACCTGCGGCGGCGCGAAGCATTTCGACAAAGCCGACTTCGATGACGACGCCCGGCGGTTTCCAGGCGAAAGGCTGTTTCTTGATGAAATCGGCGTCCGGCGTCCGCTTGCCAGTCGTCTCCGCGTCAAAAGTGACGAGACGGTCAAAACCGTCGAGGAAATCCGGCATGAACATTTTTCACCCTCCAACACGACTGTCTGGTTTTACTCGCCTTGCCAGGCTGTGTCGTGGGGAAGCTCACCTGGATACGAACTTGCCGGAATAGTGACCACGGTTCAAGGCTGCGACCTGATAAATCCCCTCATTTTTCAACGGCCCGAATTTGGGCGTTTTTTCTCCCTTCGGTCAGGGAATAATCGAACGAAAAGGACGAATTGGCATCCCGCCGCCTTGCTAACGACGATCGCATTTGTGCATTCGCATGCCGCGGGACTCGCATAGCGTGCATCAGTTAGCTGAAACGCCAACCTTCGGTTGCAATTTACGGGCGATTCAAAATGAGGGGATGGCTGAGGGCTGCGACGCAATTTTGACCGCAATCAATCCCTTTGAAAGTTGATGACGCGAGCTTGGAGAGAGCTGGCGCCGCAAAGTTCGGTATTCGTCCGTCGCAGCCGTATCGGGTATGTCAGGAATTGGCCAAGGCTACCGTTGGGCATCGACCGGATTCTGGCGCATCGCTCTCGTTCGTCGTGGCCATTGATCGGAGTGGTTAGCAGTCATCGGTCGCAAGACGCACCCCTTCGAGCGTTCTGCGATTGCATGAGAGCCTCCAGTTGTTGAGCTCAGGAATCCCCTCATTTCGAGAACGGCCTGATTTCGGCGCTTTTCGGCCCTCACGTACAGCGAATGGGGAGCCCTAAGGCCCCGCATTTGTCGTGGCGCGACCTCTCTCTCGACGATTGCGAGACCCGAACTCGCACTTCAGGACTCGTCATACGAGACTCGCCGCATCAAAATGCCAACCTCCAGTTGCATTTTGGCCCTCGAAAAAATGAGGGGATGGCTGAGGTTGTTGAGCCGCGCTGTGCCGTCGCCAAAGTGCATAAGAAACTATCGAGATTGACGCTGCGCATTAGGCTGGAGATGGATCGCTTTAGCGACGGCCGAGGCGACGGTCCCATCTTTGATGGCGCGAAAGCATCAGGCGTCCGCTAAACAGGGGAGGCAAGTAATCGAGAATTGTGATATAGCGGGATTCCTTGGACATCCGAAAAATCGTTTGACCGAATCAGCGGGATCGATTCCAGTTGCCTGGTGAAGACGAACCGTAATTTCCTCAGTGCAGCGGACCGTGCCGACCTGGTGAAGATCGTGAGGGACGGGCTGGAGGAGCATCGCATCGTGCGCCGGGCGAACGCCATCCTTCTGCTCGACAAGGGGTGGTCCTACGCCGAGGTCGCCGAAGCGCTGTTCCTCGACGATTCGACCGTGCGTGCCTGGCTCAAGGAATTCCAGGAAGGCGGCGTCGAGGCGATCGTCCTGTTCGATCTGAAGGGCGGAATAGGACGGCTGTGGCCACTCCAGATCGACGAATTGCGCGCCTGGGCGACGGAGGTGCTGCCGACGACGACCACCGAGATCGGGCAGTTCATCCTGGAGCGGTTCGGGTTCGACTACGGCCGCTCTGGACTGATCAAGCTGATGAACCGCATCGGCTTCGACTGGAAGAAGCCGGAATCCGTGCCGGACAAGATCGATGTGGAAACCCAGCAGAAGTTCATCGACGCGCATGAGGACTTGCGCAATTCGCTCGGTCCGGACGAGGCGGTCGTCTACGTCGACGCCGTCCATCCGACCCACCAAGCTAAGCCAGCCGGACGCTGGCTGCCGCGCGGACAGCGCTGCGCGCTTCCCGCGACGTCGGGACGCGACCGGCTGAACCTGCACGGCGCGATCGACCTGGAGACCGGCCAAACCCGCATCATGGATGTCGAGACCGTCGATGCGCAAAGCACCATCGCCCTGTTCGAGGCGCTGGAACGGGCCCATTCGACGATGAGCCGCATCCACGTCTTCCTCGACAACGCCCGTTACCACCACGCCAAAGCCGTCCAGGGCTGGCTGCAACAGCCAGGGAGGCGCATCGTCCTGCACTTCGTGCCGTCATACTGTCCGCATCTCAACCCGATCGAGCGGCTGTGGAAGGTGATGCACGAGAACGTCACCCACAACAGATGCTACGCCAAATTCCGCGATTTTGCCGAAGCCGTGCTCGGCTTCCTGCGCAAGACCGTACCGCAGCGCTTCGACGAGTTCTCGTCGACTATCACCGATAATTTCCGCGTCATCGACCCGAAGGAATTTCGGATCCTCGCGTGACGCCGCTATACTAGTCAACAATTTCGCGTGGGCAGGCCTCTGGGGTGCATCATGGCACGCGTCTTTATTAGCCACTCAAGTGCTAACAACGCTGAAGCGATTGCGCTTCGCGACTGGCTTGCGGACAAGGGTTGGGACGATGTTTTCCTCGATCTCGACCCCGAACGTGGGATCGTCGCCGGCGTGCGGTGGGAGCGCGCCCGGCATTGTCAGAGTAACAGCAGGTCGTCTGCGTATGGCACAGCATGCCCAGACCCAAGCGGCTGTTAGGCCGCGAGAGCGCGCCATTCGGCCAACGCGGCCAAGCGTCTCTGTTTGTAGATTTCGCGGGTCACCAGATGACGTTCCTGGTTGAAATGGTTGTGGACTTGAGCATGAACTGAGCTGAATTTTTGGCAGTGTCTTCGCGCTTCGAAACCGCTGCATGCTCAGGAATCCCCTCATTTCGAGAACGGCCTGATTTCGGCGCTTTTCAGCCCTCACGTAGAGCGAATGGGGAGCCCTAAGGCCCCGCATTTGTCGTGGCGCGACCTCTCTCTCGACGATTGCGAGACCCGAACTTGCACTTCAGGACTCGTCATACGAGAACTCGCCGCACCAAAATGCCAACCTCCAGTTGCATTTTGGCCCTCGAAAAAATGAGGGGATGGCTGAGCGCTGCATGGCCCGTTCTCGTCGTCGAAAAGGCTGATGCGAGTTTTCCGCCCGATTGTTGAGGCGATGACCAACCTCGCGGCGATCGACGTTGCCGATCTCGCTCATCGCAGCGGGATAGGAGCAAAGCCCGTCGGTGACGACGCTCCGCGGCCGGCCATATTTCTTCATGATGCGCTTCAGAAACTTCAGCGCCGCGGCCTTGTCCCGCTTCGCCGTGACCACCGTTTCCAAAACCTCGCCCTCGTGATCGACAGCCCGCCAGAGATAGCGCCGAAGGCGAGGTCCTCGATGTGCTGGTCCAGAAACAAGCACGCCGCGCTGAAGCTGATGCGCAAGCTCCTGAAGAAGCATGCCTTCGCTCCTGGGCGGTTGGTCACCGACGACTTGCGATCATACGGTGCCGCGGTCCGGGAGCTTGGGATCGAGCGCCGGCATGAGCGCGGGCCATGGAAGAACATAGTAGGGCTGAGAATTCGCATCAGCCGACGCGGCGGCGGGGGCGAAAGATGCAGCGCTTCAAGAGCCCGGGGTCAGCCCAGAAATTTCTTTCCACACACGCCGCTGTCTACAACACCTTCAACGTCCAACGCCATCTCGTCTCAGCCCACACGCACCGCGCGCTTCGCGCTGTCGCTGACCACGTGGCAGACCGCAGTCGCAGCGGCCTGACAATTCCTGAGGCGCCGACGCTTTGCGCCCGCGGCACGGCAAACGTGACAAAGCCAGGCGGTGCAAGAGCAATTGGCCGGGTCGGCCGGGCAGAAGCGCGGCGAACTCGATCGCCACGCAGGTCAAGACTTTCAAGTTCCGTGCCGATCAAATCAAAAGGGTCCAGGCCGCTATCGACTCGGCCAAAAAATTACGCTCTTATTGCGAAGTCTGTTGAGAGATGAGAGAGTTGGGTCGGGCTTCGAGGGCTGCATGAGATGGATACCGCGGCGTTTGCGACTTGGCTTGGCGGGATTGGGCTTTTGGACCCGGCGCAACGCGCCGAGGCGTTCCGGGAGTTGGCGCTGGCCGAAGCGGACGATCCGATCGACCTTTCGGCTCACCCTGTCGATGCCGCCGTGCGGCCTTCTGAGGCTGCTGTTGCGCCCTCGCTCCCGGTCGCGGAGACGGACGATGCCGCGACTGAGGAAGACCTGTTGTCGAAGGTCGGGCGGGATCGGATTGCGCGCTTTGGCTGTCCGCACTGCGGTCGGGATGACGTTCGTCCCTGGGGCAAGGCTGGCGGCAAGCCTCGGTACCGCTGCACGAGTTGCCGGAAGACATTCAACCCGCTGACCGGGACGCCGTTGGCCGGCTTGCATCACCAGGATCGCTGGCCTGACCAGGCGCAGGCGCTGATCGCCGGCGAGACGATCGCGAAAGCTGCGGAACGTTGCAAGGTGGCCTACACCACCGCGTTCCGGTGGAGACATCGGTTCCTGTCCGCGCTCAATCTCGACAAGCCGCGGCGCCTGTCCGGGATCGTCGAGGCGGACGAGACCTTCATCCTCGAATCCTTCAAGGGCAAACGCCGCGATCTGCCGAGAGCATCGCGCAAGCGGGGCGGCAAGGCCGCCAAGCGGGGTCTGTCGGCGGAGGAGCAGATCCCAGTCATCGTCGCCCGCGACCGCACCGGCGCGACCATCGATGCCGTCCTGCCGCGGCTCGACGCCGCCAGCATCACGGCCGCGCTCGGGCAGGTCATTGCCCGGCCAGCGGAACTGTGCTGCGATCGGGGTGCGGCGATCACCGCATTCGCTCGGCGCGCCCGGGTCAAGTTCCATGTCTTGCCCGCACCCGGCACGCCCAAGCCGGAGGCGCCAGATCTCCACATCAACAACGTGAACGCCTACCACGGCCGGCTGAAGGAGTGGATGCGGCGCTTCCATGGCGTCGCCACCAAGAACCTTCCGAGCTATCTGAGCTGGCGGCGAACGATCGAGGCCCTCTCAACAGACTCGGCCCCGGACGCCTGGATCATGGGCGCCGCCGGATTGGGATATCAACAGAGCTCGATATAAAAGCGAAAAAAATTCCCCAAGCCCTTCCAGCCTGCCGCGGGTTCCCCGCTCAGACCGATCGCAAGGGGCGGTGGGCTTCGGGACGCTTCAACGGAACGGAACAACTGGGGCGGTCTCCTTCAGGAGGGCGGTGCAAAGAACACAAACAGAACATCACCGCAAGCTTGGCAAGAGATTGCTTGTCTCAAGGCGGGAGACCCGGGGGTCAAGCGGCTACCAGGGTTCGGTCGAACCATGCCGGGCCGTCATCGTGCGCCGGCCCGCCGCACCGCCACGTGTCGCGTAAACCCAGAAGAGGCGCCCTCCCCGAAGGCCGGACGCCTCAGGCGTGCGGGCTCGGCGGCCGGCGCGGGCGCGCTCGCATAGCGGCGCGCGAGCGCGGCGCAGGCCATCAGCTGGATCTGGTGGAAGATCATCAACGGCAACACGATGAGGCTGAGGGCCGGGCCGGCGAACAACACGTTGGCCATCGCGATGCCGCTGACCAGGCTCTTTTTCGAGCCGCAAAACACGATCGCGATCTCGTCGGCGCGCGAAAAGCCTAACCGGCGGGCGGCGCCGGCGGTGGCCGCCAGCATGAGCGCCAGGAGCGCGGCGTCGACGGCGGCGAGGATCGCAAACAGCCCCGGCGTCAGCTGATGCCAGATGCCGCCGACGGTCGCAGCGCTGAACACGGTGTAGACCATCAGCAGCACCGATCCGCGATCGACCATGCCCAGCATCTTGCGATGGCGCTGCACGAAAGCGCCGATCCATCGCTGCAATGCCTGGCCGGCGACAAACGGCGCCAAGAGCTCGAAGGCGATCGAGCGCAGCGCATCGAGCGAGAATCCAACATGCGCGTGCAATAACACCGCCGCCAACAGCGGGGTCGCGGCGATGCCGACGAGGCTCGACGCGGAGGCGCTGCACAAGGCCGCGGCGACGTTGCCGCCGGCAATCGAAGTGAACGCGATCGAAGTCGGCACGGTCGAAGGCAGGGCGCAAAGGAAGATGAAGCCGAGCACCATCGGCGGCGCCAACAGAGCGGCAGCCAGCGGCCGCAGCGCCAGGCCGGCGAGCGGGAACAGGACAAACGTAGCTGTGAAGATCACCAGGTGCAGCCGCCAGTGCGAGGCCCCGGCGGCGACGGCTCCGCGCGAGAGCCGCGCGCCCTGCAAGAAGAACAACAATCCGATCGCTCGAAGTGAGGGCCGCGAAAATCTCGGCGCCGGCGCCATAGCAGGGCGCCAGCAACGCTATCGCCACCGTGGCGGCCATCGCCAGCGTGAATTCGTCGGGGCGGAAGCGTGCGAGCATGTCCTTCACCGCGGCCTGCGAAAAAATCCTTCCCGCGATAAATGGCGCTGCGCGTAGCTATTGTGAACCAACATCGCCGTCGTTACTGTTATCGCGGATCTCGATAAGCGGCCCATGTTCGACCCGACGCTGCTGACCACTTTCATCGCCGTCGCCAAGGCCGCGAGCTTCAGCGAGGCCGGGCGCAGGCTCGACCTCAGCCAATCGACGGTCAGCCAGCATATTCGGCGTCTCGAACAGGCGGCGGGGCGGCGGCTGTTCGTCCGCGACACCCATAATGTGACGCTGACCGCCGACGGCCAGGCGATGGTCGCCCTTGCCCGCGGCATTCTCGAAGCCAACGAGCGCGCTGAGGCATATTTCGCCGTCTCCGAATTGCGCGGGCGGCTTCGGTTCGGGGCCGCGGAAGACTTTGTGCGTAGCCGTCTGCCCGAAGTGCTGCGCGACTTCACGCGCGTCCGCCGCGCCGTCGATCTCGAATTGAGGGTCGATTTGAGCGGCACGCTGTTTCACGCGCTCGAAGCCGGGGAATTGGACCTGGTGCTGGCGAAACGCCGCCCCGGCGAGGATCGCGGCCGGCTGGTGCGGCGCGAGCGTGTGATCTGGATCGCGGCGGATTCGGCGCTGGCCGATCCCGAGCGGCCGTTGCCGCTGATCCTCTATCCGCCGCCCAGCATCAGCCGCGCAATCGCGCTCGAAGCGCTCGAACGCGCCAGCAGAAGCTGGCGCGTCGTATGCACGTCAGGCAGCCTCAGCAGCCTCAACGCCGCGGCGTTGGCCGGGCTCGGAATATGCGTCCAGTCCGACGGCTTCGTGCCGGCCGGGCTTGCGGAACTGCCGCGATCGGCGGGATTGCCGGAACTCGGGAACATCGAATTCGTCGTCGCCGGGCACGGGCGCGCCTTGCGCGGCCCGGCGAACGCGCTGGCTTCGGCCATTCTCGACAACGCCGATCGGCTGTAAGGCGCCCGGCGCCGTCGGCCCCATAGCCGGAATGCCATCTTGCCGGGCGCGGCGCCCCGGCTCGTCAGCGTCCGGCCGCTGCTCGCTCGCGCTGCGTCTTGGCGTACTCATTGAGGTCGAGGCCCACGACTCATTTGAGCCGCTTGAGGCGCAGCGAGCGGACCGCCCGCTCGGCTCGGCGGAGTTTGTCGCCGCAATTGGAATCGTCTCAACCACACGCTCGTGCCGGGCAAACGCGGCCGCAAGTCGTGCAGCCCCCCCCAATGAGGTAAAGACGCGCCATCGCGGTAGGGACGCCCATTACTGGGCGCCCCCCGCAGTCGGGTGGGATCAAGGCGCGGACCGGGCTTCGAATGATGCCGACGTTTCCTTGATCCCCCCTATCATTCCGTACGGCGGGTTTTCCCCAGTACGGCTGAAAGGCCGGCTTTCGGGCGATGCCTTCCCGATCCGTCCGTCAGTTTAAGTCTGCTCCCGACATACGCAGACGTCCGTTCGGTTTGCCTTCGTCCTTCGTGCATCGCGACATGCCTGCGATAGTCCCGCACGGTGTCGGGTCGCCCACTCGCCAATGCACCGCCATGGAGGATGGGTCGTCCTCCGCCCCAGGGGTCCTCGCTCGGGTTCGGGTTATGCTGTCCCGATCCGTCTTCACTTAATCGACCCCATGCGTCCCACTCGCAGGCACATCGCGATTTCGTCGCTTGGCGGCTTATACGCGATGCCTTCGCTGTGCGGGAGCGCCTAGGCGACCCACGAGTGGTTCCGAGCTTTCGCTGTCCATTCTTTCCCGACATGCCGCCCTCTATGACCCCGGGGAGTTTCGTCATCGTCATGGTCCAGTTCTCCGATGCCGAACATGGCCTTCGCCAGGATCTGAACAGCTCGGCACTCCCATAATTCCTGCAATCCGTTTCGCGCAGGGCACGTCTTTCGGGGCTTCCCGATTCACTTCCGCTACGGCCTGTCGGTTTGCTCGCCCTCCTGTGACGGATCAGACCAGGTCTCCCCGGCCCCAGAGGACTTTACTTCCAGGCTTCCGGCAGGTCGGTCGCCCTTCCTGCCGCTGGATATGACTACAACAGTGGCCTGAACTCCTTCTGTTGGCGGGACTCTCACCCGCTAGAATGGCAGCTAGCTTCGCTGCACCAGATCCGGACGGGCCCAATTAAGGCATCCGATTCCTACCTCGGGTGATTGACAGCGAAGCGGATGTTGCCGCTTTCCGTATGCGCACCAGCGCCTGTGACGCGTCGGCCCGGCACAGAGTCCAGGAACGCGCTTTGCTGGATCGCCTTCCCCTTGGCCCCCGCCCTTGGCTCCACCGGCTCCTCGGGCCGGTCGCCCGGCTCCGTTCGTCGGCTTCTCAGCTACTATGGCGGAGTGTGACTTCTCCTGTCCGTTCATCGCCGGCTACGGCTCGTCGCCTTCCCGACGCGATCCGGCGGCGCGAACGCCCCGGATGGGCAAGAGATCTCCCGGTTTCCGATCAAGGAGCTTGCGCACATGCCAGGGTCTGCGACCTCGCGGGACCGGCGATGCGCTCGCATTGACGCGCACCCCCATGTTGCCTTCCGCCGTGACAAAAGCGTCGGCGTCCCGATTGATAATTTCGCGGCTCAATGGCTGGCCTATGCATTCCCCTGCCGACGCTTCGTCTCCGGCCTCGCGACCGAAAACGCACGGCTCGGGGCCGGTGTGGTTCGCTACTCCTTCACCGCAGTAGACTTGCACCACCTACTCCTCGCCGGCCTCCCGGCGGACTGTCACCGTAAACCCGAGCCTTCGCGGTCGAAACGCATGAGAACTGGCTCGAAGCCCACCGATACCTCAACATGAACGATCTCAAAGAGCACAAGAAAACCCAGCTCTGCCAAGCCGCCTGAACCAGCCCAAATGACCGACTTTGCAGAACTTGACGCACACAAACTCCCGCGATCCGGTTTGGCGCATCAAGAGAGCGGCGGGAGCCGCCATCGAGCACCATGGTGCCCGCGCATCTCTTCGATGCGCACCCGGCACCGCCATCCCGGCTCTCAAGTATGGAAAGATCAAGGCCGGAACCTCGATGACACGTCGCTAAAGCGATGGACTGGATCCCTTTTATGGTCTTATATTTGAGACTGTATCGCGGGTTCGGACTGTTCTGGGAGACCTAATCATGCGATCGTCCGCCCTGGAGTCGCTTTCGCCGACAGAACCGTCCGTGTCGCACTGGGGGAAAACGCCCGCGGTCTCGGCCTCGGCCGCGAGCTGACGCAGACCGAGGTCGCGCGCTGCAGCATGTCGAATAGAAGCGCCGGCTTGTCGCGCCCGCGTTATCGCTGCGTCCCGACGCCCGGGCGCCTGGGACGAAGCGATCTCCACACCCTAGCAAAGGGGCAGCCGCCATGGACATCGCCTACACCTCGGTGCGCGATTTCACGCCCAACCACGGTGACTGGACGCAAGCTGGCGCCGTCACCTCAGTGCAGCAGACAGGCGCCACGTTCAGCCTCGGCCTCGGCGGCGGGCTCGCCGTCAGCCTCTCGTTTTTGTCGCCGCGGTGCTTCCGGGTACGCTTCAATCCCGCGCCGGGCACGATCTACGGCCCGCAGGCGTCGCCAGCGGTGGTGCAGCCCGATCTCGGCCCGGTGAACCTGGCGGTGGCCGAGAATTCGCCGGCACGACTGGTCATCGATACGGGCACGATGCGCGTGCAGGTGAACCGCCAGCCCTACCGCGTCCAGGTGTTTCGTGGCACGCAGCTGATCTCCGCGGACACACCGTCGTACAACATGGTCTATATCCCCGGCCATACCGTGATCGCGAACTTCAAGCTTCAGGCGCCAGGGGCGAATTATTTCGGCTTCGGCGAGAAGGCGGGCGCCCAACTGGCAAAAAACCTGTTCACACTGACCCAGTTCAACTACGACAATTACAAATACAACGCGCCCACCGTGCCCTCCGGGCCCTCCGGGACCAGTCCCGGTCCGCTCAATCCCAGCGATGCGCTGTACGCGACTATCCCATTCATGCTGGAGATCAACCGGCAACCGGGCGGCGAGTTCGCCGGTCCGCCGTATGCGTGCGGGCTGTTTTTCGACAACACCTCGCAGTCCTATTTCAATCTCGGCTCCAACGACTACTCGGACATGGACGGCAAATTCTACTTCGGGGCGCTGTTCGGCGACCTCGACTATTATTTCTTCCTCGGCGACGGGCGCCGGACGTGCTGTCGCAGTACACGACCCTCACCGGCCGGGCGCCGATGCCGCCCAAATACGTGCTCGGGTACCACCAGGGCGCCTACGGCTATTACGATTGCCAGCGCCTGGAGTCGGTGGCGAACGCCTATCGCTCGGCGCGTATCCCGTGCGACAGCCTGCACATCGACGTGGATTTCCAGGACAACTACCGCACCTTCACGCACAGCGAAATCAAGTTCCCCGACGCTCCGGCGATGCTGGCCGGCCTGCACGCGCAGGGGTTCAAGTGTTCCACCATCATCACGCCGTTCCTCACCAACAACCCGCTCGACGAAACGGGGCGACCGGCGACCTTCGCACAGCGCCGGGCGATCCTGGCGATGGGCGGGCTGATCTACAACACCTATGCCGGGCAGGGGCCGTCTGCGGAACTGTTCTTGGGCGGTGTCAACTACGGCGAGAATTTCGGCCTCAATCCTTACATGTATCCGCCGTATACCTGCTACGCGCCGCTGAAGCCGAACCCCGACGGCGTCGTGCCGTTGACATCTCCCGGCAACTATCCCGATCTCGGACGCGTCGACGTGCGCACGGTGTGGGGCCAGCAATGCGCCCACCTGATCCAGCAGGTCGGCATGGACATGATCTGGCAGGACATGATGTGTCCGGCGCTCGACGGCAATCGCTTCGAGAATGGGACCTTCCCGTTGACACTGATGGTGAACGACGGCGCAACCTATGTGCCCAACGGCGTCAGCCATAATTCCTACTCGCAGTTCCTGACCAAGGCGACGTCGGAGGGGCTTGCGAAGCTGCGGCCGGATACGCGCAACTTCATCATCGCGCGTGGCGGCTATGCCGGAATGCAGCGTTACGCCGCGCTGTGGACCGGCGATTCTGCTTCAAGCTGGGACTTTCTCGCGATCAACCTGCCGGAGGTGCTCAACCTCGGATTGTCCGGCGTCCCGATCTCCGGTTGCGACATCGGCGGCTTCGCCGACGGCAGCGGCAGCACGCCGCAAGGTTTCAACGCCTGCGGTCAACCCACCGGCAACATCACCAATTACGAGCTGCTGACGCGCTGGATGCATCTCGGCTCGTTCCTGCCGTGGTACCGCAACCACTACAACGGCTACAACAAGGCGTTCCAGGAGCCGTACCGCTATGGCGAACCGGTGCCCACCAACTGCCGCAAATATGTGGAGCTGCGCTACCGAATGCTGCAGGTGTACTACGATGCCATGTACGAATGGACGCAGAGCGGCCTGCCGATGGCGCGGGCGCTGTTCCTGAACGATCCCGACGATCCGCAGGTCTACCAGCATCTCGCCGATCAGTTCTTCGTCGGGCGGGATGTCCTGGTGGCGCCGATCCTGTTCCCGGCGCAGCAGCAATCGCCCGCGCCGGTCGCGACGCGCAGCGTATATCTGCCGGCGGGCAGCGACTGGTACGCGTTCACGGACAACACCGCCCCGCTCGAGCTGCCGGTGGCGGGCGGCACGCTGATTGCCGATTACTATGCTGGGCTCGATCTCGTGCCGATCTACGTGCGCGCCGGCGCTATCCTGCCGATGCGTTCGCAGGTGGAGCAGTATGTCGGCGAGTTGGCGCAAAACCCGCCGCTCCCGCCAGCGCCGCAGCCAACAGCAAAAGCAGCACCTCCTCGAGCGAAGGCCGATTACATCCTCGCGTTGAAGGGCAACCAGGGCACGCTGCGCGACGATGTCGAGTTGTTCGCAAAGGAGCAGAAGGCGGTCGCGTTCAGGAATACGTCCGTCAGCCAGGACACGACCGTCGACGGCGACCACGGCCGCATCGAGACCCGGACGGTCACTGTTTTCCACGACATCGGCTGGCTGCAGGACAGCCACCAATGGCCGGGCCTGAAGTCGGTGGTCATGGTCGAGAGCGAACGCGAAACCAATGGCAAGGCAGAGACCGAGACGCGCTTCTACATCACCTCGCTGACCTTGCTCGCCAACGCTGTGGGACCGATGATCCGCAGTCATTGGATGGTCGAAAACGGCCTCCACTGGGTGCTCGACATGATCTTCCGCGACGACGAATGCCGCGTGCGGACCGACAACGCGCCCTTCAACCTCGCCATCGTCAAGCACATCGCCCTCAACGTGCTCAGAACCGGCAAAGGCAAAGACTCCCTGCGCATGCGACGCAAAGTCGCCGCCTGGGACGAAAACGCCCTCGCCGCCTACATCGCCGCATGACACGTTCAGTCGATTCCCCTGGGTCCCGCAGCCAATCCCGCCCGCCTGCGCCCTCATCCCCAGCCCTTCTCCCGGACGGGAAAAGGGGGCAGCGATCTATCCCCGCTCTTCCTTCAGCAGCGCCAGAAACGCCCGCGCCAGCGGCGAGAGCTTCTTGTCGCGCAGATAGACGACATACCATTGGCGGGGGAGCGGAAAACCCTCGACGTCGAGCTCGCGCAATGCGCCCGGGGCCGGATCGAGGGTCAGGACGTGGCGCGACAGCACGGCGAGACCCAGGCCGGCCGCGACCGCCTGCTTGATCGTCTCGTCGCTGCCGAGGGTCATGCGCGTCGCCGGCCGGATCCTGTGCTCGGCGAAATATCGCTCGGTCGCCTGGCGCGTCCCCGATCCCGGCTCGCGCAGGATGAACGGTTCGCGCTCGAGCCGCGCGGGCGCGATCCTCTTCTCGCCGGCAAGAGGATGTCCGGCGGGGGCGAGGACGACCAGAGGATTGTCGGCGAAGGGCGCCGCCACGACATCGAGGTCGTCCGGAACCCGGCCCATGATGTAGAGATCGTCGAGATTCTGCCGCATGCGCTCGAGAATCTGCTCGCGGTTGACCACTTCGAGCGCGAACTCGATCTCGGGATGGGCGCGACAGAAATCGCCGATCAGCCTTGTGGCGAAATATCTCGCCGTGGTGATCATCGCGAGCTGCAGGCGGCCGCGCTCGAGGCCCTGCATCTCCGCGAGCTCCATGCCAAGCAGATCGAGCCGTTCGAGCATATCGCGGCTGGCCGCGGCGACAGCCCGCCCCGCCTCGGTGAGAAAGAGTCTTCTTGCCCGCCTGCTCGTGCAGCGGCAGGCCAAGCCCTTGCGAAAGCTGCTTGATCTGGATGGAGAAGGCCGACGGCGTCACATGCATCTCCTCCGCCGCCCGGGTCATGTTCAGATGGCGCGCGAGCGAGGCGAAGAGCCGCAGTTGGTGAAGCGTGACCTGCCGCAGCAACATTTTATGATTCTAAAGCGTAACGTTCAGAACAATGAACTTAACCTAATTGTCTACCCGGCGTAAACCACACCCATGTCGATCACCGGCGGCCGAAGCCGCCCCAAGGGAGGACAGGACCCCATGAACGTTCAGCCGACGCAGACCGTGAAGGGCAAGGACCGCTACAAGTCCGGCGTGATGGAATACCGCAAGATGGGCTATTGGGAGCCCGACTACACGCCGAAGGACACCGACATCATCGCCTGCTTCCGCGTCACGCCGCAGGAAGGCGTCGATCCGGTCGAAGCGTCAGCGGCGGTTGCGGGCGAATCGTCGACCGCCACCTGGACGGTGGTCTGGACCGACCGCCTCACGGCCTGCGAAAAATACCGAGGCAAGTGCTTCCGCGTCGACCCCGTTCCAGGGGCCGAGGGGCAATATTTCGCCTATATCGCCTACGATCTCGACCTGTTCGAGCCGGGCTCGATCGCCAATCTCTCCGCCTCCATCATCGGCAACGTGTTCGGCTTCAAGCCCCTGAAGGCGCTGCGGCTCGAGGACATGCGCCTGCCCGTCGCCTATGTGAAGACGTTCCAGGGCCCGGCGACCGGCATCGTGGTCGAGCGCGAGCGCCTCGACAAATTCGGCCGGCCGCTGCTCGGCGCGACGGTCAAGCCGAAGCTCGGCCTTTCTGGGCGCAACTACGGACGCGTCGTCTATGAGGCGCTGAAGGGCGGGCTCGACTTCACCAAGGACGACGAGAACATCAACTCGCAGCCCTTCATGCATTGGCGCGACCGCTTTCTCTATTGCATGGAGGCGGTCAACCGGGCCGAGGCCGCGACCGGCGAGATCAAGGGCACCTATCTCAACGTCACCGCCGCGACGATGGAGGACATGTACGAACGCGCCGAATTCGCCAAGGAGCTCGGCTCCGTCGTGGTCATGATCGACCTCGTCATCGGCTACACCGCAATCCAGTCGATGGCGAAATGGGCGCGCCGGAACGACATGATTTTGCACCTGCACCGCGCCGGCCACGGCACTTACACGCGCCAGAAGTCGCACGGCGTGTCGTTCCGCGTGATCGCCAAATGGATGCGGCTCGCCGGCGTCGACCACATCCACGCCGGGACCGTCGTGGGCAAGCTCGAAGGCGATCCCGCGACGACCAAGGGCTACTACGACGTCTGCCGCGAGGACTTCAATCCGATGCGGCTCGAGCACGGCCTCTTCTTCGACCAGCCCTGGGCCTCCCTCAACAAGCTGATGCCGGTGGCTTCGGGCGGCATCCACGCCGGCCAGATGCACCAGCTCGTCAATCTGTTCGGCGACGACGTCGTGCTTCAGTTCGGCGGCGGCACGATCGGCCATCCGATGGGCATCCAGGCCGGCGCGACCGCCAATCGCGTCGCGCTCGAGGCGATGGTGTTCGCCCGCAACGCGGGGCGCGACTATGTCGCCGAGGGCCCGACAATTCTGGCCGAGGCCGCCAAGACCTGCACGCCGCTCCGCCAGGCGCTCGACGTCTGGGGCGACGTGACCTTCAACTACGCCTCGACCGACCAGCTCGACTACGTGCCGACGCCGACGGTGGCGTGACCCTCATCCGGCGCTTCGCGCCACCTTCTCCCGCAAGCGGGAGAAGGGATTCGGCCCTCTCCCGCTTTGCGGGAGAGGGCCGGGGTGAGGGCAAGTCAAGACACGAACTGAAGGACATTTGCAAATGCGCATCACACAAGGCTGCTTTTCGTTCCTCCCCGACCTGACCGACGATCAGATCCTCACGCAGGTCCAGTATTGCCTCGATAACGGCTGGGCGGTGAACCTCGAGTTCACCGACGACCCGCATCCCCGCAACACCTATTGGGAGATGTGGGGCCTGCCGATGTTCGACTTGCAAGACGCCAAGGGCGTCCTGATGGAGCTCGACAATTGCCGCAAGATCTACGGCGATCGCTACATCCGCCTATCGGCCTTCGATTCCTCGCACGGCTGGGAAGTCGGTGCGCATTTCCTTCATCGTCAACCGGCCGAAGAACGAGGAAGGCTTCCGTCTCGAGCGGTCGCATGGGCCCGGCCGGCAGCAGCGTTACGCGACCCTCGCCTACGCGACCGACAGGCCAGAAGGGAAGCGATACGGATGAGTGAGGAACGCGAGGCCGGGCCGGCGGCGCCGGCAACAATCAATCTTGCCGACGAGTTCGCGCAGTCGGGCGTCGGCCCCGTCCTGCAACAGCTCGACGACGAGCTGATCGGCCTCGCGCCCGTCAAACAGCGCATCCGCGAGATCGCGGCGCTGCTGCTGATCGACCGGGTGCGGTCGAAATTCGGTCTCTCGTCGCAGGCGCCGACCCTGCACATGAGCTTCACCGGCAACCCCGGAACCGGCAAGACCACGGTGGCGGTGCGGATGGCCGAGATCCTCCATCGGCTCGGCTACGTGCGGCGCGGCCATCTCGTCGCAGTCACGCGCGACGATCTCGTAGGCCAATACATCGGCCACACCGCGCCCAAGACCAAGGAGGTGCTGAAGAAGGCGATGGGCGGCGTGCTGTTCATCGACGAGGCCTATTATCTCTACCGGCAGGAGAACGAGCGCGACTACGGGCAGGAGTTGATCGAGATCCTGCTGCAAGTGATGGAGAACAACCGCGACGACCTGGTCGTCATTCTCGCGGGCTACGCCGACAAGATGGATCGCTTTTTCCACTCCAACCCCGGATTCCGCTCGCGGGTCGCCCATCACATCGACTTTCCCGACTATGACGACGCGGACCTGCTGGCGATCGGCGAGAAAATGCTCTCTGCGCTCAACTACAGGCTGAGCCCGGAGGCGAGACAGACGCTGGCCGAATATATTGCGCTGCGGCGCCGGCAGCCGCACTTCGCCAACGCGAGGTCGATCCGCAACGCGCTCGACCGCGCCCGCCTGCGTCAGGCGAACCGCCTGTTTGCGGCGGGCGATCAGGATCTCGACCTCGACAGGCTGACCGCGATCGAGGCAGAAGACATCAGGCGGAGCCGGGTGTTCGTTCAGGCCAGCGGGTGATGCTGTGCAACCGGATTGATGGTTGACACTTTGGACCGGATACATGGTTGACACTTTTGGCCACTTACGCGGCCGGCTGTTGCTGCTGCTCTTCCTGTGGGATTGTGGGCAACGCCTCAGCGTTGTCCACAAGTCCACAGGCGGGCGGCCGCGACAATTTCCGGCGGCGAAGGCGGCCGCTTTTGTCGAGGAATCCGAGTTCGACGTCGGCGTAGCGAACCCGCAATTCGCCCGCCTCGGTCTCCTCGATCGCCACGGGCTCGCCGACCAGGGCCTCGCTGACGAAGATCAGGTCGCCGGCCCATTTGATCACGCCGTTCGAGCGCACGCGCCGCACGGCGCAGTCGTCCGGATAATCGGGCTCGCGCAGGGCGCAAGGATAAGCGCGATCGGAGGCGCGATAGAGCGCCGCCGGCGTCTCGAAATCCAAGGCCTCGTGCGGCCGTTCGTGGTTGTAGACGGCGCGGAACTCGTCGAAGCGGCGCTGCTGCTCGGCGAGCGTGGCCGCCGGCGGGTCGGCGGCGTCCGCCTTCAGGGTCCGGTGCATGCGCTCGTGGCGGCCGTTCTGCGTCGGTTTGCCCGGCTCGATCCGTTCGGGGCGCACGCCGAGCTTGATCCACCACACCGCAAGCCGCGACAGCCCGCCTGCGCCGACCGACGCGAACGGCGGCCCATTGTCCGAGCGGATCGCAAGCGGCAACCCGAACTCGCAGAACGCCGCGTCGAACACCGGGCGCACGTGCTCCCCGTCGGTCTGCGCCACCGCCTGGCAGCGCAAGAGATAGCGGCTCATCGCGTCGCTGATCGTCAGCGGATCGCAGCGCTGGCGGTCGCCCGTCATAAACCAGCCCTTGAAGTCGGCGCACCACACCGCGTTGGGCCCGTCGGCGGCCAGGAACGGCGAAGAAAAGGGCGGACACCGCCTGCGCGGCCGACGCGATTGGGTCAGCCCCTCCTTGCGCAGCCAGTCGCCGATCGTGCTGAGCGCCGGCGGCGCGACATCCGGCAAGCGGTCGGCGAGCGTCCTGCGCAGCTTCTTGGGACCCCAGGTCGGATGCCGCTCGCGCAGCGCCAGCGCCGCCGCCACCAGCTCCTCGTCGCGCGCCCGCCCATGGCGGATCGGCGCGCGGCTGCGCTCCTTCAACCCCTCCGCGCCTTCCGCCGCATAGCGCGCCAGCCATTTGTAGCCGGTCTGGCGGCTGATCCCGAACGCGGCGCAAACCTCCGTCATCACCGCCTCGTCCTCACGCGCCGCAATCACAAATCGCATCCGCTCGTCCATCGCGCAGGTCTCACTCCAAGGCATCGGCGGGGCCCTCCTCGCCGTGCAATAGACCTGTCAACGATGTATCCGGTCCAATCCGTCAGCGATCTTACCGGATCGTACATCACCCCGACCCTCTCCCCGCAAGCGGGGCGAGGGGGAGCGTCCGCGCTGTGTTCCCCGCTGCCGGAGACGCTCCTTGGAATCGGCGGAATTTCGCTCTCCATGCTATTGGTCACGCTCGCGCTCCGGCTGACGCCGTTCCCGCCGGTCGGGTCCCGGGCGCGAATCGCGACAAGGACCTGAAGCGCCATGAAGCGCCAACCCCATCCGTTCGCCCGATTCATCAACATCCTCGGCCGCGGCAAGACGCTGACGCGCTCGCTGACGATCGAGGAGGCCGAGGAGGCGATGGCGATGATCCTCGACGGCGAAACGCTGCCGGAACAGCTCGGCGCCTTCCTGATGCTGTTGCGCGTGAAGGAGGAGAGTTCTGCGGAGATCGCCGGATTCGTCCGCGCCGCCCGCGCGACGATGCGCCCGCCCGCGAACGCGCCGCGGGTCGACGTCGACTGGTCGTCCTACGCCGGCAAGGGGCGGCAGCTGCCCTGGTTCATCCTGTCCGCGCTGATCCTCGCGCGCAACGGCTGGCGGGTCTTTATGCACGGGGCGGAAGCGCACACGGAGGGGCGCGTCTACACCGGTGCCGCGCTGCGGGCGCTCGACATTCCCATAGCGGCGAGCCTCGACGAGGCGGCCGACGCCCTCGCCGCGCGCAATTTCGCATATCTGCCGATCGATGCGCTCAGCCCGAAGATCGCCGAAATGCTCGAACTGCGCCCGATCCTCGGCCTGCGTTCGCCCGTGCACACCTTCGCCCGCATGCTCAATCCGTTCGGCGCGCTCTGCATGCTGCAGAGCGTCTTCCACCCGGGCTACATGGCGATCCATCGCGGCGCCGGCGTCCTGCTCGGGCAGCCGCGGCTTGCGGTGTTCCGCGGCGAGGGCGGCGAGATCGAGCGCCGGCCGAGCAAGCCGACCGATGTGATGATGGAGATCGACGGGCGCTCCGAAAACGAGCGCTGGCCGCCGATGATCGCCGAGCCCCGCCAGGCGCCCGACGAATCGATGGATCTCGCGCGGCTCGGCGCGCTGTGGCGCGGCGGCATCGATGACGCGTATGGCGAGGCGGCGGTTGTCGGCACGCTCGCGATTGCGCTGCGGGCGCTGGGCGAGGCCGCGGACGTAGCCGACGCCGAAGGGCGCGCAAGGGCGCTGTGGAGCGCGCGCGACAGGAACCGCCTTGCGGCGGCGGCGTGACGCGTCTCCTGCGCATGCGTTCCATCATGCGGCGCTTGAAGATCTCGCGCCGGAGGGCCATTTCGCCTATCGCGTACGCCGCGGGGTGGCGTCGACGGCGTTTGATCGGTTCCCTGATGGCCAGTTTCATGCGGTTTCCAGTTAAATCACTCTCGATTCGCGACGGCTTGCGAGGTTGTGTGCAACCGGATTGATGGTTGACACTTTGGACCGGATACATGGTTGACACTTTTGGCCACTTACGCGGCCGGCTGTTGCTGCTGCTCTTCCTGTGGGATTGTGGGCAACGCCTCAGCGTTGTCGACAAGTCCACAGGCGGGCGGCCGCGACAATTTCCGGCGGCGAAGGCGGCCGCTTTTGTCGAGGAATCGGAGTTCGACGTCGGCGTAGCGAACCCGCAATTCGCCCGCCTCGGTCTCCTCGATCGCCACGGGCTCGCCGACCAGGGCCTCGCTGACGAAGATCAGGTCGCCGGCCCATTTGATCACGCCGTTCGAGCGCACGCGCCGCACGGCGCAGTCGTCCGGATAATCGGGCTCGCGCAGGGCGCAAGGATAAGCGCGATCGGAGGCGCGATAGAGCGCCGCCGGCGTCTCGAAATCCAAGGCCTCGTGCGGCCGTTCGTGGTTGTAGACGGCGCGGAACTCGTCGAAGCGGCGCTGCTGCTCGGCGAGCGTGGCCGCCGGCGGGTCGGCGGCGTCCGCCTTCAGGGTCCGGTGCATGCGCTCGTGGCGGCCGTTCTGCGTCGGTTTGCCCGGCTCGATCCGTTCGGGGCGCACGCCGAGCTTGATCCACCACACCGCAAGCCGCGACAGCCCGCCTGCGCCGACCGACGCGAACGGCGGCCCATTGTCCGAGCGGATCGCAAGCGGCAACCCGAACTCGCAGAACGCCGCGTCGAACACCGGGCGCACGTGCTCCCCGTCGGTCTGCGCCACCGCCTGGCAGCGCAAGAGATAGCGGCTCATCGCGTCGCTGATCGTCAGCGGATCGCAGCGCTGGCGGTCGCCCGTCTAAACCAGCCTTGAAGTCGGCGCACCACACCGCGTTGGGCCCGTCGGCGGCCAGGAACGGCGAAGAAAAGGGCGGACACCGCCTGCGCGGCCGACGCGATTGGGTCAGCTCCTCCTTGCGCAGCCAGTCGCTGATCGTGCTCAGCGCCGGCGGCGCGACATCCGGCAAGCGGTCGGCGAGCGTCCTGCGCAGCTTCTCGAGCCGGTCGGATGCCGCTCGCGCAGCGCCAGCGCGCCGCACGAGTCCTCGTCGCGCGCCCGCCCATGGCGGATGGCGCGCGGCTGCGCTCCTTCAACCCTCGCGCCTTCCGCGCATAGCGCGCCAGCCATTTGTAGCGGTCTGGGGCTGATCCGGAACGCGGCGCAAACCTCGTCATCACCGCCTCGTCCTCACGCGCCGAATCACAAATCGCATCGCTCGTCCATCGCGCAGGTCTCACTCCGGCATCGCGTGGGCCCTCCTCGCCGTGCAATAGACCTGTCAATCGATGTATCCGGTCCAATCGTCAGCGATCTTACCGGATCGCGGTAACGCTCGCCCCCCCTGGGGGGAGGGTTAGGGAGGGGGGTCGCGCCGGGCTTTTCCGGCTGGCGGCCCCAAAAAGCCAAATCGGAAAGGTCCGCGAGACCCCCCATCCCTGCCCGCCCCCGCCAAAGGGCGTCCGGAAGGACGCCCGTCTCTCGACGGGCTATGGGGGGCGGGGCGCTGCGTCGCCGACCGGCGGGCCAGCGATAGGCGGTCGTGATGCGCGGCCTGCCGATCTTCCTCGATATGCGCGACCGCCCGGCCGTCGTGGTCGGCGGCGGCGTCGCAGCAGCGCGGCGCGCCGAGCTTCTCCTGCGTTCCGGCGCGCGCGTAACGGCTTTCGCCCGCGAACTCGGCGACGAGTTCTTCGAATTGCGCGCGCGACCGAACTTTCGCCATGAGCCGCGCGATCCGGCGCCGGAGGATTTCGCCGGCCGCATGCTCTGCTTCATTGCGACCGACGACGAGAGCCTGACCCATGCGGCGCGGTCGATGGCGAACAACGCCGGCGCGCTCGTCAACGTCGCCGACCGGCCAACAGTCTCCGATTTCATCATGCCCTCGATCGTCGACCGCAGTCCGCTGGTGATCGCGGTCTCGACCGGCGGCGCCTCGCCGATCCTCGGGCGCATGCTGAAGGCGCGGCTCGAGACGCTGATCCCGGCCGCCTATGGCCGGCTCGCGGATCTCATGAGCGGCTTCCGCGGACGCGTCGCGGCGGCGATCTCCGATCCGACCATGCGCCGCCGGTTCTGGGAGAATGTGCTCGAGGGCCCGATCGCCGAGGCCGCTCTCGCGGGTAACGAAGGCGCGGCCGAGGCGCATCTCGAGCGCGAGGTCGAGCGCTGGGCGGCGGAGCGCGCCTCTCCGCAAGGCGAAGTCTATCTCGTCGGGGCAGGGCCGGGCGATCCGGACCTCGTCACCTTCCGCGCGCTGAGGCTCATGCAGAAGGCCGACGTCGTGCTTTACGACCGGCTGACCGACGAGCGCGTCATCAATCTCGTCCGGCGCGAAGCCGAGCGCATCTATGTCGGGAAGCGGCCCGACAATCACGAATTGCCGCAGGAGGAGATCAGCGCGCTGCTGGTCAAGCTCGCCAGGCAAGGCAGGCGGGTGCTTCGGCTGAAAGGCGGCGATCCCTTCATGTTCGGCCGCGGCGGCGAGGAGATCGAGATTCTGGCGGAGCATAACGTTCCGTTCCAGGTCTGCCCCGGCGTGACCGCGGCGATCGGCGCCTCGGCCTATGCCGGCATCCCCCTGACCCACCGCGACCACGCGCAGGCCTGCGTGTTCGTCACCGGACACGGCCGCGACGGCAAGATCGACCTCGACTGGACGGCGCTGCTGCAGCCGCGCCAGACGGTCGCCATCTACATGGGCTTGCGCACCCTCGAGGCGTTGACGACCGAATTCATCGCCCGCGGAGCGAGCCCCGAGCTGCCGGCGGCGATCGTCGACAACGCCACGCGGCCCAACCAGCGCGTCGTCGTCGCCACGCTCGCGACGCTGGCGGCGAAGGCGCGCGCCGCCGAGCTCAAGGGGCCATCGATCGTCATCATCGGCGCCGTGGTGTCGCTGCGCGACAAGCTCGACTGGTATGCGCCTGCGGCGGCCGCGCCGCACGGCCCGTTCGATCCCGGCGCAGGCGCCGAATGAGGTCGAAATCCATCGGCTCGAAGGGAGGGGCGATCATGCCGTCCGACGAAGCGACGAACGCGAAGACGATGACCATCATCGTCACCAAGGGCACGTTGGATTGGGCGTATCCGCCTTTCATCCTGGCGACGACCGCCGCCGCGATGGGCGTCGACGTCACCATGTTCTTCACCTTCTACGGCCTGCCGCTCCTCCTGAAGAAGCTCGATCTCGAGGTCACGCCGCTCGGCAATCCGGCGATGAAAATGCCGGTGATGGGCATGCATATGGCGATGCCGAACCTGGTCGGCATGTTGCCCGGCGTGACGGCCGGCGCGACCACGATGATGAAGAACCTGATCAAGAAGAAAGGGGTCGCCTCGATCGAGGAGCTGCGCCAGGCGGCGATCGAATCGGAGGTCAAGATGATCGCCTGCCAGATGACGATGGACCTCTTCGAGTACAAGCTCGAGGACATGATCGAGGGCCCGACCCTCGGCGGCGCCGCGACTTATCATGGAGAAGGCGCTGAAGTCGGACATCAATCTCTACATCTGACGTGGCGCGCCGCTGGCGCGTCCGGCGATGACCCAAGGACCCAGAGTTAGGAATAAAGTCATGGCTGAGCATCTTCTCGACGCAAAGGGCCTCAACTGCCCGCTGCCGATCCTCAAAGCGAGGAAAATGCTGAAGGACGTGCCGACCGGAGAAACGCTGCGCATTCTCGCGACCGACCCGGGCTCGGTCGCCGACTTCGAGGCCTTTTGCCGCACGACCGGCAACGAGCTCGTCGAGTTCAAGCAGGAAGGCGGCGCCTACAGTTTCTTGATCAAGCGGCTTTCGTGAGCCGCCGTAATGCAGGCGAGGGACAGCGAACCTCAACAAAAATCCAACTGGGATTGGGCGTCATGAACGCGCCAACCGCAATGCGCGGCCGCTTGCGACATTGGTTTACATTGACATATCCGAATATTACGTATTATGCCATTTGAGCGGAGCCGCTGGCAGAGCGCTCCGGAACGAGGAGGAAACGCGTGGCTGACATCGTGATCATGGGCGCCGGTTTGGGCGGCGCGATCATGGCCTACGAGATGAAGGAGCAGATGCGGCGGGAGGACAAGCTCACCGTCGTCACCAAGGATCGCATCTATCATTTCGTTCCTTCGAATCCCTGGGTTCCGGCGGGATGGCGGAGCCGCGAAGCGCTGGAGGTCGACCTCGCCCGGCCTTCGCCAAGCGCGGCATCGGCTTCAAGGCGAGCCCGGTGATCAAGCTGTCGCCGAAGGAGAACATGCTCGAGACGGCCGACGGCTCGAAACTGCGCTACGATTATCTGATCATCGCGACGGGGCCGGAGCTCGCGTTCGACGAGATCGAGGGTCTCGGGCCCGACGGCTTCACTGCGTCGATCTGCCATATCGATCACGCCGAGAAGGCGGCGGACAAGTTCGAGGCTTTCTGCAAGAATCCCGGGCCCGATCGTGATCGGCGCGGCGCAGGGCGCCTCGTGTTTCGGCCCGGCCTACGAATTCACCTTCATCCTCGAGACGGAACTGCGCCGCCGCAAGATCCGCGACAGGGTCCCGATGACCTTCGTGACGGCAGAGCCCTACATCGGCCATCTCGGCCTCGACGGCGTCGGCGACACGGCTCGAAAGCGAAATGCGCGAGCGCCACATCAAGTGGATGACCAGCGCCCGCATCAAGAAGGTCGAGCAGGGCAAAGATGACGGTGGAGGAGGTCGGCGACGACGGCGTCAAGGCGACCAAGGAGCTGCCGTTCGGCTTCTCCATGATCCACAACCTCGATGCAAACTTCGTGGTGTGTTCCTTTCACCATGAAGTTTCACCCGCCAAGGCGCGTATTGTGGCGGTCGGCGTGCGCTCCTTCTGGCTGCGCGCCCCTGAGCGCGCCCGCCCGCAGGATCCGGGGGAGTTCCCACGCCAGCCTTTTTTGCTAACGTTCGCGCCATCCAAAAATTCCGCCGGCGCGGCCGGCGGCGATGAAAGCGCTTCAGCATGGCTTCCGACGTCCAAAATGGCGCGCGCGACTCCGGGCGGTCCTGGTTGGGACTGATCGAAGACCTTCCCTACGTCGCGATCATCGTGCTCGGTCTCATCGGCATCAGCTGGACGAGCCTTTCCCGGACTCCGACAGCGACCTATTGGGTGTACCTGACCCCGCTCATTGGCGTCATCTGCATCGTCGCGGGCTGGCGTCACACGCAGAGCGGCGAGCGGATCGCCATGATCGTGATCCAGGTCCTGCAATGGGCGGCGGTGCTGATCGCGATGTATCTGATCACCACCACCAACGCGCGCCAGTCGCTCGAGGCCAACGCGACCGGCCTCATGCTGCTGACGCTGCTCGCGCTCGGCGTGTTCGTTTCGGGCCTCAACCTGCGAGCCTGGAAACTGTGCCTGACCGGCGCTTTTCTGGCGGTCGCCGTGCCGATGGTCGCTTGGGTCGAGCAGGCCGCCTTGCTGCTGCTGCTCGTCGGGGCTGCGTTGATCGGGCTTCTGATCCTCTATTGGTGGGTCCGCGAGCGAAGCCGCCGCGAGGCGTGATCGCCGCGCGGAGCTTCAAGTCGCGATCGCGACTTCGAAATTGCGGCCGCGCCATGCGCCGGTTCCCGCGATCGCGCCAGGTGAAGACGATGCGCTGACCCGCCGTCATGGCGTCCGTGGCG
This sequence comes from uncultured Alphaproteobacteria bacterium, assembly GCA_963768555.1. Classification (GTDB taxonomy): domain Bacteria; phylum Pseudomonadota; class Alphaproteobacteria; order Rhizobiales; family Beijerinckiaceae; genus Roseiarcus. The sequence continues at coordinate 27,277 of CAVYIZ010000058.1, forward strand.
ATCTCGGTCACGAACAGCCCGAGCCCCGTATCCTTCGTCTCGGCGTCGACCTGCGTGCGCCAGTCGTCGCGTGTATAGAGCACGATCGCCGGCTCAGCGAAGTCGAGACGCAGCGCGCGACCGGCCGGAACCTCGGCGACAGGACAATCCTCGCGCCATGGCCGGCAGCGGGCCTGATGCCTGCCATGCCGATAGCGGCGCACCGCATGGGGTGGCATGTCGAACACCGCGCCGTCCGCCAGCGACCGCAGCAGCTTGACGTATTCCGCATGCGCCCAGACGAGGGGCATCGCCGAACCGGACGGCTCGCCGGGCGCCAGCTGTCTGGAAGGGATCGGAGGTCCGTCCCATACCTGCTCGGGGATAAGCCCGCCGGGACTGGTCTGCGCTTCGATCGTCGCGAGCAGCGATTCCGCTTCGGCCCTGCGCCCGGCGGCAAGCGCATAGTGCGCGCGCTCGCCGGCCAGCAACGGCCAGACGCGGCCGACGCCGACGCCGTCGAACGGCCGCCCGTCCGCCTTCTCGCCATAGCCGTCGAGATTGTAGCGCCGCCAGCCCGGCCCCTGCGGGAGCTCGACCTTCAGAAGCTTGTCGATCACCGTGATCGTATTGAGGATGCGCGGGTCGTCCGGCGCGCGCAGGCCGAACCGCACGAGCGCCAGCGCGTCCGTGCTGACGAGGGCGTCCGCAGAGATCGAACCGGTTCCGACCTCATGGTTCTTGACCTGGACAAGCGCATGAACGTCGGGGCCTTGGGTCAGCGGCGATTCGGGCGCGATACGGATATAATATCCCGACACGCCCGCCTCGTGGGCGAGCGGCGTATCCTGGACGTAGACCCAGTCTTCGATCTGCTCGTTCCAGGCGTCGGCGGTGTCGCGCAGCAGGGCCGGCAACTCGTCAACCTCCAGGGCTTCGGCGATCTCGGCCGCCCCGAGCAGAGCTGCGATCGCGACCGCGATCGTGAAGGGTGTATATCCCGCATTCTCCTCCCAGCGATCCTGCTTGGTCCTTGGTCCGTTTCGCAAGACGAAGCCGGCGGCTCTCTGGACCATGGGCCAGAACGGCGGCAAGTCGGGCGGCCGCAGCGCTCCGCCGCGCAACGCCATTTCCAGGAGCAGCATCGGGAACGCGGATTCGTCGAGCTGCAAGCCCTGCCAGTAGGGCGCGCCGTCGAGCCAGCAGTTCTGCGGCCAGCATCCGTCAGAGTGCTGCGTCGCCCGCAGGTAGCGCAGGATTCTCCGCACTTCTGCATCCGCGCCGCAGGCCAAAAGCGCCCCGCCGGTCTCGCAGAGGTCGCGCGGCCAGACCAGATGGTAGCCGCCCATGTCGTCGTCGCTCTTGCTGAATCCCCAGGGGATCGAAAGGCTCGCAATGACGCCGCCGGGAAACGTCGGATCCTCGTGGCTGCGCAGGATCTTCGTGGCGACGCGATAGAGATTGTGGCCGCGGGCGCGCCGGTCCAGCGTGCGCAGGCCGGCCTGCCAGGATCGCCAGCCCGCGGCATAGTCGTTGAGGATCGTCTCGAACGGCGTCTGCAAGGATTTTCGCACGTGGAAGGCCGCCTCGGAGGATGTGCGGCCGAAGCCGAGCGCGAGAACCGAGGCGCCGTCCGGGCCGACTGCAAGTTCGCCCGTCAGGGCGACATTACCGTCCGTCGCCGTGTCGTATTGGTCGGCGAGGCGGCGATGGCGCGACAGCTGCTGCCAACCGTCCGAGAACCCGACGAACCCAACCGAGCTCGCCAGGAAAGGAAGGTCGGCGGCCATGACCAGATCGGATCCGCCGCCCTCGGCGAACAACATCTCCTGGCCTTTGTAGTCGCCGCGCCAGCCTGTGTTGTGCGCGCCGCCGTTGACGAGACGCGGGGCCACGACCGCGAAGAGCCGCAGGCTCCCGCCGCCGAGGTTTTCGAGACGGACTTGCATCAGCACCGCCTCGCTGCGCGGGTCGGCGATGACGCGCTTAATGATGCGAAAACGGCCGCCGACATGCGTGCCCGTCAGCCGAAAGGCGGGGACGCCGTCATCGAGCCTCTCCACAACGGAATCGCAGTCGCGCTTCTCCTCGGCGAAGAAGGTCGCGCCGTCGGTGACGATCAGGCCAAGGTCGCGAATGCAGGCCTGATCGACCCTTGGATAGTAGACTTCATTGAGGATGCCGTGGCTGATGGTGAACCAGACGTGGCTCGTGTCGGACAAGGCCGTGCCGACGCCGCTCTTCGCGCTCGAGGTCCAGCGGGGGCGAATTCCCGGCCGGCCCAGCGCCTCCGTCACGGTTTCGTGGCCCGCGGAGCGGCGCCGGCGCGCGTGGCTCGACGGTCCAGCTTCGCCGCCGCCGCGGCGTCGAGCAGCCAGAGCGCCGGCCCCTCGGACGGGCGGATGGCCTGGGCCGGCAGCACGACCGTCTGCCGCGGTCCCTGCAAGACGCGATGCAGGACCTCTGCCTTGTCTCCGCCATCGACGAGGAACATGACCCGGCGCGCGGCATTGATCATCGGCGGGGTCAGCGTCAGGCGCCACATGCCGACGAATTCGACATAGGCGGCCATCACCGTCCGCCGCGTCTCCGTCACCGCCGCAAGGCCGGGAAAAAGCGACGCCGTATGCCCGTCGTGACCGAGGCCGAGGAGGACGAGATCGAGGCGCCCGCCATCGCCGAGCGCGTTGCGAAGCTCGACCTCGTAGGCCTCGGCCGCCGCTTCCGGAGGATCCTCGCCGCGCATGCGATGCACGTTCTCGGCCGGGATCGGGACATGGTCGAGCAGCGCGACAAGCGCCATGTGGTAGTTGCTGCGCGCATCGCGCGGCGACACGCAGCGCTCGTCGCCGAAGAAGACGTGCGCACGCGTCCAGTCGATCGCGGCCGAGGCCAGACGCTGATAGACCGGCCTCGGCGTATTGCCTCCCGACAGAGCGACGTTGAAGGAGCCGCGCGCGGCGATCGCTTCGGCCGCCGAACCGGCGACGAAGTCGGTGGCGCCGGCGATCAGCGTCGAGAGGTCCGCATAGACGATCGCCTCAGCGAGCGAGCCGTCCGGGGCGGCGAGGGAGATCGTATCAGGCATTGGCGAAGCCCCCATCCATCAGCCGGAGTTGCGCAGGCGCCGGTATCGCCGGATGAGCGCGTTGGTCGAACCATCGTGCGCGAGCGCGGGCTCCGGCCCGGGCGCAAGCTCCGGCGCGATGCGCTTGGCCAGAACCTTGCCGAGCTCGACGCCCCACTGGTCGAACGAGTTCGATCCCCCAGATCGCGCCCTGCGTGAAGACGTTGTGCTCGTAGAGCGCCACCAGCGCGCCGAGCGCGTGCGGCGTCAGCCGATCGGCGAGAATCACGTTGGTCGGCCGGTTGCCTTGGCAAACCCGGAACGGCGTCTGCGCCGGGTCCGACCCTTCCGCCGAGAGCTCCTCCGCCGTCTTGCCGAAGGCGAGCGCCTCGGCCTGGGCGAACAGGTTCGCCATCAGGAGGTCGTGCTGCTCGGCGACCGGGCTCAACGGATGGCAGAAGCCGATCATGTCGCACGGGATCAGCTTCGTGCCCTGATGGATGAGCTGGTAGAAGGAATGCTGGCCGTCGGTGCCCGGTTCGCCCCAGATGATCGGACCGGTCTGGACCTCCAAAACCCGCCCGTCGAGGTCGACGTGCTTGCCGTTGCTCTCCATCTCGAGTTGCTGCAGGTAGGCGGGGAAGCGGGAGAGATCGGCGGCGTAGGGCATGATTCCGACCGTCTCCGCGCCGAAGAAATTGTTGTACCAGACCGTCAACAGCCCCATCAGCATCGGCATGTTGCGTTCCGGCGGAGTTTTGCGGAAATGCTCGTCGATCGCGTGGAAGCCGGCGAGCATGGAGCGGAAGTTCTCCGGCCCGATGGCGATCATGGTGGAAAGTCCGATCGCGGAATCCATCGAGTAGCGCCCGCCGACCCAGTCCCAGAAGCCGAACATGTTGGCGGTGTCGATGCCGAATTTCGCCACCGCCTCCGCGTTGGTCGAGAGGGCGACGAAATGGCGCTTGACGCCCTCCTCGGCGCCGATCGCGTCCAGGACCCAGCGCCGCGCGAGCGCCGCATTCGTCATCGTCTCGAGCGTGGTGAAGGTCTTGGACGCGATGATGAAGAGGGTCTCGTGCGGGTCGAGGCCCTGAGTGGCCTCGGCGAAGGCGGCGCCGTCGACATTGGCGACGAAACGGAGATCGAGGGAGGGATCACGGAACTGTCGCAAGGCGCGATAGGCCATCTCCGGGCCGAGATAGGAGCCGCCGATCCCGATATTGACGACGTTGCGAATGCGCTTGCCGCTGTGCCCGGTCCACGCGCCCGACCGCACCTGGTCGGAAAAAGCCGTCATCCTGTCGAGGACGGCATGAACCTCGGGCACGACGTCCTTGCCGTCGACGAAAATATGCTGATCGCGCGGCGCCCGGAGCGCCACATGCAATACGGCGCGGTTCTCGCTGACGTTGATCTTTTCGCCCGAGAACATCGCGTCCCGCCGCGCCTCGATCCCGCGCGCCCGGGCGAGGCTCACGAGCAGGCGAACGGTTTCGTCCGTGATGCGGTTCTTCGAATAGTCGAGGAAAAGCCCCGCGGCTTCGACGGCGAAACGCTCGGCGCGCCCGGCGTCCTCCGCGAACAGGGTGCGCAGATGCAGATCCTTGACGCTCTCATAGTGCCTCTGAAGCGCTTTCCACTCCGCCAAGTCCGTCAGCGCTGTGGTTCCGGTCATCGCCCTGCCTCCGAGGTTCGAGAACGCAAAGACACCCTAGGGCGCGAACGCGGCGCGGTCGAGCGCGACGAGGTCGCCGATCCGCTCGACCGCGATGTCGGCCGGCGGGTATGGCCGCGAGCGCCTTCGGATCGTTCGCATAATGCCCCTGCTTGGGAAAGACGGTGACCACGCGGTCACCCCAGACTTTCTTCACCGCCGCCAGGATGCGAAGCTTGTCGTCGATCAGCACGTAGCGCTTCGCCGGATAGAGGCGCTCGACGTCGTCGAGCTCCTCCTCCTTGTGTATGTAGATGAGGATCGCGCCGTCGAACGCCTTCCACAGGCCGGACCGCTCGACCTTGCGCGGCTGGAAAACGGCGTCTCCGTCCGACAGCACCACGGGCCGGCCCCACTTCTGAACGTGCCGAACGGCGTCCAGCGCCCCGGGGTAAAGGCGGTCGGCGAACGGATAGTCGACCAGCCAGCTCGACATCAGCAACAGACGCGGGTCGTGCAAATCCTCGACCCGATAGCGCTCGAGCGCGCCGAGGTAGTCGGCATAGCCGAGTTCGCCGCGCAAATCCTCGAAGATCTCCCAGTACCGATCGCGCGTCCTCTCTCCGAAACGTTCGGCCAGGTGGCCGCGCAGATCGTCCTGGATCCTGTCGTTGTCGAGAAGCGTGTTGTCGACGTCGAACAGAAAAACGATGTCGTCCATGGCCTCACCCCGCCGGCGGCTTCGGGTTGCGCCAAGGCCCATCCGCGCCGATCAGCGCGTCGGCTGCTTCCGGCCCCCAGGTCCCGGGCTCGTACTCGCGACAGGGCGGCGGGTCGGCGAGGACCGGATCGACGATGCGCCATTGCGCGTCGACAACGTCCTCCCGGCCGAACAGCTCGCTATTGCCGTGCATCGCGTCGCCGAGCAGGCGCTGATAGGGCGGCGTCAAACACGCGGCCTGCTCGGTCAGCATCAACTCAACGTCCTCGCCGATCATGCGCTCGCCGGGACGCTTGACCCTGAGCCCCATCGCCACGCTGACGTCCGGGCTCAGCCTCCAGCGAACATGGCTACGTGCGCCCAGGTCGCCGACCACCTCGCGCGGCGGACGATGGAATTCGACGACGACCTCGGCCGCGGTCATCGGCAGGCATTTGCCGGCGCGGATATAGATCGGCACGCCCGCCCATCGCCAGCTGTCCACATAGAGCCTGAGCGCGGCGTAGGTCTCCACGGTCGAGTCGGGCTTCACCCCGCGAACGCTTCGGTACCCGCGATACTGCCCCCGCACCAGATCATCCATGTGCAACGGGCGGATCGCCTTCATCAGCGCCGCTTTCTGATCGCGCAGAGCCTCGTGCTCCTCGCCGGTCGGCGGATCCATCATCAGATTCGCGACGACCTGCAGCATGTGGTTCTGAACGACGTCGCGAAACGCGCCCGTCGCGTCGTAGAAAGCGCCACGGTCATCCACGCCGAAGGATTCCGCCATGGTGATCTGGATGCCGCGAACGTAATGGCGGTTCCACAGCGGTTCGAAGGTCGCATTGGCGAAACGGGTAAAGACGATGTTCTGGACCGGCTCCTTGCCGAGATAGTGGTCGATGCGAAAGATCGCCTCTTCCGGAAAATGCTCGAGCAGCGTCCGGTTGAGCGCTTGCGCCGACGCCCGATCGCGGCCGAACGGCTTCTCGACCACGAGACGGGCGTCCCGGCTCAAGCCCGCGGCGGCGAGCGCCGACACGACGACGCCGAACAGAGAGGGCGGGATCGCCAGATAGTGCAGCGGCCGCTCAGCCGAGCCGAGCGCCTGCTTCACCTGCTGGAACGTCTGCGGATCGTTGTAGTCGCCGTCCACGTAATGCAACAGCTCGAGCAGTCGGGTGAAGGCGGCTTCGTCGAAGCTTCCATGATGCTGCAAGCTATCCTTGGCTCGCGCCTGAAATTGCTCGAGGCCCCAGCCCGACTTGGCGACGCCGACGATGGGAACGTCGACCCCCTCGTCGCGCACGAGCCCCTGCAGGGCAGGAAAGATCTGTTTGTAGGCGAGATCGCCGGTCGCGCCGAAGAAGACCAGGGCGTCGGAGAGGGCGGCGGTCATTCAGAGCTCCCCCGGCTTTTCGTGATGACCGCCGAATTCGAAGCGCATCGCGGACATGAGCTTGTCGGCATATTCGGCCGCTCCGCGCAATTCGAACCGTCCGAACAGCGCGGCGCTCAGCACCGGCGCGGGGACGCCTTCGTCGACCGCCGCCTGCAGCGTCCAGCGCCCCTCGCCGGAATCAGACACGCGTCCGGCGAATGAGGCAAGGCCGGCGTCGCCGCGCAACGCCGCCGCGGTGAGGTCGAGGAGCCACGAGCCGATGACGCTGCCGCGCCGCCAGACTTCGCTCACCCGGGCGACGTCCAGCTCGTAACGATAAAGCTCGGGATTCCGGAGCGGCGCCGTCTCGGCGTCCGCCGCGTGGGTCTTGAGCCCCACGTTCGCGTGACGCAGGACGTTCAAGCCTTCGGCGTAGGCCGCCATCAGCCCGTATTCGATGCCGTTGTGCACCATCTTGACGAAATGACCCGCGCCGTTCGGGCCGCAGTGCAGATAGCCCTCCTCCGCCTGGTCCGGCTCGCCGGTCGCCCCGGGCGTGCGCGGCGCGGCGCCGACGCCCGGCGCCAGCGCCCGAAAGATCGGATCGAGGCGCCGCACCACTTCGTCCTCTCCGCCGATCATGTGGCAGTAGCCGCGCTCCTTGCCCCAGACGCCGCCGCTGACGCCGACGTCGACGTAATGCAGCCCCTTGCCTTTCAGCTCCGCAGCCCGCCGGATGTCGTCGTGATAATAGGAGTTGCCCCCGTCGATCACGGTGTCCCCGGGCGCCAGCAACGGGGCGACGTCGGCCAGGATCGGATCGACCACCGCGGCGGGAACCATGAGCCAGACGGAGCGCGGTTGCGCGAGTTTTGCGATAAAGTCCTTCAGGCTGCCCGTTCCGGTCGCCCCGAGCGAGGCGAGCGCTTTCACCGCCGTGGGATGGGAGTCGTAAACGACAAGGTCATGCCCGGCCTTCATCAGGCGCTCGGTCATGTTCGAGCCCATCCGCCCCAATCCGATCATGCCGAGCTGCATCGTCTTATCCTCCGTTCCTGCGCCGCCTGAGGGCGCGCCGGCGTCTGTCGCAAAAGCCTGGCGCGCTTCCCCGCTTTCCCTTACTTACGCCCGATTGAGCGAAGCCGTGTGACGCAGGGCTTCGCTGGTCAGGTTATTTCGCCTGCGGTCCGGCGTGAAGCCGCATATTAACGCGCGACTGCGGGTCCGGGTTGCGGCGGCGGCGAATGGCTTCTCCCCGCTGCGGCCGCTTGCGGGGAGAAGGTGGCCGCGAAGCGGCCGGATGAGGGGCGACGCCAACCGGCGACGTTTGGCGCAGCCCTTCACCCCGACCCTCTCCCCGCAAGCGGGGCGAGGGGGCGAATCCGCAGCTACGGCGCCTGTGGAGGCGTCTCGGCCAGCGCCTCCGCCTCGAACTGGCAGTCCCGCTGCGGCGGCAGATGCTTCGCGCGCACGGCAGCGAGTTCGGCCTTGGCGGCCGCCAGATCGGCGAGAAATTCGGGTTCGGCGTGCAGCCGGGCGACCGTGGCGCCCCCGCCGGAAATCGAGGGCCTCCCCAGCGCTTTGGAGCTGCAACGGAGCTGGCGCACTATCGCTCCCCGTCGCAAACCTTCCAGATGGCCCTCGCTGGAGGGGCGTCCTGATACGTACCTTGCGCTATTCCGGGTCCGAGCGAATTGTCGAGACAGCGATGGGCATGTAAAATCCGGTATAAGTACATCCTTCAGGACGCCGCCAACGTTGAATTGCATCCGCCAACCCGTGTCGAATCGGGACATAGGCCCTGCGGCGCCACACGATGAACCGGACGCGTCAATGTCAATCCATCTCCTGGCGATCGTTCAAAGCCTGGCCGTGATCAGCGCAGCGAATAGTGCGCCTCCCTTGTGCAAGCGACTCTTGGGCGCCCGTTTTGCTCGCGCATTCGACGGAGGACTGATCCTTTGGGATGGTCATCCGTTGCTTGGAAGCTCCAAGACTTGGCGGGGCCTCATCGCGGCCATGGTTCTCTCGACTTGCGCCTCCGTACTCGTCGGCCTTCAGTGGCAGACCGGGGCGCTTGCGGGAGCATGTGCGATGGCGGGCGACTGCCTCTCGTCTTTCATCAAACGGCGGCTCGGCCTGGGAGCAAGCGATAAGTCGCTCGGGCTTGATCAGGTTCCGGAATCTCTTCTGCCGGCGGTCGCCTGCGCACTATACCTGCCGCTCGGCTTTTTCGACGTCGCTGCTATCGTCTTGCTTTTCTTCGTCGGCCAAGTCTTGCTGTCACGTCTTTCTTTCGAAATCGGATTGCGCGATCAACCTTATTGACTTGGGCCCCGCACGAGTCGGTGCAGGGTAATTTCCGGCCGATTGTTGAAGCGCACGGGAACGACGGACGACCCTGCTCCAACTGACGTGTAGCCCGCCATACCCGAGTGCCGCCAGGCCCCTGCCCCGAAGGCGCGTGGGATGTCGGCCTCGAGGAGAATAGGAATTCCCCCTGGCAGGCAGATCTGCCCGCCATGGGTATGCCCGCTCAGCATCAGGTCGAAACCGGCATGAGCGGCTTGTCGATAAATCTCAGGCGTGTGAGAAAGCAGGATTGAAACGCCATCGTGCGGAATATTCGCAGCCGCCTTTTCGATGTTGTCGGCGCGATAGAAATGGGCGTCGTCGATCCCAGCGAGGTAAAGCGACGCAGTCCCGCGATTGATGATGGCGCATTCGTTGAGCAGAACTCGGATGCCCATCTCTTCCAAATCGGGAACCATGGCGATGGAATCGTGATTGCCGAGCACCGCGTAGATATTGCCGCGCACGGCTTCACGAAGACGGGCGACAGCTTCGAGGCAAAGCTCGCAATCTCCGTAGGTGCGGCCGCGATAGTCTCCCGTCAGCGCACACAAATCATAATCGAGATCGCGCACCATTTCGTTGACCCGCTGCATGGCGGGAGCGCTCATGTCCGCGTGCAGGTCGCTGAGATGCAGAATCGTGAAGCCGTCAAAAGCCTCCGACAAATGAGCAATGCGCACATCATTGCGCTTCAATTGCACCTTGCTTGCATTTGCTCGGCCGCGCCAGTAAGTCCCGGTCGCCCGCAACACCGCTTCGATCGCCGCCTGCGCCAGAGGAATGTTCTCGATATGCAGGAGGGTCAGCCCCTGGCCAAACGCCTGCGCCTCGTGCTCGCGCTCGATTCCAAGCCGCAGTCTTGCGTGCAACCGGCCAAGCCGATTTTCGAGCCGTCTCGTGACCTCGTCGGCGTCGACGAGGCCTGACGTCGCTTCGTCGAGTTCGTCAGTGGTTTGGTGCATGACTTTCAATTTGCTGCGTTCGATCTAATAAACACGCCGCCCAAATGCTTACAAGCATGTGAACCAGCTCTAAGACTTAATCGGCAATTTCACATTCGAGAGAATTGCTTGCCGCCGGCCTCTAACCGCTCGGATCTCACTCTAGGAATCAATGACTTAGCCTCAGCGGCTAGCGGTCAAAATCCAACGGTTGGCGCCCATGCAGGGACGTCGCAAAAGGGCGGACACCGGGCATTCCCTGGCGACGCCTGTAGGCCCGGAGCCCGCCCTATCCGGACATGTCGGCTTGGCGGAGTTCCGGCGATTGATCGAACGCAAAGCGGCTGACACGCGCGCATGCGAAATTTGCCGCGTGCCCCACGATACGCCACATGGACGGGGCCGCCTCAATGTGATGGCCTGTCCGGGGTGAAGGCGCAACGAATTTCCGATATCTGTTCATGTCATTCCAAGGGCGCATCAGCCGCGCCGAATGGTGGGTCGGCACTATTCCACTCTTCGTTCTCGCCGGTGTCGCCACCGCGCTGGCATCCGTTATTGCTGACGTTGCTTTCGAGTCGTCGAAGCGGTGGGCGGGACCTGTTTTGCTGCTCGACCGATCGGACCTGGGACAACCGCGACTAGCGTGACCCGCCCTGCGCCTGAAGTGCGATCCGGCGCACCGCCGCTACCAGCGCTTCGACGTCCTCGGCTGGGTGTTGTAGAGCGCGAACGAGGGCCGCACGGTGCTCTCTAGCCGAACCGGCGCAGGATCGGTTGCGCGCAATGGGTTCCGGCGCGCAACGCGATGCCTTCCCGGTCGAGCGCCTTGCCGACGTCCTCTGTCCGGGAGCCGTCAAGCACGAAGGATATGACGCCGGCCCGCTCTCGCGGCGCGCCGACGAGGCGCAGTCCGGGAATTGCGCCGAGGCCCGCGACGGCTTGTTCGATCAGCCCGTGTTCGTGACGCGCGATCTGCTCCATGCCGATTGCGTCGAGATAATCGATCGCCGCGCCGAGCCCGACCGCGTCAGCGATGTTGCCGGTGCCGGCCTCGAATCGATCCGGCGTGCCCTGATAGACCGTCCTCTCGAACGTGACGTCGGCGATCATGTTGCCGCCGCCCTGCCAGGGCGGCATCGATCTCCAGAATCGCTTGCTTGCCGTAGACCGCGCCGATGCCGGTCGGCGCGAACATCTTGTGCCCGGACAGCACGAAGAAGTCGGCGTCGAGCGCCTGCACGTCGGTGCGGCGGTGCGCGACCGACTGCGCGCCGTCGACGCAGCGCCAGCGCGCCATGGCGATGTGCCGAGGCGATCATCTCCCGCACCGGCGTCACGGTTCCCAGCGCGTTCGAGACCTGCGTCAGCGCGACGATGCGCGTGCGCGGGCCGAGCAGCTTTTCATATTCGTCGAGCAGGATATCGCCGCTGTCGTCGACCGGCGCGACCCGCAGCCGCGCGCCGGTCTCGAGACAGAGCTGCTGCCAGGGCACGATATTGGCATGATGCTCGAGCCAGGTGACGACGATCTCGTCGCCGGCCTTGACGTTGCGGCGGCCCCACGATTGCGCGACCAGATTGATGCCTTCGGTCGTGCCGCGCACGAACACGATTTCGCGCGGAGAGGACGCGTTGACGAAGCGTCGGACCTTGTCGCGCGCCGCCTCGTAAGCGTCGGTCGCCCGCGCTGCTAGCGTATGCGCGCCTCGGTGGACGTTCGAATTCTCGTGCGCGTAGAAGGCGGAAAGCCGGTCGATGACCGCCTGCGGCTTTTGGGTCGTCGCGCCGTTGTCGAGCCAGATCAGGCGGCGGCCGTGAACCTTTTCCTGCAGGATCGGAAAATCGTTGCGGATCGAGGCGGCGTCGAACGTTCGCGTCCCCGAGCTCTCGTTCGGCGAAGACCGGGACGATTGCGACCGATGGCGCTGCCGCCGCGGCCGCCGTCGGCGCGGCTGTTCCGACGCTTGCTTCGCGCGGAAGGGCGTATGGACTGTCGCTCACGGAGGGCGCGGGCGGAACGTTTTGCGCAGGGGCGCCGGATGCTGCGACCTGGACCGGCGCCAAGCTCAGCGCTCGCTCAGCGGCGCCGGAATCGACCGGCGCCGAGAAGGGCGAAAGTTCGGGCAGCATTGGGTCGCCTTCAAACGCGGCGAACCGCCCTGCGCGCTGTCGCGGGTCGGCTCGCTCGGCCGACGGAATCGGGTCGACGCTGAGCGGCGCAGCCGCCGCGTGGCTTGCCGCCGGAACGGCGGCCCAAGGCGGCGGGGCGCCGGCGACGCCGGGCGAAAGATTGGCGCTCCCCGGCACGGAAGGGGCGGATGCGGTTCCCATGCCGGTCGAAGGCGCGGCAGCGTCGGGCCTCGTCGCCATGCCGAGCGCACCCAAAGCCACGCTGAGATCGACAGGCGCGGAGAAGGGCGAAAGCGGGAAAGGCGGTGGTTCGAGCGCGCCCGGCGCGGAAGCATAGACGCCTGGACCTGGCATGTCTTGGAGGGGAATCGTCCGCTCTGCTGACTGCAGCGGATCGACGCGCGGCGCGGCGATAGCTGTTTGGCTCGCCGCGGGCGCCAGCGCGCGCGACTGAGCGAACGCGAACGGCGAAGCCGATCCGGCCGAGGCGCCCGCGAAGGAGCGCAGCGGAACCGAGGATGGAACGCCGTTGGTCGGCATGTCAGGCGCGCCGAAGGGCGGCTGAACCGGAACGATCTCCACCTGCTGCCGGCGCGCCCGGCTGCGCCGGAGTGGACCATGGGGCGGGCGGCGAGGCCGGAATCGCCGGCGCGCCGGCGGGCGCGCCGCCCGTCATGCCGAGAAAGAACGCGTTCGCGAGGCGTTCGATCGCGCCGACGTCCGGGATGAAGGCGGCGGCCGCGACCGCCTCCGCTTCCGTCGGAGAGACGGGCGCGCCAGTGAGGTCAGGCGTACTCATGGGCATACTCAGGATAGCGCCCGACCTCGACGCCTTCGAGCTCCGCCAGCGCGTCCTCGGTCAGCACCGCGAGCGAGCAATAAAGCGAGATCAGATAGGAGGCGACCGCCTTCCGGTTGATGCCCATGAAGCGCACCGAGAGACTCGGCGCTACCTCGCCGGGAATGCCCGGCTGGAACAGTCCGACCACGCCCTGCTTCTTCTCGCCGGTGCGGATGAGGAGAACCTTGGTCGTCTCCGATCCGTTCGCGCCTTCGATCTTGATCTTGTCCGAGGGAACGAGCGGCACTCCGCGCCAGGTGACGAAGGGATTGCCGAACAAGGTGACCGTCGGCGGCGGCACGCCGCGGAGCGTGCATTCGCGGCCGAAGGCGGCGATCGCGCGCGGATGCGCGAGGAAGAAGCTCGGCTCCTTCCAGACCTTCGTCAGGAGCTCGTCGAGGTCGTCGGGCGTCGGCGGCCCTTTCCGCGTCCGGATGCGCTGCGACGGCGCGAGGTTCGCGAAGAGTCCGTACTCGCTGTTGTTGATGAGCTCGCTCTCCTGCTTCTCCTTCACCCCCTCGATCAAGAGGCGCAACTGCTCCTGAACCTGATCGAAAGGCTGGCTGTAGAGGTCGGAGACGCGCGTCTGCACGTCGAGGACCGTGGTCACGGCCTTGAGGAAATATTCGCGCGGATCGTCGACGTAATCGACGAAGGTCTCGGGGAGGTCGGGCTCGCTGTCGCGCGCCGGGCTTAACTCGACGTCGGCGCCCGCGGCTTCGCCTTCTTCTTTCACCCGGTTCAGGCGAAAGATGCCCGCTTCGACCGGCGTCCAGGCCAGGAAATTGAGCAGCCAGCGCGGCGTGATGGCGTCCCACTGCGCGTGCGTCTTGGTGGCGTTGGCGAGCTGGCGAGCTGCGCTCTCCCTCAACGTTCTGCGTTCGACTTCATCGGGCATATCCAAGCCTCCAACTCATTAGTGTGTAATTCGTGATTTCACATGATTTACGGTTGTTACCACACCTATCGTTAGCAGTCTGGTCTGAAGGTCGTGACGCGCCTCGTCGGTCGTCATCCGCATTGGCGGCTCAGTCTTCAATGGAGTTGACTAATTCGATAGACTGCATAGTTATGGTAGCGTAAGAGTTATTGTAGCGCAAGCCAAATCTGAGACGCCCCCGATGTCCGAAGCGACCATGTCCGGAGAAGCCGTGGCGACGGCCCGCATCAGCGAGGAGTGGCTGGCGGTGGCGATCGGCCTCGCCGTGCTTGCGCTCACGTTGCTGTCGCTCGCCGGCTGGGACGCGCTCGGCTGGGTGGCGACCACGTCCGTCTGGACCGATCCGGGCTCCGCGCTTGCGCCTGCGTCCAAGTCTTACGCGGGTTTGGGTGGCGGCGGCGCTCTCGTCCTCACCTATCCTGTCGACATCGAGTTCTTCTCGGGGCCGAAGCCGACCGGGGCATTTCATGAGCCTAGCCTGGCGTCGCGCGCGGAAAAGAACGCGTTCGGGGCGACCCGCGCGGCGCGCTGGTTCGGCCTCTGACATGTCGCAGGGCAGGAGAGGGAGGGGCCGATGATCTTCCGGCAATTGTTCGAGAGCGCCTCGAGCACCTACAGCTACGTTCTCGCAAGCCGCGGCGGGGGCGAAGCGCTCATCATCGATCCGGTGCTGGAAAAGGTCGACCGCTATCTCAAGCTAATGGAGGAGCTCGACCTGAGGCTGGTCAAAGCGGTCGACACCCATCTGCACGCCGACCACATCACCGGCCTCGGGGCGTTGCGCGACCGCACGCGTTGCGTGACCGTGATGGGCGAGCAGAGCAAGGTCGACGTCGTGTCGATGCGGATCGCCGATGGCGACAGGCTAACGGTCGAAGGCGTGATCCTCGACGTCCTCCACACCCCTGGCCACACGGACAACTCCTATAGCTTCTATTTTGGCGACCGGGTCTTCACCGGAGACACGCTGCTCATCCGCGGCACCGGCCGTACCGACTTCCAGAACGGCGACTCGCGCGCCCAGTACGAGAGCCTGCAGCGTCTGCTGCGCCTGCCGGAGGAAACGCTCGTCTTCCCCGCGCACGACTACAAGGGCGACACCGTCAGCACCATCGGCGAGGAGAAGCGCTTCAACCCCCGCCTTCAGGCGCGCGACGCCGAGGAATACGCGGCGCTGATGGCGGGGCTCAACCTGCCCAATCCGAAGATGATGGACGTGGCCGTCCCCGCCAACATCCGTCAGGGCCTGCATCAGGAGGAGGTCGCGCGCCACGGCTGGGCCTACTCGGCCGCTGAGGCGAAGGCGCTCCTCGGACGGCCGGACGTCGCGCTGATCGATCTTCGCGAGAAAGCCGAACGCGAACGCTCCGGCGCCATTCCTGGCTCGCTGCACGCCCCCTACGCCGACTTGCAGGACAATATCGACGACGGCGGCCTTATCCACGAACTCGCGCTGTCCGGCAAGACGATCGTCTTCTACTGCGCCTTCGGCGAGCGCTCCGCCATGGCGGTCCAGGTCGCCCAGGACAAAGAGCTGACCTCGGCCCGCCATATCGAGGGCGGCGTCGCCGCCTGGAAGAAGGCGGGAGGAGCGACGCGGTGAGGGAATCGGGCTCGCGCTGCTCATTCTGCTGGTGCTGATCAATCGCATCGCTCCGCTCAATTAGGATTCCGATGTGCAAGATGGATAGGCGATGACGATCGACTTGACGCACTTCACACCCGGCTCTGCGCTCGCCGGCGGCTTCTCGGCGGAGGGGCGCCACCGCGTCGACTCGAATTCCTTCGATCGTCGTCGTCGGCGCTGGATTCAGCGGCGCGATGCTCGCCGTTCATCTCGCGCGGCAAGCCGTAGGACGGCTCGAGATCGTGATGATCGACCGCAACGGCAGCCGCGGTCGCGGTCTTGCCTACTCGGCCGAAAATCCGAACCATCTCCTCAATGTCCGCGTCGATAACATGAGCGCATTCCCCGACCAGCCCGGTCACTTCCGGGAATGGCTCGAGCGCCGCCGGGGGAGCGCGGACGCGCTCGCTTTTGTGTCGCGCGGCCTCTACGGGGCTTATCTCGAGGACGTATTCTCGACCGCCCTGGCCCGCGCGGACGGAAGAGTCTCCATTACGCAAAGAACCGCCAGTTGCGTCGATCTTTGCAACGAGGGCGGGTGGACGCTTGCGCTCTCTGACGACACGCTGATCAGCGTGGATGCGGTCGCGCTCTGCCTCGGAAATTTTCCCCCCAGGTTCCCCGCCGGGGTGGAGGCGGCGGTCGGCGGCGACCAGCGCGTGATCGCCGACCCTTGGAATTCAAAGAGTTTTTCCAGGATCAAGTCCAGCGACAGGGTCGTCGTGATCGGATCGGGCCTGACGATGGCGGATGTGGCGGTTCAGTTGCAGGATCAGGGCCACGAGGGGCCGATCGTCGTCGTGTCGCGCCATGGTCTGCAACCGAACGTCCACGCCAAAACCGACTCCTGGCCTGAGTTCGTCGATCCCGCTCGACCACCCACTTCAGCGCTAGAGCTGTTGCGCCTCGTCAGGCGAGAGACGGCGTAGGCGCAAACCAAGGTGGCGGACTGGCGCGCGGTAATCGACAGCATGCGCCCCTTACTGATCCCGGTCTGGCGGACCCTTCCGCTGACAGAACAGAAGCGCGCGCTTCGCCATCTTCGCCCGTACTGGGACGTCCATCGTCATCGCATCGCGCCGGAAGTCGACGCGCGGCTGCAAGGACTGCGCGCGAGCGGGCGGCTCCGGCTGCTGGCCGGATCACTGGTCGTTGCGCGTGCGAGGCCGGAAGCCCTCGAGATAGAGGTACGGCGCCGTGGCGGGGATGCGATCGAGGCCTTGCGTGCGGATTGGCTCATCAACTGCACCGGGCCGACGACGGCTTTCGACAGGATCGGCGACCCGCTCGTTCGCGCCCTGCTTGGCCGGGGCACGGCGACGCCCGACCCGATGGGGCTCGGACTTGCGGTCACGCCGGACTGCAACGTCATTGACGTGTCGGGCCGTCCCCATGAGCGACTGTACGCGACCGGACCGCTGAACTCGCGGCGCCTTCTGGGAAATGCTTGCAGTGCCAGAGCTGCGCCGGCAAGCGCCGGAGGTCGCACGCCGGCTGCTCCAGAGCGTGCAGTCAGACGCCCGCGCCGACATTTTCGCGTCGTGATGCGGTATTTCCGATCAATTAGAGCCCGAACACACGGAGTGGATTCGCAATGACGATCGATTGGGCTCACTTCACGCCCGGCTCCGCACTTGTCGGAGGCCTTCTGATCGGGCTGGCGGCGGCGTGGCTCATTCTGGAGAATGGATACGTTCTCGGCGCCTCCGGGTTGCTCGGCGGGCTCGTTCCGCCTCGTGCGGGCGACTGGCCCTGGCGCGCCGAGGCGCTCTTGGGTCTGGTCGTCGCGCCGTTCGTCGCGCGGTTTCTGTTCGCGCCAGCCGCGCCGGTGATCGAAGCCGACGCCGCAACGCTCGCCATCGGCGGGCTCCTCGTCGGCTTCGGAACACGTCTCGCGAACGGCTGCACCAGCGGGCACGGCGTTTGCGGATTGGCGCGCCTGTCGCCGCGCTCTCTCGTCGCGACGGCGATCTTCATGGCGGGCGGTTTTGCGACCGTCTTTTTCATCCGGCACGTTCTCTAAGGGCGACTCCAGTGACCCGAGTCTCTCCATTTCTCGTTGGCCTTCTGTTCGGCCTCGGCCTTTGCCTGTCCGGAATGACCGATCCGCGCAAGGTCCTGGGTTTCCTCGATCTTGGCGGCGCCTGGGATCCGTCGCTTGCTTTCGTGATGGGCGGCGCTGTCGCGGTCGCTTTCGTCGCGTTTCGTTTCGCGATCCGGCGCGGAACAACGCTGTCGGGCGGCCCTCTTCATCTGCCGGCGGCGCGGACGATCGACGCGCGCCTCGCCGCCGGATCGCTGATCTTCGGGGTGGGCTGGGGTCTCGTCGGCCTGTGTCCTGGCCCCGCGATCGTGGACGTCGGCTACCTCGACGGCGGCGCCGCGCTGTTCGTCCTTGCCATGGCCGCCGGCATGGGTCTCCAAGCGGCGCTCGCAGCGGCTCCCGCTGCGCGACCAGGCGAAGTCGCGATCGACGACGGCTGACCGGCGAGGCGACGCAAGGCCTCGCCAGTCAGGTCAACCGAGCGTCCGCTCCGGGTCGCGATCACGGCTTCCGTCGCTCGGCCGCGCGCTCCCGCATGCCTTGGGCCGCAACGGGTCTTTGTTCTTACGCACATGGAAGACAAGATCGCTCTCATCGCCGGCGTCAGCGAGGACCCGGTTGAGGCGCGCGAACCCGACGCGCGTGGCGTTCCAGATGTCCTGGAGCGCGGATCGCCTGATCGTGTTCATATTCCACCGCCTTCGTCGAACGATTCGTTGCGCGCCCTGGCCTGCGTGATGCTGCTTCCGGGCGGGACGTCGCGCGTGAGCCAGACGTTGCCGCCTATCGATGACCCCTTGCCGATGACGACCCGCCCGAGGATCGTCGCCCCGGCGTAAATCACGACGTCGTCCTCGACGATGGGATGGCGTGGGTAGTTCTTCGCGCAGCCCGCCGGCGCCGTCGGCCTCGAAGCGCTTCGCGCCGAGCGTAACCGCCTGGTAGAGCCGCACGTTGCGGCCGATGACGGCCGTCTCGCCGATGACGACCCCGGTCCCGTGGTCGATGAAGAATCCTTCGCCGATCTGCGCTCCGGGATGAATGTCGATCCCGGTCTCGGAATGGGCGTGCTCCGCAATGATGCGGGCGATCATTGTGGCGCCGAGACTGTAGAGCTGGTGCGCGAGCCGATGGCGGACGATGGCGGCGAAGCCGGGAAAGCAGAAGATGATCTCGTCGATGCTCTTGGCGGACGGATCCCCCTCGAACGCCGCCTTCACGTCCGTGTCGAGCAGCGCGCGCACGCTCGGAAGGGAGGCTGCGAAAGCCTTGACAATGTCGCCCGCTCGCGACGGCGTATCGATGCGGTTGTCGCCCTTCCATTCCTTGTCGAGCGCGAGTTCAAGCTCGATCTGCCGCCTGAGCGCTCGCAAAGCGGAGTCGATCGTCCGGATGATGAAGGCGTCGACCTCCTTGGCGCCCGAGATCGGCCGGTCCGAAATGGCGCGGATAGAGGGCCGACACAAGACCGTCGACGAGGTCGATGACGGTTTCGCGCGACGGCAATGGCGGAGGCGCACCGCGATAGCGTCGCTTCTGGGAGGCCGTTCTGAGGCCGCGAAGCCGGACGGCGATGTCGACCAGGTCGAGGTCGCCGTCCGCCTTCGAGCGCGGCTCGCGTACGACCGTCACGCCGCGAGGCCCTTCGCGTCAAACAGGCCCTCGAACAGAACCGAGCTCAAATAGCGCTCGCCCGAATCGGGCAGCACGACGACGATCGTCTTGCCTGCGTTCTCCCCCCGTATGGCGAGACGAGCCGCGACAGCAACCGCCGCGCCGCTCGAGATCCCCGACAGAATGCCTTCCTCGCTCGTCAGGCGGCGGGCATAGAGAATTGCGTCCTCGTTGCTGACCTGTTCAACGTCGTCGACCAGCGAAAGGTCGAGCACGTCCGGAACGAAGCCCGCGCCGATTCCCTGAATCTTGTGCGGGCCCGATTTCAGCGGCTCGCCGGCGCGCTTCTGGGTGAGAATCGGGCTGGCTGTCGGCTCGACTGCAACCGAGCGGATCGGCTTGCCCTTCGTCTGCTTGATGTATCGGGAAACGCCGGTGATCGTTCCGCCGGTACCTACCCCGGAAACGAAGATGTCGACAGCTCCGTCCGTGTCGGCCCAGATCTCCGGCCCGGTCGTTTTCTCGTGAATGGCCGGATTGGCGGGATTCTTGAACTGCTGCAGCAGCACATAGCGATTGGGGTCAGACGCCGCGATCTCCTCGGCTTTGGCGACTGCGCCGCTCATGCCGCGGGGGCCCTCGGTCAGCACGAGTCTTCGCGCCATAGGCGATCAAGAGCTTCCGTCGCTCGAGGCTCATCGTCTCCGGCATGGTCAACGTGATCGGAATGCCGCGGGCGGCGGCGACGAAGGCGAGCGCAATGCCGGTGTTGCCGCTTGTCGGCTCGACGATCTCCTTGCCCGGGCCGAGGAGACCGCGCTGCTCCGCGTCCCAGATCATTGCCGCCCCGATCCGGCACTTGACCGAATAGGCGGGGTTCCGCCCCTCGATTTTGGCGAGCACAATCGCGGGCGCGCCATCGGTCACCCGGTTGAGCCGGACGAGCGGCGTCTGGCCGATCGAAAGGGAATTATCGGCGAACCAATGTGGCATAGCACTCCCCGTTTACACTATATCTATAAACTTACTAGCCTAATGGGCGCAGCGCAACCCCGTTAGCCCGGTTCCTCAATGGGTGCGATTCAACTCGATGCGGAGTAAGCTTTGTCGGAGGTGATTTGGGAGGACGAAGCTGATGACGGGCGCGGATTTGAGCGATGAAGCGCTGTTTGCCTTTTTGCGCAGCCATCCTGATGTTCGAAACCGTGTCGCGTCGATAGCCCTGACGGTAGAGAATAGCGAAGGCGATTTGAAGGAGGCGGACGCTGCGGAAGAGCGGTTGGTCGAGGAGACGCGGCGTTTGGGACGCGAAGCGCTGCTGGGCTGGGCGGAGAGGCAGGCGGAGGTGACGGAGAGGGAAATTCGTCAGCAACCTCAGATGCATCGCCAAGGTGAAAAAAAGTCCGCTGGCATACGAAATTCGGCGAGATAGAGGTCCAGGAGCCGCAATATCGGTTCAAGAACGAGCGTGTGCGCCCGTTTCTGCGCAGCGCGAAAGTCAGCCCCTCGGGCTGTTCGCGCCCCTTGCAACGCGTCATCGTCGACTTCGCCGCCGATCAACCCTTCGCGCAAGTTCGAAGCAAGCTGCGGGAGCATTACGGCTTCGAGATTGGGGAGAGCACGATCCAGCGGATCACGTTCGCCCATGCCCAGTCGATGTTCGAAGCCGGTCGAGCGGATTTGGAATTTCCGGAAGGTCCAGGCCTCAGTAAGCCGATCGTCGTGGAAACTGACGGCGGCATGGTTCCGATCGTCGAGCCGGGTCGGGATGAGAAAGACAAACGCAAGGGCAAGAACCTGTCGTGGCGAGAGGCGAAGCTTTCGCTGGCGCACGCCCAGGGGAGCCGGACGCCGGTCTACGCCGGCTCGATCGAGGGCGGCGCGGAGGCGGCCGGGCGGCAACTGCTGGCCTGCGCGGTTCGCGCCGGCTTCGGGGCGAACTCGCGGGTCCACGCGGTCGGCGATGGCGCGCCATGGATTGTGGGCCAAGTCGAGGAGCAATTTGGCGATCAAGGCAGCTACCTGATCGATTTCTATCATGTTTGCGAGTATTTGAGCGCCGCCGCCGAAGCGATCGCGCCCGACGCCGCCGCGCGGGAAACCTGGATCGAGGCGCAGAAGGACGCGCTCAGAGACGGGCGTCTCGAGATGACATTGCGGTCGCTCGTCGGTCATTGCGAAGCGCCTGAAGTCGACGACGAACAAGCGCCGGTGCGCCGATGCCATCGTTATTTGAGCAGCCGCAAGAACCAGTTGAACTATCGACAGGCGCTGGCCGAGGGACTGCCGATCGGATCGGGCGAAATCGAAAGCGCGCATCGCTACGTCGCCCAACAACGTCTCAAGCGGCCCGGCGCCTGGTGGCGCGTCGAGCACGCGGAATACATGCTCGCTTTGCGGATAACCCGAATAAACGGCGACTGGGACGCCTATTGGAAAAACCTCGGCCGAACCGCCGTCCCCGTAGCCAACCAGAACAGCCCCCAAAACTCACAAAATCTCGCCGCCTAATTGCACCACTTTGGTTCGCACCCTTCCTCAATTGAAAAGGTGTATCGGGCGTGCGAATTTGCGAAAGCCGTTTTATGACAGATTGTTACGCGGAGATCCCCGATGCGCGCCGACGCCCAGGCAACGGCTTGGGCGGCGCTCCACTCAGCCGACTCACAACCCGCGGCCCACTGGAGACTTCTCAATCCCAGTGGCGCACCAAGCCAGGCCCAGCGTCCAACTCCAGGCTGGAGGTCAACCCGCGCCCGGTAGCCGACCGTCAAAACCCGAAATGCCGACCCTGATCGGCGATACCGGTTTGAGAAAGGCGGGGCTAGATTTGATACGTCGCCTCCAGATCCGCCGGGCCGGCCAGCATGCGCATTTCCGCCAGCGTGCGATTGTCGAGCACGTCGGCGATGGCGTTGCGCGCCTCGATCATGATCAGCCGGACCGGGCAGGTCCGCAAGTCGCCGCAATCGGCGCAGGCGCGAAAGGCGGTGACGGAAGCGCAGGAGATCGGCGCGAGCGGCCCGTCGAGCGCGCGCACGATCGCTCCGACCCGGATGTCCGCCGCGGCCCGTGCGAGCGCATAGCCGCCGCCTTTCCCCTTCTTGGAATAGACGAGGCCGGCGCGGCGCAGGTCGGTCAGGATATGGTCGAGGAATTTCTTCGAGATCGAGTTCGCCTCGGCGATGTCGGCGACCTGGGCGAGCGCGCCCGGCTCCAGCCCGGCGAGATGCACCATGGCCTTGAGGCCGTATTTTCCCTTGTTGGTCAGCATCACATTTCGGCGTGTTCGGCGGCTGTGCAGATTCGGCTCGCCAACAAAGAACCGCCGGCGAAAAAAGTCCAGCGGATCGACGGATCTTATCAACTCTGTCGAAACTTGACAAATTCTATGGACACAAATAGCAAAGACTGGCTCCCGTCGAGGGGAAGGAGAGGAGGGCCGGCGTTGACGAACGTGCTCCATCTGATCAACCCGCTCTACACGGCCTCGGGCTTTGTCGTCGGCGCTCTGGTCGGCTTCACCGGCGTCGGCGGAGGGTCGCTGATGACGCCCCTCCTGGTGTTGCTGTTCGGGATTCATCCGGCGACTGCGGTCGGCACGGATCTCCTTTACGCCGGGCTGACCAAGATCTGCGGATCGTGCGTGCACGGGTTCAACGGCGCGATCGACTGGCGCGTCACCCGCCGGCTGGCCTTGGGAAGCATTCCGGCCGCGGCGCTCACCCTGTGGACGCTGTCGCATTTCGGCGTCAACTCCAAAGGCACGAGCGCGGCGATCACGACCACGCTCGGCTTCGCCCTGATCCTGACGGCGGTCACGCTGGTGTTCCGGCGACGGTTACTCAGCGCGGTCGCGTCCTTCTTCGACAGGCGGACCGAGCGCGAAATCAACGCCCTCACGACTGTCCTCGGCGCGACGCTCGGCGTGCTCGTATCGATCTCGTCGGTCGGGGCCGGCGCGATCGGGGTGACGGTCCTATTGTCGCTTTATCCGAAGATGCCGACGGTGCGCATCGTCGGCTCCGACATCGCCCATGCCGTTCCGTTGACGCTGATCGCGGGCGCCGGTCATTGGTGGCTGGGCTCGGTCGACTGGCAGCTGCTGGTTTCCCTGCTCGCCGGATCGATTCCGGGCATCGCAATCGGCAGCCATTTCGCTTCGCGCATGCCCGAGCAGGTGCTGCGTCCGCTGCTCGCCGGCACGCTCGCCCTGGTCGGCGGCAAGCTCGTTTTCTAGAGAGGGTCGCGGTTGGGCCTTGCCCCAATGCTTGGATTCTCTCCTGTTCCGCACCTGTTAGGCTCCTCATACCCGCCTGTTACGCGCCTGTTCCCTCATGCGTTTCTCCTGTTCTTTCTTCCGCTGGCATTGCGGGCGTTACGCCGGCCGGACGGTCCTGGACCGGTTCTGCGGTCGCGATCGGCGGCAGCGGTTCCGCAAACGCAAGGCGGCTGGCAGCGTCCGAGGCGCCGACAAAACCTTGACTTTGCAGAAGTTGACAGGCATAATTCGTGTGCTGTCCGAAGCGAGGCGGCGCTTCTCGGCTGCGGCGCTGTTCAAGACCATTGGCGTTACGCAAGCCCTTGAAAAGGCTCAAAACCGCAATAGGCGCCTCTTGCTGAGAGTTGGCATGGATTTGGGGTCGGCGCCGCTTCCGCTTGGGGGCGGCGTCACGACGGCGGGGCCTTGACGCCGCAATGGCGAGGGTCAGGCTCTCGTCGCCACGACGAACAGGCGCGGATAAGCGAACAGCACCTTGCCGTCCGACCGGGTCGGATAGGCGCCGCTGAGCTCCTTGCGATAGCGGTCGAGGAACGCGCATCGCTCGTCGTCCGAGAGCCGCTCCAGGAACGGCTGCAGCGGCGATCCGGCGAACCAGTCGACGATGCCGTCCGCCCCGTCGAAGGCGTAGACATAGGTCGTGGTCCACAACTCGATGCGAGAGGAGACAGGCCGCAGCCATTCGTAATAGTCCTCGAAGGCGGCGATCAGCGGCTGCGACTTGGCGACCGAGGCCAGCCGCGACCACCACGGCCCTTCGGCGGCGACCATCCGCATCAGCGCGTGAGAGGATTCGCGCGCAGCCGAGGGCATCTGCGCCGCGAACACCCCCGCTGGCGCCAGCATGGAGACCAGCCGCGGGAACAATTGGTGGTGGTCGGGAAGGAACTGCAGCGCGCCGTTGGCGAAGATGAGATCCGCGCCGTCGTCCGGCGTCCAGTCAGCAATATCCTGCTGGACGAAGCGCACGGCGGGCACGCGCGTCCGGGCGTGGTCGAGCATCGCCTCCGACGTGTCGAGACCTGTGATCCGGGCGTCGGGAAAGCGACCGGCCAACAGTTCCGCGCTGCTGCCCGGTCCGCAGCCAAGGTCGTAGACGACGCTGGCGGAAACGAGCGGCACGCGCGCGAGAAGATCGCGTGCGGCGCGTATCCGCTCCTCTTCGAATTTCATGTAGAGAGCAGGATCCCAGTCTCGTCGGGACTCGAATTTGACGGAAGCAGGAAAAGTCATAGCGGATCCAGACCGTTAGTTCGTCGAACCGTAGTTCGCTCCGGCACCGTCGAACCGGAGCCCGACGGAGGCTTCACTACATTGGTCTACTATTTTTGTCAACTAATCGAGACGTCGAGAAGTCCCTCGAGCTTGAGCGCGCCCTCGAGCTCGGCCGGGGTCCGATAAAGGTGGACGCGCAGGCCTGCGCCCTCCGCGCCGGCCGCGTTGCTGGCGCTGTCGTCGATGAAGAGCGCGCCGGCCGCCGCGGCGCCAAGCCGCGCGAGACAGCCGAGATAGGCCTCCGGCTCCGGCTTTCGGGCGCGAAACTTGGCCGAGACGAAGAAGTCCTCGCCGAAAATCGGACGAAGCTCGGGAAAGACGGCGTCGACCGCGCGCTTGACCATGAGGTTGTTGTTAGTGAGCACCGCGACGCGCGCCCGTCGGCGAACCAAAGAGGCGAGCGCAAGCGTTTCCGGGATCGGCGTAACCGCGGCTCGCAGCGCCTCCGCCCATTCGTCCCGGGTCAAGGGCCAGCCGAGACGTTCGCCAAAGCCGGCAAGGTACGCGTCAGCGTCCATGGCGCCCGCATCGCCGGAATCTTCGAAGCCCGACCCCCAGATCGCCGCTTCAACAGCCGCTGCCGGCTTGCCGCTGATCCGGGCGAGATGCGCGATGCGCGCGCCCCGGTGACAACGGAAGAGCACGTCGTTCATGTCGAAAAGAACGGTCGAGATCATCGAAGTCGGCGCACGCAAGGTCGGCGCCAGTCTAACGCGGACGCCAGGCGAGGGCGTTCGTCCTGTGACGCGCGTCACAGCGCCGAGGCGAATCGCGTGGTTAAATCATCGCGGCTTGGAATCGATCCCGAAAGGAGCGGGTCAAGCCGACGCCGAACAGAGGACTCGATTATAATGGTGACCGCGATGGGAATCGAGAAGCACGCGGCGTTCTACCGCGGATATCAGCCCGACGATCGAAGCCGGATTCCGGTCGCGATCGTCCTGGCGACGCTGGTCGCGCTCTGGCTGCTCGTCTATCTGGTGAGCGCCGTGGGCCCGCATTTGGGGCCGGTGACGGCCAAGTCGCCGCCACACCCGGCGTACGCCGTGTCCCGCCCGGTAAGCCACTGAAAAGAAAGCGTTCGTCGCCGCGAAGCGGCGGCGAGCCGCCCGGGTCGCACGGAAGCGGCGGGTCGGGGGGCGGCAAGGAGTTAACGGTCAACACCATCGCTCATCGGGACAATGTCCGCCAACGCTTCGCTACGAAGCGATGAAAGCTTGGCGGCAAAGCCGCAGCCGCAGCGTGACCTCATCAGGCGTGACAGTTGCGTGGCGCCGTGACGACCTCCAACCACATGCCGAGATCGGACGCCTTCGCGCGGCAGTCCAGAACCGCCCAGCCCTTCCACCATCATGAACTCAAGGAGCTCGCGGAGCGGCCGTCTCGACAAGGGGCGCCCCAAGCCGTAGCAGCGAGCATCCTTCGAGGCCCTTCGCCCGCGGCAAAGGGCGGCTCAGGATAAGGACCGCGGACAGCGAAATGGGCGGCGCAATCCGCGGGTCCGCTTGGAGTTACGAAGCAGAGCGCAAGCTTTGCGCACTGGCCACGTTACACAACAACGATGATGCAAGTTGCCCCTTTTCCTCCCGCTTCATTTGGTTGGTTCAAATTCAAGCAGGCTTTCGGACAGTTCGCCGGGCGTTCGAGGAGGAGAAGGTGACCGTTCAAAATGTCGAAATCGCCGAAGAGACGCTCGACGTTCTCATCATCGGGGCGGGCATCTCCGGCATCGGCGCCGCCTACTACTTGCAGAAAGAGCTGCCGCTGAAGAGCTTCGCCATCGTGGAGGCCCGCGGCGCCCTGGGAGGGACCTGGGATCTCTTCCGCTATCCGGGCGCCCGTTCCAATTCGGATCTCTACACCTTCGGTTACGAATTCAAGCCGTGGAAGAACGACAAGGCGATCGCGGACGCGCAGTCCATTTTGAACTATCTGCGGGACACGGCCCGCGAATATGGCGTCGACCGAAAGATCCGTTACCATCACAAGGTATT
Source organism: uncultured Alphaproteobacteria bacterium (assembly GCA_963768555.1). Taxonomy (GTDB): domain Bacteria; phylum Pseudomonadota; class Alphaproteobacteria; order Rhizobiales; family Beijerinckiaceae; genus Roseiarcus. Next base: position 54,110 of record CAVYIZ010000058.1, read on the forward strand.
CAACGCCTCCTGGTCGAGCGAGACGGCGCGTTGGACGGTGGAGATCGAGCGCGCCGACAGTGGCGGCCGAAAGATCGTCTCGTGCCGGTGGATCTTCTGCGCGTCCGGATATTATGACCACGAGAACGGCTTTTCTCCGCGTTTCGAAGGCGCCGAGACCTTCCGGGGAACAATTGTCCATCCGCAGAAATGGCCGGAAGGCCTGGATTACGCCGGTCGCAACGTCGTCATCATCGGCAGCGGCGCGACCGCAGTGACGCTCGCGCCGGCGATGGCTGAAACGGCCGCGCATGTCGCCTTGCTGCAACGCACGCCCTCCTACGTCATGGGCCTTCCGTCGCAGGATCGCCTGGCGAACTTCCTGAAGCGGATGCTCCCGGAGGAGCGGGCGCACGCGCTGATCCGGCGCAAGAACGCCGCCAGGCAATACGGGTTCTGGAAGTTTTGCCGGACCTTTCCAAGGACAGCGCGGCGGCTCATCCGCGCCGCGACCCGCAAGCAACTGCCGGCGGATTATCCGGTCGACATCCATTTCAACCCGCCGTACGATCCCTGGGATCAGCGTCTCTGCGCCGTGCCGGACGGCGACCTCTTCAAGGCGCTGAGAGCGGGGCGGGTCTCCATCGTCACCAACAGGATCGACCGTTTCGTGGAAGATGGCGTACGGCTCGCCTCGGGCCGGACGCTGCCGGCCGACATCATCGTGACCGCGACCGGCCTCAATCTGCTTCCGATCGGCGGCGTCTCGCTTTCAGTCGATAGAAAGCCGGTCAACCTGCCCGAGAAGGTCGTATTCCGTGGCATGATGCTGGACGGCGTTCCGAATTTCGCGCTCGCCGTTGGTTACACAAATTCGTCGTGGACGCTGAAAGTCGGCCTGCTCTGCGAGCATTTCTGCCGGGTCCAGCGGCATATGGACGACCCTGGAGCGGCAATCTGCGTCCCGCGCTTTCCCGCCGGCATGAGGACGCGTCCGCTTCTCGATTTCGGCGCCGGCTATGTGAAGCGAGCGCTGCACCAATGGCCGCGCCAGGACGAGCAGGCACCGTGGCTGATGTCGACGAGCTATCAAGCAGATAAGGCGCTGATCCGGCGCGGCAAGGTCGAGCACGCGAATCTGGTGTTTTCGCCGGGGAGCGAAGGGAACGCGCCGGCCGGCGTGGCGCCGGCGGTTGAAGCATCGGCTTGAACTCCGGAGACCTCTTGCACTTCCGAGCGAGCAACACAATGCCGAAGCCAAACCGTTCATCTGGACCGTCCCCGCCGCAATCCTGGAAAAAGTCGCCAGAGGGCGACGCGCGTTACAGTCGGTACACTACCGCGGACGTCTTCCGCCACGGGTTGTGGCCAGGCTCTAGCGGACGCTCGAACCCCGCGACGCAGCATAAAAAAAGCCCTAGTCGCCAGCGTCATTAAATCTGTGGCGTTTTTCTCGATCTCTGTCGCGGCGATGCGGCGATGGAGGTGATTCGTGGCGGGCAGGGAGATTTCGGTCAAGAAATATGTGGTGAGGTTGAGCGCCGCGGAGCGCGAACGGCTGGAGGCGATGATCTGCGCGGGCAAGCATCCGGCACAGTCGCTGACGAAGGCGCGCATCTGCTGAAGGCGGACGTGTCGGAGGCGGGCGAAGGTTGGAGCGACAGCGCGATCTCGGCGGCGTTGGACACCAGCATCAACAATATCGGCCGCACCCGACGTCGAATGGTCGAAGAAGGGATGTCGATAGCGAATTAACTTGTCCGGTTTTGGTAGCACATCAAATGTCCGCTTCTTCTGCTTCTGTTCTTCCTGTGGGACTGTGGGCAACGCGTTTGCGTTGTCCACATTTCCACAGGCGCGCCACCGAGCGGATTTAAGCGGCGTTTTTCGCATCCCGGATCGCTCCCTTCTCGTCGTAGCGGCCGATGCAGCGCGGGCCGTGGAAAACGGCGTGCGAGCCGTCGGGATAGAGATGGACCTTGACCCTCGCCTTGACGAAGTGCGGCCGCAGCGGGCTCTCCGGAATTTGCAGTTTGAGCGTACGATAGGACACGCAATTGTCGTTGCCGACCTGGCGCTCCTCCTGCACGCACAGGATCTCATCGAGGTCGACGCCCGGGATCGAGGTGAAGGCCGAACCGGGCTGCGCAGGCGCGACCGCGAAGCGCTCGTTGTGGGCGGGCAGATAGACCTCGCGGATGAACGCGTTGGCCGCCTCGATCGACGTGATCTCGGCGAGCTTGAGCTCCTTCAGCAGCCGCTCCTGCAAGGTCTGAAACGCCCGCTCCGAGCGCCCGCGCGCCTGCGGCGAATAGGCTCCAATATGCTCGACGCCGAGCTGCTCGAGCGCCCGGCCCACCTGCGTCAGGCGGCTGCGGTCGATCTTGCCGCCCGCCTCGGCGGTATGGAAGTAGTGGCGAACCGCGATCCGTATAGAGGCTCATCGGCAGCCCGTGGGCGCCAAACGTCTCTTTCAGCGCCCGGAACGTCGAAGCCGTACCCTCCTCCTCGACCAGAAATGCCGAATAGATCGCCCCCGTCGCGTCGTCCAACGTCACAATGAGGTCGAGCGCCGGCCGGCCTTCGAGCCAGACGTGTCGCGAGCCGTCCTGATGCAGCATCATCCCCGGCAACGGCCTGCGCTCCCGCTTCCGGCGATGCGCCCCTTGCGCGGCGCCTTCGGCAAAAGCCCTCGCGACTGCAGAAACGTCTTGGTCCACGTGTAGCCCCAGGCGAAACCGTGATCCTTCACCAGGTGCTCATGGAAGTGCTTGGCTCGGAACCCCGCATAACGCTGTCGGTAAAGCGTCTCGACCTCCTGCTCCCTGTCGACCGGAACCCGTTTCCCCGATGCCTTGCCGAGCCGCCGGTCCAACAATCCCGCCTCGCCTTCCTCCTCGTAACGCGCCTGCCAGCGCCGAAACGTCCGCTCGCTCACCCCAAGCAGCGCCGCTGCTTCCAACTGGTTGAATTCCGCCGCCTCGCAGCGGCCCAAAATGTCCAGAAACCTCATCATACGCACACCCTGAAGGGCTTCCGTCCGGCGCATCCAACCCCCCTCAAAAGGGGCCGAGGCTACCGGACAGATCGTGCGCTACCTAAGCCGGACATATCATCTGCTACCGACAATGGTCGAAGAAGGGATGGCGGCGGCGCTGACCCGCAAATACAATCCGAACTCCGCCCGGCTGCGGATTTTCGACGGTGCGGCGGAGGCGAAATTGATCGCCCTGACCTGCGGCGCCCGAGGGGTTCGCGCGTTGGAGTTTGCGCCTGCTCGAGGAGAAGGTCGTCGAATTGAACATCGTCGAGAAGGCCAGCGACAATACGATCGGACGGACTCTAAAAAAACGCGCTCAAACCGCACCGCAATCGACAATGGGTGATCCCGCCGGACGCGAACGCCGGCTTCGTCGCCGCCATGGAAGACGTGCTGGAAACCTACCAGAAGCCGCGCGATCCCGATCGCCGTTGGCGAAACCTCGTTCTGTCGAGGCGCGCGCTCCGATTCCGGCCAGACCCGGACGAGCCGCCCGGCACGATTACGAATACGAGCGCAACGGCGTGGCCAATCTGTTCATGATGTTTGCGCCGCTGGAAGGCTGGCGCCACGTCGAGGTCACCGACCGCCACGCCGCCGTCGATTCCGCACAGGTGCTCAAGGAACTGTCCGACGTGCATTTTCCCGACGCCGAACAAATCAGGCTGGTCCAAGACAATCTGAGCACGCATACGCCCGCCTCGCTCTACGCGGCCTTCCCCGCCGCCGAAGCGCGCCGCCTCGCCAAACGGTTCGAATGGCACTACACCCCCAAACACGGAAGCTGGCTCGACATGGCCGAATCCGAACTCGGCGTCCTGTCGAGCCAATGTCTGAGCCGCCGCATTCCAGACAAGCCGACCCTCGAAAAAGAAGTCGCCGCCTGGCAGGACCATCGCAACAAGCATCACGCAAAGGCCAACTGGCAATTCACCACAGACGACGCCCGCGTGAAGCTCAAAAGGCTCTACCCCTCATTTTGAATAACTCGGGCGACTAGGCGGAGCTTCCTCTTTCCTACGTGATGAAGTGATTGAAATTTCAGCAGAAGCGGGGTTCGCGATGCCCAAGATGTAGCCATGTAAAATTATATTTATTTGTTGATATTTGTGGAGTTACTGCCTATGATGCGGCCATGTACATCGAATCGGTCCAGAACCGCGAACTCGCCCCCGGCGATCCTCCTGCGCGAGAGCTACCGCGAGGGCGGCAAGGTCAAGAAGCGCACGCTGCTGAACCTGTCCGACTGGCCGCGCGAGCGGATCGCAGGCTTCAAGGCGCTGTTGAAGGGCGGCCTGGTCATCCCGGCCGACCAGGAGGCTATCGCGATCCTCCGTTCCCTGCCGCACGGCCATGTTGGGGCAGCCCTCGGCACGGCGCGCAAGATCGGTCTCGACCGGCTCATCGGACCCGCGGGCGACCGCTGCCGGGATCTCGTGCTGGCGCTCACGGTCAGCCGGGTCCTCGACCCCGGCTCGAAGCTCGCGGCCGCCCGCGCGCTCTCGCCGGACTCCGCGGCCTCCGGCCTCGGCGCCGAGCTCGGCCTCGGCGCGGTCGACGAGGAGGAGCTCTACCGCGCCCTCGACTGGCTGGCGGTCCGGCAGAAAGATATCGAGACGGCGCTGGCCCGCCGCCATCTCACCGCCGGCACGCTGGTGCTCTACGATGTGACGTCGAGCTACATGGAAGGCCGCTGCTGCCCGCTCGCCCAGTTCGGCTACAATCGCGACGGCAAGAAGGGCAAGCTGCAGATCGTCTATGGCCTGCTCTGCGCGTCCGATGGCTGTCCGATCGCCATCGAGGTGTTCGAGGGCTCGACCGGCGACCCCGCGACGCTCGGCAACCAGGTCGCCAAGCTGAAGCAGCGCTTCGGCCTCGACCATGTCGTCCTGGTCGGCGACCGGGGCATGATCACCGAGGCCCGGATCACCGAGGATATCAAGCCGGCCGGGCTCGACTGGATCACCGCGCTGCGCGCCCCGGCGATCCGCGGCCTGCTCGAGGGCGGCGCCTTCCAGATGTCGCTGTTCGACGAGCGCGACATGGCGGCGATCACCTCACCGGATTTCCCGGGCGAGCGCCTGATCCTGTGCCGCAATGCGGCGCTCGCCGCCGAGCGCGCCCGCAAGCGCGAGGATCTGCTGGCCGCCACCGAGCGCGAGCTTGCCCGCATTGCAACCGGCGTCGCCCGCACGCGCGCCCCGCTCCGGGGCAAGGCGGAGATCGGCATGGCGGTCGGCGCCGTCCGCGACAAGCACAAGATGGCCAAGCACTTCGCCCTCGAGATCACCGACACGACCTTCACCTTCGCCCGCAAGACCGCCGAGATTGCCGCCGAGGCGGCGCTCGACGGCCTGTACGCCGTGCGCACCAGCCTGCCCGCAACGGCGCTCGACGACGCCGCCACGGTCCGCAGCTACAAATCCTTGAGCCTCGTGGAGCACGCGATCCGCTCGCTCAAGACCGTCGATCTCCGCGTCCGGCCGGTCTATCACTGGCTCCCCGACCGGGTGCGCGCCCATGTCTTCCTCTGCATGCTCGGCTATTATCTCGAATGGCACATGCGCCAGCGCCTGGCGCCCATGCTCTACGACGATGCCGACAAGCAAGCCGCCGAGGCGCTCCGCGCCAGCGTGGTCGCCAAGGCGCAACGCTCCCCCGCCGCCGTCACCAAGCAGACCACCGGCCGGACCGAGGACGGTCTCCCCGTCCATAGCTTCCAGACCCTCCTCGCCGACCTCGCGACCCTCACCCGAAACACCGTCGCCACCGCCATCGCGCCAGACCATCCCTTCACCATCACTGCACGGCCCACCCCCATCCAGAAAAAGGCCTTCGACCTCCTCGGCGTCGCCCGTACCCAGTAGAGACCCCCGCTGACAGGAACTTATCCCGTCAGGTCAAAGACATGCGTTTAACGAAAGAGGAAGCTCCGAATAGGCCTTCTTCAGCCTGACGATCACGTCGATCGCCGCGATGCGCATGCCCTCGGGCGCGGGAATGTCGATTTTCGGCAGCCATTCGTCGGGAATGTCCGACAGCTCTTCCGTGTCCTCGCGATAGAAGTGGAAGTGCGGTCCGGTCTTGGTGTCGTACCAGAGCTTGGCGTCGTAGATCGCGATCTCGCGCAGGAGCCCGCAGCGGGCGAATTCGTTGAGCGTGTTGTAGATCGTGCCGAGGGTCGGCGCGTAGCGGATCGACCGCGTCTCCTCGTAAAGCATTTCGGCGGTGAAATGGCGGTCGCCCGCGCCGAAGATCGCCCGGCCGAGGTCGACCCGCTGGCGCGTCGGGCGCACGCCCGCGGCCTCGAGCCGGCGGCGGATGAAGCCGTCGATCGCCTGCTACCTCAGCGTTGCGCTTCGCCTGCATTCCGTTCGCGTTTCGGCTCGGCCGCGTCCGGCCGTGGGACAAGTCTCCATGAACCTCGCGTGAGACCTTTTTAATACACCTCGGCTCGGCGCGCAAATGCGATGTCTGGCGAGCCACGCCAAATCCGCCTATTGTCGTTGCGGCTTTTCGGCGCGGGAAACGGCGATGGCGATTGCGGGCGGGTGTCTTTGCGGAGCCGTGCGGTTCGAGATCGCCGCGGACGCGCCGCTCGGCGTGCGTCAATGCTGGTGTCGCGTCTGCCAATATCTCGGCGCGGGAAGCGGAACGGTCAACGCCATCTTCGCCAAGGAAAAGGTCACGGTCTCCGGCCCGCTGACCGATTACGTCAGCCGCGCCGACAGCGGCTCGGTCATGCACCGGCGCTTCTGCGCCAAATGCGGCACGCCGCTCTTCAGCGAGGCCGAGCCGCGCCCGCATCAGATCATCGTGCGCGTGGGGACGCTGGACGACCCGAGCATGGCGAGGCCCGGCGGGATCATCTGGACGAAGTCGGCGCCCTCCTGGGCCTGCTTCGACCCGGACCTGCCGCAAGCCGAGGGGCAGACGGCTGCGCCGCCGAAACCATAGGCGACGGCGATGCTGTTCATGGTCATCGAGCGCTTCCGCGACAACGACATGGTTCCGGTCTACCAGCGCTTGCGCGATAGCGGCCGGTCCCTACCCGAGGGCCTCGAATATGTCGACAGCTGGGTTGAACCCAACTTTTCCCGCTGCTTCCAGCTGATGCGCTGCGACGACCCGCGCCTGTTCCAGCAATGGGCTCTCGAGTGGCGGGGTTTAGGCATGACGCTCGAAATCGTCCCCGTCGTCACGAGTGGAGAGACCCGGGCCGTCGTCGAGCCGTTTCTGGAGTCGACGCCGCCACCGGAGCCGGGATGATCTTTCTGCAAACGCCGAGTTGATATCGTCTCGGATTGCATGCATCCATCGGGCGTCGGGCCGATGAGACCCCCGACTTCGGAGGAACTCGAAGCCCATGTCCCTGTCGCTCTTCCAATCCAGCGTGCCGGTGTTCCAGCGCTCGCTCGCGGCGTTCCTCGGCGTCCTCGACAAGGCGGAGGCGCACGCCCAGGCGCGAAAATTCGACCCGACGAACTACCTCGCGATTCGGCTCGCCCCCGACATGTTTCCCCTGACCCGACAGATCCAGGCGTTCTGCGATAACGTCAAGAACACGTCGTTCAGACTCGCCGGCGCACAACCGCCGGCCATCGCCGATAGCGAGACGACGTTCGCCGAGTTGCGCGCCCGCATTCAGACGACGCTCGATCATCTGAAGACGATCGACGCCAGGGCGGTCGACGCCGGCGCGGACCGCGACATCGTTTTTCCCGTTGGTCCCGACCTCAAGATGAAGATGCTGGGCGCCGACTACCTCATGCATTTCGCCTTGCCGAACTTCTATTTCCATCTGACGACGGCTTACGACATTCTTCGCTCCGCCGGAGTCGAGATCGGCAAGCGCGATTTCCTCGGGGCCATCCCGGGCATCTCTCCAGCCTGAACGGAAACTCGGCGCCATGAGCATCACGAGACTTCACTCCGGCCCGCGCATGTCGCAGGCCGTCATCCACGGCGACACGATCTATGTCGCGGGCCAGGTCGCCGACCAGGCCAAGGGCAAAAGCGTGGGCGAGCAGACGAGGGAGGTGCTGGCGGCCATCGACCGGCTGCTCGCGGCGGCGGGCTCCGATAAGAAGCGGATTCTGTCTGCGACGGTCTACCTCGCCGACATTGCGACTTTCGCCGAGATGAACGCCGAATGGGACGCCTGGGTCCCCCCGGGGAACACGCCCGCGCGCGCAACCGTCGAAGCGAAGCTCGCCGCGCCGGCCTATGCGGTCGAAATCGCCTGCATCGCCGCCAGGGCTTGAAGCGCTGAAACGGAAGGACGCGCCCGTTGCGCAAGTCGAGTGCGAACCCCAGGGGCCGGTTGGAGCAGGTCGCGACGCCCGGTGAGGCCGTCGATCGCCTCGTCGAACTTTACGAAGAAGCCGCGCAGGCGCTGCGCGGCGCGGTCGAGCGATTCCTCAAGGCCGGCGAGCCGCCGTCCGCCGAGACGCGCGCGCTGTTCCGCTATCCCGAATTGCGCCTGACCTACGAGCCGAACGGTCCGGCGCCGCCGAACGCGCGCGCCTACGCCAAATTCAGCGAGGGCGGGGTCTATACGGCGACGGTGACGCAGCCGGGCGACTTTCGCGACTATCTGCTCGAACAGCTCGAGCCGCTCGTCTCGGAATACGGCGCGCTGATCGAGGTCGGGGTCGGTGCGCAGGAAATTCCCTATCCCTACGTGATCGAAAGCGGCGACGAACTCACCCGCGACGGCGCAGACGCGGCCGAACTCGCGCGCCATTTCCCGATTCCCTCGCTCGCCACGATCGGCGACGAGACCGCCGACGGGGAATTCGTCCATGCCGGCGAGCGGCCGCTCGCCCTGTTCGATGCGCCGCGGACCGACTATTCCCTGCGCCGGCTCGTGCACTATACGGGGTCCGACTGGCGCGGGATTCAGCCGTGGGTGCTGCTGACCAACTATCACCGCTATGTCGATCAGTTCGTGCATTGGGGCCTGAAGCAGGTCCACGCCGGCGTCGGGGTCGAGAAGCTCATTCTCCCCGGCAACGTGGCGATCGACCGGTCGCTTTCGCCGGAGGAGGCGGAGCTGAAAGCGGCGGCGGTCGCCTGGCACCGCTTCCAGATGCCCGCCTATCATCTGGTGCGCGCGGATGGCCGCGGGGTCACCCTGGTCAACATCGGCGTCGGCCCGGCGAACGCGAAGAACATCACCGATCACCTCGCGGTGCTGCGTCCGCATTGCTGGCTGATGGTCGGCCATTGCGCCGGCCTGAGGCAGTCGCAGCTCATCGGCGACTACGTACTGGCGCACGCCTACCTCAGGCGCGACAACATCCTCGACGAGGCCGTGCCGCTGATGATGCCGATCCCGGCGATCGCCGAGGTCCAGGTCGCGCTCCAGCAGGCGGTGGCGAAAGTGACCGGCGAAGTCGGCGACGCGCTGAAACGGCGCCTGCGCACCGGCACCGTCGTCACCAACGACGACCGCAACTGGGAATTGCGCTGGTCGAAGGAGCGCCGGCTCATCAACGTCTCGCGCGCGATAGCCGTCGACATGGAGTCGGCGACGGTTGCGACGCAGGGCTTTCGGATGCGCGTCCCTTACGGCACGCTGCTCTGCGTGTCCGACAAGCCGCTGCACGGCGAGATCAAGCTGCCCGGCGCCGCCAACGCCTTCTACGAGCGGGCGATCGGCGAGCATCTCCAGATCGGCCTGACGGCGATCGGCCTCCTGCAGAGCATCGACGCCTCGCTGCATTCGCGCAAGCTGAGGAGCTTCGACGAGCCGCCGTTCCGGTAAAGTCGCAGCGGACGCGGACGGCGACTCTCGAGCGCCGTCCGGCTGTCCTGTTCTTACTGCACCACCACCGGCGTGCCGATGTGGACGCGGTTGTAGAGGTCGATTGCGTCCATGTTACGCATGCGAATGCAGCCGGAGGACACGTGCTGGCCGATCAGGTTGGGCTCATTGGTGCCGTGAATGCGGATGAGCGTGTCGTGGTTGCCCTGGAAGAGATAGAGCGCGCGGGCGCCGAGCGGATTGTCCCACCGACCCTGGAGCGGGCCGTGCTGGAGATAGACTTTGAACTCCGGCCAGCGCTCCATGATCGACGCGGTCGGCATCCAGGTCGGCCATTCCTTCATTGCCCGACTGTCGCCCGGCCGGTCCATCCCATATATTCCGCGCCGCTCGCGATCCGATATTGGATCGCGTCGCCACGGGGCAGCACGTAGTAGAGATAATTCGAGCCGGTATCGATGATAATCGTGCCCGGTTTTTCGTCGGTCCGATACTGGATCTTGTTGCGAATGTCGGGAATGCGCCACTCGTCCGGCTCGGCGAGCGCCATCATCTGCTTGTCGCGCTCGGTGAGCTTCGGGTCGGGCAGGCCCGACTGGATGACCGGCGTACAGCCGCTGACCACGGCGCTGACCGCCAACGCGATCCCCAGGAAAAATGCTTTCGTCTTCATGCCCACCCTGCTCGTCTCGAACGGTTAAGACTTCGTTTACCGTAAAGTCGACGGTTTAATGAAGGTTACCCACCGTAGTGGGAAGCCCGATCCGCCTATAGCCAAATGCGGGCGGAATGGCTAGCGCTTTTCCGCCACACATTTTCCTTTTTTTATGCCAGAAGGACGTCCTGAGTCCACCGCCGTCGTTCCCCTCGACGCCTTTCCGAGCAAATATGCGTGAAGGAAGTTCATGGGCCGGCGGTTAGACCGGCCGCCAGGGGCGAGCGAGAGCGGGCGGGAGACGAAAGGACGGAGACAATGAAGGAGTGGCCGGCGCGGATCGTTCTGGTCGGGGCGGGCAAGATGGGCGGTGCGATGGCGGCCGGCTGGCTCGAAGGCGGCCTCGAGGCATCGTCGCTCGCGCATCGTCGAGCCCAATCCGTCGCGGGAAATCGTGGCATTGGCGACGCACGGCGTCGCGATCAATCCGGCCTATCCGGCGCCCCCCGACGTGCTCGTGCTGGCGGTCAAGCCGCAGAGCCTCGACGCTGTCGCGCTCGAGATCGCGCCGTTCGCCGGCGAACGGACGCTCGTCGTGTCGATCCTCGCCGGCAAGACGATCGCCAATCTGAAGGCTCGCCTGCCCCGGGCGCGCGCGGTCGTCCGGGCCATGCCCAATACGCCCGCCGCGATCGGCCGCGGCGTCACCGCCGCCTTCGCCAGCCCCGAAGCGACCGCCGGGCAGCGCCGCTGGTGCGAAGCCTTGCTCGGCGCGGTCGGAGCCTTCTATTGGCTCGAGGACGAGGATGCGATCGACGCGGTGACGGCGATATCGGGCGGGGGACCCGCCTATGTATTCGCACTGACGGAAGCGCTAGCTGCGGCGGCGGAAAGACTGGGCCTGCCGCCGGAGCTCGCCATGAACCTTGCACGCGGAACGGTCGAGGGCGCAGGCGAACTGATGCGACGCGAAGGCGGAACGCCGCCCGCTGTCCTGCGTCGCGCCGTCACCTCGCCCGGCGGCACCACGGCGGCGGCGCTCGCGGTGCTTCAGGGCGAAGGCGGCCTCGACGATCTGATGGCTCGGGCGGCAGAGGCGGCGCGCGTCCAGGCCGCGGAAATGGCTGGGTAAAGCGCCCGCGTTTCGGATATCCGCAGCGAGGGCCGTTGGAAGCAACTCCCTCGTTGCTGTGACGTACGGTCCTTGGCGGCGGGCGCCGGAGCACATAGATTGCGGGCCAACAGGCGCCCAGGAGAGCTCCATGGCGAGCAGAGCAAAGAGCGAAGCCAACCCCCCCGATGCACGCGGCAAGATCGTGGACGCGCTGATCGAGCTCGCTTCGGAGCAGCGCTTCGAGGACATCTCGATTCGCGAGATCTGCAAAGCCGCCGGCGTGTCGCTCGCCGACTTCCGCGACGCGTTCCCCTCGAAGGGCGCGGTTCTGGCCGGCCTGTCGCGCCGTATCGACCGGGCTGTCCTTGCGCAGGACAGCAGCGAGCTTGCCGACGAGAGCCCGCGCGAGCGCCTGTTTGACATTCTCATGCGCCGGCTCGAGGCGATGGCGCCTTATCGAGAGGCTCTGCGCGAGGCGACCGCCTGGCTCACGCGCGATCCCGCCGCGGCGCTGGCGATGAACCAGGTCGTCGTCGGCTCCATGCGCTTCATGCTCGAGGCCGCGGGGATTGGGGTTGAGGACGGAGCCGCCGGCGCGATCAAGCTACAGGGGCTTGCGCTCGCCTGGGCGCGCATCGTTCGGGTCTGGCTGGACGACGACGACCCGGGCCTGTCGAAGACCATGGCGGAGCTCGATCGCGAGCTGACGCGCGGCGAGCGCGCCGTTGCCGGCGTCGACCGCTTGAACGATCTCGCCTCCCCCTTGCGGGCGCTCGCGCGCGCCGCCTTCGACGCGCGCCGCCGCATGCGGGGGCGCCCGCATCGCGTGCGCAAGGACGACGCCGCTGACTCGGGCGCCGGCGGCGGAGACGAGGCGCCGGCCGCCTGAGCGAGATCGCCTCCCGCCTCGAGCGGTACCCGAAGGTAAACGAAGGCTCGCCGATCGATCAAATTTAAGCGTTGCGCTTGAGCCTTCGCTCGCCACGAGCGAGGAAAGGTCTGCATAATCAGCCGATTAAAAGCAGCTTAACTATCCCCGTTAGGCGTTTACGCAGAGCCGCGACGCCATCGTTTCCGCATGGTCAGTCCAGTTGCGGAACCGCTCGTGACATCGTCATCGAAAACTCAGCATAGCCTTCGGATCGAAGCCTGTGATCCGCGATCCGACGACCGTCGTCGCGTGATTGACGTCGACAGGGAGGCCGTCGTCATCCGACGCGCGGTCGCCGGCGTCCAGATGGCGATCCGCGTCCTGTCGAGCGCTTATCGCGGCGTTGCGTTGCGCATCACCAAACTAGAGGAAGGGCGGTTTCACTACGAGGTGAAGCTCCTCCACCGCGATCCCGACCTGTCCGTGCCGCTCGCAGAGGGCGAGGATAAGGCCGCGGTGGAGGCTCAGTGGCGCGAATGGGTCCGTGTCCTCGGCTTGCCCGCCCTCGTCGGGCGAACGGCGACGGCCGACATGCAGGTGAATATCGATGGCGTCGACCTTGCGCGGCGCGTGCCGGCCGGACGACGGCGCGGGGGCGGGGCCATTGCGCGCCGGTCGCGCTTTCTGAGGCGCCGCAAGGTGGGACGAGTGGTCCCCGCGGCGGCCGGTTGCTCCGATCCCACGCGACCCGTCTGAGGCGGCGAAGGTCGACCGTCGACAACGAAGCGACAAGCGCGCGGACCTGCGCGCCCACCTGCGAACTGGGAAGCCAATCCCGCGTGAGTGAAGGAGACGCTGCCCCGTCAAGCCGAAGCCGGATCGCCGCCAAGCTTGACCACGACCACCTCGGCCGCCGAAGCACCCGCACGGGGGCGGGCGACGTTCCAAGGCCGCCGGGTACGATCATCAGGCGATCGCTCTGCGCATATTCGCCGTAAATGAACCTCGCCATCCGGCGGTGGAGATAGCTCACCGGCGCGCCCAGAACGGGAAGATTCATTTGGCCGCCGTGCATGTGGCCCGACAGCGTGAGGGCGATGCGAGGACGGGGATGTCGGCCGCTGCGAGCGCCCGGCGCACGCTGAGCGAATTGTTCGGCGGATCGGTCGGAATGGCGGCCGACCACGAGCCGTGATTGCCAAGGATCGAATAGACACCGAGGGGCGCTTGGAGTCGGGCAACCTGCTCCGCCCACGCCTCCGGGGGCACATACCCGGATACGAAGCTATGCGTGCAGACGTAGTCTCAGAGCAGGACGGTGAGATCGGGCCTTTGCGCGTTGGCAAGGTCGAGCATGGATGTCGGCGATCACCGCGATCGTGAGCTCGAAGATTCTCGGGGCCAGCCGCTGAGGCGCGGCGCATAAGTGGTCAGCGTCAGCGCGCTTGCGGTCTTGTAGGCTGTGGCGTAGCCGCTGAACGCGGTTGCAGCCGCAGCGACGCTGACTCCCGCCAGAAAACGGCGCCTCGTCAGACCAACCATTACTCAAACCGGCCCCGGCCGTCCGCCCGCAAGCGGACTAAGAGATCATTAGACCGCCGTCTGTTAGCGCAATATGAGAATGTTCCCTTTTGGCAAAGTCGGAATGTCCCCTTCGTGGAAGGGTTGGGGACGTGCATGTTCGAGGGGATTTTGGCGATGAGTTCGGCGGAGCGCGAACGGCTGGTGGTGATTGGGCAGGTGGCGAGCAAGGTTTTGCGGCAAGGGCTGGCCGCGGAACGGTTGGGGCTTTGCGTTCGGCAAGTGAAGCGGCTTGTTCGGGCCTATCGAGAACGGGGCGACGCCGGTCTGGTTTCGCGTCAGCGAGGGCTTGCGCCGAATTGTCGTTTGGACGCGGGCGTGACCGCTCGATTGAAAAGCTTTCTTCTGAGCAAGTACAAGGATTTCGGCCCCACGCTGGCGGCGGAGAAGCTGGCGGAGCTGGAAGGGATTGCGGTCTCGCGCGAGACGGTTCGGCGGCTTCAGATCGAACTCGGGGTTTGGAAACCGAAGCGGCGGCGTCATAAGCGGGTGTTTCAACTGCGCGAGCGGCGTCCGCGGTTCGGCGAGTTGATCCAGATCGACGCCAGCCCACACGCTTGGTTCGAGGGGCGCGGTCCGCGTTGCGCGCTGATCGTGTTCATCGACGACGCGACGGGGGGGGCGGCTGACGGCGTCGCAATTCGCGCCGTGCGAGACGACGCGGGCCTATCTCCGGTCGCTCAGGAGCCATGTCGAGGCGCACGGCTGTCCGATGGCGTTCTATTCGGATCGGCACGGCATTTTCCGCGTCAATGCCAAGGACGTGGCCAGCGGCGACGGCAAGACCGAGTTCGGCCGAGCAGCCGAGCGATTGCGCATCGAGTTGATCACCGCGCTCACTCCGCAGGCCAAGGGCCGGGTCGAGCGGGCCAACCAGACCCTGCAGGATCGGCTGGTGCGGGAGATGCGATTGCGGGGGATATCGACGATCGAGGAGGCTCGGGCCTTCGCGCCGACCTTCATGGCGCAATGGAACGCCAGGTTCGCCATGGCGCCGCGAGACGGCGAGGACGCGCATCGCCCGTGGAGGCACGGTTTGGACGCGCTCGACGAGGCGCTGGCCCGGCGCGAGGAGCGCACCTTGTCGAAGGCCCTGACGTTCAGCGCCGGCCGGCGCGGTTCATTGCGTGAAGACCCGCGGCCCCGGCGTCGCCTTGCGCGGAGCCAAGGTCACTCTGCTCCACTTCCTGGAGGGCGACATGCGCGTGCGCTACAAGAAC
This sequence comes from uncultured Alphaproteobacteria bacterium, assembly GCA_963768555.1. Taxonomy (GTDB): domain Bacteria; phylum Pseudomonadota; class Alphaproteobacteria; order Rhizobiales; family Beijerinckiaceae; genus Roseiarcus. Next base: position 69,339 of record CAVYIZ010000058.1, read on the forward strand.
CGCTCGCTGAGCTATACGCCCGTCCGATCGCTGCCTACGCCGAGCCCGGCCGAGGACGAAAAGACCCTCGATGTCCGCCTCGACGCGCTCTTGGCCGGCCAGAAAGCCGCAGCCCACCCGGACGCGCCGTCGATCTCATGCTCGTGAGTGTTCCGGCGGCTCGGGGCCGTCAAGGGCGCGCTTCGCGCGTCGCCGCCGGCGAGCCCCTTGATCGCCCGAGTCGCCGGAAAAAGGCTGCCCATGAGGTCGACGCCGCTTCCTGTGCGTCTCTTTCCCCAAAACCCCGCCGAGTCCACGCGCTCATCATCTCCCCAAAGGCCAAGGGGACATTTCTATTGTGCGTTGACACCATTAGACCGCCATCTCAGGCCACGCAATCGTCGGACCGGCAGGGACCAGATAAAACTCGCCCCGCTCGAGAGAATTGTTCAGGTCAGGGTCGAACTCGAGCGTCAGCAGGTTCAGAGCGTCCGCGACCGCTGCGAGGCCGATGTCATGGTAGATGCGAGTCAACATGGTTTCGGGGGCGGCTCGTCCGCCGTCCGGGTCCGGGATCGCGTCGAAATCGTCGCGCATGTCCGTTTCCTGCTCGTCCTGATTTGGGCGCCTTGTCGCCCAGCTGTCACAGAGGCTGAGTGAAATGCGTTAAGAGCAGTTTAATGGCGCAAAGGAGGTCTTTCGCTCCGGGCCGCCGCCCGGCGGCCAGATTTTGGCCGCATAAAGACCTTCTGTAGACATCCTGAGGCGAAAGCGCTCCATCGAGCAGACATTGGATCTCGAGCGTTCACGTGGTCATCTCGATCCAGGAGGCGACACGCGCCGCGCAGGCCTCTGCTTCCCTTCTCTCAACCTAACCGTCATCGACGTCAACCGGCTGCTCGGCGCCCTCGCCGAGATCTACAGCGAGGTCGGCGAGGGACCACGATCAAAATCTATTTGCCCCGGCTCGGCGCGCGGCCTGCCGCGGCGCCGGAAACTGTACCGCGAGCGACCCGAGGCAGACGCGGCGAACAGTCCTCGTCACCCCTCGTCACCGAGGGTGACGCCGAGGTGCGCGCCTCTGTGGTCGAGACGCTGGAAGGGCTCGGCTACCCGGCCCTAAGTGCTCCCGACGCCGACCAGGCCTTGCGGGCGATGAGCCGCGTGGACCGGGTCGATCTTCTTCTCACCGATGTCGTCATGCCGGGCGCGACCGGCCGGAGGCTCGCCGAGCCGGCCCAGCAACGTCAGCCAGGCCTCAAGGCCCTGTTTATGACCGGCTATTCTCGTAATGCCATTGTCCATCAGGGCCGGCTCGACCCAGGCGTCGATCTCACCCAAAGGCCCCTGACCGGCGATGAGCTCGCCGCCATGGTGCGCAAGGTGCTCGACGGATAGAGGAGTCTTTTCGCCGGGACAGTGCGGCCTTACGTCCCATTCGTATGCGACGTCTTCGATTGCCTTAAGCTCTGATCGGCGGTAGGGGTTGAGCGTAGGAGCTTTGAGCCGCGCATGGCGCCCGACGGTCTGACGTTTCTTGGCGGCCTCCTGCTGGGGCTCGCGAGCGGCTTCCATTGCGTCGGCATGTGCGGAGCAATTGCCTCGAGCCTGATGTTCGCCTTTTCGCCTGGCGACGGAGCCGCCGATCGCGGGCGCGCCCTGATGGCGGCGCAGGCGGGGCGGGTGCTCGTCTATGTCGCGGCGGGAACGGCGGTCGGCGGCGTCGGCTCGTCAATCTACGGCGCCTTCGATCACGCGGGCGCCCATCTTTTCCTGCGATGGGCGGCCGCGGTCGCGCTCGGCTGGGTCGGTCTTTCGGTGGCGGGCTTCGCCCCGTCGCTCGCGGCGTTCGATCGGCTCGCGGCGCCGATCGCCGCCAGTCTCCGATTCTCGCCAGCGGGTTATCTCACCAGCGACACGGGGGCGTTCGCCTCCGGCTTGATGTGGGGCTTCCTGCCCTGCGGCATGGTCTACGGCGCTTTGTTCTATGCCATGCTGTCGGGAACCGCCCTGCACGGCGGAGCCGTAATGGCCGGTTTCGGCTTGGGCACCTTGCCGTCGGTGACGGCGGCTGCGCTCGGAGTGTCGAGTTTCCATCGGCTCGCTCGGACCCCGAACGCCCGCGTCGCCGTCGGTCTCGGCATCATGGTGCTCGCCGCGGCGAGCGTCGCAATCCCGGCCCTGGCGTCGGGGGCGTTCTGCTTCAGCTGACTTTGCGCGGCTTACCGTTGCAATCCATTTGGCGATATAAGCCCTGCAGGGGCGTAGTCGAGGTTCGCGCCGGCGGGGTCGAATGAAGAGGCGTCGGGCGGCAGGATGGGCAGGCGTCGTGGCGCTCTCGGCGGTCGCGGCAGGATTCACGCCTTGGCCCTTGTCGTCAGCCCGGGTCGCTGAAGGCCTCAACGACGGCAGAGGCGCGTCGCAGCGGTTGATCTGGGAAGCGCCGCAGGTGGCGACTTTCAGCGCTTTCCCCTGGCCGAACTTGCGGATCGTCGATGCGCGGCTGGACGGTCCTTCGGGCTCCAATCTGATTTCGGCGCCAGCGGCGCGGATCAATCTGTCGCTCGGCGCCCTGCTGTCGGGCCGCCTTGCGCCCGAGAAGGCGGTTCTCGCCGCTCCGACTATAACGCTCGACCTTGATCGGCCGCCGTTCACCCCGATAGGAGGTCTGACGAACGTCGCAATTCTGGCCTCCGCCCTGGGGCCGCTCACGGGCCTCAGCCTGTCGGACGGGGTGTTGCGGGTCATGAGCCAAGCCCGGGGACTCGACACGGTCGTCGAAAACGTCCAGGGCGGGCTCGACGGACTTGTTCCCGGCCAGCCGCTGCGCGTCAATCTGTCGGCGATCTGGCGCGGCGCGCCGATCACGATTTTCCTGTCTGTCACCGACCCGGTTCTGACGGCGAGCGGCGCGCCGAGCGGCTTCAGCGCGGCGCTCGCGTCTCCGGTCACCAATCTCGCCCTCAGCGGCTCTTTGGCCGGCGGCGCGCGGCCGAGCCTCGCCGGCGACTTCTCCGCCTCGTCGCCTTCGCTTGCGGCGCTGGCTCGTCTTCTGGGCCGGGAACCGCCGTCCTTCCTCGTCGCCGACGACGTCGCAATCGCGGGAAAGGTGAAGGCGACTCCGACCGGGATCACGCTCGACGAAGCGACGGCGACGAGCGCCGGACAGACGATCCGAGGCGCGCTGCAGATCGCCGGCCTCGGAGACAGGCCCAACGTTTCGGCCACGCTCGATTCCGACAAGATCGCCCTTGCGGCGCTCTTCGGACCGCTGGCGCCCGTGTTCGGCCCGAACGGCGAATGGAGCGGGAGGCCGTTTTCGGCCGCCCCGCCCGGCAATTTCGATCTCGACCTTCGGTTGTCGGCGAGACGTCTTGACGTCTACGGCCACGAACTTGCCGATTTTGCGGCGTCGGCAATGCTGAAGCACGGCGTGCTCACCGCGAGCCTCGTCGACGGCGCCGCCTATAGCGGTCGGCTCAAAGGCGAAATCCGGCTTGCATGCGTGGAGCGGAACCTCCAACTCGAAGCCCGGGCCGAGCTCGTGGACGCGGATTTCGGCGCGGCCTTCTCGGACTTTGGTTGGCCGGGGCCGACGGGCAAGGGACGGGCCGAGTTCGCCGTCCGGACCGCGGGACTCTCTCCGGCCGCGGCGATGGCCGACCTCGGCGGCTCAGCGACGCTGAGACTGGAGCGGGGCGGCGTCGAAGGCGTCAATCTGGAGCAAGCCCTCCGCCGCAGCCAGCGCAGACCGCTCGACGCCGCACGCGACATGCGCGTCGGAGCGACCGCTTTTAACCGGCTGTCGCTCGAGTTCGCGCTCGGCAAAGGCGTCGCCCATGTCGTCGATGGCGATCTTGTCGCCCAGGGAGTCGTCGCCGACCTGCAAGGCGCGATCGACCTTGCAGGGCAAAGCTGGAAGCTGCGCGTCAATGCGACGCAGACCGATGCGACAGGCGAGGAATCAAGGGACGCAGCCCATCTGAACCTCGCCATCGAGGGGCCTTGGTCACAGCCGACGATCCAGGCGGCCGACGCTCTGGACGCCTCCCCGACCGCTGCCGATCCTCCGCCCGCGCCGCCTCAGTGACGGGTGCGGGCGGTTGCCTATCAGGCCTTCGCGGCCTCGTCCGGCGCAGAGGGTTGCGCAACGGGAAGCTGGGCCTGCAACGCGGCCTTTAGAGCCTCCTCCTTCGCGTGATCGAACGAGGTCCTGATCACCGTGCCGCCGACACCCTTCAGGTCCTCGAGCACTTTGTCGGCCGTCATCTTCCGGATGAGCAAGAAGAGCCCGGCCGTTCCGGGCTTGAGCGCCTCGTTCGCCTGCGTCCTCATGTCCTCATCGTTGATGCCTACGTCGATCAGCGAGCCGCCGAGCGCGCCCCCCGCTGCGCCGACCGCGGCGCCAGCGACAGGCATAAGAAAGAGCCAGCCGATCAGCATCCCCCAGAACGCGCCCGACACCGCCCCGCTGGCCGCCGGATGCATGAGCTGGTTCAGCTTGACGCGCCCCTTGTCGTCGCGCGTGGCGATCACCGCGTCCTCGACCTCGATCAGATATTCGCGCTGCATGCCGAGCACTTTGTCCCGCACCTCCTCGGCCTTCTTTTCCGTGTCGAACGCGATGAAAACCAAGTCGCTCATGATGACCCTACCTTTCTCGAGTTGATCTTGCGTCAGCCCGGCCCCTGCCTCGGACGCCGGACGGTATTTCATACCGCAGGCGCCTTCACCCTTTTGTGTCGCCGGCAAACGCAAGATGCCGGCGATACAGCGCCAGCACCTGCGCCCGGTAGATCGGCCGCATCGCCTCGTGGCGCAGACGCCGGACGAGGTCCATGCGCCGGCGCTGCACGGTCGTCCCTCCGGTCGAGCTGGAGACGTCGCGGATCGGGGTCGGCGTCGCGACCAGGAGCGTTATCCCGCTTATCCAGGCCATCTGCAGAAAGGTGTCGACCGGCCGGTCGAAAGGCGCGGTGAGCGCGAGCAGCCGCTCGGCCGCCGCGCGCGAGACGATCTGTCCGATCGCCCGCAAGGGCGGCGCACGAGGTCTCAGCAAGGAAAATTCGCCTCGGCGCGCCATGATTTTGCCAGAAGGCTCGAGCCCGGACGCCGGCATGAGCACATATTCCCAGCGGGCCCGCTCCGCGGCCGCAAAATCGAGCAGGGAGGCGAACAACGCCGAATCGATCGCGGCGTCATCCTCGAACACGCAACCATAGTCGAGGCCTTCGGCGACGATCTGGCTCCAGGCGGCGCGATGGCTCAGGAAGGCGCCTATCTCCGGCAGGCCCAGCGCGAATGGGTAGCGCGGCGAGAATCGCGCCCGGACATAGGCCGCCTTGACGGCTTCGTGGGAGAGCGACCGGCCGTCGACCGCGGGCAGAACCCCGCTCTCGATTGGCAACCCCGCGCGCAAGGCCTCGACGCTGGCCTTGCGGCCGACCGCGCGCTCGAGATGGATGATGAAAGCCTTGGGCGCGCTCAAGACTGGCCGTCCCTGCAAGGACCTGATATTGCGCCCGTGGGGCGTGAAGCGGCTTCTACCGCGCCGTCCCGCCCCGAGTTCATCCCGCGCCGGGAGGACCTGCCCGCCGATCGACCTGGACGCATGAGCGCCTTTCTCCCGCAATCCAAGCCGACCGCCGCCGCGTCCGCCTTGCCGATCTCCGCGACCGTCATCTGCAAGAACGAGGAAGCCTGCATCGGCAAGTGTCTCTCGAGCCTCGAGGGCCTCGCGGAGATCGTCGTCGTCAATTCCGGCTCGACCGACGGCACGCTCGCCATCGTCGAGGATTTTAAGCGACGCGGGCTCCCGATCCGCCTCATCCGTCAGCCATGGCTCGGCTTCGCCGCGCAGAAGCAGTTCGCGCTCGACCAGGCGACCGAACCCTGGGCGCTCAGCATCGACGCCGACGAGTGGCTCGACGGCGATCTCAAGGCGGAGTTGCCGCGCCTCGTCGCGGCGGACGCGTCCGTCGCCGGCTGGAAGCTGCGCCGGACGCTGACGCTTTACGGGCGTCTCGAACCCGTGAGCCTGTGGACGCGCCCGGAACTCATCCTGCGCCTTATCCGGCGTGGGCGCGCGCGCTTCGACGATTCGCTCCTCGTTCACGAGGGCCTGATCGCCGACGGCGAGACGCGGACCGCTCGCAAGGGCCTCCTGCGCCACGAGCGCGGCCTGCCGCTCGACGAGCAGATGAAGAAGGAAATCGTCTACGCCCGGCTGAAGGCGGAGCAGCGGCTCGAGCGCGGCCGCAAGCCGTCGCGGCTCAAGCTTCTCCTGAACCCGCCGATCTATTTCCTGCGCATCTTCTTCTGGAACCGCTTTTTCCTGTGCGGCTGGGCGGGCGTGATCCACGCCGCGACCGGCGCGACCTATTCGTTCATGACGGAAGCCATGCACCGCCAGTTCTATTACGCCCGGAAGCGCCAATGACCGGGGAGGAGGCCGTCGCCCTCGACGAGATCGAGGTCGTCATTCCGAATTTGAAGAAGCGCTATTCCGGCGGCACCGCGGTCAACCGGACGATCGCGCCCCTGATCGGCAAGCGCTGCGGCGCGGTCTGGTTCGGCCCCGACCGGCCCGAGGGGATCGAGGGCTTAGAGTCTTGGCGGCCTTCTGCGGCTGCGGTTCCGGCCTCCGAAGCGGCGCCCGGCGCGCATCTGGCACGCCCGCCGCAATACGGAGATGCTGCTCGGGCTCGTTCTGAAGGCGCTCGGCTGGCGGCTCAAGCTCATCTTCAACTCGGCCGGCCAGCGGCGAAAGTCCGCGTTACACCGACTTTCTCATCGCGCGGATGGACGCGGTCATTGCGACCAGCGAGACGTCGGCCTCGTTCGTGCGGCCGGCGCGCGACCGTCATCCACCACGGCATCGACCTCGACACCTATCGGCCGCCCGAAAACCGGCTGGCCGCCTTCGCGGCGACCGGCCTGCCGGGCAAATACGGCATCGGAACCTTCGGTCGGCGTGCGCCGCCAGAAGGGCAGCGACCTCTTTGTCGAGGCGATGTGCCGGCTTCTGCCGAAATATCCGGACTTCACCGCCGTCCTCGTCGGCCATGTCTCCGTCGACAATCTGCCGTTCGTCGAAAAGCTCAAGCAGCGGATCGCGGCGGCGGGGCTTGCCGAGCGCATCCGCTTCCTGGGCGAATTGCCGATCGAGGAGGTGCCGCTCTGGTATCAGCGGATCTCGATCTACGTGTTCGCGTCCCGGGTCGAGGGCTTCGGCCTCACGATGCTCGAGGCGATGGCCGCGGGCGACGCAGTGGTCGCGACGCGCGCCGGGGCGGCGGAGATGGTGATCGCGGACGGGGATACCGGGGTTCTCGCGCCGATCGACGACGTCGAGGCGCTGGTCGCGGCGATCGAGCCCCTGATGCGCGATCCGGAGCGCATCGCCGCCATGGGCGCGCGCGCTCGAGCCAGAGTCGAACAAGGCTTCAGCCGCGACCGGGAGGTCGACGAAATCGTCGCCGTCTATCGTCGGCTTTGGGAGATCCTGCGCGTCGTAGCCGGCAATCAGGCGGCGGGCCGGTCGGCCTTGCCGAACAGGCGCTTGAACGACGCCGAGACATGATGGCGCAGCATGGCGATGCGGCGGTCGCCTTCGGACGTGACCCAGTTGAACTGGATGACGCGACGCTCGCCGGAGAACGGCTTGTGCCCGTGCCAGGAATTCTCGGACCGCTTGAAGGCCAGCGATCGTGCCCGCGGCCGGCGGAACCTCCATAATCGGATCGTCGAGGCTCGAGGACGATTTCAGCAGCCTGAGTCGCCCGCCCGCATGCTCCCATTCCGGGTTCATGTAGATCAGGATCGTGATGATCTTGCTCTTCGTGTCCGTGTGGATGCGGCCGTCCTTGGGGCTGCAGTGGCCGCGAACCGTGATCGGTGTGCGGCCGGCCCGCGAGGTCGAGCCCGAACTTGTCCTCGAAGGCTTTGCGGAATTCGTCACTCGCCATCTCATCGAGCAGTTCGCGGAAGTTGGCCCCGTAGGACAGCTGCGCGACCGGGAAGCTGCCGCTCTCCGCGATCTTCGGATAGTCCCGGTTGATTTCGGCGCATGCCTCAGGACGGACGAAGCCCGGCACGACGAGATATTGGAACGGCTGCTTGGTCAAAGGCGCCGCTTTCAGCGCGTCCAGGTCAAGATAACGCAAAGCCATTTGCGAAAGGGACTCCCACGTCGACCCCATGGCAGCGGAACCTATTGGCTGCGCTGCGCCGTGTCAAAACGTGTTCGTCATGTCATATTGCCGCACCCGCCGTCCTCGCCGGTGGCTTCTCTCAGCATGGCGACAAGGCGACGGAAAGTCTCCCCGCGTCCCGACGTTCGGCGCCATGCAAGCGCGATGCGGCGATGAGGCGCGTCGCCCTCAAGCGGCGCGACATGAAGATCGAGACCGCGCAGAATGCCGGACTCGACTGCCATCTCCGGAACGAGCGTCACGCCGAGGCCGTTCGCCGCCATCATCACCAGCGTATGCAGGCTCGTGCCCTGGAAGGCGACGTTGCGCCCGCGCCCTCGAGCGCGCAGGCGGCAAGCGCATGCTCGCGCATGCAATGGCCGTCCTCGAGCAGCAGCAGGTCCTCGGTCACCATGTCGCGCGCACGCACCGCCGGGAGCCTCGCCAGGCGATGCGTGCGCGAGCAGACGACGAAGAAGCGGTCGAGCGCGGTCTCGACATTGTTCAGCGAAATCGGCAGCGCGACGATTGCGGCGTCGATCTGGCCCGCTTCAAGGCGCTCGAGCAGCGGCGCCGTTTGCTCCTCACGCAGATAAATCCTGAGCCCGGGCGCCTCCTCCCGCAGCCGCAGCAGGACGCTCGGCAGCAGGAACCGGCCCAATGGTCGGGATGACCCCGAGCTGCAACGGCCCCGCCAGCGGGTCCCGCGACGCCAACGCCGCCTCGACCAGATCCTCGTCCGGATGGTCCTCGCCCGCTCAGCGATCTCAAGCCCGATCGCAGTCGGAGCAACCGACCGGCGGGTCCGCTCGAACAGCGTTACGCCGAGCGCCCCTCGAGCTCCTGGATCGCCGCGCTCAGGATCGACTGGCTGACGAGAGAAGCCTCGGCCGCCCGGCCGAAATGGCGCCGGTCGGCGAGCGCGGCCAAAAATTTCAGCTGGCGAAGGGTCGGAAGGATTTTCATAGGCCGTAACGCCGAGATAGGGTCCGCTTGGGAGGCGCCATGCGCGATCAATGATCGATGTTAACGATTACAGCAATCGATATTTTTCGTTACAGCCGATCAAGCGGACAAACTATGGTTTTGCCAGCTCGCCGAATAGCCGATCAAGAGCAGTGACATTATCCAAACGATTACGGGGAAGATTTTGCTTGGTGAGCGACGCGACCTGGGGGAATATCGGTACCATACGAAAGCGAACACAATGGGAGAAAACATGACAAGTGAAAGCAAGTGCCCGGTCACGGGCGGGACCCGTGCGCGCACGAACAGTGACTGGTGGCCGAACCAGCTGAACCTTCAGGTTCTCCACCAGCACTCCAGCCTGTCCGATCCGATGGGCGAGGCGTTCGACTACGCCAAGGAATTCAAGAGCCTCGACCTGAATGCCGTGATCAAGGACCTTCATGCCCTGATGACGGATTCGCAGGATTGGTGGCCGGCCGACTTTGGCCACTACGGCGGGCTGTTCATCCGGATGGCCTGGCACAGCGCAGGCACGTACCGCATCGGCGACGGCCGCGGCGGCGGCGGCCGCGGCCAGCAGCGCTTCGCGCCGGTCAACAGCTGGCCGGACAACGGGAACCTCGACAAGGCGCGCCGCCTGCTGTGGCCGATCAAGCAGAAATACGGCCGGAAAATCTCCTGGGCCGACCTCATGATTCTCGCGGGCAACGTCGCCCTCGAGTCGATGGGCTTCAAGACCTTCGGTTTCGGCGGCGGGCGCGCGGATACCTGGGAGCCCGACGAGGACATCTACTGGGGCCCCGAAGGCAAGTGGCTGGAGGACGAGCGCTACACCGGCGACCGCGATCTTCAGAATCCTCTCGGCGCCGTGCAGATGGGTCTGATCTACGTCAATCCGGAAGGGCCGAACGGCAAGCCGGATCCGGTCGCGGCGGCGAGGGACATCCGCGAGACGTTCAAGCGCATGGCGATGAACGACGAGGAGACCGTCGCGCTGATTGCCGGCGGTCACACCTTCGGCAAGACCCACGGCGCCGCCAAGGACACAGAATATCTCGGCCCCGAACCCGAAGGCGCTCCGATCGAGCAGCAGGGCCTCGGCTGGAAGAGCAAGTTCGGCACGGGCAAGGGGGATGACGCGATCACCAGCAACCTGGAAGTCATCTGGAGCCAGACGCCGACGAAGTGGAGCAACAACTTCTTCTCGAACCTGTTCGGCTACGAATGGGAGCTGACCAAGAGCCCGGCCGGCGCCTATCAGTGGACGCCGAAGGACGGCGCAGGCGCCGGCACAGTGCCGGACCCGCACGACCCGTCAAAGCGTCGCTCGCCGTCCATGCTGACCACCGACCTCGTCCCTGCGGTTCGACCCGGCTTACGAAAAGATCTCGAGGCGGTTCTTCGAGAATCCGGATCAGCTCGCAGACGCGTTTGCCCGGGCGTGGTTCAAGCTGACGCACCGCGACATGGGTCCGATCGTGCGCTATCTCGGCCCGCTCGTTCCGAAGGAGGAGCTGCCCTGGCAGGACCCGATCCCCGCTGCTGGATCATCCGCTGATCGGGGATGCAGGACATTGCCGCTCTGAAGGCGAAAATCCTCGCGTCCGGCCTGTCCGTTTCCGAGCTGGTCTCGACGGCCTGGGCGTCGGCGTCGACGTTCCGCGGCGGCGACAAGCGCGGCGGAGCGAACGGCGCGCGCATTCGCCTCGCGCCGCAAAAGGACTGGGACGTCAACCAGCCGGCTCAGCTGGCGAAGGTGCTGCAGACGCTCGAAGCGATCCAGAAGGAGTTCAACGCTTCACAGTCCGGCGGGAAAAAGGTCTCGCTTGCCGACCTGATCGTTCTCGGCGGCTGCGCGGCGATCGAGAAAGCCGCGAAGGCCGCCGGGCTCGACGTGAAAGTCCCCTTCACGCCGGGGCGCATGGACGCGTCGCAGGAGCAGACCGACGTCGACTCCTTCGAGCCGCTCGAGCCGACCGCCGACGGGTTCCGCAACTATATCCGCGGCAAGCAGCGCCTGTCGGCTGAGGAGCTGCTGGTGGATCGGGCGCAATTGCTGACGCTGACGGCGCCGGAGATGACGGTTCTCGTCGGCGGCCTGCGCGTCCTGGGCGCCAATGCCGGGAAGTCCACGCACGGCGTCTTCACCAAGCGGCCAGAGACGCTGACGAACGACTTCTTCGTCAACCTGCTCGACATGAGCACGCAATGGCAGCCGGCAGCCGGCGCCGAAGGCGTGTATGAGGGGCGCGACCGGAAGACGAACGAGGTCAAGTGGACCGGTACCCGTGTCGACCTGATCTTCGGTTCGCACTCGCAGCTGCGCGCGCTGGCGGAAGTCTATGCGTGCGCGGACTCGAAGGAGAAGTTTGCGAAAGACTTCGTGGCGGCGTGGACCAAGGTGATGGACCTCGATCGCTTCGACCTCGCCTGATCTCTGCTGGCCGCCCCCTCCCCTTGTGGGCCCCGTGTGGGATCCCTTGCGAGAGAGGGTTGGGGTGAGGGGTCGGCGCGACAGCGCGGTGGCGCAGCGCGGACCCCTCATCCGTCGCGTTCGGCGACACCGCCGGTCAAGCCCGAGGGCTGGCTCTTCTCCAGCGAGGGGAGAAGGTTTAGCCGGACGGGCCGCGTCAGCCGCGTTCATCGCGCGCGGCTACAATTCACTTGCCGATGCGCGCCCTAAAGTCGGCCACGACCTCTTTGAATTCGTCGTAGACGAGCGCCATGTCAACCTTGAAAGGGGCGACCAGGAAGACCGGCGTGCCTTCGAGTCCGAGGGCGTTCGCCTGGTCCCGATTTCTCTTGAGCAGGGCGCTGATCTCCGCGTCGTGCACCTTCAGATGGTTCTCTAGCCGGATCATCTCGACGCCCGCGGTCTTGAAGACTGCGTGAGGATCGGCCAGTCGTTGTAGACGAGCCGAACCTTGCGGTCCGCCTGGACGAACCTTTCGAGATCGGGAGACGACTTTTTACAGAACGGACAATTGTAGTCCATGAAGGCGATGATGGTGACGTTGCCCGCGGGGTTTCCGGCGACGGGCTCTTCAGGGTCGTTGAGGATCGCAGCGACGTCGATGTTCCCGGGCGCGGCGAAGGATTTTTTGGCCCAAAGCGCGGCGGGCGACCCCAGAACGCTCAGAAGCGCGGCGCCAAGCACAAAGCCTCTGCGGTTCATCAAAAATCTCCTGATCGAGGCGTCGCGGCGCACATCGGCTCTACCGCCCTGCTTTCCATACGAGCTCCATACCAGCCCGGCGATTGAACTCTCATTCCCAGGGTGAGGAGTTGCGGAGAAGTCCGGGCTGGAGCCTAAGCCGGCCATGCGGTGATGATCCCGGTGACGGATGGACCGTTCCGATTGGCGATCGCAGCGATTGCGGCTAAAAATGCAGGCTGCCGACGACCTCGTCATTGACCCGGTGCCGCGACGAACTCGAAACCGTGGAAGCTTGGGCAATCGGGGAAGGCTGGAATCCGGGCAAGGACGATTGGGCCGTCGCCTGGGCGTTGGACCCACAGGCGTTCATCGCTCTTCGCCGCGGCGGCGAGCTGATGGGAGGGGGCTCGATACTCGCCTACGGCGACCGCTTCGGTTTCATGGGACTGTTTAATCGTCCGGTCTGAAATGCGCGGACGAGGACTCGGCGGCGGGCTTTGGCGCTATAGGCAGGCAGGATCGCCTGCGCGATCGACTGGTGTCTGGCGCGAGTATCGGGATGGATGGCGTGTTTGCGATGGTTCCGTTCTACGAACAGGAAGGATTCCGCTTCTCAAGTCGCGACTTGCGTTTTGAGGGAAAGGCTGCGGACGAAAGAGATCCTGCCGTGGTCGATCTTCACACTTTACCCTCCGCCGAACTCTTCGACTTCGATCGCCTTCGCTTTCCCGCTCCGCGCGAACTCTTTCTGCAGCGGTGGATCGGCCCGGCTGGCGTGATCGCTCGCGGCCTTGTCTCCGATGGGTCTCTTGTCGGCTACGCCGTGGCCCGACCGGCGCGCTGGCAAATCTCCTCGAATCGGACCCGGGAACCCTGAAAAATCTGGCGAGGGCGTTCGAGAGGCACCGGACGAAAGCGCCGACGGTCAGGGTCCGCCGCCCAATCGCTTTGGATTGAGGGTGCACCAGCACAGGGCGTGCTTGCCGACGCGGAACGGGCCGGCGTCGTCCGAGACGACAACCGCGCCGCCGAGCAGACCCTCGGCCTCGATTGCCCCGCCGAGCAGTCGGTTCAGGAAGGCCGAAGGGTGAACCGACGAGCTCCCTCCGCAGGCCGGACGCCGTCAGTGACCGTAGAGGCCGATCAGCGACGCCTTCGCCAGGGTGTGAGCGTGGACGTTGAAGCCGACGGCGGCCGGCGAGGCGTTGGAGTCGATGTCGAACTTGTCCACGTCGAGCGCGTAGACGGTGATGTGGTAGTGGTGCGGCTGGCCCAGCGGCGGACACGGGCCGCCATAGCCCATTTGGCTGTAGTCGTTGCGGACCTGGACCGCTCCCGCCGGCAGCCCCGTTCCGCTCCCCGCGCCCTTCGGCAGCCCGGTCGTGCCGGCCGGCAGGTCGAACACCCACCAGTGCCAGAAGCCGCTGCCGGTCGGCTCGTCGGGATCGTAAATGCTGACGGCGAAGCTCTTCGTCCCCTTGGGCGCGCCGGACCAGGAAAGCGCCGGCGACACGTTCTGGCCCGTGCAGCCCCCGCTGTTGAAGACCTGCTCGTCGGCGATTTTGGCGCCGGGCTTCACATCCGGGCTCGTCAGGGTCATCGCATGGCCGGCGCTCGCGCCCGCGAGGCCGGCGACGGCCAGAATGCTCAAGGCCGCAAACACTCTCATCGTTTCTGTCCTCCCGAATGAGCCGCGGCGCGCCGCCCTGGCCGACCAGCCCATGAGCAATAGTCAGCGGGCGCGGCCGCCAACGCAAGCGCCGCCAACTGTTTCAGATTGTCTGGCATAGGCTACCGGGGTATCGTATAAGAGGCCATGACCCACACAATTCGGGACAAGCAAAAACTGCTCGCGCGCGTGCGCCGCATCCGCGGCCAGGTCGAGGCGATCGAGCGGGCGCTCGACGACGAGGCCGGCTGCGAGAAGGTCATGCATCTGATCTCGGCCGTGCGCGGGGCGATGAACGGGCTGATGGCCGAGGTCGTCGAGGATCACGTCCGGACCCATCTCGTCGACGCCGCGCGCCATCCCGGCGCGCTGAACGCCGAGGCGGCCGACGCGCTCGTCGACGTAGTGCGCGCCTATCTTGGCTGAGGATTGGCCATGAGCGATACCGAAAGCGCCGCCTATACTGCGTTTCACAGCCACGTTTTTCTTGGCGAGGGGCACGAAGGGAGCGAGCGCAGGACTTGGGCGGTCATCTGGCTCTGCGCCGCGATGATGGCGGCCGAGATCGTCGGCGGCTGGCTGTTCGGCTCGATCGCCCTCATCGCCGACGGGCTGCATATGAGCACCCACGCCGGCGCCCTGCTGCTGGCGGCGCTCGCCTACAGTTTCGCGCGCCGATACGCGACTGATCCGCGCTTCACTTTCGGCACCGGCAAGCTCGGCGATCTCGCCGGCTTCACCAGCGCGATCATTCTGGCGATGATTGCGCTTCTGATCGGCTACGAGGCGGTGATCCGCCTGTTTGCGCCCGTGCCGATCCACTTCGCCGAGGCGATTCCGATCGCCTTCGTCGGCCTCGTCGTCAATATCGCCAGCGCATGGCTGCTCAGCGGCCGGAAGCATGCCCATGGCCACGGACACAGTCACGGGCCGGCCCACGGCGCGCATGACCACGACGAGTCGAAACGGATTGCGGCCAGCGGCGGGGCGGTCATCCTCGACGTGTTCGAGGACGGCGTCCCGCCGAGGTTTCGACTTCGCGCTGAGAATCCGGCCCCGCCCTCAACGCCTCCGCCGCTTCCGTCGAGACGGTGCGGCCGGACGGGGCGCGGCAAAACTTCATCTTCGTCGATCGCGGCGGATTTTTGGAATCGGTCGATGAGATTCCGGAGCCGCACGCATTCCGCGCCAACGTAACAATCGAGGGCGCGACGCATCTGGTCGTTTTCGACGAGCACGAGCACGCGCGTGGCGCGGCGGGGAGGGACAACAACATGCGCGCCGCCGTCATCCATGTCATGGCGGACGCCACCGTCTCGGTGATGGTCATCGTCGGACTGACCCTGGCGTGGCTGTTCGGCTGGACGTGGATGGACCCGCTCGCCGGCATCGTCGGCGCGTTCGTCATCGCAAGCTGGTCGGCCGCGCTGATCCGCGACACGAGCGCCGTCCTGCTCGACATGAACCCCGACCGGCGCATGGCCGACAATCTGCGCCGCACTATCGAAGGCGAAGGCGACCGGATCGCCGACCTGCATCTCTGGCGGCTCGGCCCCGGCCATCTCGGCGCGATCGTTTCGGTGGTCACGCCGAGCGACCGCAGCGAGGCGGACTACCGCGCAAAACTCGCCCGCTTCCGCTCGCTGTCACACCTGACGATCGAGGTCCGGCGCGCGGCGTGAGGGCGGCGCGCAAATGCGCGGCGACTGGCGCGGGGCGACCACGCTGGAGTGACAGGAACCGGTAGAGTAGGAGTGTGGCGCGGTGGCTTTAGGTTGAGCATGCGTGTTGCCGCCCCTTTCGTCTGGCGGTGCCTTAGTGGCTCGACCTTGGCTCCGTTTCCACACCCCCCTCATCGAACCGGACAGGCAGATTTCCTGCATCCGGCTCTCGGACAAGACCTCACGCCTTCGTCCACGGCACGTCGTGCCCAAGCCGGCTCAGACGTACGAGCCCGAAGTGCCCGTAGAGGTGCGAGAGTGGATAGCTCCCGCCCTTGCGTCGCCTGACCTTGTGCTTGGAGCGCAACCACCGGCGCAACCGCACCGCCGCGTAGGCGTCGAGCGCCCGATACGCCTTGCTGACAGCGCCTACCGAAAAGTAGTTCGCCCATCCGCGCAGCGTCCGGTTCACTTCGCCCACCAGCGTCGTGGTCTCCTGCCATGTTCCCGATCGGTCGGTCAGCGCGTGGATCTCTCGACCGCGCGCTGGACGCTCTTCTTTGAGGGCCGGTAGCCGATACGGGCCTTTCCGGTCCTCGCCGAATACATCCGCCCGAACGTGTAGCCCAGGAAGTCGAACTCGCCCTCCGGCACTTTGCAGATGCGCGTCTTCTCCTCGTTCACCGTGAGCTTCAGCTTGCCCATGATCTCCCGCAGTCGCTGCAAGGCCGCTTCGGCCTTGCCCCTTCTGCATAGGATCACAAGATCGTCGGCATAGGTCACGAGCCGCGTGCCTAAGGCTCGCTCGAAGCCCGAGCATCTTCCATCCCAGCACGAACCGGCGCATGTAAATATTCGCCAGCAAGGGTGAGATGGGCGAGCCCTGCGGAATGCCGCGCCGCTTGTCCCGCGCCTCGGTCGTGCGCGTCTTCCGGCCCCGATCATCGGTTTCTTCCACGGGGCAGTCCAGCCACATCCTGATCAGATGAAGCACGCGCCGATCGACGATCCGGCGCGCTGCCGACTTGAGAAGCTCGGCATGCGGAATGCTCCCGAAGTAGTCCGCGAGGTCGGCGTCCACCACATCCGGATGGCCGCGAAACAGCAGTTCCTCCACCTCGACCACCGCTTGTTGGGCGTTGCGCCCGGGTCGGTAGGCATAGAGTTCCGAGGGAAGGTCGGCTTCGAAGATCGGTTCCAGCACCAGCATCGCTGCTGTCATGCAGACCCGATCCCGCAAGGTTGAGATGCCCAGCGGCCTGAGTTTGCCGTTGGCCTTCGGTATGTACACGCGTCTGATGGGTTCCGGTCGGTAAGTCTCCTGCCTGAGCGCAAGCGCCAGTTCGCCCAGCCATCGCTCGACCCCATACGCCTCGACCGCCTCGAAGTCCTGACGGTCCACGCCCGGCGCGCCCTTGTTGGAGCGGCACTGGGCGTAGGCGTGCGCCAGAATGTCCTCGCGGCTGATCTTGTCGTAGAGGGCGTAGAAGCGGTAGCCGGGTTCAGCCTTCGCTTTCGCGTGCAACGCCGTCTGCAGTTTCTGAACACTGTCCGGAGTTGATAGGTTGCCCAATCTCCAGGTCCCTCGCTACGTCTTGCGTCTGTCTTGAACTGAGGTCCCTTCCCTCCCCCGGCGTTACCCGGCTTCACCGGTACTACGAACCTCTCCGTCACCCCACGGCGCCCGGCCTGTCCCTCGCGGGCGTCCGGTTGGTCATCCCTGACCACGCCGTGGGGCTTCCCGTGTTGCGTACGCTTTCCTTGTGTACGTGCTGCCGCCACTACCCCGGTGCAGCGTCTGGGCGTCGTCTTCGCTCATCTCACCCAGCCGTATCAGCCTTCCCCGAAAGGGTTGTCGGGTCGGCCTGCACATCGTCCTTTTCGAGGCTTGCTCAGCGTTCACTCGCGTTGCGGCCCGCACACTCGCGCCGTCACCTAAATGTGACCTGCTACACCGAAGGCTTCAGCCATTTTGTCACCTCCATGACTGCTCCGGTTGCTTCCGGCTGGAGCGTTTCGCCGGGTGGGGCTCGCACCCACTGGAAAGCGCCGCCTTTCACGGCGCACACCCATAGCGGACCTCGGTCGCCGGAGCAGTTTGGGACGCCGTCCGGGGCACACCGCGAAGCTCGACAAGCGAATGCGAAGGCGTCCGGCGGTCGAGGTCCGGGTTCTCGCGAGAAAAGGCTTTGCTCCGGTGTTCGCGCCGGAGCGACAGCCGAATCAATCGCGACAGCGACGCGGAATCACGGCTCCTCGCCGGCGACCTGTTCGGCTTCCGCCAACTCGGGTTCGCCGGCGATCGCCTTGAAATCCGGCTGGAACCAGGTTTGCGCGATCAGGGTCGGCACGACGGCGCTGCCGATCACCGCCGTGACGAGGATCGTATATTGCTGCTGATCGATGATCTGGTTGGTGAGCCCGAACAGTGCGGAGATCGAGCCGAACGTGAGCCCGGTCGACATCAGAAGCGTCGTGTA
Organism: uncultured Alphaproteobacteria bacterium; assembly: GCA_963768555.1. Taxonomy (GTDB): domain Bacteria; phylum Pseudomonadota; class Alphaproteobacteria; order Rhizobiales; family Beijerinckiaceae; genus Roseiarcus. The sequence continues at coordinate 87,446 of CAVYIZ010000058.1, forward strand.
CATGCCCTCGCGCCGATCGAACTCGTGATAGACGGTCAAGGGCAGGATGCCGATGAATTTCGTGGCCATCTTGATGGCGAGAAAGATCGCGATGAGCCCGATCGACGCCGCCACGGCGCGCGCCTCGACCAGCGACCCGGCCTTGAGGAAATAGAACGGGGTCAGGATCGAGAAGGCGATGATCCGCATGCGGTGAGACAGTTCGCGCTCGGCGAGAAACGTCGGCGCGAGCGCCATGCCGACGAGATAGGCCGGCAGCACCGCTTCGCTTCCGGCGACCGACGCCAGTCCGCCGAGCCCCAGCAGAATGAGCGAGACGAACTTTGTCTGCGGCTCGCTCACCCGATTGCCCAGGCTTTTGAACATCTGAGGGGCGTAGCGCGCGAGAACGACGAGCACGATCGCGGTGACGGCGCCGAACAGCAGCAGCCAGAGATCGTAGTGCGCGAAGACGACGCCGAGCGCCAGACCGTGCCGAGATCGTTGATGAAGCAGGCCGCGAGAATGATCTTGCCGATTTCGGTCTTGTTGAAGCCGGTCTCGATCATCACCGCATAGACGACCGCGACCGAGGTCGTCGAAAGGGAGATGCCGGCGATCTGCGCCTGCGGCCATGCCCAGCCGACGACGAAATGCGCATAGGCGAGCACGCCGAGATAGGGCGCGACAAAGCCCATGACGCCGATGCTCATGCTCGACCAGAAGTGTTTCCTGACGATGCGCGGATCGATTTCGGTTCCGGCGAGAAACGTCAGCAGGATCGCGCCGAAGCCGGCGAGGAAGTTCACCCAATCGGTGATCTGAAGTCCGACGAGGTTGCCGGCGACGGCCCCGACCACGATCTCGATCAGCGCGACCGAGATCGCAACGCGGATGGAGATCAGGGACGCCAGAAGCGCCAGTCCGAGCCACAAAGCCGAGTGAAGCCAAACGCCCGCCATCGCCCTTCTCCTTTCGCCGGCCGCGCCTGGCGCGGGTCGTGACGCAGCGGTCGCAAGGCGAATGACAAGCGCCTACCGCAGCGTCTGCGCGCGGTAGGGGTCATCAGCCGTCAGGCTTTCGGAGCTTTCGGGCGGTTGAAGGGGAACCCCATCCCCTCTTCAGCAAGACGATCGTAAGCCGGGTCGAGTCCGTCGCGTCAATTGGGCGATTTGGGTCGCGCGCAAATCAGGCGTAGCATGGAGCGTGTGACTTTCCATGCGGACTGCGACTCTCGTGGAACGCATGGAACGCGCAAGGAAACGCCCCGAGGGAGCGCTAAGCGTGATTCTCCCACGCGATGCCATGCTGCTGCGCGTCTTCATCGGCGAGGACGCGAAATGTCATCATCGGCCGCTGTACAAGGCAATCGTCCTGAAGGCTAGGGAGGCCCATCTCGCAGGGGCGACGGTCCTGCGCGGCCCGATGGGCTTCGGCCATTCGTGCCGGCTCCACACCACGAAAATCCTCGACGTGGTCGAGAACTTGCCGCTCGTCATCGAGATCGTCGACACCGAGGACAAGATCAAGGCGTTTCTGCCGGTTCTCGATTCGATGATGCCGGGCGGGCTCGTCACTCTGGAGAAGGTCCAGGTCCTGCAATACGGCGAGGAGGTCAAACGTGCGCCGAGGTGACGTCAGGCTGAAGCGCCAAATTGCGCTTCGGGCGCGGGCTCCCAAGGCGCCTCTACCGCGGGTGCGAACCAAAGTGGTGCAATTAGGCGGCGAGATTTTGTGAGTTTTGGGGGCTGTTCTGGTTGGCTACGGGGACGGCGGTTTGGCCGAGGTTTTTCCAATAGGCGTCCCAGTCGCCGTTTATTGGGTTATCCGCAAAGCGAGCATGTATTCCGCGTGCTCGACGCGCCACCAGGCGCCGGGCCGCTTGAGACGTTGTTGGGCGACGTAGCGATGCGCGCTTTCGATTTCGCCCGATCCGATCGGCAGTCCCTCGGCCAGCGCCTGTCGATAGTTCAACTGGTTCTTGCGGCTGCTCAAATAACGATGGCATCGGCGCACCGGCGCTTGTTCGTCGTCGACTTCAGGCGCTTCGCAATGACCGACGAGCGACCGCAATGTCATCTCGAAGACGCTCCGTCCTCTGAGCGCGTCCTTCTGCGCCTCGATCCAGGTTTCCCGCGCGGCGGCGTCGGGCGCGATCGCTTCGGCGGCGGCGCTCAAATACTCGCAAACATGATAGAAATCGATCAGGTAGCTGCCTTGATCGCCAAATTGCTCCTCGACTTGGCCCATAATCCATGGCGCGCCATCGCCGACCGCGTGGACCCGCGAGTTCGCCCCGAAGCGGCGCGAACCGCGCAGGCCAGCAGTTGCCGCCCGGCCGCCTCCGCGCCGCCCTCGATCGAGCCGGCGTAACCGGCGTCCGGCTCCCCTGGGCGTGCGCCAGCGAAAGCTTCGCCTCTCGCCACGACAGGTTCTTGCCCTTGCGTTTGTCTTTCTCTATCCCGACCCGGCTCGACGATCGGAACGATGCCGCCGTCAGTTTCCACGACGATCGGCTTACTGAGGCCTGGACCTTCCGGAAATTCCAAATCCGCTCGACCGGCTTCGAACATCGACTGGGCATGGGCGAACGTGATCCGCTGGATCGTGCTCTCCCCAATCTCGAAGCTGTAATGCTCCCGCAGCTTGCTTCGAACTTGCGCGAAGGGTTGATCGGCGGCGAAGTCGACGATGACGCGTTGCAAGGGGCGCGAACAGCCCGAGGGGCTGACTTTCGCGCTGCGCAGAAACGGGCGCACACGCTCGGTCTTGAACCGATATTGCGGCTCCTGGACCTCTATCTCGCCGAATTTCGTATGCTAGCGGACTTTTTTTCACCTTGGCGATGCATCTGAGGTTGCTGACGAATTTCCCTCTCCGTCACCTCCGCCTGCCTCTCCGCCCAGCCCAGCAGCGCTTCGCGTCCCAAACGCCGCGTCTCCTCGACTAACCGCTCTTCCGCAGCGTCCGCCTCCTTCAAATCGCCTTCGCTATTCTCTACCGTCAGGGCTATCGACGCGACACGGTTTCGAACGTCAGGATGGCTGCGCAAAAAGGCAAACAGCGCTTCATCGCTCAAAATCCGCGCCCGTCATCAGCTTCGTCCTCCCAAATCACCTCCCACAAAGCTTACTCCGCATCGAGTTGAATCGCACCCCCTCTACCGCACCGACGTTGACAAAAAGAGAGCACGGCTAACTCTCAGAGCCAGGCGATGGGGTTCGCCTTTAAGCGCCCGAGGGCTGAGTGACTCCTCCCACGTCATTTGACGCAAGGAAGGAGCATGAATGTCCCCCTACAGAAATCCCAGGGCGCGCCTCGAGTTTGATCGGCTGCGCGCACCCGGCGAGCCAGGGGCGAGCGCTCGCGATCTGGCCGAAGGGCCGGAATCGACCGGGCAAGCATTCGACCCTTTTTCAGCGGCCGACCGGTGAGCGCCACGGGAGGGCGCCCAAGGCCTCTCTCGACGAACTTCTGACGCGCGCGATATCTTCGACGCGAGGTTCGAGCGACGCGCAACAGCAGATACTCGAGAGGCTGGGCGACCTGAGAACGCGCTTCGAAGAAGGTCGGTTGCGGGTCGCCGTGATCGGGCAGTTCAAACGGGGCAAAAGCACCCTGCTGAATGCGCTTCTCGGCGCGCCTGTGTTGCCGACCGGCGTGACGCCTGTCACGGCCATACCGACCTTCATCGAAGCAAGCAATTCGGCCTGGGCCAGGATCGAGTTCAATAGCGGCAAAGAGCCGATCGTGACTTCCACGGCACACGAAATTCCTCGGTGTTCTCGAACGCCATATTTCCGAAGCACAAAACCCGCACAACCAACTCGACGTCGAAAGCGTTGCGATCGGGGTCCGCTCGGACTTCCTCGACGAGGGAATTGTGCTGATCGATACGCCGGGCGTCGGTTCAACGTTCCTGCATAACACGCTCACCGCCGAGGCCGTGCTCACGGAATGCGACGCTGCCCTGTTCGTGCTCTCGGCCGATCCGCCGATCACCGAAACGGAAGTAAGCTATCTCGACAAGGTCCGGACACTAATCCCCAAGATCTTCTTCATTTTGAACAAGGCCGATCTTCTCGACGCCAACGAGAAAAGCGTTGCGGAGCGCTTTCTGGTCGATGTCCTGGCCGAGCGGTACCCGACCGACCCCCCTGACCGGATTTTCGCCCTCTCGGCCAAGCAGGGCCTCAACGCAAAGCTGACGAACGACGTGGGCGCGCTGGCGTCGAGCGGACTTTCCCGTCTCGAAAGCATTCTCGGCGGCGAACTGGCGCGCGAAAAGCGCGCAATCCTTCTCGCCACGGGACGGCAGCGCTTGATTTCGCTTGTCGGCGAATTGCTTTTTCATTGCGACCTCGAACGCAAGGCGCTCCTGACCCCTGAGGAGGAGCTGAAGCGAGAGGCCGCGACATTCGAGACCAGCGCAGCCGGGTTCGAATCTGAACGGCAGCGTCTTGCCGATTTGCTGTCGATCGACTGCAAGCAGCTGTTGAGGGAGCTCGACGCGGAAACGGATCGCGTTTGGGACGAGGCGCGACGCGAATTGCATCAACTCGTCGCTGACGTCGCTGATTTCTCCATCGAGCCGATACGGGCCCGCGAACGGATCACGAAGACTCTTGCGCGCTATTTCGCAACGGCCCTCCAGGACTCTGTCCGCTCGTTCCAGGTCAAATTGGATGGGCGTGTCTCCATCCATCGAGCTCGGGCTGACGCCCTTGTCGACCTCGTGCATCAAACGGCAGCCGATCTAATGGAGATCTCGGTGAAATTGCCGCGGTCCGAGGAGGCGTTCCAGCCGAAGCGCGAGCCTTATTGGGTTGCCCCCGAGCCGGCGGTTTCGCTGCTGGACCTTACGGGGGGCGTGGCGGAGGGCTTCCTTCCCCGCGCCATTCGCGAGAAACGCGCTCGCGCTCGCATCATCGCTGAGGCCGAGAAGGCTGCCCTCCGCAACGTCGCAAACCTCGATTGGGCGATGCGCCAGAACATTGAAGAACTCGTTCCGGCGATTCGAGTCTTCGCTCTCCGAGCAACTGGATCTGGCGCTGAAGGCGACCCGTCAGGCAATGCAATTGGCGCTACAACGCCGCGCCGCGCGGTCGGAAGCCATCAAAGTCGATATCGAACAAGCAAATCGCTCCGTGGTGGAGCTTTCGGGTATTCTGACGAAGCTACAGGCTATGCCGTCGACCCCTCACAGCCCGGAGAAGCATGAGGGAACGCAACCATGTTGAGACTATCCCGCGCCCGAGAGCCGGAGACGCTCAGCGATGACCTTTCTTAGCATACTAAATCTTTTGTCGGAGGGTGACGCGAAGGCGGAGATGTCTGAGCCGCCTGCGTATTTCGTGGACCTCAATCTCGACCAGATCGTCACCTCGATCACTTTTGGCAAACAAGAATACAATCTGGCGCCGTTTTTTTACGAGCCGTTAAAGTCGCGCGAAGCCATCGAGTACCGCCAGGGCGTGATGCGAGATCTCGAAAACGAAGCTCATTATAACGCCGTAACCGAGTTTGCGATCACGATGAGAGCGGTGCGGGAGCACCTCGTTCAAGCGGGCAAGTTGCACTATAATTACCAGAAGGAGGCTTGGCTGCTCGATGCCGTCGAACTCTATTGTCGCGGCATTGAGCATTTGCTCTCCCAATTTCGCGCGGCGGCGCCCTCCTCGCCAGGACTTGTCGGGTTCTTCACTTTTCTCGACGAATACGTCGCCTCCTCGGGCTTTCAACAATTGTTGAACGAGATCGCAACGCTCAAGGTGAAACTTTCTTCCATCCGCTACATTCTGCTCATCGGCAATGGAGTCATCACCGTCTCGGCCTATCATGACGAGCCCGACTATGGGGCGGAAGTTCAAGCGGATTTCGAAAAGTTCAAGCAGGGCGCGGCCAGCGATCACAATTTCAGGTTTAACGACTTCGTGAATATGAACCACATCGAGGCCGGTGTTCTCGATCGCGTCGCGAAACTGTACCCGGATGTATTCGCAGAGCTCGACGACTTCAGCGCGCAAAGCAAGACTTTCTTTAACTCGACAATTCTCCGGTTCGACCGCGAAGTCCAGTTTTACATCGCCTATATCTCACACATGCGATATATAAGCGGCGCTGGATTGAAGTTCTGCTATCCTCGCGTTTCGGCGAAAAACAAGGAAATACGCGTAACAGATACCTACGACATGGCTCTGGCCAAAATGCTTCTCGATAAGCATCTGCCAATTGTGACAAACGATTTTTTCCTGAATGGACGCGAGAGGATCATTATCGTCTCGGGACCAAATCAGGGTGGGAAGACGACTTTCGTGCGGATGTTCGGTCTGCTGCATCATCTCGCGTCGATCGGCTGCCCGGTTCCCGGGACCGAGCGCTCAGCTTTTCTTATTCGATCGAATGTTTACTCATTTCGAGAAGGAGGAAGAAGTTCAAAATTTACGCGGCAAATTGCACGACGATCTATTTCGACTTCACAAAACGTTAGAGGAAGCGACCTCCGACAGCATAATTATCTTGAATGAGGTTTTCAATTCGACGAGTCTGAGCGACGCGATTTTCCTGAGCACCAAGATATTGAAGAAAATCATCCGTCTGGACGCAATCTGCGTCTGTGTCACCTTTATTGACGAGTTGGCGGCGCTCAGCAAGACGTCAGTCAGCATGGCGAGCAACGTCAAGCCGGAAAATGTCGCCGAGCGCACGTTCAAGGTCGTGCGACGGCCGCCCGACGGTTTGGCTTACGCCATCTCGGTCGCGGAGAATTATCGCCTCACCTACAAGCAACTGCGGGAGCGGCTCCAGTCATGAAAGCCTTCCTCATGTACCGGGATCGCGATTTCGATCTGCAACTTCCCTCGCCGGCGAACGAAGAGCTTCTCATCAAGGATCTCGAACTGGAAACGCTGTTCGTGGCCATGGCGAACAACGACCAGCTTGTCTTCGACGTGTCGAAGAACGCCGTGCTGACGGCTGCCGCCAACGACGTCGCCGCAATCGAATACCGACAGGCCGCTCTCAAGGACTGCCTGGGCAATCCCGACGTTGTCCGCCAGCTTTATGGTCTCGCGGTAGAATCCGCGCAGCGGCAGAAGAAGATATGGTCCTTCTATAGGGAGTACCCCTCCGGCCTGCTCGACACTTCGGTCCAGCGGATGGCCGCCTTTATCGATGTGCTGAAGCTTGTGCGGCGCCTGGCCGACAGGCACGCCTCCCAATTCCGGTCAGAGGCGTTTTCAAGACTGTTCACTATGCTGGCGCGGGAACTCGACGACGACTATTTCGCACTGGTCGATAGACAATTGAATCGCCTGAAGTTCCGAAACGGCGTTCTTGTCAGCGCGGGGCTGGGGAAGGGACTCAGGGGCGTGAACTACGTCTTGCGGCGGCCGCTCAAAGACCCCGGCAATTGGTTCACCCGCGCCTACCGAACCGTCTTCGAGCAACGTCCCCTCAGCTACAGCCTTTATCTGGCCCCGAGGGACGACCAAGGCGCGCAAGCCATGTCCGAGCTGAGGGACCGCGGCCTGGGGCTCGCCGCCGACGCCCTCGCCAAGAGCGCCGAGCATATCGGGAGCTTCTTCCATATGCTGCAAACCGAATTGGCGTTCTACATCGGCTGTCTCAATCTGCACGAACGGTTTCTCGAACTGCGAACGCCGTTCACGTTTCCCTTGGCGAGCGAACTAAATCCCCCTCGGTTCTCCTGCAGGGACCTCTACGACGTCAGCCTCGCGCTCAGCATGAACAAGCGCCCGGTCGGCAACGACGTCAAAGCGGACGGCAAAAGCCTGATCATTGTCACGGGCGCCAATCAGGGCGGCAAGACGACGTTCCTCAGGAGCCTGGGGCTAGCGCAATTGATGACGCAATCCGGCATGTTCGCGCCCGCCGCGAGCCTTCAACTCAACATCGTCGACGGGGTGTTCACGCATTTCAAGCACGAAGAGGACGCGACGATGAAGAGCGGCAAGTTCGACGAGGAACTCAGCCGCATGAACGACATCGTCAACATCCTCACGCCCCACGCGTTGATCCTGTTCAACGAGTCGTTCGCCGCGACCAACGAGCGAGAGGGCTCGGAAATCGCCCGGCAAATCGTATCCGCTTTGCTGGAAAGGACGCGCAAAGTCGTGTTCGTGAGCCACCAGTTCGCCTTCGCGGATGGGCTCTACGAAAAGCGCCTGGACTCGGCGCTTTTCCTGCGGGCCGACCGGCTGGACGATGGCCGCCGAACGTTCAAGCTGATAGAGGGGGAGCCGCTCGGGACAAGTTTCGGCGAGGACGTGTACAGGGACGTTTTCTCGGCCGAGCGGACGGGCGCAAGTGAAGCGTCCTCCCAAGCGGGAATTTTGCCGGAGGATATCGGGCGCCCTCTGGGACAGGATTGATCTTGCGCAATGACCAGCGCCCCGGTTCCGGCAACATCGCACGAGCAAATTCAAGGAGCCTCTGATGACCAGGATCACGACAGTTCAGGCGATCGAAATTCTCGACTCGCGCGGCAATCCGACGGTGCGGGTGCGCATCCGCCTCGACGACGGCACGCTCGCGACTTCGTCGGTCCCCTCGGGCGCTTCCACCGGCGAACATGAGGCGGTCGAGCTGCGCGACGGCGACAAGGCCCGCTATGGCGGCAAGGGCGTGCGCAAGGCGGTCGCGAACGTCATCGAGACCATCGCGCCCAAGGTGATCGGCATGGATCCGGCCCGTCAGGCGGAGATCGACGGGGTGATGATTGCGCTCGACGGGACGCCGAACAAGAGCGCGCTCGGGGCGAATGCAATGCTCGGCGTGTCGATGGCGGTCGCCCGCGCCGCGGCCCAGACGGCCAAGCTGCCGCTTTACGCCTATCTCGGCGGCGTCGGCGCGACCCGGTTGCCCGTGCCGATGATGAACATCGTCAATGGCGGCAAGCACGCGGAAAATTCAGTCGACTTCCAGGAATTCATGGTGATGCCGATCGGCGCGCCGAGCTTCGCCGAAGCGTTGCGCTATGGCGCAGAGACGTTCCATGCGCTCGCCAAGCTGTTGAAGGGCAAGGGCTACGCGACTTCGGTCGGCGACGAAGGCGGCTTCGCCCCCAATCTCGGCAGCAACGAGGAGGCCTGCGAACTGATCGTCAAGGCGATCGAGGCGGCGGGTTACAAGCCAGGCAAGGACATAGCCATCGCGCTCGATCCGGCGGCGAGTTCGTTCTACGCCGATGGCGCCTACGATCTCGCCAAGTCGAAGGGCGGACGCAAGACCAGCGACGAGATGATCGCGCTCTACCAGAAGTGGATCGACGCGTTCCCGATCGTGTCGATCGAGGACGGCCTCGACGAAAACGACTGGGCGGGCTTCGCGCGTCAGACAGCCGCACAGGGCGACCGCATCCAGATCGTCGGCGACGACATATTCGTCACCAACCCGAGCTTCATCCGGCGCGGCATCAAGGAAAAGACCGCCAACGCGGTGCTGATCAAGCTCAACCAGATCGGCACCGTCACCGAGACGATCGAGGCGATTGCGCTCTGCCGCAAAGCGGGATGGAATTATGTCGTTTCGCACCGTTCCGGCGAAACCGAGGACGCGTTCCTCGCCGATTTCACGGTCGCGATGGGCGGCGGCCAGATCAAGACGGGATCGGCGAGCCGCAGCGAGCGCATCGCCAAATACAACCGCCTGCTCGAAATCGAAGCGGAGCTAGGGCAGGCGGCGAGGTTCGAGTCACCGTTCGCATAGAAAAGTTGCAACAGCTCTGCAGAGCCCTGCTCGCGCCAACCTACTGCTCATGCGATGGGATCGGCTGTCGCAAGTGCAAATGTCCGCTTCGCGGCCCGGGTCCGGGGTGGAACCCGGTCCTATCACTCCGTTCGGAAATGAGCTGTTCTCAAGCGAAGATCCGGCGTCGAAAATCGGTGCGACGGGATCGTGTGCTGGGCTCGGCTCTGAGCTTTACCGAAGCGCCGCTCGCCTCAGCCTTTGCGCTAGGGTTTGTGGGAACGTGATTCCGTCGCCGCCAGCCATTGCGGCGACCGCGAGCGATCAGCCGGATTCTCCGCCGCCGGGATTTAGCGCGAATATCAATTGAGCCGGCGCCTGGCTCCCCAGGCGGCCGCGCCTTTGCGCGCGAACTGGGCTCGAGGTGGAACCCGGCCCGGATGCACTCCGTTTGGAAATGAGCTATTGTCAGCCAAAGTTGTGGCGTCGAAATCGGGGCTGACCGGAAGGCGAAGCGATGGAGAGGAATTTTCCCCGCTATTGGATGTGGTCGGAAGCGTTCGAGATGCTCGCCCGCGCGGAGCGAATGCACCGGCAATTTTTCCGGCCGGCCGATCCGCCGTCCGTGGTCGCGTGGGAGCCGCCGGTCGACGTTCTCGAAACGGACCGTGCGGTGCTCGTGCTCGTTGCGCTGCCCGGAGTCGACCTCAAGGAGGTCAAGGCGCTCATTGATGCGGGGCAGCTGATCATTTCGGGGATTCGCACCTATCCGGCAGAGATGCAGACCGCGATCATCCACCGCCTCGAGCTTCCGCAAGGCCGCTTCGAACGGCGTGTCGATCTTCCTGCCGGCCGCTACAGCGCCATTCATCGATCGGCCTCCAACGGTTGCCTCCTGATCACGCTGCAGAAGTCGGAGGCCGCCAATGGCTGACCCTGCGCCCGGCGCCGCATCCGAAGAAAACCTTCGGGCAGCGCAGTCGCCGCCGTTGCCGCCGGATGCGCTCATCATCGTGCCGGTGCGCGGCATGGTGCTGTTTCCGGGGACGGTGCTGCCGATCGCGCTCGCTCGCCCCCGCTCAGTGATGGCGGCGCAGAGAGCGGTCAGGGAGCAGAAGCCGGTCGGCATCGTGATGCAGCGCAACGCCGAGGTCGAAGACCCCCTTCCCATCGATCTGCACCGGATGGGCACGGTCGCCAACGTCGTTCGCTACATCACGGCGCCGGACGGGACGCATCATCTCGTGTGCCAGGGAGAGCAACGGTTCCGGGTCGTCGAGTATCTGAACGGCTGGTCGTTCTTCGTCGCCGAGACGGTGCGGATTCCGGAGCCCGTCTCGTCGTCTAAAGAGATCGAAGCGCGCTTCATCAATCTCAAGCGCCAGGCGGTCGAGGCCGTCCAGCTCCTGCCGCAGGCGCCGAACGAATTGCTCATGACGATCCAGGGAATCGAGTCGCCCGGCGCGCTCGCCGATCTGGTGGCGACCTTCATGGACGCGACGCCGGACGAGAAGCAGGAGATCCTCCAGACGGTCGACGTCGGCGCGCGGCTCGAGCGGGTCTCGAAACTCCTCGCGCATCGGATCGAGGTTCTTCGCCTGTCGCAGGAGATCGGCCGCGAAACCAAGGCCTCGATCGACGCCCGCAACCGCGAGGTCCTGCTGCGCGAGCAGATGGCGGCCATTCAGCGCCAGCTCGGCGAGGCGGACGAGGGAAAATCCGCCGAGATCGCCGAACTCGAAAAGGCGATCGCCAACGCGAAAATGCCCAAGGAAGTCGAGGACCAGGCCCGCAAGGAGCTGCGCCGTCTGCAACGCATGCCGGAAGCCGCCGGCGAATATGGGATGGTGCGGACCTATCTCGACTGGCTGGTCGATCTGCCCTGGGCCCTGCCCGAGGAGGCGCCAATCGACATCGCGGCGGCGCGCCGCATCCTCGACGAGGATCACTACGATCTCGAGAAGATCAAGCGCCGGATCATCGAATATCTGGCCGTCCGCAAGCTGGCGCCGGGCGGCAAGGCGCCGATCCTGTGCTTTGCCGGCCCTCCCGGCGTCGGCAAGACGTCGCTTGGCCAATCGATCGCGCGCGCGATGCGCCGCAAGTTCGTGCGCGTGAGCCTCGGCGGCGTGCACGACGAGGCGGAGATTCGCGGACATCGACGAACCTACATCGGCGCCTTGCCCGGCAACATCATCCAGGCGATCCGCAAGGCCGGCGCCCGCAATTGCGTGATGATGCTGGACGAGATCGACAAGCTCGGCGCCGGCATCCAGGGCGATCCGGCCTCGGCTTTGCTGGAAGTGCTGGATCCCGAACAGAACAGCACGTTTCGTGACAATTACCTCGCCGTGCCGTTCGATCTGAGCCGCGTCGTGTTCATCACGACGGCGAACATGCTCGATACGATCCCCGGGCCGCTGCGCGACCGGATGGAGATCATCACGCTCGCCGGCTACACGGCGAGCGAAAAGCTGCACATCGCCCGCCGCTATCTCGTTCCGCGTCAGCTGGAGGCCAATGGCCTCAAACCGGGCCAGGCAGAGATCGCCGACGACGCGTTGCGAGCCGTCATCCAGCATTACACGCGCGAGGCCGGCGTCCGAAGCCTGGAGCGCGAGATCGGAAGGATGCTGCGCCAGACGGCCATGCGCGTCGCGGAAGGCGAGAGCGGGCCGATCGCAATCTCAGCCAGCGACCTTCAGGCCGTTCTCGGCGCGCCGCCGTTCGAGAACGAAGTCGCGATGCGCACCAGCGTGCCGGGCGTCGCGACCGGCCTCGCCTGGACGCCGGTCGGCGGCGACATTCTGTTCATCGAGGCGACCGCCATCCCGGGAGGCGGCCGGCTGATCCTGACGGGCCAACTCGGCGAGGTGATGCGGGAAAGCGCTCAGGCGGCCCTCAGCATCGTCAAGAATCGCGCAGTCTCATACGGAATCGACCCCAATCGCTTCGAAAAGACCGATATCCATATTCACGTGCCGGCAGGCGCCACGCCGAAGGACGGTCCGAGCGCGGGGGTTGCGATGTTCATGGCGCTGGTTTCGCTCCTGACCGATCGCACGGTGCGCAGCGACACGGCGATGACCGGCGAGATAAGCCTGCGCGGACTGGTGCTTCCGGTCGGCGGCATCAAGGAGAAGATCGTCGCGGCGCACCGAGCCGGGATCACGCGGGTGATGCTGCCGGCGCGCAACAGGAAGGACTTCGAAGACATCCCTGAAGAGGTGCGCCAGCAATTGACGTTCGTCTGGCTCGAACGGGTGGACGAAGCGGTGTCGGCGGCGCTCGAGCCAGCCGCGCCAGCGAAAGCGCCCGCCGACGAACCCATGGTCGAGCAAGGGGCGGCCTCCGGTTCATAGCGCGCCGGCCATGGCGCTTCCGCAATGTCGGCCGGCGACGGATCGCGCGCCAGGTGCGTCGAAAGGAGGACTACTCCGGCCGAGTGGGCTGTGGATCCTTGCACTTACCGCTTTTGCGCCTGTTGCAGTCGGGCTAGAAAAGGCGCATTGTCGTCGGATTATCGGCCTTATTGACGCCCTCGGGATCGGACATAGAACTGAGATGGACGGCGGGATTTGGGCTTGTCCCCGGCCCTGCGCGAATGCGCGTCCTGCCGTTCTGTCGGTGGTCGCTCATTCCCAGCCCGCGCGACCCCGGCGGGCGGCGGCAGGTCTAACGAATCCCCCGGAGGACCTGCCGCCGCTACTTGCGCTACTCGGCGGCGAACCCTGCCGTCGATGACGATCGCTGCGCGCCTGCGAGGCCGGCGTTGGTTCGCATGGGTTCGATCGGATTCGCCGCTGGTCGCGGGCGACGCGCACAGCGACCAAGACTCCATCCCCTGAGAACGCGCCGAACGCTTTGTTCAGGCGAAAGGTTCCGTTTGTTAGAGCCTGCCGGACTTAACCCGGACCACGAAGGAAAAATTACGACGGCGACGAAAGGATCAAGCCGACAAACTGCTGGTCTCTAAGACTGACGCAAATCGCCGCGCGCCATCGTCGCGGATTGAGCCCGCAAATCCGGGAGGCCGTCCAGGAAGCCGCCTTCGGGCGGCTCCTTGGCGCCGCCGCTCTATTCAAAGCTGCGCCGTGGCAGCGGCTTCGGGACTAAGCTCCTCGATGCTCAGGCCCTTGGTCTCGGGCAGCATCGTCAGGCTGACGATCGCGCCTAGCACGCTGACGGCGGCCGCCGCGGCCTCCGCCGCCGTCAGGCCCTTCCATGCCATCAGAATCGGGAACAGGAAGACGCCGAAGAACCCCCCGAGCTTGCCGGTGGCGGCGGCGATCCCGTGGCCGGTCGTTCGCGCCCTCACCGGGAAGATTTCGGCCGGATAGACGAAGGTCGTCGAATTCGGTCCGAATTCGGTGAAGAAGTAAATGACGCCATAGATGATGAGGAACGGCAGCAGGAGCTTTTCGACGTCCGGGATGAAGGCCATCGCCCCGAAGGTCACCGCCATCATGACGAAGCCCACCATCTGGATCGACTTGCGGCCGATCCGGTCGATCGTCGCCGCAGCGATCCGATAGCCGGGCGCGGCGGCGATGGCGAAGATGGCGAGCTGCATCAGGGTATGGTTGAGCAGGCTCTGGTCGGGGCTGAGGGCCTTCAACACCATCGGGCTCGAGACGGTGTTGCCATAATAGGCGAAGTCCATGAAGGCCCAGGCCAGGCTCGCGCCGACGAGGCGAATAAGGAAAGTCCGGTTGCTTGTCAGTGTTCGGAAGCCCTGCCAGAACGGCTCCTTCACCCTGACCGGCCGGTCGGCGACCGGAAGGCTGCGGCGCTCGCCGCCCCCCATTTGTCCGAGGACATGCGAGGCCGCCTCGCCGAAAGCGTCGTGCTGGCCGGTGGCCAGCAGATAGCGCGGCGTTTCCGCCATATGCCGGCGCATCCAGAAGACGGACATCGCGGGAATCGCGCCGAAGGCGAGGAGAATGCGCCAGATGACATCGTGCGAGAGATGGGTCCAGAGGAGCGCGGCGGCGAGCAGCGGCCCGAACACGAGGCCGGCGGCCTGCATGGTGAAGACGAGCGTCACCATCATGCCGCGCGTCCGCTTGCTCGCATATTCGCTCATGATGGTCGAGCTGACCGGATAGTCCCCGCCGATGCCGACGCCGAGGATGATGCGAAAGACGATCAGCCACCAGATGTCGGGCGAGAAGGCCGAGGCGACGGCGCCGACCGCGAGCACCAGCACTTCGTAGCCGTAGATTCGCTTGCGGCCCAGCATGTCCGCGATGCGGCCGAACAGCACCGCGCCGACGGCCGAGGCGAGCAGCGCGGTCGAGGCGACCAGGCCTTCCTCGGTCGGGGAGATGCGCCACTCCTGCTTGAGGAGCGCCATAACGACGCCGATGATGAAGAGGTCGTAGGCGTCGGTGAAGAAGCCCATGCCCGAGATGAACATGATCTTCCAATGCAGTCGGCTGAGCTTCGCTTCATCCATTCGTTGAATGACGTCAGCGCCGGTAGGGAGCGTGGCGGTCATGGCTTACCTCTGACAAGCTTGGGGTTCCCGCCCGGCGATTCCAACAAAGGCCCGGCTGTCACAGTTCCAGGCGGCGATCGCCCTCAACCGGGATGACGATCCGTCGCAAATGAACGGGTTTCACCCGCCGGTGGATGGAGATGGCCGTTTCGCATTGACGGGAACGTTCGGCGCGCCGGCCTTCGGCTTCGCCATCGGCCGCCGCAGATAGGCCGAAAGCCGCTCCGAGAATGCGTCGGGCGTCTCGGCGAACAGGCGGTCGAACTCGGTTTCCGCGCGCCGCCTGAGCTTCTTCTGCTTCGTCGCGAGCCGCGCCATGAGCCCCGCCAGCGCCTCGGGCTCAAGGGAAGCGCGCTCGGTCGCGAAAGTCGCCAGCACGTGGAGATCGTTGAAGTCGCCGAGCGTGTCGCGCAGCGCGTTCAGCTCCTCAGACTGGGCGTTGAGCGCCGCCGGCCAGGCGGGAGAGAGCGCCGCGAGCTGATAACGCAGGTCGACCACGCGCGCGCGCAGCGCGTGCAGCGCCGCCGGGTCGTCGCCGTCGAAAGCGATCCTTCCGCGCCGGCGCGCCTGCCGGTAGGTGCGCGCAACGGCCTCCACGATGTCGTCGGCGTCGAGATTTTCCAGGTCCCAAGCCTCGAGACGCTTGACCACGGCGCTGAGCTGGGCGCGCGAGGCGCTCGTCGCAAAGCCGCCGTGGCCGCGGCTTGCCGCGGCGCGCTCGCGTCCGATCGCCTCGACGAGCGGCGCAGCGATCTCTGGGGGCGGGGCGAGCCGCGCGAGGCGGGCCTCCATCACGTCGAGGTCGCGCGCGCGGCCGACCCGGCGACGGACGACGGCGAGCGCAGCGATGGTGACGCGAGCGGGCTCGCCGAGAGACGGCAGGAAAAGCCGCGCGATGGCGCGCGCCTCTTTCAGCGTCTTGCGCACGCCGTGCACCCGCTCCGGCGCCTGCTCGCCGCGGCCCGGGAACTGCCTCGCCGCCGAAGCGACGGAGGCGACCAGGAGCGCGCGGCAATAGGGCGGCCAGGCTTCGTCGCGCATGCGCTCAAGGCGCGGCCGAACGTCTTCGCCCGCTCCCGCAGCGCGAACTTCTGCACCTTGCCGGTCGAGGTCTTCGGGATCTCGGCGAATACGATCGTGCGCGGGCATTTGTAGCGCGCAAGCCGCGCGTGGCACCATTCGATCAGCTCGTCGGCGCTGGCCGTATGGCCGGGCTTCATCTCGACGAAGGCGCAGGGCGTCTCGCCCCATTTCTCGTCCGGCCGCGCCACGACCGCGGCGAGCTGCACGCCCGGATGCTCGAAGAGGGCGTCCTCGACCTCGATCGAGGAGATGTTCTCGCCGCCCGAGATGATGATGTCCTTCGACCGGTCGCGCAACTGCATATAGCCGTCCGGATGCTTCACCCCGAGGTCGCCCGAATGGAACCAGCCGCCGGCGAAGGCCTTGTCGGTCGAGTCCTTGTTCTTGAGATAGCCCTTCATCACCACATTGCCGCGGAACATCGCCTCGCCCATGGTTTGCCCGTCGGCCGGCACCGGCTCCATCGTGTCCGGGTTCAGGACGTCGAGCGCCTCGAGCGCATGGTAGCGCACGCCCTGCCGGGCCTTGAGATGCGCCTGCGTCTCCAAGTCGAGCGCGTTCCACTCGTCCTTCCAGTCGTTGACGACCGCCGGCCCGTAGGACTCGGTCAGGCCGTAGAGGTGGGTGACCTCGAAGCCCGCTTCGCTCATCTCTTTCAAGACGGCGGCGGGCGGCGGCGCGGCGGCGGTGAAGAAGCGCACCAGATGCGGCAGCGGCGTCTTTTCCTCGCGGCGCGCGTTCAATAGCACCGACATGACGATCGGCGCGCCGCAGAGATGGGTCACCTTGTGCTCGGCGATGAGGTCGTAGAGCGCCTTGGCGCGCACTTGCCTCAGGCAGACATGCGTTCCCGCCTTGACGCTGATCGACCAGGTAAAGCACCAGCCGTTGCAATGGAACATCGGCAGCGTCCACAGATAGACGGGATGGCGGCCCATGTCGGCGGTGACGATGTTGCCCATCGCGAGGAGATTGGCGCCACGGTGGTGATAGACGACGCCCTTGGGGTCGCCCGTCGTCCCCGAGGTGTAGTTGAGCGAAATCGCGTCCCATTCGTCGAGGGGCGCCGTGCGTCGATAGGCCTCGTCGCCTTCGGCGACCAGCGCCTCGTATTCGATTTCGCCGATCCGCTCGCCCGGGCCGTCGTATTCCGGGTCGTCATAGTCGACGACGAGGGGGCGCGCCTCGGCGAGCTTGAGGGCCGACGCCATCACGGCGCGCAAACTCGCGGTCGACGATCAGCGCCTTCGCTTCGCCGTGGTCGAGCATGAAGGCGAGCGCGGCCGCGTCGAGGCGGGTGTTGAGCGTATTGAGCACCGCGCCGCACATCGGGACGCCGTAGTGGCATTCGAGCATCGCGGGCGTGTTGGCGAGCATGACCGCGACCGTGTCGCCGCGGACGATCCCGCGGTTCGCCAGCGCGGCGGCGAGCTTTTTCGAGCGGGCGTGAAAGTCGCGGTAGTTGCGCCTGAGGGGCCCGTGCGCGATCGCCAGCCGGTCCGGGAACACCGCCGCCGCGCGCTCGAGGAAGGTCAGCGGGGTCGAGCGGCTGGAAGTTGGCGGCGTTGCGATCGAGATCGCGATCGTAGGGCGACTGGGACATGGGCTCCTCTCGGCGCGTAGGCCGCGAGCGCGAGACGGGGCTCGACGCTGCGGGACGTTTCGCGCGCCATCATACTGTCCCGACCGGGCTTTGCGAGGGGTTTCCGGCGCCTTATGAGCGAAAGGCGAAGAAGCGGAAGCCGAGAAAGGTGACGACCATCGCCGCGCCGGCGCCGACGGCGACGAAGAGCGGCAGCATCGCCGGCGTCACGTCGAGCCCGAAGCGCGGGACGAGCAGCACGCAACCGGTATAGAAACCGTAATTGACCGCGAGCCCCGCCGAGGCGACGACGCAGTAGCGGATGAAGGCGCGAACGGGCGGCGCCTCAGAGCGGCGGAAGGTGATCGCCCGGTTGAGCAGGAAATTGACGACGGTGGCGACGACGAAGCCGGGCGGGCGGGCGACCTCGGGCGACAGGCCGCCATATTTCGCCCCCGCATAGGTGATGGCGGCGTCGATGACGTAGCCGACGAGCCCAATCAGGGCGAAGGACGGGATCTGGGCGGCGATGCGGTCCTTGCGGAGCGGCGCTGAGAAGTCCCGCGCGGTTCGATCCGTCATGCGCCTCATGCGACGAAGATCGCCTGAACGGCGTCGTAGGTCAGTTTGGCGCCGATCGCGAAGGTGATGATCAGGATGATGGCGTAGAACCGGTCGGGGGTGACCCTGCGCACGAGCCAGACGCCGGCGAAGGTAGCGAGGATCGCAACAGGGATGAGGCCGGCGGAGACCGCCAGGTTCTCGCGGCTGAACTGGCCGAGCAGGAAATAGGGCGGGACCTTGATGAGGTTGACCGCGGCGAAGAACATCGTCGCCGTCCCGGCGAAGACGCGCGGCTTCAGGTTCTGGGGCATGACATAGACCTGGAACGGCGGGGCCCCGGCGTGGCTGATGAAGCTGGTGAAGCCCGCGAGCGAACCCCACAGCAGCCCGCCCGGAACGCCCGGCGTCTCGACGGGCGCCCGCCCAAGCCGGTCGCGCGTCAGCATGTAAACGACGAAGGCGATCGAGATGATTCCGACCGCGAGCCTCACCGCATCCTCGCTGACCCGCGCCGCGAGCAGCCAGCCGGCGGCGACGCCGATCATCGCCGAGGGGACGAGGATGACGAGGTTGCGCGGCGAATAGTCGCGCCGGAACGCCCAGACGCTGACCCAGTCCTGAACGATGAGCACGGGGAGCACGATCGCCGCCGCCCTGATGGGCGAGGTCACCAGCGACAGCATCGGCATGGCGAGCGAGCTGAGACCCGTGAATCCACCCTTCGACAGGCCGAGCACGATGACCGCCGGGACCGCGACGAGATAAAACTCCATTTCGCCCGACATCGTCCGGCAGAGGCTCCAGATCAAAGAACCGGCCATTAGCCGATAGTCTTAGCGCGCCGCCGTTGCGTTCGCGCGCGCGGCGCGAAGACGAGGAGCCGCACTCCACGCCCGCGACAAGTTGCGACGTTGCGTTTGCCCGCGCGCGGCGCGAAAATTCCCGGCTGGCCACGTTGTGGCGGAACAGGGAGCGAATCCAATGAGCGGCTACAGGCAGACCTATGACCAGTGGCGCGCCGATCCGCAAGCCTTTTGGGCGAAGGCGGCAGAGGAGATTTCCTGGATCCGCGCGCCCGAGCGGATCTTCGATCCCGACGCGGGCGTCTACGGCCGCTGGTTCCCCGACGCGCGAGTCAACGCCTGCTACAATGCGGTCGACCGCCATGTGGAAGGAGGCCGTGCGGACCAGCCGGCGCTCTATTACGACAGCCCCGTCACGGGAACGAAGCGGACTCTCACCTATCGCGACCTTCTCGAGGAGACAGCGACGCTCGGCGCCGTGCTGCAGGACTTCGGCGTGCAGGCGGGCGACCGTGTGCTGATCTACATGCCAATGATCCCCGAGGCGATCGTGGCCATGCTCGCCTGCGCCCGCATCGGCGCGGTCCATTCGGTGGTGTTCGGCGGCTTCGCCGCCAAGGAGCTTTCCACCCGGATCGAGGACGCCGAGCCCAAGGTCGTCCTGACCGCCAGCTGCGGCGTTGAGCCCGGCCGCATCGTGGAATACAAGCCCCTGCTCGATCTGGCGATCGGCCTGTCGAGCGCGAAGCCGCAACATTGCGTCGTATTCCAGCGGCCCCAGATCGCGGCGCGCATGAACGAGACGCGCGACCACGACTGGACAACGCTGGTAGAGGCCGCCAAGGCCGCCGGCAAGCGCGCGCCCTGCGTCGACCTTGCCGCGACCGATCCGCTCTACATCCTCTACACCTCGGGAACGACCGGCGTGCCGAAGGGCGTCGTGCGCGACATCGGCGGCCATATCGTCGCGCTCAAGTGGACGATGTCGGCGATCTACAATGTGAAGCCCGGCGATGCGTATTGGGCCGCCTCCGACATCGGCTGGGTGGTCGGCCACTCCTACATCGTCTACGCGCCGCTCGTGCACGGCTGCGCCAGCGTCCTCTATGAGGGCAAGCCGATCGGCACGCCGGACGCCGGCGCCTTCTGGCGGGTGATCCAGGACTACAAGGTTAGGGCCTTCTTCACCGCGCCGACCGCCTTCCGCGCCGTGCGCAAGGAGGATCCGCAGGCGGCGCTCCTCAAGAACTACGACATCTCTTCGATGCACACGCTCTTCCTCGCCGGCGAGCGCGCCGATCCGGACACGGTCGCCTGGGCGGAGAAGGTTCTCGGCGTACCGGTGGTCGACCATTGGTGGCAGACCGAAACCGGCTGGGCGATCGCCGCCAATCCGGTCGGCCTCGGCATCCTGCCGATCAAGCTCGGCTCGCCGACCGTGCCGATGCCGGGCTACGAGATGGCGGTGGTCGACGAGGCCTGCCATCCCGTTCCGGCGGGAACGATGGGCTCGCTCGTGGTCAAGTTGCCCTTGCCGCCCGGCTGCCTGCCGACGCTGTACCGCCGGGACGACACCATGCGCGGCAGCTATCTTACGGAGTTTCCGGGCTACTACAAGACGGCGGATGCGGGCTTCGTCGACGAGGACGGATACCTCTACATCATGGGCCGCACCGACGACATCATCAACGTCGCCGGCCATCGCCTCTCGACCGGCGGAATGGAGGAGGTCATCGCCTCGCATCCGGACGTCGCCGAATGCGCGGTCCTCGGCGTCAGGGATGAGATCAAGGGCGAGCAGCCTTGCGGCTTCATCGTGCTCAAAAGCGGCGTCAACCGGCCGTACGAGGATATCGAGAAGGAAGTCGTCAAACTCGTGCGCGACAAGATCGGTCCGGTCGCGGCGTTCAAGATGGCCCTCGTCGTCTCGCGCCTGCCGAAGACGCGCTCGGGCAAGATTCTTCGGGGCACGATGAAGAAGATCGCCGACCACGATCCGTGGGCGACGCCGGCCACAATCGAGGACCCGAAGGTCCTCGACGAGATCAAGGAAGCGCTCGAGGCGCGTGCGGGATGACCCGGAGCCCGCGTCCTCGCTCCGCTTCGAGCTAAGCTACTAAGCTACGCTTCTCGAGACGGTGGGGCTCACGACTGGGAGCCTGCCTCGTTTGCGTTTAGCGCCGCGTCTGGTCGCCGCGACCGAGCCGTCGCGCCGTTTCCTCGATCCAACCTTTGAGGGGCGGGAGCCTCGGCCCCTGGGTGAGGCCGCCGCAGCCGCGGCCTTGCGGCGCCTGCGCCCAGGTCGCGATCGCGACCGCCGCGCCGCCGTCGGCCGACCATATCGGCGCGCCGGAGTTGCCCGAGCAGGCCCCGGCGACCCTGCCGGCGGGATCGGTTGCCCAGATCAGCACCTTCGAGGCCGGCTCGCGCACCGCGAGCGTGACGCTGCGCAGTTGTCCCCCCGACTTCCACTCGCCGTCGCGTGCTGCGCCGTAGCCCGTGAGGATCACCCGTTCGCCGACCGCGGGCCCGTCGCCGGAGGCGAGCGCGGCGCCGGCGAATCGGGCGTCGAGCGGGCTCGCGGTGCGGATCAGCGCGACATCGATCGACTCGATGCGCTCCCGGATCGCGTCCGGGCGATAGAGCGGATGAGCGATCGCCGCCTCCACCGGAATGACGACTGGCGTTCCCGAGGCGTCGCGATAGTGGACGGCCATGTCGCGCGTCGGCCGCAGGCAATGGGCCGCGGTCAAAAGGGTGCGCGAATTGAGAACGAGCGCCGAGCAAAAACCCGCCTCGCCTCCGCCCCGCATCAGAACCATCGCCACCCGGTCGGCGAATTGCCCGTCCGGCGCCGCCCCCACGAGGGCGCGGGACGGCGCGAGCGGCATCGCGAACGCGACGACGATCGCAAGGCGGATCAGGACGCGGCGCGATTGCATCGCGGACTTCATGCGCCGAAAACGGCGCCGGTTCAACCGAGGGCGCAACCGGCTCAGTCCCGGCATCATTCACATTGCATTCAGCCGCGATTGCGAACATGTCAGCCGACGTTCGGGAAAGGGGCGTTTGTCGCCATGGCCGCGCCTGCCTTCGCTTGCCGCGCCGCGGCCTTGATCCTCGCGATGACGTGCGTAGCCGCGCGCGCCGCCGAAGCGGAGCTGCACGCCGCCCCGCCCAAGCCGCTCTGTCTCAATGCGGCGGAAACCCGGGACGAGGTCAAGGCGCACAAGTTGCTCGAGCCGTTCGCGGCGCTCAGATACGCCGCCCAGCAGCGCAAGGCGGAGGCCCTGTCGGCCAGGCTCTGCCATGCCGGCGACGAATTCATCTACGAGATCACGCTCCTCCATCGGGACGGGCGGCTCACGCGCGTTGAAATGGAGGCGGGCACAGGCAAACTGATCGCCCGAGCCCCGCACGAGCCGCCGCGTGAATCGCATGAACCGCACGAGCCGCCGGTCCATGAACCGCACGACGCGACGGTCAAGGACTGAAGCGGGCAAGACACGAGGGCCTGAATGCGACTGCTGGTTGTCGAAGACGATCGAGATCTCAACCGCCAGATTTCTTCCGCGCTGGAGTCCGCGGGCTACGCCGTCGACCGGGCGTTCGACGGGGAGGAGGGCTGGTTCCGCGGCGACACCGAGCCTTACGACGCAATTGTGCTCGACATCGGCCTTCCCAAGCGGGACGGCATTTCGATTCTGGAGGCCTGGCGCAAGGCCGGTCGAGCGATGCCGGTGCTGATCCTGACCGCGCGCGATCGCTGGAGCGACAAGGTTCAGGGCATCGACGCGGGCGCGGACGACTATGTCGCCAAGCCTTTCCACATGGAGGAGGTGCTCGCGCGGCTTCGCGCGCTGTTGCGTCGCGCCGCCGGTCACGCAACCAGCGATCTCGTTGTCGGCCCGGTCCGGCTCGACGCCCGCGCCGGCCGCGTCACCGTCAACAGCGAGCCCGTTAAGCTCACCAGCCATGAATACCGGCTGCTGTCCTATCTGATGCACCACGCCGGACGGATCATCTCGCGCAGTGAAATCGTCGAGCATCTCTACGAGCAGGATTTCGATCGCGACTTCGAACACGATCGAGGTCTTCATCGGCCGCCTGCGCAAGAAGCTCGGCGTCGACATCATCAAGACCGCGCGCGGACTCGGCTACCTCGTCGGCGTCGACGCGGAGGCGCCGGCTTCAAAGTAGATCGCTCCTCGCGCGTCAGCTCTTTCGCGCCGCGACGAAATCGGTCGCGGCGCGCAAGCCGTCGCCCGCGCCGCCGACGCCCGCGGCGTCCACCGCCTCCTTCGCTTCGCCGACGAGACGGGCGAGTTCGGCGCGCGCTCCCTCCGCTCCGAGGGCGGCGACGAGCGTCGCTTTGTGACGCGCAGCGTCCTTGCCGGCGCGCTTGCCCAGCGTCGCCGCGTCGCCTTCGGCGTCGAGCAGGTCGTCGGCGATCTGGAACGCCGCGCCGATTGCGCGGCCGTAGGCGTCAAACGCCACGCGCGCCGCCGGGGCTGCGCCGGCGAGCAGAGCGCCCGCCTCGACGCTGAATTTGAGGAGCGCCCCCGTCTTCATCGCCTGGAGGCGCGCGATCGACTCGAGCGGGAGCGGCACCGCGGCCGTCTCGGCCTCGATGTCGAACATCTGGCCGCCGACCATGCCGGCGAGGCCCGCGGCGCGGGCGAGGCCGGCGCAGAGGCTGGCGCGCGTCGCGGCGTCCGGGTCGGTTCGAGGATCGGCGAGAATCTCGAAGGCCATCGTCTGCAAGGCGTCGCCGGCCAGGATGGCGGTCGCTTCGTCGAAGGCGCGGTGGGTCGTCGGCCGGCCGCGCCTGAGGTCGTCGTCGTCCATCGCCGGCAGATCGTCGTGGATCAGGGAATAGGCGTGGATGCATTCGATCGCCGCGCCCGCCCGAACCGGCGCTTCGTCGGACCGCCCGAGCGCGCGCGCCGTTTCGATCGCGAGAAACGGCCTCAGCCTCTTGCCGCCGCCGAGCGTCGCATAGCGCATCGCTTCGACGAGGCGGCGCGGCCGGGCGATCTCTCCGGCCTTCGGCCCGACCGTGAGAAGGTCCTCGAGCACGCGCTCGACCGCCGCCGCAGTCTCGCCCAGCCTCGCCCTGAAGGCCTGCTCCTCCATGCGCCCGCGCCTCCTCACGCGCCGTAGTCGGCGGGGTTGAAGACGCGCTTGGTCGAGCAGAACTCGCACGTGACGCCGATCATGCCGTCGTCGCCGATCATGTGCCTGACTTCTTCGGGCGAGAAGCTGCGCAGCATCGCATCCACGCCCTCGGCGGAGCAGCGGCACACCGCCACGAGGTCTGTCGGCTCGAAAACGCGCACGCCCCGCTCGTTGAACAGGCGAAACAGCAGCCGCTCGGCCGACAGCGTCGGATCGATCAGCTCATGCGCCTCGGTCGTCGCGGCACGGGCCTGGGCTTCGGCCCAGGCGTCGTCCTCCTCGACCCGGTGCGGCTCCGTCCACTCCGGCGCGTCGCCCGGATGGAAATCCGCGCGGCGCTGCGCCGAGGCCGGAAGATACTGGACGATGAGGCCCCCGGCCCGCCAGGCGCGGCTGCGGGCCGCGACCGTTTCGCCGACCGCGAGCCGCACCAGCGTCGGGATCTGCTCCGATCGTTCGAAGTAGTGGTGCGCCGCGCGCTCGAAGCCCTGGCCTTCGAGGGCGATGACGCCCTGATAGCGGGTCATGTCGCCACCGGGATCGATGGTGAAAGCCATGTGGCCGCGGCCGAGCAAATCCTCGCTCGCCCGGGCGCGCGCGACTCTCGCCTTGTCGAACCGCGCCAGGGCCCTGACGTTCGACGGGGCGTCGAAGTCGACCAGCACCATCGACACGGGACCGTCCGTCTTGGTCTGCAGCTGGAAGCGGCCCTCGAGCTTCAGGGTCGAGCCGAGGAGCGCCGCGAGCGTCACCGCTTCCGCCACCAGCCTCGACACCGACTCCGGATAATCGTGGCGTTTGAGGAGCCGATCGACCGCCGGGCCGAGACGCACGAGACGCCCGCGGATGCTCAAAGCCTCGACGGCGAAAGGCAGGACGATGTCGTCGACGACTTTGGCCGACGCGGCCCGTTCGGTCACGCTCACGGGCCCGCTCCCAGGCACCAGGCCAGCACCCCCTTCTGCGCGTGCAGGCGATTTTCCGCCTCGTCCCACACGGCCGACTGCGGGCCATCGATCACCTCGTCGGTCACCTCCTCGCCCCGGTGAGCGGGCAGGCAATGCATGAAGATGGCGTCGGACGCCGCGCGGCCCATCAGCGCACTGTTGACCTGATAGGGCTGAAGCAGGTTCTGACGTCGGCCTTGGTCCTCGTCGCCCATCGACACCCAGCAGTCGGAGATCACGGCCTCGGCGTCCTTCACGGCCTCCTCCGGATCGTCGCGCAAAACGATATTGGCTCCCGCGGCGCGGGCCGCGGCAAGCCGCTGCTTGGTCGGCTGCAATTCCGGCGGGCAGGCGATGTCGAGCATAAAGTCGAGACGGGCCGAGGCGTCGATCCAGGACGACAGAACGTTGTTGTAGTCGCCCGACCAGGCGATCTTGCGGCCGCTGATCGGACCCTTCCTCTCCTCGAAGGTGAGGATGTCGGCCAGCACCTGGCAGGGATGCGACTGCTTGGTGAGGCCGTTGATGACCGGAACGGTCGAATGGGCGGCCATCTCCAGCATGTGGTCCTGGCTGAGGATGCGGATGACGATCGCCTCGACATAGCGCGACAGCACGCGCGCCGTGTCGGCGATGGTCTCACCGCGGCCGAGCTGCATCTCCGCGCCCGTCAGCATGATCGTCTCGCCGCCGAGCTCGCGCATGGCGATGTCGAAGGAGACGCGCGTCCGGGTCGAGGGACGGTCGAAGATCATCGCGAGCGTCTGGCCGGCGAGCGGGCGGGAGGCGCGTGGGACGCCCTTGACGCGCGCCTTCTTCATCGCCGCCGACATGTCCAGAATGCGCCGCAGCTCGGCGGTCGTCAGATCGAGCAGACCCAGAAAGTGCCGTGGGGCGGCGACGGGAGCGTTGACCGGAGCGTTCATGCGCTTGATCAGTTTATGGCGACCACGAGGCGCTCCTCGACCGCGGCGCAGGCGGCGTCGAGACGCCGCACGCCCTCGGCGATTTCCTCTTCGGTGACCACGAGAGGCGGCAGCAGCCGCACGACATTGTCTCCGGCCGGAATGACCAGGATTTTCTGGGCCATCGCCGCCTCGGCGAAATCGGCCGGAGGCGCCTTGAGCTTGAGGCCGATCATCAGCCCTTCCCCCCTCACCTCCTCGATGACGGCCGGCCGGCGATCCTTCAGTTCCGCGAGGCGTTGCCGCAGGACGAGGCCGAGTTTGGCGACGCGATCGAGGAACCCCGGCGCCAGGATGACGTCGAGCGTCGCGTTGCCGATCGCCATGGCGAGGGGATTGCCGCCGAACGTCGTCCCGTGCACGCCGACGCTGAGGCCCCGCGCCGCGTCGGCCGTCGCAAGGCAGGCGGACATGGGAAAGCCCGCGCCGATGCCCTTGGCGGAGGTCAAGATGTCCGGGCGAACGCCGGACAGCTCATAGGCGAAAAGCCGCCCGGTGCGGCCCATTCCGGTCTGCACCTCGTCGAAGATCAGGAGGAGTTCTTGTCTGTCGCAGATCTCGCGCAATCCGCGGAGAAATGCGGTCGGGATCTCCCGCACCCCACTCTCTCCCTGGATCGGTTCGATCATGATCGTGGCCGTCTCCGGCCCGATCGCGGCCTCGACCGCGGCGAGGTCGGTCACCGGAATCTGGTCGAAGCCGTCGACCTTGGGGCCGAAGCCTTCGAGATATTTCTTCTGGCCCCCCGCCGCGATGGTGGCGAGCGTGCGGCCGTGGAACGCCCCTTCGAAAGTCAGGATCCGATAGCGTTCGGGATGGCCGCCGATCCACTGCCGGCGCCGCGCCATTTTGATCGCCGCCTCGTTCGCTTCGGCGCCCGAGTTCGTGAAGAAGACGAGATCGGCGAAGGTCGCGTCGACGAGACGTCGAGCGAAGCGCTCTCCCTCGGGATTTTGGTAAAGGTTCGAGACGTGCCATAGCTTCGACCCCTGGCGCACCAGGGTCTCGACCAGGTGCGGATGAGCGTGACCGATGGAGCTCACCGCGATGCCGGCGCCGAAGTCGAGATAGCGCTCGCCGGTCGTCGAGACGAGCCAACAGCCCTCTCCGTGATCGAAGGCGACGTTGGCCCGCGCGTAGGTCGGCACGATCGCGGAAGGCGCTTGAGCGGAAGTCACGTGTCCAACTCCCTGTCCCGATTTGGTCCCGGCTTTGCGAAGGCGGCCGCCCGCCGAGGCAAAATAAAAACGCCGCCCCGCTGGGGCGGCCGCCGATGCCGGCCAAATATAGCGGAAGCGCCGTGATCTGGTCAATTGACGATGCGTCAGACGAAAAATTTACGTACGGGCGCGACGGCAGTCTTGGGGCCGCTAAAACCCTGATGGGACTCAAGCAATCGAGGCGCGTTGGGGCGGCCCAGCCTCGGAGAGGTCGAGACCTGTTGAAAAGCCGGACCTCCAGGGGCGTCGGACTCTTGCGCGCGATTCAACGAGTAGTGTAGTTTTTTGTCAGATGGCCACGAGATGTCGTGGTGAGGGCTTCAGAGAGAGTGCTGGTTCGCGTTGTGCCCGACGGAGTGCGTCGTCGGGAGCGGGGAGGGATTCTGCGCAAGCCCCGCGCCTCAAGGCGAAGGAATTGACAAACGAGGCAACGATGTCCTGGACGGATGAGAGAGTGGAGCAGCTTCGGCAGTACTGGCTCGAGGGCAAGAGCGCGAGCCAGATCGCAAGTCTGCTCGGTCACGGACTGACCCGCAACGCCGTCATTGGCAAGGTTCATCGGCTGGGCCTCGCCGGTCGCGCAAAGTCGCCGAGTTCGGCGGCTTCGCGTCCTCGCACACCGTCGTCCCAGCAGGCAGTCCGCCGCGCCGCGCCGCCCCGCGCGACGACGGTCCCTCCGCGGGTCGTTCGCGGCGCGACGGCGCTGGCGATCGCGCCCCAGACTGAAACGGAGGCCGAACCTCGGGCTTACGACAGCGTCGTGCTGCCGATGTCGCTCCGGGTGACCATCGTCGAGTTGAAGGAGGCGATGTGCCGTTGGCCTCTCGGCGACCCGGCCAGTCCGGACTTCCGGTATTGCGGCTCGCCCGCAGCCAATGGCCCCTACTGCCCACATCACGCCCGGCTGGCCTATCAGCCCGCCCAGGACCGCCGGCGGGAGCGCGATCGCCAACGCCGCCTCGCGTTGCGTTGACCAATCCCGCCGACGCCGGCCTACGGCTTTCCGAAGGTTTCGTCGAAGGCGTAGCCTGTCCCGCGCACCGTGCGGATCGGGTCGCGTTCCCGTCCGCGCGACAGCGCCTTGCGCAAACGCCCGACATGCACGTCGACCGTGCGCTCGTCGATCTCGGCCGACTGACCCCAAACGCCGTCGAGCAGCTGGGCGCGGGTGAACACCCGGCCCGGCTTCTCGAGCAGATATTCGAGCAGCCGGAATTCAGTCGGACCCAGGTGAATGTCGCGCGCGCCGCGCCGCACGCGCTTGGTTTCGCGGTCGAGGTCGAGGTCGCCGGCCAGGAGGCGGTCGACGATGCGCTCCGGCCGGCTGCGGCGCAAGAGCGCCCGCACCCGCGCCATCAGCTCGGGGACCGAGAACGGCTTGACGACATAGTCGTCGGCGCCGACCGAAAGGCCGCGCACCCGCTCGGCTTCCTCGCCCCGGGCGGTCACCATGATGACCGGGAGCGTACGCGTGTTTTCGCGCGCCCTCAGCCGGCGGCAGATCTCGAGGCCCGAGACGCCGGGCAGCATCCAGTCGAGCACGACGAGGTCGGGTGGATTCTCGGCCAGGCGAAGCTCAGCCTCGTCGCCGCGCTCGACGCTTTCGACGACATAGCCTTCGGCTTCGAGATTGTAGGCGAGCAGCAGCGCCAGATCGGATTCGTCCTCGACGACAAGGATGCGCGGCGCGGAAATCGCGCTCGCGCGCGCGGTTTCTCTGCGCGTCTGATTCATGCGTCGCCCCCCGCGGCCTCGATATCGATGTCGGTTTCCTGCCGGCCGCGCGGACGTTCGGACGTGATGGCCTCGCCGGTGACAAGATAGACCACGGTCTCGGCGATGTTGGTGGCGTGGTCGCCGATGCGCTCGATGTTCTTGGCGCAAAACAGAAGATGGGCGCAGAACGAGATGTTGCGTGGATCTTCCATCATGTGGGTCAGGAGATCGCGGAAGACGGAGTTTTCCAGGGCGTCCAGTTCGACGTCGCGCTCCCAGACGTCGCGCGCCCGCTCGGCGTCCCGCTGGGCGTAGGCGTCGAGCACGTCCTTCATCAGTTCGGTGGCGACCTCGTTCATGTGCTTGAGGCCGACGATCGCGCGGGAAACCCGCAACTCGGCGCCGATCTTGATCGTGCGCTTGGCGATGTTCTTGGCGAGATCGCCGACCCGCTCGAGATCGCCGGCGATGCGAATGGCCCCGATCAGCTCGCGCAGGTCGACCGCAACCGGCTGACGACGCGCGATCGTCATCACCGACATATTCTCGATCTCGCGCTGCAGCGCATCAAGCCGCGAATCCGTCGCGACGACCTGGTGGGCGAGGACCGTGTCCGCGTTTGAGAGCGCGTCCATGGCGTCGATCACCATTTTCTCGGCGATGCCGCCCATCTCGGCGATGCGGCGCTCGAGGGTGTCGAGCTCCTTGTCGTAGGATTTGACAGTATGGTTGACCACGGCTCTCGCTCCCTCAGCCGAATCGGCCGGTGACGTAATCCTGCGTGCGCTTGTCGCGCGGAGAAGTGAAGACTTTGTCCGTCTCGTTGAACTCGACCATCTCGCCCAGATACATGAAGGCGGTATAATGCGACACGCGCGCCGCCTGCTGCATGTTGTGGGTGACGATGGCGATGGTGTACTCGCCCGAAAGTTCGTCGATCAGCTCCTCGATCTTGGCGGTCGAGATCGGGTCGAGGGCCGAGCACGGCTCGTCGAACAGGATCACGTCGGGCTTGATCGCCACCGTGCGGGCGATGCACAGGCGCTGCTGCTGCCCGCCTGAGAGGCTGAGGCCGCTGGCGTTGAGTTTGTTTTGCACCTCGCCCCAGAGCGCGGACTTCTTCAGCGACGATTCGACGCGGCCGTCCAACTCGGACTTCGGCAGCCTTTCGTAGAGACGGATGCCGAAGGCGATGTTGTCGTAGATGGTCATCGGGAACGGCGTCGGCTTCTGGAACACCATGCCGACGCGGGAGCGCAGGAGATTGACGTCGAGGCCATTGGAGAGGATGTTTTCTCCGTCGAGCAGGACCTCGCCCTCCGCGCGCTGGCCGGGATAGAGGTCGTACATGCGGTTGAGCACGCGCAGAAGCGTCGACTTTCCGCAGCCCGACGGGCCGATGAAAGCGGTCACCTGCCCCTCGTACAGGGACATGTTGATTTCTTTGAGTGCGTGCGACTGCCCGTAGTAAAAGTTGAGGCCGCGCATGACGATCTTGTCCTTGTTGGCGCTCGGCGCCTTGGCGGGCCTGGAAGCGTTCACTTCGTTGCTCATTTACGAAACCTTCATGACCTTACTTCTGCTGCGTCGAGGCGGAGAGCGCGCGGGCCGCGATGCTGAGCGCCAGAACGGCGAGCGTGATTATCAATGCGCCGGTCCAGGCGAGCTGCTGCCATTCCTTGTAGGGACTCAACGCGAACTGGAAGATTACGGTCGGCAGACTCGACATCGGCTGCAGGACATTGACGCTCCAGAACTGGTTGTTCAGCGCAGTGAAGAGCAGGGGCGCAGTCTCGCCGCTGATTCGAGCGACCGCGAGCAGGACGCCGGTCACCAGGCCGGTCTTGGCCGCGCGATAAGCAATCCGCCGAATCACTAGCGAACGCGGCATGCCGAGCGCAGATCCGGCCTCGCGCAACGAGTTGGGGACGAGGTTCAACATGTCCTCGGTCGTGCGAACCACGACCGGCACCACCAGAACCGCCAACGCGAGGCAGCCCGCGAGCGCCGAGAAATGCCCCATCGGCACCACCACGATCTCATAAATGAAAAGCCCGATGACGATCGACGGAGCGCTGAGCAGGATGTCGTTGATGAAGCGGACGACAAAGGAGAGTTTCGAGTAGCGGCCGTATTCTGCGAGATAGGTGCCCGCCAACATGCCGAGCGGGGCGCCGATCAGAACGCCGATCACCGTCATGATCAGGCTGCCGGCGATGGCGTTCAGGAGGCCGCCCGAACTGCCGGGAGGCGGAGTCATTTGCGTGAAGACGGCAAACGAAAGACCGGAAAAGCCTTGCCAGAACAGGACCACGAGAATCAGGAACAACCAAGTCAGGCCAAAGGCCGCCGCCACGATGCTGAGGCCCATCCAAATTGCGTTTCTCCTGCGCCGCGCGGCATAGAAAGGCGAGATCCCCGATGCAGGCATGATCCTACCTCCCCGCCTTGACTTCGAGCCGCATCAACATGACCCTCGCGATGGCGAGAATCACAAAGGTGATCATGAACAGAATCAGGCCCAGGGCGATCAGCGACGAGGTGTAGAGGTCGCCCACC
The DNA here is from genome assembly GCA_963768555.1 of uncultured Alphaproteobacteria bacterium. Lineage (GTDB taxonomy): Bacteria > Pseudomonadota > Alphaproteobacteria > Rhizobiales > Beijerinckiaceae > Roseiarcus. The sequence goes on from CAVYIZ010000058.1 coordinate 119,250, forward strand.
GCCTCGGTGAACTCGTTCGCGATTGAGGCGGAGATCGTCGTTCCTGGCGCGAGGAGCGACGAGGAAATTTTGTGTGCGTTGCCGATCACGAACGTCACGGCCATGGTCTCGCCGAGCGCCCGTCCGAGTCCGAGCATAACGCCGCCGATGACGCCGACGCGCGTATATGGAATGACGACATTTCTGACCACCTCCCACGTCGTACAGCCGATGCCGTAGGCCGACTCTTTGAGCATAGGCGGCACAGTGTCGAACACGTCGCGCGAAATGGACGTCACAAAAGGCAGGACCATGATCGAGAGAATCAGCGCGGCCGTCAGGATGCCGATGCCGTAGGGGGGACCGGCGAAAAGCGACGAGAACACCGGTACGTTTGCGAAGAGCGCGATCAGCCAGGGCTGCACATTTTGCTGGAGAAACGGGGCGAAGACGAACAGGCCCCAAATGCCATAGATGATGCTTGGTATCCCCGCCAAAAGCTCAATAGCAATACCGATCGGACGACGCAGCGTGGGCGGGCAGAGCTCGGTCAAAAAGACCGCGATGCCGAGCCCGACCGGAACGGCGATCAGCATCGCGATGAACGATGTGACGACAGTTCCATAAATCGGGGCGAGCGCGCCGAACTTTTTGGTGACGGGGTTCCAGACCTCGGTCGTAAAGAAGCCGAGGCCAAACCTCTGAAAAGCGGGCAGCGATCCGTCGATCAACGATACGATTGTCCCCCCGAGGATCAGGAGAACGATCACCGCTGCGGCTTGAGTGAGGCGGTGGAAAAACGCGTCGCTGAGGGCAAAGCCTCTAATCGTCGCGGCGCGCGAGCCTGTGGCGGACTTAATCGTTTGGCCTTGCGGCATGACGACCTGGGCCATTCACGAAACTCTCGGGTTGGGCTGCGCAGGGATAGATTTGGGAGCATCCGCGGATGCCCCCAAAAATCCGACGAGAAGTTTACTTTGCCGCCGTATAGACGGGCTTGCCGTCGGGCCCCTTGATTTCCGTCGCCCAAGTCTGCTTGATCTGGGCGATGACCGCTGGCGGCAGCGGCACATAGTCGAGGTCTTCGGCCATCTTTCCGCCATTGGTATAGGCCCAATCGAAGAATTTGAGCGTCAGGGCCGAGTTGTTGACATTGGCCGGCTGCTTGTACATCAGGATGAAGGTCGCTCCGGCGATCGGCCAGGTGTCCGGCCCCGGCTGATCGGTCAAAATAACGTAATAGCTATCGGAGTGCGCCCAGTCGGCGTGCGCCGCCGTGGCCTGAAACGCGGCAGCGTCTGGCGCAACAACCTTGTCGTCTTTGTTGATCATATTGACTGACGTCATTTTGTTTTCTTTGGCGTAGGCGTATTCGACGTAGCCGATCGCGCCTTTTGTCTGGATCACGTTGTTTGCGACGCCCTCGTTGCCCTTGGCGCCGATTCCGGCGGGCCATTCGACGCTTGTGCTGGCGCCGACGTTGTCGCTCCAATCGGAGCTGACCTTGGAAAGATAGTTGGTGAAGATAAACGTCGTCCCGGAACCGTCCGAGCGGTGCACGACAACGATTGCGTTCGACGGAAGCTTGACCTTCGGGTTGAGCTTCTGGATCGCCGGATCGTCCCACTTGGTGATCTTGCCGAGGAAAATATTGGCAAGCGTGGGTCCGTCAAGCACCAGATCGCCCGGCTTGACGCCATCCAAATTGACCACGGGAACGTCGCCGCCAACAACCGTCGGGAACTGAACCAGGCCGGAGGCATTAAGCTGCTTCGGCTCCAGCGGCATGTCCGACGCGCCGAAAGTGACCGTTTTCTGCTGGATCTGTTTGATGCCTCCGCCGGAGCCGATCGATTGGTAGTTCAGCCCGATACCCGTATCCTTTTTGTAAGTGTCCGCCCACTTCGCGTAAAGCGGGTATGGGAACGTCGCCCCAGCCCCGGAAATGTCGGCGGCCGAGGCCACGCTGACGCTGGCGGCAATCACGGCCGCGCCGATGACGGATTTCATGAACATAAGAATTTCTCCCAGGGAACAGGTCTGAGCGCGGGCCTCCCCCGCGGAACGGGGCGACCAATTTTTGCGCCGCGCCCCACCCTTACGCCGTCAAGACCCTTGTTGTATGACGGCGGCGTAATGACTTCATGACACATTAAGTGATTGAAAAAATTATTGTTATGATCGTTCAGAAACCATGCCTGCTCGCCGCGAAGGACCGCCAGATTGGCGCGGGTGAAGCTCGCGGGGTTCCCGCGGCGGGGGCTCGGGTTGTCCTGGCTCATCAGGCGGCTCAATCCGATTCCGCAATGCGAGGCGTACAACGCTGGCAGGCCGCCCGGAATGTCCTGTCCATACGGTTCCCTCTGCCACTGGATGGCATGTCGTCGGCGCACCCAAAAAATATCTGTGGTATGTTATTGTATGCTGCACGCCCCATTTTCGGGTCGACGCTAAACGGGGTCGTAATCCCCTGAAAAGATTGGAGGCCGACGCTAAACTGGCGCTAAATCGACGAATGAGGTTGGGCGAGACCCGCCGGACCCGAAGGTCTCGAGCGCTTCCGGGATCGCGGCCCGCCATTACGCCATGCGGCCCATGGCCGCCAGGAAACCAGACGCGGAAGGCGGAAGGGGACAGTCAAGAAATCCGCTTGCCGCGCTCGAAGCGAGCGGTCGGCCTGCGCATCGTCACCAGCTCTTCGGCGGCGGTCGGGTGCACGGCCATCGTCGCGTCGAGATCGGCCTTGGTCGCGCCCATCGTCATCGCGACGGAGAGCAGCTGGATCATCTCCCCCGCCTCATGCGCGAGGAGATGCGCCCCAAGAATTCGCTGGGTCGCTCCGTCGACCACGAGTTTCATGATCGTCCGTTCGGCGCTGCCCGAGACCGTCGCCTTCAACGGTCGGAAATCGGTCTTGTAGACGTCCACCGCGGGAAAGCGCTCGACCGCCTCGGCTTCGGTCAGCCCGACCGCGCCGAGCTCGGGCGTGCCGAACACCACGCTCGCGATCATGTCGTACCGGATCGGCTGAGCGCCGGCGCCGAACAGCCGATCGGCAAGCGTCTGGCCCTCCCGGATCGCCACCGGCGTCAGGTTGACGCGGTGGGTCACGTCCCCGATCGCGTGGATCGAAGGAACGGCGCTCGTCAGATGGTCGTCGACCTTGACGGCGCCATGCAAGCTCAGCGTCAAGCCCGCAGCCTCGAGGCCGAGCCCCTTGGTGTTGGGAAGCCGCCCGGTCGCGATCAGGACCTGGTCGACATCGATCGCCAGTCCGTCGGACAGGACGACGCGCAGCGCGCCGTCGGGCTGCTTCTCGATGCGGACGGGCAGGCAGCCGAACCGAAGTTTTACGCCCGCGCGCGCCATCGCGTCGCGCACGCCGTCGCGCATGTCCTCGTCGAATCCGCGCAGCACGTTTGCCGCACGCATGACTTGAGTGACTTGCGAGCCGAGCCGCTGGAACAGAGACGCGAATTCGACCGCGATGTAGCCGCCGCCGACCACCAAGAGACGGCGGGGGAAGACGGCGAGATCGAAGGCCTCGTTGGAGGTGATCGCGTGCTCGAGCCCTTCGACTCCGGGTAGAGGCGTCGGCCACGAACCGACCGACACGAGAATGTGGCGGGCGGAGAATTCCCTGCCGCCGGAGAGCCGGACGCGTTGCGGGCCGACGATCGTCGCGCGCTGTTCGATCAGCTTGGCCCCCGACGCCTCGAGATTGGCCCGGTAGGCGGCCGAAAGCCGCGTGATCTCTTTCTCCTTGGCGGCGACGAGACTCGGCCAGTCGAACGAGAGGTCGCCGCCGCGCCAGCCGAAGCCCGCGGCGTCGGCAAAATCGTCGGCGAAGCGGCTCGCGTACACGTAAAGCTTCTTCGGCACGCAGCCGCGGATGACGCAGGTCCCGCCGACCCGGCTCTCTTCGGCGACGATCGTCTTTGCGCCGTAGCCGGCGGCGACGCGCGCGGCCCGCACCCCGCCCGAACCCGGCGCCAATGACGAAAAAATCGACGTCGAAGGCCATGGCGCCAACTCCCCTATCGAGGCCGGAAACGCTCGGCTAGAAGTCGATGCCCTTCTTCTTCATCTCCTCGCGCGCCCGCGTCATGATATCGGTCGACAGCTGCTCGCGCCACGGCCCGGCGAGCGCCGTGAACTTCTGCAGGAAGACCGGCTCGGTGGCCAGGTATTTCTTGCCGGAGGAGCTGTCGAAGAAAGCGGCGATGTCCTGCAGCTCCTTGTCGGACATCTGAGAGGCGAGGAGCTCGGCCGCCTGGGTGTACAAATGCTGAGCGCTCTTGTCGAACTCCGGCTTGATCGCCTGCAGCGTCTGGCGGAGGCTGTCCTTGATCTCGGGGCGCGTGCTGGTCACGTTGCGTTCGAGCTGGGTCATCATGCCCGGGACGATGAGCGCAATCGACTGCTTGACGCCGATCTCGGCGAGAATCGCGTCGGCGGCGGAGACGGCGGCGGGCGAAAGAGCCCCGGCAGGGGCGGGCGAAGCCGGCGCGGCTGAATTGGCGGCAAAAGCGCCCGCGCTGGCGAACAGCGTTGCGACAAGGACGAGGCCCTTTGCGGTTCGAACGACGGACAAGGCGAGGACTCCATTTGAGGTTGCAATATTTGAGGTTGCAATTTTCAGCCCGCGCGGCTGATCACTTCGACGCTTTTGGGGCCTGCGATGATCGCCGTTCGCGCATAGCCGATGAACAGGCCGTGTTCGACGACCCCCGGGATCCGGGAAAGGGCCTCGGCCAGGCGCTCGGGATCCGTGATCGCGCCAAGCGAATAGTCGAGAATGTAGTGGCCGCCATCCGTGACAAACGGCTGGGCGCTGCCCCGCAGTTGGATCGGACCCGCGAGCCCAAGCTCGGCGGCCGCGCGTTCGATGTGACGGCGGGTCGCCGCGAGACCGAAAGGCACGACCTCGACCGGCAAGGGAAAAGCGCCGAGACGACGCACCAGTTTCGTCGCGTCGGCGATCACCGCCATCTGACGGGAAGCCGCGGCGACGATCTTTTCCCGCAACAAGGCCCCGCCGCCGCCCTTGATCAGCCTCAACTCGTGATCGACCTCGTCCGCCCCGTCGACCGTCAGATCGAGCTCGGGAAGCTCCTCCAGCGTCGCCAGCGGAATGCCGAGCGCGTTCGCCTGGGCGGCCGTCGCCTCCGACGTCGCCACGCAGCGGACGTCGAGGCCCTCGGCCACCTTCTCTCCGACGAGATCTACGAAATGCCGCGCGGTGGAGCCTGTGCCGAGGCCGAGCCTCATGCCGGCCTCAACCAGCTCGATCGCGCGCCGCGCCGCTTCCCGCTTCCGTCGGTCGCTGTCCGGGTTCGCCGTCATTGCCGTCGTCCCACTTGCCTTCGTCGGCCTCGGGGACCCCTCGAACGCCGCAACGAGGGCGACAGAACCATGCGGATCCGAACTCGATAAAGCCGCGCGCCTCGAACTCGGGGCGCGGGGTCGCTTTAGCGGCTCATACGATCCAAAGCAAATCGCAGCGCCTTAGCCCCTACTTTCGCGCGGCCGCAATCACGTCTTCGAAAGTTCGCAATCCGGTGGTCGGCGCGTTGACGAGCACCGCCATATTGCCAGGCAAATGCAGGTTTTTCCACATCTTGGTGTGCGCGAGCGGAATTTGCGCCCACGGGAACACTTCTGACATGCAAGGATCGATGCGCCGCTCGATGACGAACTTGTTGGCTGCCGAGGCCTGTTTGAGATTGGCGAAGTGCGAGCCCTGGATGCGCTTCTGCCGCATCCAGACGAACCGAGCGTCGAAGGTCAGGTTGAAACCCGACGTGCCCGCACAGAACACCACCATCCCGCCCCGCTTAACGACAAAGCATGACGTCGGAAACGTCTGCTCGCCGGGGTGCTCGAACACCACGTCGACGTCTTTCTTGCCGGTGATGTCCCAGATCGCTTTGCCGAACTTGCGCGCCTCCGCCATGTAGGCGCTATATTCGGGCGTGTTGACCTTCGGCAGCTGACCCCAGCAGCTGAAGTTCTTGCGGTTGACGACGCCCTTGGCGCCGAGCGACATCACATAGTCGCGCTTGTTTTCGTCGGAGATGACGCCGATCGCGTTGGCGCCGGCCGCCGCGCACAGCTGCACGCCAAAAACGCCCAGGCCGCCCGAGGCGCCCCAGACGAGAACGTTGTCGCCCGGCCGCAACCGGTGCGGCTCATGACCAAACAGCATGCGATAGGCCGTCGCCAGCGTCAGCGTATAGGACGCGGCCTTCTTCCCAGGTCAGATGCTTCGGCCTCGTCATGAGCTGACGGTCCTGCACGCGGCAGAACTGGGCGAAGGAGCCGTCGGGCGTCTCGTAGCCCCAGATCCGCTGCGAGGCGGAGAACATCGGGTCGCCGCCATTGCATTCCTCGTCGTCGCCGTCGTCCTGGTTGCAGTGGACGACGACCTCATCGCCGACCTTCCATCGTTTGACCTTGGATCCGACCGCCCAGACAATGCCGGACGCGTCGGAGCCGGCGATGTGATAGGGATTCTTGTGGACGTCGAGCACCGAGACCGGTTCGCCGAGCGCCGCCCAAACTCCGTTGTAGTTCACGCCCGCCGCCATCACGAGCACGAGCACGTCGTGACTGTCGAGGGCCCAGGTCGGCACGACTTCGATCTGCATCGACGACTCGGGAGGGCCGTGCCGCTCCTTCCGAACGACCCATGCGTACATCGAGTTCGGCACGTGCCCCAACGGCGGGATCTCGCCGATTTCATACAGATCTTTGACCGGCGCTTCGGCCGACAGATCCTTGCCGGCGGGGCGAGTGTTCATGGGCTTCCTCAACAAACGGCGTCTTCGCCGACGGCGCTCGGGCGGCTCTGGATATTGCGCCGCACAAACGAAGCATTGCGCTTCCGCGGAGTGAAAATCAATCCCACTTTCGCCATGCGCTCGCCCAGTTGTGACTTCGAAACGCGCATTCGCCCCAAGTGCGTCTCGGGATTCGACGAGCTCTTCAGCCGAGAACCAGACGGGCAGAATCAAGAGTGTGGCGCGCGCGAGCGTTTTCTGCGATTGTGCCGTGCACAAAATTTCAGGGCGGCAAGACCTGCCGCAAATGCGCGCCGAACGGCGTGAAAGGAGAGCGATGGCGGAAGCAGACGGGCTGGCGCTTGGGGCGCGCCGGGACAAACCTTGGATCTTCCGCACTTACGCCGGCCATTCGACGGCGCGGGATTCGAACAGGCTCTATCGCCAGAATCTGGCCAAGGGACAAACCGGCCTCTCCATCGCGTTTGACCTGCCGACCCAGAACGGCCTTGACAGCGATCATCCTCTGGCGCGCGGCGAAGTCGGCAAAGTGGGCGTCGCGATCTCCCACATCGGCGACATGCGGGCTCTGTTCGAGGATATACCGCTCGCCTCGATGAACACTTCGATGACCATCAACGCCACGGCGCCGTGGCTGATGGCGCTTTACATCGCGACCGCCGACGAGCAGGGCGCGTCCGCGCGGCCAGCTTCAGGGCACGACCCAGAACGACATCATCAAGGAGTATCTGGCGCGCGGCTCTTACGTATACCCGCCGGACGCGTCGCTGCGGCTGACGAAGGATCTGATTCTCTTTTGCGCCCGTGAGACGCCGAAATGGAATCCGATGAACGTGTGCTCGTACCATCTGCAGGAGGCCGGCGCGACGCCTGTGCAGGAGTTGAGCTACGCCCTGGCGACGGCGATCGCCGTGCTCGACCGCGTGCGCAAGTCAGGCGAGGTCGACGAGAGCGAGTTCGGCGAGGTGGTGGGGCGGATTTCGTTTTTCGTCAACGCCGGCATGCGCTTCGTCACGGAACTCGCCAAGATGCGGGCGTTTGTCGAGCTATGGGATGAGATCACGCGCGACCGCTTCGGCGTCAAGGATCCCTCCAAGCGGCGGTTCCGGTACGGCGTCCAGGTCAATTCGCTGGGTTTGACCGAGCAGCAGCCCGAAAACAACGCCTACCGGATCCTGATCGAGATGCTGTCGGTCGTGCTTTCGAAGGACGCCCGAGCCCGCGCCGTCCAGTTGCCGGCCTGGAACGAGGCGCTCGGATTGCCGCGTCCGTTCGATCAGCAATGGTCGCTTCGTTTGCAGCAGATCATGGCCTACGAAACGGATCTGCTGGAGTTCGGGGATATTTTCAACGGCAGCGCCGAGGTTGCCGCGCTTGTCGAGAGGCTCAAGCGAGAGGCGCTCGCGGAAATCGCCGAAATTGACGCGATGGGAGGCGTCGTCAAGGCGATCGAAACCGGCGCGCTGAAGGCGAAGCTGGTCGAATCCAACATGCGTCGCCTGGAAGCCATCGAGCGGGGCGAACAGATTGTCGTCGGCGTCAATGCTTTCACGAATTCCGAACCCTCGCCGCTGACTGCGGGTGAGAATTCCATCATGGTTCCGTCCGCGGAGGCGGAGGCGGAACAGATCGAAAAACTGAAAACCTGGCGGGCTGCGCGCAACGAGGCGCGCGTGCGGCAGGCGCTGCAGGCGCTGCGGGCCGCCGCGGCAAGCGGGACCAATATCATGCCTGCCTCGATCGAAGCAGCCAAGGCGGGCGTCACTACGGGCGAATGGGGCGACGCGCTGCGCTCTGCGTTCGGCGAGTTCCGCGCGCCGACCGGCGTCTCGCCCAGGGCGAGACAAGAAGCGGCCGGTCTCGATGCGCTGCGCGGCGAGATCGAGCGCGTGTCCCTCAAGCTCGGCCGCCGGATCAAGTTCCTGATCGGCAAGCCCGGTCTTGACGGCCACTCCAACGGCGCCGAGCAGATTGCTGCGCGCGCCACCGACGCCGGCATGGATGTGATCTACGACGGGATCCGCTTCACCCCGGCCGAGATCGTCGAGCGCGCAAAATCAGGCGTTCATTGCATCGGCTTGTCGATCCTGTCGGGTTCGCACGTTCCATTGACGTTGGAGGTCCTCGCGAAACTGCGTGAAGCGGGCCTGGAGCGTGTGCCTTTGGTCGTCGGCGGCATCATCCCCCCCGCGGACGCCGAACGGCTGCGTGCGGCCGGAGCAGCGGCGGTCTATACTCCCAAGGATTTCGAAATTAACGCCATGCTCGGCGCCATTGTCGCCGAAATCGAGGCCCGATTCGATCGGGAGGGCCAGCCTTTGCGAGCGTGATCCCGCAGGGGCGCGGAGCGTTGCGCTGCTTCGCCATCAGCCCTCTCGACCCCGCCGGAGGACGGCTGTGCTCGGTCACTGAGTGTACCAGGCGAAGAGCAGCAGCCCGATGGTCAGGACGATGCAGACCATCGACACGACGAAACCGATGTTGAGGTAAAGCGTCTTCCACCAGAGGAGTTCTGACAGGACCGCGCAGCGCAGCCTCAACTGCTCGATCTCGTCCTCGGTTTCGGCGATGTTCTCGAAATCGGCGGCGGTGGCGGTCCGCGAGACGAGGAAATTCTTGCTGCCGCGCTTGGGATAGCGGGGGATGAGAACAAGAAACAAGCAAAGATAGACGATGAGAAAGGGCAGCAGGACGAATGGGATCGGCAGGTAGCTTGGAAACCTTGTATAGTTTCCTAGGATCGAGGCCAACATGAAGGCGACAAACAGGATGGCGATGTTCGCCTTTTGATCGCTCGCGCGGATCGAGTCGGTGTATGCGGCGCTCAGGCTGCGGTAGGGCTGAGAGGAATCGGAGGCGGAATTGTTCATCCGACTACCGGATGCTCCGTAGTCTAGGCGCGAGGGGCGTCCAAAGCCGGCATGAGGGCTGAACCCCCGTCTCAAAAGATGAGAATCGCGTGAGGCGCACTGATCTGTCAAGTCGAAGCGCGACATCCATCGACATCGATCGAGGCAGGGCTTGCGAGAGCGTCCCACTCGGTCGGCCTTCAGCGCGCATTGGATTTCCTTGGCTATATAACATCAGAATGGGTCGGTCAATTATTGGCGCAAGGCAATTGTCCCGCTGCTGATCCGTCGCCCGGGCGATTTGCTTCTGGTCAAGGAGGGGGGGCGCGCGCTTTGGAGTAGCGGCAGACGGCGCTTTCTGGCAAGGGAACGCCGGCTCGCAAGCAAGCGAGGGGCCGATTGCTGATGCGGAGCAGCCGATGCTGGTGGAAGACACGGCGATAGCGGGGGTCAAGATCGTGACGCCGAAGAAACATCGGCGACGCACGAGGATTCTTCTCCGAGGTCTACAATCGGACGGCCTGGGAGAGCGCAGGGCTCCGCTTTGAATTCGTTCAGGATAACCATTCCTTCTCGGCCGCGGTCGGCACGTTGCGCGGACTGCATTTCCAGACGCCCCCCTTCGCTCAGGACAAGCTCATTACGGGTGGCCAGAGGGCGCATTTTGGACGTCGCGGTCGACATCCGTCGGTCGTCGCCGACCTTCGGGAAATACGTGGCCGTCGAACTGTCGGTGGAAAACTGGCGCCAGTTGCTCGTTCCGATCGGCTTCGCGCATGGATTCGTGACGCTCGAACCCGACACGGAGGTCCTGTACAAGACGACGGCTGTCTATTCGCCCGCCAATGACCGCGGGGTCGCCTGGGACGACCCGGACATCGGCGTCGCCTGGCCGCTGCCGGAGGCAGGGCCGATGTTGTCGGACAAGGACCGGCGCTGGCCGCGGCTGCGCGAGGCGCAGGAACTGTTCGAATGATGCGGGTCGCGGTCACGGGAGCCAAAGGACAGGTGTCGACTGCGCTCGTCGAAAAGGCGGGGCCGAAGTTCGAGATCCTGGCGCTGAGTCGTCCGGCCTTTTCGCTCGAAGACCGTGACTCTGTTCTCGCGGCCGTTGAGGCCGCGAGGCCGGACGTGGTGGTCAACGCCGCCGCCTACACCGCCGTGGACAGGGCCGAGTCCGAGGAGGATCTCGCCATGCGGGTGAACGGCGAGGGGGCTGGCCATGTGGCGGAAGCCGCGGCCAGGATAGGCGCGCCGCTGCTGCATCTCTCGACCGACTACGTCTTCGACGGCGACGCTCGACCGTCCCTACCGCGAAGACGACCCGACCGGTCCGACCGGCGCATACGGCCGCTCGAAACTGGTCGGCGAAGAAAGGGTGGCCGAAATCTTGTCCGAACAGCGCGATTCTCCGCACGGCCTGGGTCTATAGCCCGTTCGGCGGGAACTTCGTCCGCACGATGCTTCGGCTGAACGAGACGCGCGACGAGGTCGGCGTCGTGGCCGACCAGCTCGGCAACCCGACCTCTGCGCTCGACATCGCCGACGCGCTGCTCGTGATCGCCACGCGAATTCGAGACGATTCCTCTCCTGCGCTGCGCGGCGTCTTCCACATGACCGGCTCTGGCGAGGCGACCTGGGCCGACTTCGCCGAGGCCATCTTTGACGAAGCCCGCGCGCGCGGCCGACGCCTCACCCGTGTCCGGCGCATCTCGTCAGCCGAGTACCCGACTCCGGCGCGTCGGCCGGCCAATTCGCGTCTCGACAACGAAAAGCTGCGCCTCGCCTACGGCGTGGTCCTGCCGAACTGGCGCGTATCGCTCGCGGCGTGCTGCGCGCGGCTGATCCCATGACGCAGGAGACCCAATGATGCGCAGCGTGCTTGTGACCGGCGGCGCGGGATTCATCGGCTCCGCCGTGTGCCGGCATCTGGTCGGCGCCGGCGTCAACGTGCTGAACGTCGACGCTCTCACCTACGCGGGCAATCTCGCTTCGCTCTCGACGATCGACAATGCGCCGAACTACCGCTTCGCCAGGATCGACGTCTGCGACCGGCGCGCGATCTCCGAGGCGTTCCAGGCTTTTCAGCCGGATCATGTGATCCACCTCGCCGCCGAGAGCCACGTCGACCGCTCGATCACCGGCAGCGACGCTTTCATCCAGACGAACATCATCGGAACCTTCTCGATGCTCGAGGCGGCGAGGGCCTATTGGCTGGAACTGCCGCCGGGAAAACGCGAGGGGTTCCGCTTCCTGCACGTGTCGACCGACGAGGTCTATGGCTCGCTCGGGGCGGAAGGCCTGTTCGTCGAGACGACGCCCTACGATCCGAGCTCGCCCTATTCCGCCTCGAAGGCCGCGTCCGACCATCTCGTCGTCGGCCTGGGCGCACACCTATGGCTTCCCCGCCGTCATCTCGAACTGCTCCAACAATTACGGCCCGTATCACTTCCCCGAAAAGCTGATCCCGCTCGTCATTCTCAACGCGATTCACGGCAAGCCGTTGCCGGTCTACGGGGGGGAGCGAACGTGCGCGACTGGCTTTATGTCGAGGATCATGCGCGCGCGCTCGATCTCATCGTGAGCCGCGGCCGCGTCGGCGAGAAGTACAATGTCGGCGGCCGCAACGAACGGCGCAACATCGACGTCGTGCGCAAGATCTGCGCGATCCTCGATCGCCTGCGCCCGATGGATCGCCCGCACGAGTCGCTCATCGCTTTCGTCGCCGACCGGCCGGGGCACGACCTGCGCTATGCGATCGACGCCTCCAAGCTCGAACGCGAACTCGGCTGGCGGGCGCTCGAAACATTCGACAGCGGCATCGAGAAGACCGTCCGCTGGTATCTCGACAATGAATGGTGGTGGCGTCCGCTGCGCGAAAAAGTCTATGCGGGCGAGCGTCTCGGCGTGCTGCCGGGATCTCGGCAAACATCAAGGCCCCGAGCGTCGGCCGCAGCGACGATCGGGGGTTGAACGATGAAGGGGATCATTCTGGCGGGCGGCGCGGGCACGCGGCTGCATCCGATCACGCTGGCGGTCTCGAAGCAGCTCGTGCCGGTCTACGACAAGCCGATGATCTATTACCCGCTTTCCGTCGCCATGCTGGCGGGGATTCGCGAAGTCCTGATCATCTCCACCCCGCACGACCTGCCGCTGTTCCGCCGCCTGCTCGGCGACGGCGCCCAGTGGGGCATGCGTTTCGAATACGCCGAGCAGCCGACGCCCGAACGGCCTCGCCCAGGCCTTCGTCATCGGCGAATCCTTCCTCGCCGGCGACCGGGCGATGCTGGTGCTCGGCGACAACATCTTCTACGGCGCCGGGCTGGGCGACCAGCTGCGGCGCGCGGCGAAGCGGGAGCAGGGGGCGACCGTGTTCGCCTATCACGTGCCCGATCCGGAGCGCTACGGCGTCGTCGAATTCGATCGCAACGGGCGCGCGATCTCGATCGAGGAAAAGCCCGCGAGGCCCAAGTCCAACTTGCGCGGTCACCGGGCTCTATTTCTACGACGCGAAGGTCGTCGAGATCGCCAAGGCGCTAAAACCTTCGGCGCGCGGCGAGTACGAGATCACCGACGTCAACCGCGCCTATCTCGAAGCCGGCGGGCTGAACGTCGAGCGCATGGGGCGCGGCTACGCCTGGCTCGACACGGGCACGCCCGATTCGCTGGTCGACGCGGCGAGCTTCGTCCGCACGCTCGAGGTCCGGCAGGGCGTAAAAATCTGCTGCCCGGAGGAGATCGCCTTCGATCTCGGATTCATCGACGAGGCGCAGCTCGACGCGATCATCCGCGGGTTTGGCAAGAGCGCTTACGGGTTATACCTGCACGCACGGCTCGAGGAAAGTCGGCGGCGGTAAAGCCCGCCCTGGTCGAAGCGGATCCGTCTTCATGCTTCATGCAACCAATCATCTCCCGCCTGTGGGAGAGGGCGGCGCGACGAGATAGGCGGGCGCCGCCGCAAACACAATCGCCATCTCGCCGCTGATGCGCACGCAAACATCAGGAATCCAGTCGCGGACCCTATGCACAGAGGGGCAGGGCATTCGAAAAAAGGGATGCCATCGCGGACATACGTGGAGCGGCGTCGAAAGCAGCTGCCTGCGCGTGGCGAAGACGTCCGCGCTGGTGTACCGACTGTAACGGCGTCGCCCTCTGGCGACTTCTTCCAGGATTGCGGCGGGGGGACGGGCCACGTGAACGGTTTGGCTTCAGCATTGTGTTGCTCGCTCGGAGGTGCAAAAGGCCTCCGGAGTTCAGCCGATGCTTCAACCGCCGGCGCCATGCTGACCGGCGCGTTCCCTCCGCTCGCCGGCGAGAACACCAGATTCGCGTGCTCGACCTTGCCGCGCCGGATCAGCGCCTTATCTGCTTAATAGCTCGTCGAACATCAGTCCAGCGATCGCTTCACATAGCGGGCGCCGAAATCGAGAAGCGGATTCGTCCTCATGCCGGCGGGAAAAGCGCGGGACGCGCTCCAGAGTAGTCCATATGCCGCAGGATGCGGCAGAACTGCTCGCAGAGCAGGCCGACTTACAACGTCCACGACGAATTTGTGTAACCGATGGCGAGCGCGAAATTCGGAACGCCGTCCAGCATCATGCCACGGAATACGACCTTTTCGAGCAGGTTGACCGGCTCTCTATCGACTGAAAGGGACACGCCGCCGATCGGAAGCAGATTAAGGCCGGTCGCGGTCACGATTATGTCGGCCGGCAGCGTCCGGCCCGAGGCGGGCGGTACGCCATCTTCCACGAAACGCTCGATCCTGTCGGTGACGGTGGAGACCCGCCCCGCCCTCAGCGTCTAGACGAGGTCGCCGTCCGGGACGGCGCAGAGACGCTGATCCCAGGGGTCGTACGGCGGGAAATGGGTGTCGACCGGATATTCCGCCGGCAGTCGCTGCGGGTCGCGGCGCGCTTCGGCCGCCGCGTTGCCCTTGGAAAGGTCCGGCAGAACTTCCAGAACCCTATTGCCTGACGGCGTTCTTGCGAGGGATCAGCGCGTGCGCCCGCTCCTCCGTGAGCATCCGCTTCAGGAGGTTCACCAGGCGCCCTGCGAAAGGCTCATGACGTAGGAGGGCGTGCGTTGCAGCAAGGCGACATGCGCGGCCGTTTCAGCCATCGCTGGCGCGAGCGTCACCGCGGTCGCGCCGTTGCCGACGATGACGACGTTGCGACCGGCGTAATCCAGGTATTCCGGTCATTTCTGCGGATGGACAACCGTTCCCCGGAAGGTCTCGGCGCCTTCGGAGCGCGGAGAAAAGCCGTCCTGGTAATCATAATATCGGGACACGCAGAAGATCCACCGGCACAAGACGATCTTTCGGCCGCCGCTGTCGGCGCGCTCGATCCCGACCGTCCAACGCGCCCTCTCGCTCGACCAGGCGGCGTTCAAGACCTTTAGATGGTAACGGATCTTCCGGTCGACGCCAATATTCGCGGGGCCGTGTCCCGCAGATAGTTCAAAATGGACTGCGCGTCCGCGATCGCCTTGTCGCTCTTCCACGGCTTGAATTCGTAACCGAGGAGGTAGAGATCCGAATTCGGAGGCGGGCGCCCGATAGCGGAAGAGATTTCAGGTCCCTCCCAGGGCGCCGCGGGCCTCCACCAGGCGAAGCTTTTCAGCGGCAGCTCTTTCTGCAAGTAGTAGGCGGCGCCGATGCCGGAGACGCCCGCCGCGATGACGAGAACGTCGAGCGTCTATTCGGCGATTTCGACGTTTTGAATCGTCACCTTCTCCTCGTCGAACGCCCGGCGAACTGTCCCGTAGCCTGCTTGGATTTGAACCAACCAATTGAATTGAAGCGAAACGAAAGGGGCAACTGCATCATTGTTGTTGCGTAACGTCGCCTGTGCACAAAGTTGCGCTCTGCTTCGTAGCGAAGCTTCGCTATATTGTCCAGACGATAGATGGTGTTGACCCGGCCGATCCGCCGCTTCCGTGCGACCCGGACGGCTCGCCGCCGCTTCGCGGCGACGAACGCTTTCTTTCAGTAGCTTACGGGTCGGGACACGGCGTACGCCGGATGTGGCGGGGCCTTGGCCGTCACTGGCCCCAAATGCGGGCCGACCGCGCTCACCAGATAGACGAGCAGCCAGAGCGCGACCAGCGTCGCGAGCACGATCGCGACCGGAATCCGGCTTCGATCGTCGGGCTGATATCCGCGGTAGAACGCCGCGTGCTTCTCGATTCCCATCGCGGTCACCATTGTGATCCAGTCCCCCTAATCGTCGTCGACTTGGCCGCGCGAATTCGTGCATCGGCTCAAGCTATGTTCTCTTAACCACGCAATTCGATCGGCGCTGTGACGCGCGTCACAGGGCGAACGCCCTCGCCTGGCGTCCTCGTTAGTCTGGCGCCGAGCTTGCGTGCCCCGACTTGGATTATCTCGATCGTGCTTTTCAACATGAACGACGTGCTCTTCCGTTATCACGGGGGCGTGCGCGTCGCTCACCTCGCTCGGATCAGCGGCGAGCCGCCGGCGGCTGTCGAAGGCGGTGATTTGGGTCGGCTTCGAAGATTTCAGCGATGCGGGCGCCATGGACGCCGACGCGTATCCGCCGGCTTTGGCGAACGTCTCGGATGGCCCTTGACCGGGGGCGAGTGGGCGGAGGCGCCGCGAGCCGCGGTTACGCCGATCCCGGAAACGCTTGCGCTCATCGCTTTGGTTCGCCGACAGACCCGCGTCACAGTGCTCACCAACAACAGGCGCGCGGTCGACGCCGTCTTCCCCGAGCTTCGTCCCGTTTGAACTGGCGAAGGAAGCCCGCGTTCCTGTACGTTCTACTGTTCAATGACAACCTTGAAGCTGTCGATAGCTACCTGAACCAGGACTTGCTGAATGCTCTTTTCCCGAAACGCCTCTTTGACTTTCGCAAGCACGTTCATTGGGGGAAAGGGCCGCTTGACCGCCTCGATTTCGCGTCGCGCTTAAAAGCGTCGGTCAGGCTCTCGCTATTGCCCTCTAACAGCAGATTGCTCAAGCTAATCACCAACACTTTCCAATAAACGAGCAGCTTGCGCCTTGAGCGCGTCGCATTTCATATTGCGAGTAAAGCGTTGAACCGAATTCCGATCAGGATTGGATCGATCCGCGTGAGCTCAACTGCCTCTTTCCTGCAGATCTCGGCGCCATTACCCGTTCCAGCTGCGAAGTCCACTCTTGGGGATGTCACGTTAGCCGTCGAGGTTAGCGAAGGACCCGCCCGCACAACTAAGGGGCTTCGGGAAATTGGCGACGGAGCTTGAACAGGCGCGGTGTCGCTAATTCCGAAGCTTTCCATTAACAACTTTAGTTGGGGTCGTAAGTCCTCACAGGCGAGCGTCCGCGCAAAATACTAAATTTCTCTGGTGAGGGATGAGCTCGCAGTTCAGCCAACTGACTTTCGTCCTTTTTGCAGACCTGAGCGTGCATGTCCGAAGTGGAGAGCTGCGATTGCGGCGTTGAACGATCGCCTCGCGCTGAATTGTCGACGGCCAGCAACCCCAGGCTTTCCATTAGACGCAGGACCTCTGGACGAAGGCTCTCGCACTCTAGGTTCCGCGCGAATTCCGTAACCTCTTGGACGGATGGGTTGCTCCGCAATTGCCAAAGTCGCCCTTGATCCCGCTCGCAGTTTTGGCCCGTCGGTCCGGCAGAACTCGGTCCGCCCGGCGGCCCCTCCGCCACTTCCTTATGAGGCCGCTCTCGGGACCCATGGTTCGCGAGCGCCATCTCGTTCTCATGCGAAGGATTGGCCTGTGGAAAACTTCCATTCGTTGGTGGAAGCTCGGGGCCCACACCGGAATTTGACCGATCGGCCGTCAATTTCGCTAGCTGCGCACGGGCGAGATCGGCGTAGTAACCGGACTGATGAACCTCAAGAAACGCGTGCCAACCACTCGCGGATGCAACGCGTTCAGCCAATGCATAATCAGTCGCCGCTGAAAGGCTGGGATCGACGTTGATGGCCTCATGAGCCACCGTAGGCTCGCTGGGAGAAGGAATCGCTGGAACCAGCGAAACGTTGGCGCCTCCAAGCGAGCCATAGACGAATGGTTCTTGTCTATTTCCTGTGCTTGCGAGGACGTCATCCCGAACTTTGCCTAGGGCAATTCTTATGTCGAGACCTGGCTGTGCAATGTATTTTACAAGGGCAGCAGTGAAAGGACTGTTAGGTCCAGTCCCGTCGTAAGACAGTGAACCCGCCTTCGCAGCATAGGCGATCAACGTGTCGCCGCTCGTTGGCGTAATGCCAATCAAGCAAGTCTCGATCGAACGCGTCCCCGACAGATGGCCTTTGGCCATAGAGGAACGGATCTTCACGGCAAGCGTCCCAGTGCTGTTGATGAGGCTGAGTTTTTTGGCGGTTTGGGTCGAAAGTAAGATGCGGTCAAGAGAGACAGCCTCGTCATCGGCATCGAGGATATTGTCCCATTTTTGCATCGACCGGAACAAGATAGTTTACTCTGCAACTTCGATCCCGTGCCCAGAATAGTAAACCACTGCGATATCTGCATCTGCCGTCGTTCTGTCAAAAGTTGAACTCTTATTTGAGCTGCTCCCGCCAACGCCGGAGGCGTGCATTCCCTCAGTCGACAACACTGGAGGCGCTGATCTATAAACAGCGCCGCGATGGCCCTTAAGTCGCTGATGGTGTTCAGCAGAGTATCGGCGTTGTCATAGTTGGCATTGCCGATCACAAGCACCACCCTCCGGTCGGCCCACGCCGCGCTCGCGAACGTAGCCACGATCAGGATTTGCCCAGGCTTCATATGCAACGCGGCGAAGAAGCCATCTCATGCGTCGGTTCCGGCAGTTCCTAACAGTCGCTTACTAACTTTACGTCGAATGTTAGGCTTCTTTTGGACGATGTCGCTCCGATAGAGCACTTGAAAAAAGCGCTCGGACTTTCTCGCCTGAAAGGCAAATCCAAGAGGGTCGGTTTCGAGCCAATCAGGAAAATAGCGGGCCGCGACGAGTGGGCTCCAACGACCGATGTAGTCCCCGGTCGCCCTCGTCTCTTTGGCCTCCGCCATGTTCGGCCAACTGTTCGCTCTTATTGCGAAGTATCTTGCGGTAGAGAGAGTTGGGTCGGGCTTGGAGGGCTGCGTGAGATGGACGGCTTGCGGCCGTGCCCCGCGCGGAGGCAAAAGCCCTCCAAGACGGCGAACGTCCGCGCCATTCTGTATAGCGACAGGACGGCGGATCAATAACGCCGTTAACCCCGCCTTATCGGCGTTCCGGCACGCTTCGGATCATGTCGCTCGCCCTGCCGACCGCCGCCCGCTCCGCAAGTTCGGAGACTTCGGGCGCGCGCGCATCAGGCCTTGTCTGTCCATGCGCTCGTCACCGTCTCGTTGTTCGCCGTCGCGGCGTTCTCACCGGCCGTGCTCGGCGACGGGGACGCGCGTCGAGGCGCTTCTGTTCCCCTTCCGGCTGATGGGCGTCGAGAACCTGTCGCGCATCAGCGGATGGCGGCCGCAGGATTTCGACCATGTCGGGCCGATGGAGGTCGCGCTCATCCTTCTTCTCGGCTTCGCCCTGACAAGGCCGATGGCGGCGCCGCCGATCCGGGTGGCGAGAGCGCGGCGGCCAGGCGCCGCCGGCGCTCTGCTGGTGGCCGAGGCGATGACGGCGATGGCCTCGTCGTCGCGCGCGCGCCGCCGGGCTGGCCTGGATCTGGTGGTGGTGTCGCCGGCGGCCGAGGCCGGCGAACTGGTCCTCGACGACTACGGCTTTGGCGGCTATCTCATCTGGTCCGGCGTCAGGCCCTTCATCGACGGCCGGGCCGACAACTACGAGCAGGTCCATGCTCGGGCTCTACCGCAAGCTTGCGGCCGGGGTCCCGGGACCCTCGAGGAGACTTTGCGCGGCTACCGGATCGGTTGGACGATCTTTGCACCACCGGGTGAAGG
>CAVYIZ010000059.1:0-69827 GCA_963768555.1 uncultured Alphaproteobacteria bacterium
TGACGATCACGTTGGGGTGGTCGCGGACCAGGGAGATGCAATGCTCCTCGGCAAAGTCGGCGTAAGCCTCGTCAACGACCAGGGGGCAGTGGAGGGCACAGGCAAGCTCTGCCACCTGCGCCGGGTCAGCGAGGTGCCGGAGGGACTGTTGGGGTTGGCAAGGTACACCAGCTTCAGGTTGGGTTGGTCGAAATCGGCCGGGTTCAGCATCCATTCGGGCGTGTAGGGCACCACGTGCTCACGGCCGTCTTCGAGGCGTATCAAGGTGGAGTAGAGCAGATAACTGGGAGTCGGATAGGCGGCCAGGTCGCCTTGTCCCACGAACGAGCGCGTCAGGATGGTCAGGAGATCGTCCGAGCCGTTGCCGGCGAGGATCATGTCAGGCTCGACCCCGTGCAAGGCGGCCGCTGCGCGGCGGAACTCGGTGGCCAGCGGATCGGGGTAAAGCCGCAGCCGGTCGGTCAGGGCACGGGACAGGGCCTCCAGCACGCGAGGAGACGGTGGGTAGGGATTCTCGTTGGTGTTGAGCTTGATGTATCCGCCGCCCTGGGGCTGCTCGCCAGGCACGTAGCCGGCCAGCCGGACGATGTGCGGTCGAAACGAGGAGGTCATTCCTGGGAGCCACTCCAAGCAAGGGTCGTGCGGTTCACTCTGACGGTGCCAGTGCGGCCAGCTCGGCAAGTGGGCCGTCGTTGATCCGATAGGTCGTCCAGTCCTCCAGCGGCCGCGCGCCCAGACTGCGGTAAAAGCCGATCGCGGGCGAATTCCAGTTCAGCACGGCCCATTCCAGCCGGCCCAGGCCACGGTCCATTGCGAGCTTCGCCAGCTTCGCCAGCAGGGCCTTGCCGATGCCCCGGCCCCGATGCACGGGTCTGACGTAGACGTCTTCCAGATAGAGCCCCGGCTGACCGCGAAACGAGGAGAACGTGGGAAAGAATAGAGCGAATCCCACGGGCTCGCCGTCGATCTCCGCCACAATCGCCTCGGCATAGGGACGCGGTCCGAACAGGTGGTGGCGAAAATCATCCGGGGTGGCCCGGGCGAACTGCTCCAGCTTCTCATAGACGGCCAGCTCGTACACCAGGTTCGCGATCGCCGCCGCATCCGCGGGCCTGGCCGGCCGGATCGAGAACGCCGGCTGCGATCCTGCCGCCGTCTCACCGGCCGTTTTTTCGCCGGCGGCCACGAACTCGGTACTCATCAACTACGTCGCGGCGGAAACCCCCGGCTTTACCGTGGGGAGGAGCCGCGCCCTCCAATGTTGGAAAAAAACATTCAAAGTTCCTGGTTGCTAGTCCCAGTTCCTAGTGCACATATCTAGCAACTAGCAACCAGCAACTAACAACATCGCATCGCCAGAGGCAGGGGGCTCGGCGCCGGCCATCGCATCCTCAACCTGGGAACTGGGAAGGATCGGAGAGGCGGACATCGACACTGAAGCGGTGCGCCGAGAGCCCCTCGATGTCGGCGAGCCGGCGGATGTCGGGGGCCAGCCGGGCCAAGCCGTCGCGCGTGACCGAGATCAGGCTCGAGCGCTTGAGGAAGTCATTGGCAGACAAGCCGGACGCCCACCGCGCGGTCCCTCCGGTGGGCAGCACGTGTGATGGCCCGGCCGCGTAGTCGCCCACGGCCACGGGTGTGTGGTGACCGAGAAAGATCGCCCCTGCGCTCGTCAGGGCGGGGAGCAATCTTCGCGGTTCGATGGTCGAGATGTGCAAGTGTTCGGGGGCGAGAAGGTTGGACAGCCTGACCGCCTCGGCCTCGTCGCGTACCTGAATCAAGGCGCCGAACCGCGCCAGGCTGTCGCGCGCAGGTCGCCTCGGCCGAGCCAGCCGAGCTGCTGGTCAAGAGCGACGGCAACCCGGTCGATCAGCGCAGGTTCCCAGGTCAGGAGGATGCTCACACCCGGCGAGTGCTCGGCCTGGCTGATCAGGTCGGACGCCACATACCGGGGATCTGCCGATGCGTCGGCGATCAACACAACTTCGCTGGGCCCGGCGATGCTATCGATATCGACCTCTCCGTAGACCTGCTTCTTGGCGAGTGCGACGAAGAGGTTGCCCGGGCCGACAATCTTGTCCACGGCCGGAACGCCCTCGACACCGTACGCCAGCGCGGCAACTGCCTGAGCGCCGCCGATGCGGTGCACTTCGGTCACGCCCAGGGCGTGGCAGGCCGCCAGCAGGTCCGTGTTGTACCCGCCGAACCGTGTGGGAGGCGCCACGACGGCGATCTCCGCCACGCCCGCCGCCTGCGCCGGGACCACCGTCATCAGGAGCGTCGAGGGATAGGCCGCGGCCCCGCCGGGAATGCAGACGCCAACCCGGCGCAGGGGAACATACCGCACTCCCAGCTCGATTCCCAGCGTGGGCTCGATCCCGACGTCTCGGTTCAGGATTGCCCGCTGGTACGCCAGGATGTTCGCGCGGACGTTTTCCAGGGTCTGCAAGTATCCGGCATCGGCAGACTCATGAGCGCTCTCCAGCTCGGCCCGGGGGACCCGGACAGTGCCCGGCTCGAGCGCGACCCCGTCGAGCCGGTGGGTGTAGTCGAGCACGGCCGCCAGCCCCCGCGCGGCGACGTCGGAGCAGATTCTTTCCACCACCTGGACGGGAGTCAGCGGCTCACCGAAGGCAGCGATCGTGCGGGCGCGTCCCTCCGGAGTGACCACGTTGCCCCTGGGGCTGAGCTCGCGCCGGAGCTCGACAATCGCCGCGAGGGCGTCGCTGCTGGCACAGTCAATCCGGCGGATGCTCAAGGTCAATGGAGGTCTCGCGCTACGAGGACGGGCCATTGTGGCAGGCCGTTATTCATCTATAACCTCTCGCCGCCCCTGGCTGCAACCGGCGTGGGCGGGACGTCAGGACCGTTTCATTCCCGGATTGGGGTTGACACCGGCACTCGCCACCTGCCATATGCCATACCCGACTCCGAGTTCGGCGACCCGGAATTGGGTCCGCTTTGCATGCGTCACAGGCTACGAAATGCTACGTTTTCGGGCTTTTCGAGAGTTTGGAAAACTGGGTGTTCGACGCAAGTTGTTAATTAATTGATGGTTGTGGCTATTTGTCTCTCGACGCTCTTTTTGACGACAACTAACGCAACCGCATGACAATAAAGGATTTGCGTCATAAATAGTAACGTAGCATGTTCCCGCAAAAGTCGCCATTTTGCCCCCTTTTTGGGCCATTTTACCCCCATTTTGTCAGCCAATCGGCTTTGAGAGCGGCAGGGGCCAGCCGGTATCCGGCACCCAAGTTTCCTCGCGTCAATGAGCATACACCCGCGCATCGCCGTTCGGCGCGGGCGACACGCGGGCTTGCTTCTCATACCAAATTGCCAAAGATGGTCGGTGCGGTCCCGACATACATAAGTTTACGACAAGATCGCCGGAGTCTTGCGAGCGTCTCGAAGAGTTGGTCTGTTCCTCAACAGGGTGCGGGCATGGGAGTCTTCGCGCGGATCGCCGTCGTGCTGGACGAGCGCTGGACGGACACTTCTTTCTGGCTGGTGAAAGTCTGTTCGCGTCGAAGCAGATCGAACTCGCCACGCAGGTGGACGTCCGAAGACCACGGCCACACTTTCGGCACCGCGACCATGCGCGACGCCGGTTTTTTCGATGAATACTGCAATGCATGTCGTCGATCTCCTTCGATCTCCTCGATCTCCCTCCGCTCGCAGCCTTTGGCATTCCCGGGCCTTCGCCCTCGGGGTACGATGGCGGCGGGAGGAATGACCATGCCCACGTTCACGGTCTCCGATGGCGCACTCGCGCTGTTGAGGCGCAATCTCACCGGTCCCCAGATTCTCGTCACCGACGAAAACCGCGAAGCATATCGCGAGCTGGCGGGCGCGGGGCTGATGATCCCGCTTCATACTTTCGCACACGGTGACGAGTCGGCGTACCGGTTGACGGAAGCGGGCGTGAATTTCGCTCGCGCCGAGGTGGAGCGATGTTCCAGCCAGCAGCCTAGCGTCCCTTCCAACCGTCCCGCATCGCGCAGAATCCGCCGTGTCCCCTCGCTGATCGGCCTCTCCGTCTCGGGTGCCAGCCTCAGGGCCGCTTCGTGGGTACCGGCCTCGGCTTCGGCCAGCTCGTGAATGATGATGGCGTTGATTCTGTTCGGCAGCCGCTCGCGAGCCCAAATCTTTGCGGCCTCCTCGTCGTAATTCTTGGTGAGCAAGTCTAGGTTGAGCACACCGGCATCAACGTTGATCCGGCCACCGGGGCCATTGCTTCCGCCGGTGCCTTCATCTGGAAAAAACGTGCGCCAGGCCACCCGGTTCTTGTGATCGGACGCGCCGATTTGGTGTTCGGGAACATTCAGTGCATGCATCCGGCCTTCGACAAAGTTCTCGAGCTGGTCAACCCATCTCGCGGCGAAGTCAGCGGCATGTTCCGCCGGGTCGGTAGGGATTGGCTCGGGCGGTGCGAGGTTCGGCCATCGGCGGGGCGGTTCAGGTTTCTGGCGGGAGAATCTGGCGGTGAGATTGCGTGCCACCGCCGCGATACGGCCGACGATCTGTTGCCATCTTCGTGGTGGGCTCATTCCTCATGCATAGCAGAGGATGTTTGGCCGAGCAACCGAACTCTGCGACTGCGACGTTGCCGGGAGAGGGGGTTGTGCGGGACGATATGATGCCCGAACGACTGCTGGACCAAGCCCGCGGGGGAAACGCGACTGCACGGGGAGAGCTTCTCGAACTTTGCGGCTACTGGCTGCGCCTGGTGGACCTGCACCACCTTGCCGCTTCAGGCTGACCGGGATTCAGGCGATGCGGGCCCGCTCCAGTCGGGCCACGAAGTCGGTGTGCTCGGGGGAGTTCAGGCCTTGCTGGACCATGGCGAACACCGCATTGACGTCGCCTCGCATCAAGGCGGCCGGATCGAGCCAGAGGCCGGGAAACACCGTACTGCGCAGAATGCCGTCGGCCTCCGGATTGAGAGGCTTGTAACGTTCCTCGTGTAGCACGAACCAGTCGATCTGCCGATCGAGGACGCGCCAAACCACATATTCGCGGGCGCCATTACGCCGGTAAGCCTTGAGCTTATCCCCGAGGTCGTAACTGGCGCTGCTGGAAGCGACTTCGGCGACCAAGTCGGGCGCGCCCTCGATATAGTCTTTTTCCCCGATCCGCACCCGGCCGCCATGCTCCGGCTGAATGAAAAGGAGGCAATCAGGTTGAGGCATGTTGTCCAGGTCAAGTCGCACGGTGCTGTTGTCACCCACCTCGACACCCGGCGTACTCCCCTCGTACGCGCACAGCCAGAAATTGAGATGGGAATGCTGTCTTCCATGGTACCTCTGTCGGACCGGTGAAGGCATGTGAACCACCCCTTCGATCAGCTCGGCTTTCTTCAGCTCAGGCATCGCTTCGTACCGCCGTTCGAACTCGGCACGGGTCAGGCGGTCGCCGTTCTCGAGCGGCGGGATGGCACCGTTGCTTGGGGCCTCGGTCGGCTCGACGGGTATTGCACGCGGAGTTGACACGGCCATGGGATCGGCCTCCGGAACGCCGGATTCTCTCGAAGAAATCGCGCTGACCATCCTACGCGATTTGGGGCCGGCCCGGCAACGCGGGCCGTGCCATGAACGCGACACTCGGAAGAGGTTCAAGGCGTGGGTTTCGTGCTCTGACCCAGCCCCGGCGTGGGTGGCTCGTTCTCGGTCGTTCGCCAAGGAAAGACCTCGGGACGAGCGACGCGACCACCAAGGTCGAGTGCGGAGAGGGCCCAGCCGTCGCGTGAAAAGCGGGGCTGGCAGACTGTGCCTGAGAACCCTTCGAACCTCAGCAGCTCCTCGCCCGTCGCAACGTCCCAAAGCTTTAAGGGTTCGGTCAAAGCCGGCGGAGGCGAACTTCTTGCCATCTGGGGTAAAAGTCAGCGACGCAATGCCAATCGGGTGTCCCGGCAGCTCTTTTTGCAACTCGGGGGTCTCCGCGGACCACAGGTGGATTTTATGGCTCATGGGGTCCACCGAAGCGAGGGGGACGGAAACAGGGACGCAGCCAGTTTCTCGGCTTGGGCGGCCGGCCCTCCGGACGAACTGTGTGGCCCAACCCCAGCTCGCTCGCCGTCCGCTTCACGCACTCCTCCACACCGAAATGTCGGCCTCTCTCGACGCTCACTCGCAGCAACGCCAGTTCCTTCGCGCTCAGCGGCGCATTCACTCGATCGATCCAATCCACCTGGCGTTCCACCGGCCAAGGCGAAAGGATAGTCTTGATCGCATCATCCCCATGATTCCTCGCCCACAGGCCGCTCCAACGCCAGTCCTCCGCTCTCGCAACTAGCCCTGCACCTACTGCCCGCCCGGTGCTTTTCGCGCTGCCCTTGGCCATGGGCGGGAGCTGACCGGAGAGCGGCGATCTCTGTAATACTAGCTGCGTCCCCGTTTCCGTCCCCTCAGGAAAAGTGCCAGACTTTTTCCTTGGCCATGTTGAGCTGGTGCCCGTTTATGCTGCTAATCCCTCCAACCACTGACGAATCCCTCTGTGGCCGAGTGGTGAACCTGCGCGATCTCCTCCTTGTCTTTCACTTCAGAGTGACGGGTCCGGCCGGTGCGGGACCAGCTGATCACGACTCTGCCTTACGCCTACCCTTGGCGTAGCGGCCTGTGAGGACATCATGGACCTATCCAGTTGGAAGACCGGACATGTGAAAGTCTCTGGCCTCGAACTCGATCAGACGAACTAGTGCGTACCTGGAACAGATCGAGCACGATCGCTGGCTAGACCGTTTGAGTGTCCGATACCCCTCGCGGCGGGTATTCCGATTCTGGCAACCAGGCGGCGCATTCGACCGTAACATCTTCCGTGAGAAGACTGTGCCCGCGGTGATCGACCACATCCTTGGCAACCCGGTCCGGCGCGGCCTGGTCGCACAGCCGACTGATCGAGAGTGGTCCAGCGCCCGCTTCTGGGAGGGCTGGCCGAACGTTACGCTGCAGATGGACCATCCGTTCGCTTGACTCGTGCCACGGCTCTTGAGCACCGCGATGGGCCTTTCGGACCCGTTTGCCGTGTTCCAGTCGCCGCTTCTCTCGGTCGAGAGGAGGCTGTACAATGCAGATCGAAGACCGACTTCTGGGCGCCGTCGTCTGCGCGCATCGCTCAGAAAAACGCGGAGGCTACCTGGGATGGCGCAGTTGACACGGCTTAGACTGGAGGGTTTTCGATCGATCCCATATACCGAGCTGGAGCTGAACAGCCTCAACGTGCTCATCGGCATCAACGGCTCAGGGAAATCGAACCTCTGCAAGTTCTTCACGCTGCTGAACTTCATGATGACGGGATCGCTCCAATTGTACATCCAGGAGTACTTGGGGGGAGGCGATGCCCTCCTGCATCATGGTGCCAAAAAGACACCTTTTCTGCGTGCTGCACTTAGCTTCCGCACGGACAAGGGCACAAACAAGTACGAGGCGACGCTGGTACATGCTGCTGGTGACACGCTGGTGTTCACGGAGGAGCGAGCGTCATTCATGAGAGCGGACGGAGGAGGAGTGCCTCAGGAGCGGGTGCTGGGCGGTGGTCCCAGCGCGGCCCAGGGGCCGCAACAAAATTTGACCAGCCGCATCGCGACCGTGAGGGGATGTGCGCAATCACGATGCCATGCGTCTGATCCTCGACGGTCGCGACTCTAACACCTTGCCACAAAATCGGTTGTAGAATCGTGCACAGCGTACAAGATTTTCACAATTAGTAGTATAGAGAGACTGCCCTCACCGAAAATCAGGATTTTCCGCCGGCGTTTCTGATCGCAAAGTTCCTTCGAGACTGTCGAGCGTTTCAGTTCCATGACACAAGTATTCGGGCGTCCATTCGCCAGAACGCGAGGGTAGATGATCGGCCACTCTTGAGCGACGCAGGGAACCTCGCATCGGTTCTGTTCAAGATGAAGTCCGCGCACCCAGATCGGTTTCAGGAGGTTGTAGAGCGAACGCGCGAAGTTGCGCCGTTCTTTGACGACTTCGTGCTTCAGCCCCACGGCACGTCGAATTCGTTCATCAAGCTTCGCTGGAAAGAACGCGGCTCCTCGACGATCTTTGATGCCCATCAGGCATCGGATGGCACGCTTCGTTTTGTGTCGCTGTGCTGTCTATTGACCCAACCAGATGAGGATCTGCCATCGTTCGTAGTAGTGGACGAACCTGAACTCGGACTGCACCCACTCGGGCTCGATCAAGTAACCGAGCTGCTCACGAGGGCCTCAAAGCGGTGTCAGATTATGATTTCTACGCAGTCGATGAGCTTGGTTGACGCCCTGGAGTGTGATCCGATTGTCGTTGAACGGCGCGATGATCACTCGGAGTCGCGCGCCGTAGCCCATTCAGCGTCGACGAGTGGCTGGACGAGTACTCGTTGGGTGAGCGTTGGAAGCGTCGATCGATAAGATAGCGAAGGCTGGCTAGTCGGGATTATGACGGGCAACCCGTCCCGAAGCTTGAACCGTTTCGCTCTCGCGGAACGATTCGCTCGAGAATCGGGGACGGAAACAGGGACGCAGCTAGGGGGACGGAAACAGGGACGCAGCTAGTATTGACAGGGGCCACTGCTTTCTGGTAGGTTTCCTGCCCATGCCAAGAGCATCGCGAGAAGCACCGGGCGGGCAGGAGTACCATGTCTTGAACCGATCGGTCGGCAGGATGCACCTCTTTGGCAAGAACGCCGACTTCGAGGCGTTCCAGCGGGTCCTGATCGAGGCGCACCAACGACACCCGATCCGCATCCTGTCCTACTGTGTCATGTCGAACCATTGGCACTTTGTTGTCTGGCCGGAGGCAGACGGCCAGGTCACGGCCTTCTTCAGTTGGCTGGCGCAGCACGCATGCGATGCACTGGAGGGTCGCGCATCGGACCGTGGGTTACGGACATCTTGATCAGGGACGATTCCAGAGCTTCCCGGTGCAGGGCGACGAACACCTGTGGACCGTTTTGCGATACGTCGAGCGGAATGCCGTGGGTGCAGGGCGCGTGGCGCGAGCGGAGGACTGGCGTTGGAGCGGCCTGTGGGCGAGGAATCATGGGGACGATGCGATCCAGGCCATCCTCTCGCCTTGGCCGCTGGGACGCCCGGTGGATTGAACCGATCGAGTGAATGCGCCGCTGAGCGCGAAGGAACCGGCGCGGCTGCGAGTGAGCGTCGAGAGGGGCCGACATTTCGATGAGGAGGAGTGGGTGAAGCGGCCGGCGAGCGAGCTGAGCTTGGGCCACACAATTCGTCCGGAGGGCCGGCCGCCCAAGCCGAGAAACCAGCCGCGTCTGCGTTTCTTTCCCCACGTCCCCGTTTCTTTCCCTGAATGCATGTAATTATATCCGAAAGCACGGGCGGCACCGCGAAGCTCTTGCTGTGTATGCTCACAATAGGAGGGTGAAACCCGCCTGCCTGAAATGATGATCACACGTCAGGATTTCGGTGATGGCTTCCTGACGCATAGCCTCCATCGAGATGCAGTCAGTCAGGCTGTATTCCTTGTCCGGGCGGGCCTTGTAGAGAGCAAGGCCGTCAAGTAACGACTGATGGGATTGCGGTCTCACGATCACGAGCGGGTTCGCCATAGCCTTTTTGACGGTGGCGGCCGCGAGGTTCCGCAGGACAGGCCCATGGCCGCTGTAATGGGTCAGGAACTCGTCGAGCACTTCCTCCGTGGTAACGAGCGTGACTCGGCCAAGCGACCGCATCACCGTGACCACCTTGGCGTACCACTGGTCTTTGCGATTGGCGATAGCGACCCAATAGACCGCATCAGCAAAGATTCGCCTCATTGCGAAGCTGGCCGCTTGGGCAATTTATAGATGTAGTGGTCAAGCTGCTCGGCACCATCAACTGGCAGTTTTAGAAACTCCTCATCAGGGATGTTCGCGGTAAGCTCTTCGATCTCTTCCCAGATTGGCTTATATGCCGGGGCGGTCTCGATCTGGCTTGCCGCTGGCTGCTTTGCTTGGATCTCCTCCTGCTTCAGCCGTTGGACGAGCAGGGATGCGGCCTCGGCCATGGCGTCGTCGAGCGAGGCATAGCGGCCGCTGTGGACAGCCGCGAGGATGGAGCTTTCCAGGTTTTCAGGTAAATGTATCGTCATAATTGTGCTAATCTTTGGTGACCAGCTTACCACGGCTCTGCGGGCTTGGTAGACATTCACCCCCAAAAGCAAATGTTCAGAATACAACCTTAGACAGAAAACCCCTGAAATCAGTCAGAAATCGACATCAAACGAATACCATACTGAACACTTCACATGAGCCGAAGTCGACTACAGTCCTTGAACTCAAATATCGATCATATGAAATGTTCACTATCATCCAAGAATTCACCGAGAAATACCGTGGATTTCGAGGCAGCCTGTTCAGTATACATCCGCTTTCGGGGTGTGAACGGCTACCGGGCTTGCCAAGCCGGATCAGTGCGTGCATGTTGTGCGTTATTCGTTTCCTTGGACTGACGCCCCCACGATGCGCCTGGTTTCGGCCGGGCGCAGCTCCCCCTTATAGCCCCGGCCGCTGCTCGATCTCGGCCGGCTGCTGCATCTGGTGACGCTGCTGCGCTTCGCGAACCTGATCGGCGGAGTGCAAAGGGTGGGCTGGAAACAGGGACGCAGCTAGTTCTTCATTCTAGCTCCGTCCCTGTTCCTACTCCCCTAGTTCTGCGCCTAGCTCCGTCCCTGTTTCTGCTCTGTTTCTGCTCTACACCAGCGGCCCGCCGGCTTGTGAAGTCTTGCAGATTCATCGTCGTTCCAACTTTCATCCTCAATCGGCTGGGAGGTCGCTCGTGCGGAGACCAGACCACGAGGCGACCCTGTCTCCCTACCGATCAACCCTTGGTTTAGCCGTCAAACCACTCCAGGGCAACCTCAGGCGGCCAAAATCGTGACCCCGAAGGGCCCAAGGTCCCTGGGAATTCAACTGAGCGCGAGGCGCGTCGTCATGGGCTGGAAGAACGTCCCCGGTAACCCGCATGCCTCTTTTTTTCTCTAAAAATTTGAGACTCCTCGCTGATCTCCACCGCCGTCTTGACGCAAACCACGGTGTAACAGGTAGTTGGCTGCGGTTTCCAGTGTTCTCGGTCCGGTCGTGGCGAACTCCCTGGGATTGATCCTCTGGCGGCCTCGTCCCGGCCGCTTTTCATCGGAAGTACGCTGCGGCTGGACCATCCGTACACTGGTGGAGATCAGCGAGGAGTCTCAAAAATTTGATCGGTGTTGAAGTTATTGCTGGACGGCGTGGCGGGGACTGTCTAGGCTAAAACGCGCATCTCTTGAAGACCAGGAACGGTTCGAAGACGCGCGATTCTTGAGCTGCCTTGAGGTAAGCAAGGAAGCCCCAGGCCGTCTCCAGCCTGACGCTGCTGGGCTTTGGTAGGGCGTGCCCCGCGAGGTGGGGGTAACGGAGAAGCGACAGCGCCACGTCTCCGAGATTCGCTTGAATAGAGGGGAATAGCGTTGGCCAATCTTCGAGAGCAGAGGGCGGTCAAGATCGACGAGTTCCTCGCGTTTCTGCGTGAGAACTTGTGGAAACCGACGGACCTGATGAACACTCCGGCCCGCGATCTGACCCGGGCGCAGGCCATTCAGATCGTCATCTGGCTGTTGGCCTGGGGCAAGTTCACGCTCCGTAACCGTGATGAGCTGTTCGTGGTCAAGCCTGACGACACGATCACCGTGGCCGGTGCCGATCGAAAGCTCTTCATCGCCCCCTCGACGATCGAAGGGGTGGAGTTCCGCTATCTGACCGAAATCAACAAGAAGGGCTTCAAGAAGAGCATCGTGACGCCGATGAGCAACCTCGACCCGCGGCTGGTCGTCTTCCTCTGGAAGCTGCGCGCAACTTGAGCAGGGATTTCAACGTCGACACCATTTATCACATCGGATTCCTCGGCAAGAACCCCAACAACTGCCACGGCCAGGGCCGCGCCGTGGACTTCGCGGGCGCGGCCGGGCCCGACTTCGACCTGACCATCGCCGGCGACTGGTCCAGCCAGCCGGTAACGCTCCAGAACGACTACTTCGATCCGAAGACCAGGAGGACCATCGCGAGAGGCACGGTCCTTCCCGACTGGCCCTCGGCGCCTTTCCGGGACGTCTATTTCCGGCTGGACGTCAGCCTCAATCCCAACCTCGACCCGGCTAAGGAATTCGACACGGCCTTTGACCTGTTCGGGTCGGTCTACGACCTGGCCGCGGAGGAATGCACGGACACGCGCGACACGTCGAAGTCGCCCACAAGTATCGGCCCGGACAGCGCGTTCATCCTGCACCCGGACTACCCGTTCAGCCATCCCGGCGGGTTCGACGGCCGTGAGGCTCACTGGCAGCACATGCATATCCAGATCGGGCCGACCGGCGCGGAACTCAACCCGCCCTGAGCCGGATTCCGGATTATTCCCGATTCCGTACCGCCCCGTACCGCTGATTCGAGGCCGGGTCGCCCCAGGGGATGGCTCCCCCGGGGACCTTGGCGCGGGGAACTCGAGGGGACCTTGCCTGGATGCCCACGGAGGGGAAACTGGCTAACAAACTGGCTTGCCGAAGCATGAAATCCCCTGGGATTTCGGCTTTTTTCGATTGGGCTTGCTATCCTACGCCAAGAATGATAGATACTTCCGACCCTACGTCATCCGAAACATCGGAAGCATGCCGATCCGCTTACCCGTGTCGGTTTCCCCCTGTAATTCCAGGGGTTTTCTCTTTCCTTCGGATCGTACCAGCCAAGGCCTGTCATCCATGATGAGACCGTGGCAATATGGCCAATAATTCTAGAGATCCACTAACTTTGGCTCGCCGGTTCCTCGAGCCCTCCAACTCCACTCATCGCCAGTACGAAGCCTTACGGGCCTACTTCGTCGAGGGGCTCCCCTCGGCTCAGGCGGCCGCCCGCTTCGGCTACACCCCAGGAAGCTTTCGCGTTCTCGTCCATCAGTTCCGCCATCAACCCCGCCGCGAATTCTTCCTCCCGCCCGCGCGAGGGAAGGCCCCCCGGCAAGCAAGAACGGCTGCGCCAGCAGGTCATCTCGCTCCGGAAGCAGAACCTCTCCGTCCACGATATCACTCGCTCCCTCGCCCGCGACGGCGAGTCGCTCAGCCCGGCGGCGGTCGCCACGATCCTCAAGGAAGAGGGCTTCGCCAAACTGCCGCGACGCCGTGACCAGGAGCGACCCGACCAACTCCGCCCCGTCGTGGGCGATGGGGCGGATGTCCGCCAACTTGATCTGGCACCGCGAGTCCTCCACACCAAGTTTGCTGGACTGTTCCTGTTCCTGCCGGACTTGGTCGCGGCCGACCTGGACGGGGTGCTGGCGCGCAGCAGCTTCCCCGGATCGGACATGGTCCCTGCCGCCTGTGCCATGCGGTCCCTGTTGGCCTTGAAGCTCTTCGGCACCGTGCGCCACCGGCACGTCATGAGCTACGTCCTCGACGAAGGGCTGGCCCTGTTTGCCGGCTTGAACGCGATCCCCAAGCGATCGTTTCTCACCGAGTACAGTTGCCGCATCGCGCCGAGTTGCTACCCGAGGCTGATGCGCCATTGGTTCAATACAGTCAGTCGTCTGGGGCTGCGATGGGGAGCATCGTTCGACCTTGACTTCCACACCATCCCCTTCCACGGCGAAGACTGCGCTGGTCGAGAAGCACTACGTCTCCAAGCGGAGCCGGAGCCAGAAGGGGATGCTGGCGTTCCTGGCCCAGGACGCCGAGACACACGTCTTCTGCTATGCCAATGCCGAGCTGCGCAAGGACCAGCGGGATGACGAGATCCTCCGCTTTGTGGATTTCTGGAAGAGGCGGACCGGCCACCTGCCCGAGGAACTCATCTTCGACTCCAAGCTGACGACCTACGCCAAGCTCGGCGAGTTGAACCGGATGGGGATTCAGTTCATCACGCTGCGACGCCGGTCCAAGAAGCTCCTCGTGGAGATCACCCGGACCCCGATGTCGGCCTGGCGACGAGTCGAATTGGAAAACGTCTCCCGCGCCTACAGGACGCCGCGGGTGCTCGATCGCCGGATCACGCTGAAGGACTACGACGGTCCGCTCCGCCAGCTAACCATCGCTGAGTTGGGGCATGAGGACCCGACCCTGCTGTTGACCAACCAGTTGAAACGGTCTGCGTCCCACCTCATCGGCCGCTATGCCCAGCGGATGCTGATCGAGAACAACATCGAGGACGGGATCGACTTCTTCCACATGGACGCGTTGAGCTCGGCGGTGGCGATGAAGGTCAACTGCGACCTGCAACTGACGCTGATGGCCAGCAGCCTCTACCGGTTGCTGGCCGTCCGCGTCGGCAACGGTTACGAGACCGTCAAGTCCCGGCACCTGTTCCTGGACCTGATCGATGCCACGGCGGACATCACGATCACGGAGGCTCAAGTCGTGGTGAAGTTCCAGAAGCGAGCGCACAACCCGTTGTTGATCGCCGCGGGGTTCGACAAGACGAATGTCGTCATCCCCTGGCTGGGGGGTAAGCGATTGCGGCTGGTCTTCGGATAGCCTCATCCTGGTACCTCGGCCGAGCATGGTGTAAAGTCAAAAGCTAACCCATGGATGAAGGATGGCTCCGGGTGAGTACGGTCGTTTTGTTAGCCAGTTTCCCCTCCGTGGGCATCCAGGCTTGAGAACCTTGGGGCCTGACCACGAAAAACCCGGACCCCGAAAACTCGTCCTCATCCAGTTGTCGATTCTCTCTGAGTCGTGTTCTTTCGGTTTCTGAGGCGGAAGACGGATACAGAGGAGAAGAGCCCTACGTGCCGTATTGGTGAGTGAACCGGGTCGAGAATGACACGACTCGGCAAAATCCTATGGCGACCATGAGCATCCTGCTCTCGCCGTGACAGCCCGTGGCCGGTTGTGACACCATCGTGCCGCAGAGGGTCATCGGTCCGTCTTAAGTGGAACACTCGCGCAATTCGGCACCAAGTCTCGATTTCCGAGGACGAGAAATGACCGACCTCGACCCGAAAGCCACCCCGATCCCGGCGCCGTCGGCGGACCCCGACGTCATCACCGGCGCCGATGGGAGAGATCGCCAGCGGCAACGCCGGGGATGACCTTGAACCTCAAGATCGACCTGGCTGTGCCGGTCGATAAGGGCCAGGCGGTGGTGTCGCCAATGACCGTCGTGTACGCGCCCGCCCCGAAACAGCTCGGGGCCCAGGTCGACGTCCTCCTCTGGTTCCACGGGCACAAGGGCCAACTGAACAAGAGCGTCAACTTGAAGGGCTTCTCGGCCGGAGACTACCTCAACGTCCCCGAGTTCAAGCTCCGCGACCTCATCCTCAAGACCTCCAAGCGGAATTTCCTCCTGGTGTTTCCGACGCTGGGCGACACGTCGAAAGCAGGGCTGCTGAACCAACAAAACCAGGCCGAGGCCTTCCTTCAGCAAGTCCTGAACGGCGTGCGGGTGAACATGAATCCCAGGGTGGCGGACATCGGCAAGATCGTGCTTGCGGCGCACTCCGGTGGCGGGGCGATCATGAGTACGATGGCCGGGTTCGGCGGGACACTCGACAAGGTGCGAGAGATCTGGTGTGTCGACTGCACCTATGGGAGCGGCCCCGCCTTCAAGACGTGGGCCGCGAATCCCGCCCATACCCTCGACAGACTTTGGGTTTTCTCGGTATGTCCTCCTTTTCGTTCCCAGCGCGGCGATCCGATTCGTCTGTGAGCTATCGTTTCACCCCTTGGCGGCCGTCACGCGGCCGCGTCTCGCGTCTATAGCTTGTTAGAGGCGATCGATCGCGAACGAGCATCTCAGGTTGGGAATATCTCAAGAGGCGATGACGATGCGACGAATCTTGGGCTTGAACACGTATCGTGTTCCTGTTGGGCTTTCTCTCGATCCAGCGCATCGTCAACTCGCCGTTCGGCGACATCCTGAAGGCGATCCGCGAGAACGAGCCGCGCGTCGTCTCGCTCGGCTACCGCTCGATGCAATACAAGCTCGCCGCCTTCACCCTGTCGGCGGCGCTCGCCGGCCTCGCCGGCGCGACCAAGGCGATCGTCGCCCAGAACGCGTCCTTGACCGACGTCGCCTTCGCCATGTCGGGCGAGGTCGTGCTGATGACGCTCGTCGGCGGTATGGGCACGTTCTACGGGCCGGTCGTCGGCGCGCTGATTGTCGTCTCGATGCAGACTATCTCGCCCAGTTCGGCGAGTGGGTGACCGTCATCCAGGGCGTCGTCTTCGTCGCCTGCGTGCTAGCCTTCCGCCGGGGAATCGTCGGCGAGCTGGCGGCGCGGGCGAAGATTTCGCTTTAGGGTCCAAACCCAATCCGCTTGGTCCGGCATCGACCGAACCCCGCACGTCCGGTCCCGGTACCGAAGCAAAGCGCCATGAGCAGGCATTCTGACAGCTTACGAATCCCCTCATTTTGAACAACTTGAAAATGCCTGAATTGGCAAGTCACGGCGTGGCGAGGTCACAAATCAGCCGGGCGGGGGGCTCTTGCGCAAGTCGATCGAGCGGGTGGAATTGGTTCATGATTTTGTGAAGCGCGCGTTTTCGGGGAGCTTGCACTCCAAGCGAATTCTTTCGCTGGCCAATGGGATGCTGGGGGTTCTGACGGGGGCGTCGTTGGCCGTTTCGGTGATCGGGCATGTGCTGGCGCAAGCGCGCGGTCTGATGAAGAAGACGCCATCAAACAGGTCGATCGCCTGCTGAGCAACGCCGGGAGCGGGGCTTGCACATTGATTGTCTGGTGGACGGTATGCGCTGTGATCCTGCCGGACTGATGGTCCAATCGCACGGCCTGATCGACAAAGAGGCGCTACCGCCATATCGACCTCTTCCTCGGTAAGTGCTGCGCTTCTGCCTTCGTGGTCGGCTTTCATCTTAATAAGCCGCTCAACCGTCTGGGTCGTCGTCGATGATCGTATGGTGGTTGGCACACAACAAAACCAAATTCTCGTAACCATGGCGCTCCTCTGCTGTTTGCTCTGGGTCATATCGCGGGCCATGCGGGCTTGCCGCTTTGATATGGCAAATCTCGCCGACGATAGTGGTTTTCTGCACGATGGGGCTGGTGCATTTTGGAAAGGCGCAGCGATTCCCTGAGTGCGTGAACAGCCGCTTAATAACGGCTTGGCTCGGGTTAGTCGGGGATGTTTGCCGTGTCATCATGCGAGTTTTCCGCCTTAAGGAGCTAGAGACAAGCCTCGAAAACGTCGCCACGCTGAAGCGCGCCGCATCTCGCGACGTAAGGCAAGCATCTTGTCGGAGATAAAAACGGAATGTCAACTGGCTCCGTTGTGTTGAATCGCTGGAGAGGCCGGTTGTCGAAATCGAGCCCCGAGGGCTCATTGACGCACCTTGCTTCCGGTATGGTCATCCAACTTTCGAGCCAATTCATAACCATCAAAAACTCAACGCTCTTGTCCGTCGTTAGCTCGCTGTGTTTGATGCGATGAACGATTGCCTTGCCGATATAGTAAAAGGCTTTTTCCTTATTCGTCATACGTGTGAGGCTCATCAAAGCCTCGCAATCGGGCCGCTCTACGGCGCAACCCGCCTCACAATTTGCAAGGCCATAAGAAGCTTAAATTGCAGCCTCAGTGCCCCCCGCCCCCGCCGGGCGCGCCGGAGGGCCGGCGCATCAGCGCCGCGAAGCTCACGCAGGCGAGGAAGATCACGGTGAGCGCCAGAAAAACGTCCGACAGAGCGCAGCACTTCCGCCTGCCGGCGAACGATGAGCGCAAGCTGCCGGGTCGCGGCGAGCTCGGCGTCCGAGCCACGGGCCGCGAGCGCCGCGGTCATGTTCGCCAGCGTGTCGACGGCGACCTGCCGGCCCCAGGTCACGGATTCCCGCAGCCGCTCGAGATGCAGGTCCATGCGCTTGTCGAGGAGCGTGTTGATCAATGCGAGGCCGACCGCCCCGCCGAGATTGCGCATGAGATTGAAGAGGCCGGAGGCGTTCTTGATCTTCTGCGGCGGCATGGTGCCGAGCGCCAGATTGTTGATCGGCACCATGGACAGCATCAGCCCGACGCCGCGGAAGATCTGCGGCCAGAGCAGCTCCCAGAAATCCCAGTCGACCGTGATGAAGGACGCCTGCCATGTACCGACGGCGAAAAAGACGAAGCCGGTCGCGATCATCAGGCGCGGGTCGACCCGCGTCATGAGCCGCCCGGCGAGCGGCGCTGTGAGGAACATGCAGACGCCGGTGACGAACATCGTCTTGCCGATCATCAGCGAGGAATAGCCACGCACGACCGCCAGATAGACCGGATAAATGTAGGTGAGGCCGTAGAGCCCGATGCCGAGCACGAAGCCGAACATCGTGCCGGTCCAGAAATTGCGGTCGCGGAAGGCGGTCAAATCGACGATCGGCTGGCGGGCGGTCGAGACCCGCCAGAAGAACAGGACCGCGCTGACCGCGGAGACGACGATGGCGGCGGTCACCGGTTCGCTCTCGAACCAGTCCTTCGACGGGCCCTCCTCGAGCGCATATTCCGCCGCCCCGAGAAAACCCGCCATCGAGACGAGGCCGAAATAGTCGAAGTGGGTCAGAAGCGAATAGTCCGGTTCGTCGAAGTCGATCAGCAGCCAGGCGGCCGTCGTCACCATGATGCCGGGAATGAGGTTCACCAGGAACAGCCAGTGCCAGGAGAACCAGTCGGTCAGATAGCCGCCGACCGTCGGTCCGATGGTCGGCGCCAGCGTCGCCACAAGGCCGATGATCGGCGCGATGAACGGCTGCTTCGAGCGCGGAAAGATGGTGAAGGCCGAGGCGAACACGGTCGGGATCATGCCGCCGCCGATGAAGCCCTGCAGCGCGCGCCAGACGATCATCTCGTTGATGCTGGTCGCCTGGGCGCACATGAAGCTCATGAGAGTGAAGCCGCCGGCCGAAATCGTGAAGATGACCCGCGTCGACACCACGCGCGACAGGAACCCCGACAGAGGGATCATGATCACTTCGGCGATGAGATAGGCCGTCTGGACCCAGGTGATCTCGTCCTGCGAGGCCGAGAGGCCCGCCTGGATCTGGGAAAGCGAGGCCGAAACGATCTGGATGTCCAGGATGGCCATGAACATCCCGAACACCATGAAGACGAAGGCCGCAAGCCGCTTGATCGAGAAATGCGGGACCGCGAAGCCCGGCGGGCCGACGGGGCGCGCCGGCGCGAGCGCCTGCGCTTGCGGCCGGAGCGCGACCGCGTCGCTCATGGCTTGGCGATCTTCGTCGCCAGCGCTTCGAGCCCGAGCGCGCCGAGCAGGGTCGGCTTCGGCGCGTCGGGATCGCGCGTGTGGACGGTCGCTACGACCGAAAGGCCGGGCCTGAGCGGGACGTCCTTCAAAACCTCCTCGGGGAAGGTGACGCGGACCGCCACGCGCTGGACGACCTTGGTGAAATTGCCGGTCGCGTTGTCGGGCGGCAGCAGCGAGAACTGCGCCCCCGAGGCGGGCGAGATCGACGACACCACGCCCTCGACCACCTTGCCGCCGAGCGCGTCGATCGCCACGTCGACCTTCTGCCCCGGCTTGATGTCGACGAGCTGCGTTTCCTTAAAATTGGCGTCGACATAGGAGGCGTTCAGCGGCACCAGCGCCATCAGCCGCGTGCCCGGCTGGACGAAGTTCCCGACCTCGGCCGCCTTGTTGCCGACGACGCCGTCGAACGGCGCGACGACGCGGGTGAAGGAAAGATCGCGCTTGGCCTTGTCGAGCGCGGTCACGAGTTCCGCCCGCTGGCGCGCCGCTTCGTCGCACTGGGCCTTCAAGACGTCGAGATTGGCCCTGGCGCCTTCGAGCGCGGCGCCGGCGGAAGCCGCGGTCGCCCTCGTGGAAGCGAGGGTTGCGCTCATCTTGTCGCGGTCCGCGGTCGCCTGCTCGAGCCGCTGCTGCGAGCCGAAATTCGTCTGCGCGAGCTTGAATGAACGGTCGTATTCGAGCGACGAGCGCTCAACGTCGGCCTCGGCGCCGCGAAGCTGCGCCTGCGACGCCTGCACCTGCGCCTCGGCCTGGGAAATGACCGCGGCTTGCGCGTCGATCTGGCGGCCGAAGCGGGCGATGGTCGCGTCCTGGGTGTCGATGCGCGCCTGAGCCGCGTCGACCGCGTTTCGATAGTCGCCGTCGTCGATCAGCGCGAGGAGGTCGCCCTGATGGACGACCTGGTTGTCGACCACCGGGACCCGGGTGAGGTGTCCGGTCGCTTTGGCCGCGATGATCGCTGTCGAGGCCCCGACATAGGCGTCGTCGGTGCTGACGAGGAAACGCCCCACGACGAAATAGTCGTACGCCATTTTGCCGCCGTAACCGAGGCCGGCGAGGACGACGAGGGGAACGACGAACCGCCTGAGGCCGCGAGAGCGCTTCGGCGCCGGCTGAACCGTGGGACCGCCGCCGCCCGAGTGGGGATGCGCCGGAAGCCCGGCGCCCGCCGAAGGAACGGGGACGCCATGTCCGACCGGCGCCGCGGCGACCGCGCGCGACTCAGTCGCAGGTGCGGCGGCGGCGTGATCGTCGGCCATGCTCCCTACCCTACCCTACCCTACCCCGTACTCGACCGAACGGTTCGGTCATTTTGCTTGACTTAG
Source organism: uncultured Alphaproteobacteria bacterium (assembly GCA_963768555.1). Lineage (GTDB taxonomy): Bacteria > Pseudomonadota > Alphaproteobacteria > Rhizobiales > Beijerinckiaceae > Roseiarcus. The sequence goes on from CAVYIZ010000059.1 coordinate 20,528, forward strand.
CGCAGCGCGCGGCCTAAAGCAACAAAAATCGAACCGAACCGTTCGGTCAGACATGGGACGAGTTCGACACGGCTCAAGGGCTATGGACGCGGAAACTCTCGAAGGCGAAGTTAACGGCCGTCATGACGGCGGCGCCAAGCGGCGCCAGATCATGGACGGCGCCCGGACGGCGTTTCTCGCCGCCGGCTTCGACGGGGCGAGCATGAACGACGTCGCCCGATCGGCCGGCGTCTCCAAGGGCACGCTCTACGCCTATTTCAATTCCAAGGACGAGCTGTTCGAGGCGATCATCCGGGCCGAAAAGGCTCAGGCGGCCGAGCGACTGTGCACGTTCAAGCGCGAGGGCGATGTCAGGGAGATGCTGACCGACTTCGGCGTCCGGCTGCTTGGCCGGATGACCGAGCCGACCACGCTGGCGCTCGCCCGCGTCGTCATTGCGGCGGCGGAGAAATTCCCCAATGTCGGCCGCGCCTTTTACGAAGCCGGGCCGCTCTATGGCGCGACCCGTCTCGCCGCCGAACTCAGCGCGCTCGAAAAGGGCGGCGCGCTCAAAGTCCCCGACCCCGAGCGCGCGGCTTGGCATTTCCTGGATTTGTGCCAGAGCTACGTCTTCAAGCGCCTGCTGTTCGGCGTGGTGGACAGCGTGAAGCCGGAGGAGATCGAGGCCTCAGTGAACGCCGGCGTCGAGGTTTTCTTGAAGGCGTATGGAGCTTAGTCCCGGTTCCCGCCTCGGCTCGATGCCGCTTTCAAACGTCGTTCTGCTTGACGGCGATTTCATGCGCGACCGGCGCGTGATTGAGTAGAGCGGCCAATGCGACCCCGCCCAACAAATTGCCCAGGATGGTCGGCAGAAAGAAGCGATCGAAATAGTCGCCGACGGTCGCGGCGCCGGTGAGAACCGCGAACGCGGCCTCGGTGGACCCGGCCACAATGTGCGAGAATTGGCCCAGCGCAATGACGTAAGTCATCAGCACAATGACAAACAATCCGGCCGATTCGGCGCTCGGCAGCACCCAGACCATCAGCGCGATCATCCATCCGGCAGACTTCCACCTCGGCTGATAAAAGACCGGCAGCATCGCCGTCAGCGTTGTTTTCGGTGAACAGCTGCTGCTTGCCGAGAACGACGATGACGAAGCCGACGCAGTAGCCGAAGCTCGCCAGCACGTGCCGCCAGGGCTCGTCCGGGAGGTAGGCATGAGCAGCGCCAGGGCGAGAAAGGAAAAAGCCCATCGACAGTCCGGCCGCAAGACCCGACCACAACAGCGCGGCCGGCGGCCGGCGCAATTCGAATTCGCCTTCCTCGCGCAGCACCTCATGAATGACCAACGCGCGCAAGGGGGCATGGCTCGCCGCCTGCTCGCGTTCCCCGGGGCCGAGGTGGGGAGACTCCGGGCCCGCGGGCAGGGGCTCGGACCCGTCGGCGTCCCGCTTCGTCTGTTCGGCCGCCATAGCGCTTCCCGATCCGTCAGGCCATCAACGCGGTTCGGAGAGGATTGGGCCTGCAGACAGGCAAGATGAATTGCCGCAGATACAAGCCATATTATTTATGTAGATTCGGATTTGCACATCCAGCGCCGCAGCGGCCAAATCGCGGCGCGACGCTAAACGGGGTCGCAACCCTTTGAGAAAACTGGGCCGCGACGCTAAACTCACGCTAAAGGCCGATCAGACGCTCGAACGGCCCGGCCCGCGCGCCAACCCGCCGCGAGCGCTTGCCCCGCAAGCGCTCCTCTCCTATAAGCCTGCCCTTCGCGCCGTCACCGACACCCCTGGAGGCAGAGGCGCGATCAACTGACAAGGACATCATAATGGCAGCGATCAAGCAACTCGCGGCCGTGACGCGCAGCGGGACAGGCAAGGGGGCCGCCCGCTCCGTTCGTCGCGAAGGCCGCGTTCCCGCCGTCATTTATGGCGGCGGCCTGAAGCCCGAACCGATTTCGGTCGACTTCAAGGACGTCAACAAGCTCATCTTCGCCGGGCACTTCCTGACGACCATCTTCGAACTCGACATGGACGGCCGCAGGGAGCGCGTGCTCCCGCGCGACTATCAGCTCGACGTCGTCACCGACTGGCCGGTGCACGTCGACTTCCTGCGGCTGACGCCGGGCTCGCGCGTGCGCATCGGCGTCCCGGTGCATGTCGAGAACCGTGAAGCCTCGCCCGGCCTGAAGAAAGGCGGAACGGTCAACCTCGTGCTGCACACGGTCGAGGTGTTCGCCCCCGCGGACAACATCCCCGAGTCGATCACGGTCGACCTCACCGGCCTCGACTTCGTCGAACTCGGTGCATGTCTCGAACCTCAAGCTGCCGGAAGGCTGCAGACCGGTTCCCGCCAAGACGGACCTCACGGTGGTGACCATCGTCCCTCCGACCGTCATGGCGGAAGAGCCGGCTGCGGCGGCCGCGGCCCGGCTGCCGCCGCGCCTTCCGCCGCCGCGCCGGCTGCGACCGCTGCGCCGGCCAAGGCCGAAGCCAAGGCCGCCGCGGCCAAGCCCGCCGCCAAGAAGTAGAGGCGGAACGTCCTCTCCCGGCTCGTCGGGAGAGGGTTCGCCCGCGCGCTCGATCGGGGGCCCCATGCTCGTCATCGCGGGACTCGGCAATCCCGGCGCGCGCTATGCGCGCAACCGCCACAACATCGGCTTCATGGCGATCGAGGCGATCGCTCAGGCGCATCGGTTCGGCCCGTTTCGCGCGCGGTTTTCGGGGCTTGCGGCGGATGGCGTGATCGGCGGCAAACGCGTCATGCTGCTCGCCCCGCAGACCTTCATGAACGAATCCGGCCGAAGCGTCGGGGAGGCGCTGCGCTTCCACAAGCTCGACGCGGGCGCGCTGGTCGTCATCCACGACGAACTCGACCTTGCGCCGGCGAAGGTCAGGGTCAAGATCGGCGGCGGAAACGCCGGCCACAACGGCCTGCGTTCGATCAGCGCCCATGTTGGCAACGACTACCGGCGCGTGCGCCTCGGCATCGGCCATCCTGGCGACAAGGCGCTCGTGCACAATTTCGTGCTCAGCGATTTCGCGAAATCCGAGATGGGCTGGGTCGAGGCGGTTTGCCGCGCCGTCGCGGACGCGACTCCGCTTCTGGTCGAGGGTCAGGACGCGAGCTTTCAGAACAAGACGCATCTCGCCATCGAGGCGGCCGGCTTCGGCGAAAAGGCGGCCATGTGACTCTACGCCGCCTGCGCCGAGTCGCGCCGTTTGAGCCCGAGGCGCAGAATGCGCCGCTCTTGAGCCTCCGGCGGCGCCTCGGGAGCGATCGCCGGCAGCGCGTCCATCGCCCGCTCCGGCGGGAAGATCACCACGGCTTCCGTGCCTTGTCGAAGCTTCGAGGTCAGACGAAACTGTCCGCCGTGCAGTTCGACGAGGCCCTTGACGATCGGCAGGCCCAGTCCCGTCCCCTCTTCCGCGTTCTTGTGGGCGAGCGAGCCGCGCCCGAAAGAGGAGAGAACGATCGGGATCTCTTCCGCCGGGATGCCAGGCCCCGTATCCTTGATCGAGACGTATTGGCCCCCCGCGCCGGTCCAACCGACCTTGACGACGATCGAACCGCCCTGGGGGGTGAACTTGATCGCGTTGGTGAGAAGGTTCAGCGTCACCTGCCGCACGGCGCGCTCGTCCGCCCAGATCCGCGGCAGATTGGGCTCGAGCGCGTGCGTGAGGGTCAGGTTGCGGCTCTTCGCCCGCATCGACAGGAGCCGGCAGCAGTCTTCGACCACCGCCGGCAGCGACACCGGCTCTTCCTTCAGTTCGTAGCGGCCGGCTTCGACTCGCGAGAGATCGAGGATCTCGTTGATGAGCATCAGGAGATGCTGGCCGCTCGCATGGATGTCGTTGGAATACTCCTTGTAGGCAGGGACGCTGTGCGGACCGAACAGTTCGCCCTTCATCACCTCTGAGAAGCCGAGGACGGCGTTTAGCGGGGTCCGCAGCTCGTGGCTCATGGTGGCGAGAAATCGCGATTTGGCGAGGTTGGCGCTTTCCGCCCTGCGGCGCGCCTCGTCGGAGTTCAGTCTCGCCTGCTCGAGCTCGGCAATCAGCGAATCCTTCTCCGCCTGGAACGAGATGTTGCGGGCGGCCGAGGCATGCAGGCGCTGGACGACCACCAGGAAGTAACCGATGACGCCGATCGCCAGCGCCGCCGCCGGCGCCGCCGCGCCCTCGAGGCGCGGAGCGTAAAGCATGATCACGCCGACGATCATCGGCAGCATGCCCGCGACGAAGGCCGCCGGGATGGCTGCGGCCAACAGCGACATCACCGTCGATACGAGCAGCATGACCAGAACGGCGAAGGCTTGAGCGTCCGGCTCGCCGACGCGAAGGAGAGCAACGACAAGATAGGCCCAGGCGGCGCCGCAGAATGCGGTCGCGAGCACGAACTTGCGCCGCCACGCCCCCGCGGCCTTCTCTGCGTCGACGCTTTCGAGGAAGGCGATGGGCAGCGAGTAGACGATCGCGATCGCGCAAACGACGAAGGCCGACCAGATCGCCAGCGTCCCTGCCCCGATAAACGCCAGGGCGACCGCGCAGAGGCCGAGCGCGACGAGCCCCAGCATCGGCGCGGCGCTGCGGTTTATCTCGGCGAACAGCCGCACCATCGCGGCCGAATGGGTCGGGATCGGGTCCCGCCCGATCAGGGCCTGGCGCGCCCGGCGAAGTTCGCGCGTCATCGTGCGCCGGCGAATGTCGGCGTCCGGATCGCTTCGCCCGGCGGCCCCCTTCTGCGCCCCCACCTCGCTCATGTCCGCCTGGCACGCAACGCAAAACGCGCCCGATTATGCTGTCCAAATGATTAACGAGGCCTGACGAAGAGTTATGCGGCCGGAGGATTTTCGCCCAGGAATTGATTAACGCTGCGGGTCGAGCGCTCGGAGGGACGATTGTAGCTCTATAATTCCAATTTCGCGCCGAACCCGCGGCGCGTGCCCGACCGAGCGCAGCGGCCTGAGCTCGCGCGGATCGACTGGAACCGACTTCGGCAGGCTCGAGCGCGCGCTGGACGGCCTACCTCTTCTTCCGCGGCGGCCGGTTCGGCCATTTGATGATCCGGTCCGGCCAGAGCTCCTGCGCGAGGTCGTCCTCGCCGGCGACGACGCGGCCGCGCACCGAAACGCCGGCGTCGTGAACGCTGTCCGCCGAGCCGGAGACGAGAGGATGCCAGTCGGGAAGATCCTTGCCTTCGGCGACCAGACGATAGGCGCAGGTGACCGGCAGCCAAGTCAGCGCGCGAACCGCTGCCGGCGTCAGCTTCACGCAGTCGGGGACGCGACGATTGCGTCGTTCGTAGTCCTGGCAGCGGCAGGTTTTGGCGTTGAGCAGCCGGCAGCCGATGTCGGTGAAGTGGATGTCGCCGGTGTCTTCGTCCTCGAGCTTGACGAGGCAGCAGCGGGCGCAGCCATCGCACAAGCTCTCCCACTCTTCCCGGCTCATCTCGTCCAGCGTCTTCACCCGCCAGAACGGAGCCGCAACCGCGTCCTTGATCGCCATTCCTGCGGGCTCGACTTCTATTCCTTGCCTACAGGACCCCGCCATCGCGGCTTTTGCATGGTCTGCGAGCCCGATGTCGGCGCCGAAAAGTCGCATCTCTAGGCCACGCTCAAGCCAACGCCTATGTTAAGTGCGTTCCGCGCCCGGGCGATGCCGCTCGGGCCTAGACGCAATCGAGGGTAAGGGTATTGGTGCCGAATTCGCGGATCACGAGGCTGCTGGCCACGGTGTCGCGGGCCCTGCTCGCATTGGACGCCTTCGTCGATTCGTCGATGTTCAATGCGCGTCAGAGGGTGTACAACATCCTGCGAGCCCTGGACGCCGCGTCCGACCGGCTGCATGTCTCCGGCCTTTCCCGCGTTTTCGTCGAACTCGCATGTGAAGCGCTGACGCTCGGGCTCGCCGGGCTCCTCGTCGTTCTCACGCTGGCCATTCCGGCGTTTCAGGAGACGGCGAACGACGATTGGCTGAAGCGTGGCGACCTTGCGGTGACCTTTCAGGATCGCTACGGCGTCGAGGTTGGCAAGCGCGGCATCAAGCACGACGACGCCGTGCCATTCGAGGAGCTGCCGGACTATTTCGTCAAGGCGGTGCTGGGGACCGAGGATCGCCGCTTCTACAGTCACTTCGGCATCGACGTCGTCGGCACCATCCGCGCGCTGACCGTCGACGCCAAGGCCTCCGGCGTCGTCCAGGGGGGGTCGTCGATCACCCAGCAACTGGCAAAGAACCTCTTCCTCACCAATGAGCGCTCAATAGAGCGCAAGATCAAGGAAGCCTATCTCGCGCTGTGGCTCGAGAACCATCTGACGAAGAAGGAGATTCTCAAGCTCTATCTCGACCGGGCGTATATGGGCGCCGGCGCCTTCGGCGTTCAGGCGGCCGCCCAGACTTATTTCGGGAAATCCGCGCGCGACATCAATCTCGCGGAGGCGGCGATGCTCGCCGGCCTGTTCAAGGCGCCGACGAAGTATTCGCCCCTGGTCAACCTGGCGGCGGCGCGGGCACGGGCCAACGACGTTTTGAGCAACCTCGTCGACGCCGGATTCATGACCGAGGGGCAGGTCTACGCCGCCCGCCGCAACCCCGCCACCCCGATCGACCAAACCCCGCACGACAGCCCGGACTGGTACCTCGACTTCGCCTATTCCGAGGTCAGGGCGCTCGCCGCCGCCGGCAAGCTCGGGGACGATCGCACCCTGACCGTGCGAACCGGCCTGGACGAAGGGCTGCAGACCAAGACCGAGACGGTCATCGAAACCATGTTGCGCGACAAGGCGCCGGCCTATCGCGCTCATCAGGCGGCGGCGGTCGTCGCAACGACCGACGGACTCGTGCGGGCGATGGTCGGCGGGCGCGACTACGGGGCCAGCCAGTTCAATCGCGCCACGGACGCGGCGCGCCAGCCCGGCTCGTCATTCAAGATTTTCGTCTACATGACCGCTCTCTTGACCGGAAAATACCATGCCGACACCCCAGTCGACGCGTCGGGCATCTGCATCGGCGACTATTGCGTGCACAATTATCATGGCGAGAGAGGAGGAATCATGCCCCTGTACAGGGCGCTGGCGGAATCGCTCAACACCGCGGCGATTCGCATGTCGGTCAAGATCGGCGAAGTCTACTGGCCTCCGAAGCAGAGCTATCACCTCGCCAAGATCGCCGCGCTCGGGCGGTCCAAGATCGTCGCAACAGCGCGCGCGATGGGCGTGACGACGCCGCTTGTCGACACCGTCTCCCTGCCGGTCGGGGCGGACGAGGTCAAGATGATCGACATGGTCGCCGCCAATGCGACGCTTGCGAGCGGCGGCGTGCGCGTCGCGCCTTACGCGGCGATCGAAGTGCGCAACTCGAACGGCAAGCTGATCTACTCGCACGAGAAGGACAGCGGGCCGCCGGTGCGCGTGCTTCCGGCCGACAAGGTCGCCGAAATGAACAATATCATGACCCATGTCGTGACCGAGGGCACCGGCCGCGCCGCCCAGATTCCCGGCCTTGCCATCTCGGGCAAGACGGGGACGACCAACAACTCGACCAATGCATGGTTCAACGCCTTCACCGGAAATCTGGTCGGCAGCGTCTGGTTCGGCAACGACGACAACTCGCCGATGGAGAACCTAACAGGCGGCATCTTGCCTGCGATGACCTGGCGCGAAATCATGGTCTTCGCCCACCAGGGCCTCGAGGCAAAGCCGCCATTCGGCGTCGCCGCGCCGGCTCCAGCGCCCAGCGAACCGGCCGCTTCCGCGAAAACGGCGCAACCTTCCGCCGAGGCTTCTCAGCCGCCGCTCGGCCTATCGCCGCGGGCGACTAAAGCGATCCTCGATATCGGCGACCTGGCTCGCGAGGCGTTGATCGGCCGCACGTCTGCGGCGCCGCAAGCCGAACCCCACGGGGGCCGGAGCGGCGTCGCGGCCATGCGGGAAAGCGACGGCTCCCGCTGAACGACGCTTGACTTCGGGCCTCGGCCTCGCGTTCATCGGCCGCCTTATCCGGAGCCGCGTCCCGTGGTGTTTTTTGTCAAAGCCCTGCTTGTGTGCGCGCTCGGCCTCGCCTTAGGCCTTCTCGCAAGCGCGTATGCGCTGTCGCGTCTCAGTCCATTCGACCGCGTCGGGCTCGGTCCCTGGGAACTCGAAGCCCACGCCGGCTCGACGGACGCAGATCCCTATACCCTGGCCCGGCTCGAGCGAACCGGAGAAATTCCCCTGGCTGTCGGCGAGGGACTGGAATTGGTCGCCAGGGTCGACGATGAAGGCCGAGCGCTCGACCCCCGCTGCATCTACAAGGTCGGTCCGCGCGTGCCGGCCGCGCGCTACTGGACGCTGAGCCTGATCGACCAGGGTGGCTGGACTGTCGATAACCTTGCGCGACGTTACGGCTTCCGCTCGTCGGAGATTCTGCGCGCCGGCAACGGCGACTTCACCATCACGGTCGCTGCCGACGTCCAGCCGGGCAACTGGCTGCCGATCGGGACACAGGGGCCGTTTGCGCTCGCATTGCGACTGTATGACTTTCCTCTCGGCGCCACCGCCGGCGCGATCGACAGGTCGACGGCGCCGCGCGTGACGAGGGTCGGCTGCGGATGAGGGAGCGACTTCGAAGCGACGAAGCGGCCGCCTATCTCGCCGCGACCGTCATCCTCGCCGCGCTCGTCCATTTCATCGTCGTGCTCCTCGCGCCTTACGTGGGGAGCCGGGACGCCTTCGCCCGGCTCGCTCCGCTCGGGGCGCTCAACGAGACCGTCTTGCTGCCGCGCGCGGGCCCGGCCGAAAGGATGTTGCCATACGCCGACCCTGCCGTGGCGATGGCGTTCTGCCGGTACGACCTCGCATCGGGTCCCATCCGCGTCCAAGCGCCCGCCGGACGCTCCTTCTCCTCGATATCGTTTCATACGCGCCGGAGCCTCGTGTTCTACGCGCTGACCGACAAGGCCGCGACCCATGGCGTCGTCGACGCCGTGCTCGGGACTCCGCAGGAGGTGCGCGCGCTCGCCGCGCATGACGACGAAGAATCCCCTTCGCGTGATTTGCGCGTTGCCGCGCCGGCCCGCGAGGGCTATGTGATGATGCGAGTCTTCAGCGAGTTCCCCAGCCTCTATCCCGAGGCGGAGGCTGAAGCGAAACGATTGACATGCAAACCCGAACCCGTCCCGCCATGATCGGTTGCGGCTGTGGACTTTCCCGGCCGTCGGGGCAAGACTTGCGTCTGCGGGGGGTAACCCGTTTCGCCAAGCAGGACTCCAGACAGTGACCACGCTGCTCATAAGTCACCCTGCGTGCCTGGCGCATGACATGGGCGAAGGACATCCCGAACAGCCCGACCGGTTGCGCGCCGTCGAGCGCGCCTTCGAAAGCGAAATTTTCCAGATGCTCGCCCGCGACGTCGCCCCGCGGGCCGAGATCTCGGCGATCGCGCGCGTCCACCCGCTCGAATATATTGAGGCCTTGCGAGCCGCGACGCCGACCCAGGGACACACCGTGATTGATCAGGACACCTCGATGTCGCCCGCAACCTTCGAGGCCGCCTTGCGCTCAGCCGGCGGCGCCATCTTCGCCGTGGACGAGGTGATGACCCGCAAGGTGAGAAACGCCTTCGTCGCCACCCGGCCGCCGGGCCATCACGCCGAACTTGCTACCCCCATGGGCTTCTGCTTCTTCAACAACGTGGCGGTCGCTGCGCGGCACGCGCGGGCGATTTACGGGGCCGACCGCATCGCGATCATGGACTTCGACGTCCACCACGGCAACGGCACGCAGCACATTTTCTGGGACGATCCGAACGTCATGTACGCCTCGACACACGAGATGCCGCACTATCCCGGGACGGGCTCGATCGGCGAGCGCGGCGCCCACGGCCAGATCGTCAACGCGCCGCTCAGGGCTGGCGACGCCGGCGATACGTTCCGCGAGGCGATCGAGGTCGCGATCCTTCCGCGCATCGTCGACTTCGCCCCCGACTTGATCATCATCTCGGCCGGGTTCGATGCGCATCGCCGGGATCCGCTCGGCAACATCAATCTGGTCGAAGCGGATTTCGTTTGGGTCACCCGCAAGCTGATGGAAATCGCGCAGAAGCGCTGCGGCGGCCGCATCGTCTCGGTCCTCGAAGGCGGGTACGATCTCGAGGCCCTCGCGCGTTCCGTCGCCGCGCATGTGACGACCTTGATGGAAGGATGAAATCGTCCCCCCCGCCCAGCTAGCCCGAACTTTACCCCTTGATTTGCTCGAAAGTTGAATCCGCTGAGTTGCTTAGGTTCAATTTGATCGTAAAATAGTAGTCATGTCTGACTACACCGAAAATTCGGGTGTCAAGAGCAAACACCACGCTATAGAATCAGCGATTCGTTTTTTTCTTGCGTTGGAGCATCAATTTTCGCTCGAGTTGCCTAGGGGCTGTCCTCAGTTAGCGCCGAGTTAGAAAGGGGATTCCCGAATCAGCAAATCTCTGACTCATGGGTGGTCGGCTTTTTGAGGGGCTGACCATGGATCGGGATGGATTGCGGGATGATGAGTGGGATCGGATCAAGGATTTTCTTCCTGGGCGTAGGGGCCATGTCGGCGGTACTGCGCCAGACAATCGGCTCTTCGTCGAGGCGGTGCTCTACCGCTATCGGACAGGCGTTCCATGGCGCGATTTGCCGGCGCATTTTGGTTCCTGGAAGAGCACGCACCAACGCTTCAGCCGGTGGTGCAAGAGCGGGGTTTTCGAGCGTGTTCTGAATCACTTGGCCAGTGACGCCGACACCGAATACGTGATGATCGACGCCACCATCGTCCGCGCCCATCAGCACAGCGCCGGGGCGCGAAAAAAACGGCGAGGACCAAGCCATTGGACGCTCCCGGGGCGGCCTGACAACCAAAATCCATGCGCTCGCGGACGCCTTGGGCAATCCGGTCAGACTTGTTCTGACGGCGGGTCACGTCCACGATGTTCGCGCTGCGGGGCAACTGCTCCAAGGCGTCGCTTGCGGCGCGCTGCTTGGCGACAAAGGGTACGATGCTGACGGCCTGATCGAACAGCTGCGGGACGCGCGAATCGCAGCCGTCATTCCGCCAAGGAGCAATCGCAAGGAGAAAAGGGAATGCGACTTCACTCTCTACAAAGAGCGCAACTTGATTGAACGTCTCTTCGAAAAACTCAAGCAATTTCGTGCGATCGGGACACGCTACGACAAGCTCGCGAGAAACTTCCTCGGCGCAATCCGCCTCGTCGCCGTCGTCATCCAGCTCAACTGAGGACAGGCCCTAGTCAGAACCGTTGAACTTGATTTTGCGAAAGCTGACTGCGTCAACGGCTTACGCTCTTTGCTGAGGTAAAGTTCGGTCTAGCCATCGATCGGTTCGACCGAAGCGATTTCGATGCCGAAGCCCGAGAGGCCAACGTAGGTGCGGGGGTTGTCCGTGCGCAAACGGATGGATGAGACGCCGAGATCGCGCAGGATCTGGGCTCCGAGGCCGACCTCTCGCCATTGCATGGCCCGCGTCCCGTCGGAGCCCGATGGCTCCGCGCCGCCGAAGTTTGTCGGAACGCCCGCCGATCCGTCGCGCAAATAGACGAGGGCGCCGCGCCCTTCCGCCTTGAAGCGCTGAAGGACCTTTGGAATCGCGCCGCTGCCGAAAATGTCGCCGACGATGTCGCAGCGATGAAGCCTCGCCGGCATGGCGCGACCGTCGCCGATTGGCCCATGGACGAACGCGAAGTGCGTGACCGGATCGAACGGGGTGCGATAGGCGTAGCCCTGGAGTTCCCCGATCGGCGTCTTAACCGGAAAAGTGGCGACGCGTTCGACCAGCTTTTCGCGTGCCTGCCGGTAGGCGATGAGATCGGCGACGGAAATGCGCTTGAGCTTGTGCTTGTCGCCGAAGGCCTCGATCTGGGGCCCCACCATCACTGTTCCGTCGTCGTTCGCGAGCTCGCAGATCACCGCGACCGGCGGCAGATTGGCGAGGTTGCAGAGATCGACCGCCGCCTCCGTGTGGCCCGAGCGCATCAGAACGCCGCCTTCCTTTGCGACAAGCGGGAAGACGTGGCCCGGCCGAACGAAGTCGCTCGCGCCCATGTTCCCGTTGGCGAGCGCCCGGACGGTGTTGCAGCGCTGCTCCGCCGAGATGCCGGTCGTCATGCCGTGCTTGACGTCGACGGAGACGGTGAACGCGGTGCCGAGCGGCGCATCGTTCGCCGCCACCATCGGCGGGAGATGTAGCCGGCGAGCGTCGTCGGCGGTCAGCGGGGCACAGACGATTCCGCAGCCGTTGCGGATGATGAAGGCCATTTTCTCGGTTGTGCACATCGACGCCGCGACGATCATATCGCCTTCATTCTCGCGATCGTGGTCGTCGGTGACGACGACGATCTCGCCGCGCGCGAAGGCCTCAATAGCGGCGGTGACGGGGTGCTGCATGTCGTGTCCTGTGCGGCCTTTCGGCGAGTTAGGGGGGAATTCGTTCGCAGTCAGCGCGCGCTCCGATTTGCTTTCGCGTCGAGGACGCCCGCGCCCGCCGATTTGGGGCGGCGGCCGCTCGACGCCGAGAAAATCGTTCGCTGTCACGTGACCCTTGGTCAATTCGAATATCTGCCGGATCGTCGAGCGCTTCGGGAACGAGAGACCGCTGCAGAGCCGATAGACCGTCGTCGGATGAACCCCAAGGCTCTCCGCGAACGCCTCATGGCTGATATTGCGCTCGGCAAGGTAGTCTGGGAGGCGCATCAATAATTTTTGCATGGTTTGTTATTGTGCGCAAGCATCCCATTCACCGAAATATTTTGCGCTGTGCGAGAAAATGCCTGCTGTTTTTGCAAATGGGATGGCGGCGGTTTTGATTGTCGTGACAGGTATAAGCTTCTGCGCCGCGCGACCTTCCGGTGAAAAACCGGCGTCGGTTCTCCCTCCTCCAGAAAGAACGACTATTTGTTGGCAATGGGCGCTACTATTTCTTGACAAGATGGCATATGTTCCGTATCTGTTCGGCCCGGCCCGAAGGCACGGGTCACCAGCGGAGGAAGATTCCGCCCAGAGCGCTGGCCGGTGGCCAGAGACGGTTCGCAATTGCGACGCGTGGAGCTCGGACAAAATGACTCGCTTACACACTCCGCCAAACGTCCGAGCGTCCGCGGATGGACGAATACAACTGATGTCTGCTCCCCAGTCAAACAATTGGAGAGGAGCCGCGCTTTGATTTTCTCATTCTATCCGTGAAAGGGAACGGATTCAGCGACCTGCGGTTTCTTCCGTTCGCGGTCGCGGAGCAGTCAGCAAGAGATGCGCCTCTTGCGGCCTGCGCGTATCGTCCGCCATTTCGCGAAAGAGAGTTTCCATAAGCCGACCGCTGAACCAGGGACCGTCATCGTCCCAAGGCCGGGTTTTAGGCGCCTAGCTAGTGCGCAGCAAATTGGCCCCATGAGGTCGAGGCGGCGCTTACGACCCCCTGATTCCCTCTGTGTAGCATTCAAAGCGTCTCATAGATCCTCAGCGCCAACTCCAAGTCCTCGAACACTCGGCCGCGGCCCGCCTTCAGCACCAGGGCGCTGCGGCAATATTGTCGGATGATGTCGGCGTTATGACTGACCAGCACCATCGCTCGGTCGGCCCGCTGGACGAAAAGCGCCTCGTAGCACTTGCGGTGGAAGCGCTGGTCGCCGACGGCGAGCACCTCATCGATCAAGAAGCATTCGAAGTCGATCGCCAGCGTCAGTGCGAAAGCGAGACGCGACGCCATGCCCGTCGAATATGCGCTGGTGGGAATGTAGAGCTGGCGACCGAGCTCGGCGAAGTCATCGACGAAGGCGAGCATGTCCTTTTCATCGCGGTTGTAGAGTCGCGCGATGAACCGCGCGGCGGCCGCGCCCGTCATATGGCCGGAAATACCGCTGGAAAAAGCGAGCGGCCAGGAGAGAAACATGCCGCGCTCGATGGTCCCGAAGCTGGGGAATTCGACACCGCCAATGAGCTTGATCAAGGTCGACTTGCCCGAACCGTTCCGGCCAAGCACGGCAATCTTTTCCCCCTCGCGCAGTTCGAACGAGATTCCATCGAGCACCCGACGAACCCCGATTGGCGTGTGGTATTCCTTCACCAATCGCTCGACCCGGATCGAGCGAGCAAACCGCCTGGAGTGGCCCTGAGCCGGCCTGAGAGCCGGCGGCTGGTCGGGCCCTCTTTCCATAAGCGCGGTCGAGTTCGGGGACATCAGGGGCCATGCTCCATGGCGAAATCGCGCAGCTTGCGAACCACCTGATACACCGCCAAGCAGATCCCCAGCAGCGCCAGCAAGTCCAACGTTATGCGGGGATAGCGCGCAAAGTCGATCGCGAGACTGGGTTGCGAAACGACCTGGATGTAGAGGTGCTGCCGTTCGGCGTCTAGTCGCGCCTGAGCCTTTTGCGTCTCCGCCTCAGCGAGCGCCCTTACAGCGAGGTCACGGCGCGACGTCAATTGATCGTACGTCTGGAGCTTGACCGCTTCCGATCTTGGGCCTCCCGCTATTGCCAGTCTTTCCTTGTCGATTTCGTCGCGATAGGATTGCGCTTGAGCACGAAGGGGAGCGAGGGTGGGTGACGACGACACCAAAGTGCGCTGTTGCTTGATCGACGCCTCGATCTGCGCGAGCTGCCGCGAGAGGCCTTCAATCACGTTCAGTTTCGACTGGGCGACGAGGTTCGGGTCGACCGAGCCGGAAGCGTTGCGGAAGGCCTTGAGTTCAGCCTCGATCGCCTCGAGGTTCTTTTGCGCTTCAGTCACAAAACGATCGGCCACGGCCAGCTGGCTTCGATAGGAGCGCTCGTTCAGGCGGTTCACAAACGCCTCGGCGTAATTCAGCACCGCTCGGGCAAGCGCCTGAGCGTCGTGTGGTGTGAAAGCGTTCACCTCGATCGTGCTGAGGTCCGTAACCGGGTCGACGTCGGCAGTCGCCATCCATTGAAAGCGACGGTACAAGAACTCCTTGTTGTCGGGCAGCCAGGGAGTTGGATAGCGAAAGAAGACGTCGCCCTCAGGCCGGCTCAAGATCTGGAGTAGGTTGTCGTTCCTCACCAGAAGATCCACGATATCGCGTGACGTCAGATATGCGTTGACCGCGTAAGTTTCGTCGCTGACGATCGACGCGCCTGCGCCCTGAACCACGGACTGAACTGCCGGCTGGCTCGCGCTTCGGTCGATAGAGCGGACAATGAAGGTTGCGGTCGAACTATAGCGCGGCGAGATGAACAGAAGAAAGCCGGCGCCAATCAGCATCGGCACGACCACCGAGACAATGAACAGTCTGTAGCGAGCCCAGAAGCCGGTCCTCGGTTTGGCAGGCTCTTCGCCGTCCGTCGGCGGCGGGAGCTGCGTCCCGAGCGGGTTTGCCTCGCCTTCGACGACGAGCGATCGACTCTCGGCCACGGTGGACTCCGCCCGGCGATTCGCCGTCGAAGATCCTTCGACGGTCGCGGTCAGGCTGGTCTCATTCAATGGTCGCGCTCCTTGACGCCGACCGAAATGAGCCAAAGCACCGCGAAAGCCGCGAGTGACACGGCGAACACCGTCGCAATCGAACGCAGGCGCTCGGGTTCGGTGGAATAGTCGGGCAGGTTCGGCGCGACGATCTCCTCGACGAACACATGCTGCCGTCGCGCGTCAGTGCGGGCGCTGTCCAAAGACGATCTTGCCGCCGCCAGGCTCGCGTCCGCAAGACTGCGCAACAGCGTCAGGCGCTCATACGCGGATACCTTGTTGGACACCGCGTCATGCGATCCGGCGAGCCCTTTTTGTTCATTAGCGATCTGCGCTGAAAGCGCGTCGGCTTGGGCTTTCAAGGCGGCAGTCGTCGGATTGGACGGCGACAGCCTGCTGTTTGCCAGAATTTGCGCTAATACCTGATCGAGCTGGCTCGATAAGGTGGTGATCGTGCCGAGTTGGGCGACCGCATTCTGAGAAGGATCGACGACGATTTCGGCGGTGCGAAACAGGTCGACGTCCTTTTGGGCGGCGAGCACCACATTTTCAGCCTCGGTGACGGCGGCTTCCGCCGAGCGAACGCTGTCGGCCTCGAGCCGCGCGTTCATCGCGTTGACGAGCGCTTCGGCTTCCGACAGCAGCTGCCGCGCGATCGCCTGGGCGTCTTCGGGACGAAATGCTTGCGCCTGTATGGTGATGATTCCGCTGTCCGGGTCCAAAAACACGGTTACAAGATCGTTATAATACCAATAGAGTCGCTCGAAACTGTCGCCGAAGAACAAACGCGGAAACCGGGCCACGGCATCCGCTTCTTCCCGACTGTAGATCTTCCGCAAGGGCAGCGCCGCTTCCAGGTCTTTGACGGCGTCCCGCGATTGCAGGTAGCTCAGGACGGCGTTCGAATCGTCTGTCGAGTGCGCAATTCCGAAAGATTGCAACAGACCCTGAAGTCCGGAAGGCAGTCCGCCGCCACCGCCTTCGATGGTGCGCACCATGAACTGGGTTTCCGACACGTATCGCGGCGCCGCCCACAGACCATAATAAAGCCCAGCCATTACAGTGGGCGTTACGATAACGGCCATGACCGCGCGACGGAGCAAACGCGCTCGTCTCCCTCGCCGCGCCTCATAGCGCTGGCCGATCCGATCCTCGTCAGGATGAGCAGCACTCTTGACCCGAAGGGCAGATCGCTGCGAAGTTTTGGCGACGGACGAGCTCGTCATTGTGAGGTTGGAATTCCTTTCGTTGTAAACCGGCGTTCCGACGGGAGTTATAGTACGGCCAAGGTCAAAAGTCAGCCCCTCGATTGGCCGAGGTCGAGCCGTCCTCCAATTGGCTCTTTCGTTGATTGTTCTCCCGACTCTCTCTGCAGGTCCGGATCAAGGCGGCGGCCGTTCATGCACCTGAAGGCTTACGCGATCGACGGGCAGTTGCTGCGCACCGGCTCGGCGAATTTCGCGCCAGCGGCGAGCGCCAGCAAGACAACGACCTTGTCGTGATCCGAGACGCCGGCGCTGCGGCGAAATTCGACGTTCACTTTGAGGGCGTGGGACGCCGCGCCGATGGATAAATTCGAGCCCGCAATCAACGCGCTTGCGCCGAGGTAATTTGGCCCTAAAGTCGCCACCTGGACACAAAGGGGAGCCGAATGCTGCGTCGGCTGCGACTTTGGCGCGCGACAGACGAGCGACCCTCATCGACCCGGCCGCGGCGCCGGGGTCTTCCAGCCTCCGGCGGCCCATTCTGCTTGTCGCGGATGGGAGTGTTATCCCCCGCCCATTTTCGCTAAAGATTCGAGAGGGGCTGCAACCAAGCCCATGCCTTCGGCAATGCCCCAGAAACTTCAAGAGCGGCTCTTATCGGCAACAGCAGCGCTCCTGCGGGGACCTTCGAAATGTACGTGCTCACTTGCGCCAGCCGCGTTTATTCCGACGCCTAACGCCCTTTGGCCCAGGAACCGCACAACGTTCTCGGCGCTCTTCACCGCCCCGTACAGGACGGTCCGGGAAGCGCCCTGCGGGTCTGTGGCCGCTTCCGCTAGGAAGCGGAACGTGGCGGGTCACTCGGATCGAAGTATTTTGCTGCCGCTCAATCACGACAGCCAGTTGTCGAGGACATGCTGACGCCGCGGCCTCATGCGTCGCCTTCCCGCATGTGGTCATCGGTTCAGCCCGGCGAAACTCGGCCCAGCGTTCTAACTTATCGATCCCCATTGCAGCGCAACGCGCAGGGCGCTCATCCGTCTGGGACCGCAGCAGTAAGTGCGGCCTATCATCCGCGTCTCGATGCGCGAGGAGCGGCCATCGAGCGGCTCGATCCGAGCCTGGGTTGCCGCCTTCACCCACGAGGCTGCCCGCTAGCCTGCGAAGAGCGACGAGGCGGTCGCGATGCGGCCGTGGTTGTTACATCGCGGAAATCGCCGGATAACAATTCTTGAATATGGTCAAGGACGGGCTCGCGCCGTTTGTCGAAGCCGTCCGCCAAGCGGACTGTCTCGTCGCTTATCGCGCAATTCTCGATGCGCTCCTCAAGACGAATGGGGCCGGCGATTGCTCAGAGGGGCTCGCCTCGAGCGTGAGATGCGCTCGGGCCGAGCCGAACGCCATTCCTCGCAGGGCCTCAGCCTGACTACGCCTGTTACCCGTGTGAATACGGCCGTCGAACTGCCTGTCGTGTTGGTGACGAATGGGCTAAGTAAAGAAATGGCGTCCCGGAAGGGAATCGAACCCCTGACCCCAGGTTTAGGAAACCTGTGCTCTATCCTGCTGAGCTACCGGGACCAAAACGCGCTTCCACTCATCGAGGGCGGGCAGAGTGCGCGCCCTCGAAGCGGCGAAGGCCATAGCATGGATTTCTCCGCTGTGCACCGGTTTCGCGAACAGTTGCGGCGTTGCCCCGGAGCGTGCGTCTCACTCGGTCTGATCGGCGCGGCGCTCGGTCTCGCTTCGCCCGCCTTCGCGGACTGCGGCTCGCCGGCCGGCGCCGTCGAGGTCGTCGCCGTCGACGAGCGGCTCGACATCGCGCTCGCCGACGGCAGGCTCGTCAGGCTCGGCGGCCTCGACACGCCCGAACCGGAGCGCGGCGACCCCGAGACGGCGAGGGCGGCGCGCGATTTTCTTGCCGGTCGCGTGGTCGGCCGCGAGGTGGAACTCGACCTCTTGGCCAATGGACCGGACCGGTGGGAGCGCACGGTGGCGGACCTTTCGGCCCCCGAAGCTACCGGCAACTCGGCGGTCTCGCTCGAGTCGATAGCCTTGGCCCTGCTGCGAGCGGGCTATGCGCGCGTCAAGCCGGAGTTCGAGACGCGCAATTGCGCAGCCGGCCGCCTTGCAGTCGAGGACCGCGCGCGGCGCGCAGGCCTCGGAATCTGGCGCGATCCGGAATACGCCGTCATCCCGTCGTTCGAGACGGCGGCGCTGCGTCGACGCGACGGACAATTTGTCGTGATCGAGGGAAGGGTGCGCAGGGTTGGCTTTGGGCGCTCGCGCCTTTATCTTGACCTCGCCCCCCGTGACGGTCCGACGATCGTCGTCGCGCGCAAACTGGAGACAGCGTTCGCGAAGGCAGGCCGTCCAATAGACGCGCTCGCTGGGCAGACCATACGGGCGCGAGGCGTCCTCGATGACCGGTTTGGTCCGAGACTCGAGGTCAGCGAGCCCGCGATGATCGAAGTTTTGCGTCGCTCCGACGCGCAAGGAGTGGACAAGCCGCGTCTATGAGCGAGGGCGTTGTTGAAAACCTGAGGCCGCCGGCGGGCGGGGCAGGAGGCTGGCGGCGCGTCCTCGCCGCCGCCGCAGGCGCCCTGAGCCTCGGCGTGGCCGCGTGCGCGTCGATCGAGGCGCCGCCCGCTCCCGCGAACGTCGCGCCTGCGGCGGCCGAGTCGCATCCGGCGACCCCGCCGAACCCTGAACGCAAGCGATTGATGCAGGCTTTCGGCGGCGAATACCATGCGCCGGCGATCGAGAGCGACCTCAATGGCGTTCTTCTCAAGCTGGCGCCGGCGCCGAACGCCTCCGCTCAACCCTATCGCGTCACCGTGCTCAATTCACCCGTCGTCAACGCCTTCGCCCTGCCTTCCGGGGACATCTTCGTCACCCGCGGGCTTCTTGCCCTCGCCGACGACACGTCCGAGATCGCCGCGGTGATGGCGCACGAGATTGCGCATGTCACCGCGCGCCACGCCGCGCAGCGGGCCGAATTCGAGAAGACCGCCGCGCTCTTCACTCGGGTCAATGCCCAGTTGCTGGAGCATGCCGAGGCCGACGACGAGGTCCAGGCGCGTTCGAAACTGTCGATCGCCAGCTTTTCGCGCCAGCAGGAGTTCGAAGCCGACCGGATCGGCATCAAAGACCTGGGCGGCGCGGGCTACGATCCTTATGGCGCGGCGCGCTTCCTCACCGCGCTCGGCGAATGGAGCGCGCTCAAAGCGTCGATTTCGGGAGCGGGATCGGCCAACCGACCGGACATGATGGCGACCCATCCGTCGACGCCGGAGCGAATCGCCCAGGCCGAAGCGGAAGCCCGACAGATCAGGCCGCCCGGCGCCAGAGCGATCGGGCGGGACGCTTACCTGACGGCGATCGATGGCCTCGCCTTCGGCGACGACCCCTCCCAGGGGATCGTTCGCGGAACCACGTTCATTCATCCGAAGCTCGGCTTCGCCTTCGAGGCCCCCGAAGGGTTTACGTTGGAGAACCAGTCGGCCGCCCTCATCGGAGTCGGCGAAGCGGGCGGCGAGGCGCTCCGCCTCGACAGCATCGCGATCGCCGAATTCGACGCCCGTCGCCAGCGCGATCGCGGCGGGCTGGATCGACGGTCTCAAGACGACCCAGGTCGAAACAATGAAGATCGGCGGCCTCGAGGCCGCGACAGCGGTCGCGCAAGGCGAGCAGTGGAGCTTCCGACTCGGCGCCGTCCATCTCAACGGCAGGCTCTACCGATTGATCTTCGCCGCCCATACCCTGTCTCCAGCCGTCGACGGGCGGTTCCGCGCTTCGCTTCAGTCGTTCCGGCTCATCAATGCCCGGGATTCGGCGCTCGCCGCGGCGCAGTCGATCAAGATCGTCACGGCGGGAAGCGTCGACACGCCGGACACGATGGCGGCGCGGATGGCGTTCCTGCCTCAGGCGCTGGACCAGTTCCTGATCCTCAACGGTCTCGAGCGCGGCGCTCAGCTCGTCGCCGGTCAACGTTACAAGATTGTCGTCCGATGAGTTCCGAGCGACGGCTTGAAGCGGGACGCCGCCGCCTCTCGGGACGGATCGTCGCCGCGACCCATAATTCCGGGAAGCTGCGCGAGATTCGCGAACTTCTTGCGCCCCACGGCGTCGCAGCCGTCGGCGCGGCGGAATTGAACCTTGGCGAGCCTGGCGAGACCGGCCTCACCTTCCGCGACAATGCCGCGCTCAAGGCGGCGGCGGCGGCGCGCGCCTCGGGCCAACCGGCGCTTGCCGACAACTCCGGGCTTTGCGTCGAGGCGCTCGGCGGCGCCCCGGGATCTACTCCGCGCGTTGGGCGGGCGAGAGCAAGGACTTCCGCGCCGCGATGAGCCGCATCGAGGCGGAATTGCGCGCCGCCCACGCGCCCGCTCCCTGGCGGGCGCATTTTATCAGCGCGCTTGCGCTTGCCTGGCCGGACGGCCGGATCGACGCTTTCGAGGGCCGCGTCGACGGCGACCTCGTCTTCCCCCCGCGCGGCATCGCCGGGTTCGGCTATGATCCCATCTTCAGGCCCGATGGCCACGCGCGCACCTTCGGCGAAATGACGGCAGAGGAGAAGCACGGCATTCCTGTGGACGGGTCGCTCGCCCTGTCGCACCGCGCGAGAGCGTTCCAGAAATTCGCCCGCGCCTGGCTGTGAGGGCGAGCCCGTCGGAGGGTGCCGTTTTCCGGCGTTTTCAACGGCTTGCGACGCCTTCCGGGCCAGGTGTTGGAACGCGGCTTCGGTCGGATGCGGCTGTTGCGGGCGCGCCTCGTCCTGGACTTGTCCTTGCCGGCGGTGAAGCGCCGCGAGGGAAGGGCCGGAAAGAAATCGACGAGGCCGGCGTGACAAGAACTCGATCGCTTTGGCCGAACTTTGCCAGACTTTAACCGGCTGCCCGGCATGTAAGCAGAGGTTCGTCAGACTCGGTTCGAGATGATCAGCCCCGTGCAATGAATTGGAGCCATAGCTTTCCTCGTCCGAAAATGGAACCCGCCATAGGGCCGGAACGGCCTTACTTTTAACTTTTGAGATCGACATCGTCATGTCCGCAGCATCATCATTTGACTTTCGCCATTCGTCGCTGGCTTCGTCGGAGGCTGAGCCGACGCCGCGATCGGCGATACTCCCGTTGCAGGTCTCCGCCGGCGCGTCGGTCCCGGGCGGGGCCGAAGAGCGTCGCCGCTATACTCGCCTCCCCCTGACGCTGCGCGGACGCTACATGCTCGAAGACGGAAGCGAATTTCCGTGTGAGACGCAGGATATTTCGCCGATCGGAATCGGAATACGGGGGTTTTCAGCTGGAGCAATCGGGGATCGCGTCGTCGCCTACTTCGACGGGCTCGGACGGGTCGAAGGCAGGATCGTGCGGCGCGCGCATACCTGGTTCGCCATTGATATAACGGCGACGCCGCGCAAGCTGGAAAGGCTCGCGGATAAGATCAAGCGCATGGTCGAGAAGGGCGGATAGGCGCTCGCGCCATCTGCGGCCACGCCTCACGAAACCTCGAGCGGATCCGCGGCAGGCAGAAGAGAACATCGTACTCGACCAGAAAGAAGAGGCCGCCCGGAAGGCGGCCTCCATGCTGATGGTCGAGGAGAGTGGTCGAAATCAGCTCTTGTCGGCGCGACGCGCGGCGTTCTTGACGTCTCCGACCGCCTGATGCGCGGCTCCCTTTGCCTTGTCGGTCTTGCCCTCGGCCTGCATCCGCTTGTCGCCGGTCACCTTGCCAGCGGCGTCCTTCACGGCGCCCTTCACCTTGTCGGCGGCGCCTCTAACATGCTCCTTGTCCATGATCATCTCCCTGATTGTGGCGTCAAGGGAAACCGCTCGCGACGTGGGAAGTTCCGCTTTTGAGCTCCGCTCTGGAGCCCCTCGAGAAAAGATTGCTCGCCAATAAGTCGCCTGTTTACCCGCCCTTCGCGGCGCCTTGCCGGACGAGCTCTCCCGCGAGCGCCTTGTCGATCAGCGCCCGGGTTTCCTCGAGGCCGTAGAGCGCGATGAAGGAGCCGAGGCGCGGGCCCCGCTCCTCGCCGAGGAGGATCGCGTAGACCATGTTGAAGAAGTCGTTCGAGACGCCGGGGCGTTCGGGCGTCGCGCCCTTCGCATGCAGATCCTGGTAGCGCGGGATCGGCCGCGCGATGTCGTAGAGAGCATGCTGGATCTCTTCCGCCGTGGCGTTGGCCGGCATTTCGGCGAGCCTTGCGGAGACTTGCAGGAGCGCGTCGCGCTCCACCTCGTCGGCTTCCCGGTAGCGCTTCTTCGGCGCGACGAAATCGCGGAAATAGGCGACGGCGTAACGGACGAGGCTGTCGAGGCGCGGATGGTTCTCCGGCGACGCCGAGGGCGCATAGCGGCGCAAGAATCCCCATAGCACCGCGGGATTGTCGCTGTTCGCCACCGCCGCCAGATTGAGCAGCATGGCGAAGGAAACGCCCGTCTGGGCCTCGCCGTCGTGGACGAGGGCTTCCGGCTCAGGCGGGGCGCCGGAGTGGATGTGCCAGACCGGATTGCCGAGACGCTCCTTCCATTCCTGCCGCGGGTAGGCCTCCAGAAACCCGAGATAGTCGTCGACCGTGCGGGGAATCACATCGAAATAGAGCCGCTTCGCCGCCGTCGGCCTCTGGAACATGAACAGCGACAGGCTTTCCGGGCTGGCGTAGGTCAGCCATTGCTCGATCGTCAGCCCGTTGCCCTTCGACTTGGAGATTTTCTGGCCGTTTTCGTCCAGGAACAGTTCATAGTTGAACCCTGCCGGGGGCTCCGCCGCCGAGGACGCGCGCGATGCGCGACGAAAGCTTGACGGAATCGATCAGGTCCTTGCCCGCCATTTCGTAATCGACGCCGAGCGCGTACCAGCGCATCGCCCAGTCGGGCTTCCACTGCAGCTTGCAATGGCCGCCGGTCACGGGCGTCTCGAACGTCTCGTCGGTGTCGGGGTCCCGCCAGCGGATGGTTCCCGCCTTCGCGTCGTGCCCCAGGACCGGCGCCTGCATGACGACGCCGGTCAGCGGATGGATGGGAAGGAACGGCGAATAGGTCGCCGCACGCTCTTCGCTCAGCGAGGGCAGCATGATCGCCTGCACCTCGTCGAAGCGTTCGAGCATCCGCAGCAGCGCCGCGTCGAACCGGCCGGACTTGTAGGCCTCGGTCGAGGACATGAATTCGTACTCGAAGCCGAACTGATCGAGAAAGCGCCGCAGGCGCGCGTTGTTGTGCGCGGCGAAACTGTCGTATTCGCCGAACGGATCGGGGACCTGGGTCAGGGGCTTGCCGAGATGGCGTTCGATGATCTCGCGGTTGGGAATGTTGTCCGGCGTCTTGCGCAGGCCGTCCATGTCGTCGGAGAAGGCGATCAGCCGCGTCTTGACCGTGTCGTCGGTCAGCACGCGGAAGGCGTTGCGCACCATGGTCGTGCGCGCCACCTCGCCGAAGGTGCCGATATGCGGCAGGCCCGACGGCCCGTAGCCCGTCTCGAAGATGACTTCGGACTTCTTCGAACGCTCGAGGCGCTCGATCAGCTTGCGCGCCTCTTCGAACGGCCACGCCTTTGACACGTTCGCGGCCTCGCGCAGCGACTGCGACGACATTTTTATCCTGTCTCTTAAGGACGTCCGGCCTCGGAGCAAAGGACGGGCGGAAGGCGCGCACCCTAGAGGCCTCAAATCGCAAGTCAATCGGCTTGTCCGAGCTCGAGGCGACGACCGTGTTCCCCGGCGAGAAGGAAAAAAGAGGGAAATCCGCGATTTTTTGGCTCCTTTCGTAGAAAGGCGCCAAAAAGATCAAGCATTGTTTGGACTTGCGCTGAGATTCCCTACGCGCAGGAACAGGGGCTTCTTCGCCCTTATCAGGGCGCTAACAGGCGTTGTTCGGGGGAAAACAGGGGACTCCCGGAGCCCGCGGCGCGTCTGACATTTGAGCTACGCCCGCTGAGCTACGCCGTGCGGCTCGGCGGCTTGGGCGACGAGGAAAAATTCGGCGCTCTTTGCGCTCGGCTTGGCTTCGCTACGCCCGGCGGCGCTCATGGACAGTCCGAGGCGCCACGCCGGGATTGCCGCAAGCATTGCGATGGCGCAGATTGCCTGCCCAACCCGGAGCCATCCGGCGGATTAAAGTCGGACTTTGGCCCATGAACTGGCGGGGCGGCGAACGTCGGGAGAAAGATCATGAAGGTGTCGGATGTGCTTCAATCGAACCGGCAGGTGCTGGCCACCTGCATACCCGAGGAATCGATCGTCGCTTTCGCGACGCGGCTGAGTTCGCTCAATATCGGCGCGATGCCCGTCATCGACGCTCATGGAGCGCTGGTCGGCATCATCTCGGAGCGTGACGTCGTGCGCGCCTTCGTCAGGGAAGGCGCCAGGCTCGTCGAGCGGCGCGTTCGCGATTTCGTGACCCACGACGTCGTCGCCTGCGGCGCGGAGACGAGCATGAGCGACGCCGAGAAGCTCATGAACAAACATCGGATCCGCCATTTGCCGGTCGTCGAGGGCGGGAAGGTCGTCGGCATGCTTTCGCTCCGCGACGTCATGGTTTGGCGGTTGCGGGACTCGCGCCACGAGGTCGATGTGCTCCGCGAGGCGATGATCACCACCCGTCACATTTGATTGTCATAATTACGAGCCCGGAAGGTCCTCATCCGGCGCTTCGCGCGGCCTTGTCCCGCAACCGGGAGAAGGGAAAGCCCATCGCCCGCCTGCCGGAAAGGGGTCGCCGCGATGGCTCCGAGGCGCCCCGGCCGGCGAATCCGGCCATGCTCCGTCTTCGCCCAGTAATGCGGGCGGACGGCCAGATCGAGGATGGCGGTCCAGGCCGCAAGCGAAACAAGGAGATAGTAAACCGGCGCGAGCGCAAGGTCTTTCGCCGTCAGATGGAGCCGACGCAATTTGGCGGCGACGATGGCCGGAACGGCCATCGACCAGATCCCGGCGAGCGCGAGGATATAAACGAAGACGTCGGTCGCCTCGCGCCAGGCCGAGGCGTCGCCGCGTCCCGCCTCGAACGCGCGAAGGAGCGTGTCAAAAGCGAACGCTGGCCAGAACAGCGCGCTGAGCACGGAACCGAACACCAAAACAGTCGCAGAAAGAGCCTTGAGCTTGCCGAGCGAGGCCAGAACGCGAAGCGGCTCGCGCGAATGGACGATCGAGGTCTGCATCCAGCCTTTTTGCCAGCGGACGCGCTGCCGGAACCAATTCCCGAACTCGTGCGGGGCTTCCTCCGACGTGTCCGAATTCAGGCGGCCAACCCTGTAGCCATAGCGCGCCAGCCGGATGCCGAGATCGGCGTCCTCGGCGACGTTCCACTCGTCCCAGCCCCCCACCGCCGTCAGGCTCGTCACGCGAAAATAATTCGACGTCCCGCCGAGCGCAATGGGCAATTCCAGCGCGCAGAGCCCCGGATTGATCAGATCGAACAGGGCCGCGTATTCTGCCGCGAACAGTTTTGACAGCCACAAATCGTCGGCGTTTCTGATCGTGATCCGGGCCTGGAGGCAGTCGAGGCCGCGGTCGGCCGCGAATTGCGACGCGGCGAGCCGCAACTGGCCGGGCGCCGGCGCATCCTCCGCATCATAGACGGCCAGGAGATCGCCTCGCGCCGCCGGCAACGCAATGTTGAGCGCGCGCGGTTTCGTCGAAGGCTCCCCCGGAGGCGCGACGATCAGCTCGTAGCGCGCCGGCAGCCGCATTCCAAGAATGCGCGACAAGGTTTCATCGTCTCGCCGTTCGGCGACGAGCTTTACGTCCAGCTTGCTCTTCGGATAATCGAGAGCGTCGAGCGCACGGATAAGGTCCTGAACGACCTCAGCCTCGCGATAGACGGCGACGACCACCGTATAGACCGGCAGCTCGTCGTCCGAGAGTATTTTCGGGCGAACGTTATCGTCGTGCGCGACGGCGGCCGCCGAGCGCAAGAGGATCGAGGCCGAGAACAACAGCCAGAGCGCGAGGGAAGCGACGCCGGTCAATGCCTGGATGTTTGCGGCGCCGAGCGCGAACGCAAGGGCTGCGACCAGCCCGGCGGCGGCGATCTGAGCGACGCTCATCCCGCGTTTCGCGGAAAAGCTGTCGGGAAGGCGGCCGAGCGCATCGGCGAGCACCGCGTCTCCGCGCCGCATCCGGACAAGCGCGGCAAAACGCGGCGGGGAAGCGACCGCAAAGTTCTTCGGATGGAACCGGCCCGAGGCCCTCATCTCGATGAGCGGCGTCACGGACTGCGCCCGAGGCGCGATGACCGCCCGAGGTCCGCCGCCGCGCTCCGCAGAGGAGCGACGCCGCATCTCAGGCTCTTGACGGCGTCGAAAGTGTCGTCGAACGGAGGTTCGCCGACATAGTAAGCGCAGCCCAAATGTTGTGCCAACGCATGATAATATGTCTCTTCGTCAACGACCCCTTCGGCGAGCACGGCGTCCAGCGGCTCGACGCCTCTCGGCGCGGCGGCGACGGCGCGCAACAGCCGATCCGCGGAGACCCCATGTTGCGCAAGGAATTGAATCTCCACCGGAAGGGAGCGGCCCGCTCCCCTGATCGGAGCATTGCCGCGAAAGGGCGGCCGCGCAGGCGCCTGGTCCGGCGCCGTCTCGGGCGTTGAGATCGATGGCGCACCAGACCCTTGCGAGACCTCAGCCATGGCGCTAGCCCCCTTCCTGCGCGGCTCGATCGAACGAGCATCCTCTCACATTATTATCTTTATTGTCATGGTCAACTTCCGTGCCCGAGCGATTATTTTCTGCGCAACGCTGGTCGCGCTGCTCCCCTTCCCGAGCGGAAGGGTCCTGGCCGCGGCGAATGACGCGGTTGCAATACCCAGCTTCTCGGATCCCGCGCTGCGTCTGGACAGGCCGAGCCTCACGGGCGTGCGCGCGATCCGCTTCCTGACCAGCGACGATTACCCGCCGCTCAACTTCGCTCTTCGGGATGGAAGCCTGACCGGATTCAACGTGGAGATCGCGCGCGCGGTCTGCGAGGAATTGCAGATCGCCTGCACAATTCAGGCCCGCCGCTGGGATACGCTGATCAACTCGCTCATGGCGGAAAAAGGCGACGCCGTCGTCGCTTCGATCGCCGCGACGGTCGAGAATCGCGCGCGAATCGACTTCTCCCAGCCCTACTATCAGACGCCTGCCCGCTTCGTCGTCCGCAAGGGCTCCCCTGCGTTCGCCGCGACCGTAAACGGGCTGAAGGGAAAAACGGTCGGCGTCATCGGCGGATCGGCGCACGAGGCCTACATCAAAGCGTTTTTTCCCGGCGCGAAGCCGAAACCCTATCGGGACGTCCTCGCGCTGGAGACGGCCTTGCGCTCCGGCGAAATCGACGTCGCGTTCGCCGACGGCTTGACCCTGTCGGTCTGGCTGAACGGCGAGCTTTCGGCGAACTGCTGCGGCTTCTTCGGCGGCCCCTATTGCGAAAGCCTCTACTTCGGAGAGGGCGTCGGGATCGCGGTCCGGAAAGACGACAGTGAACTGCGGCGGGCGTTGAACTGGGCGCTCGCGCGCCTCGTGTCAAAGGGAACTTATTCGGAGCTCTACCTCAAATATTTTCCGATCGGATTCTATTGACGGCGCGCGGTGCCGCGGGCGAACCACTTCGCCTTGAAATCGCAGTGGAAACCGGCGTCGAGCCTCCAAAAAGAGACCGACAATCTGTTGACATGGTTGGGAAGGTGTTCTATTTATGTTCTGCGCGCCCTTAGGGGAAGTCACCAGTGGGGGGAGAATTCCGCCCAGAGAGAGACGGATGGGGTCGTACGGCCGTCGAGGCCGGTTCATTCCGGCGAAGGGGTCCGGGCTTCTGATGCGCGTGGCGAAGGCCGGCGAGCCGATTGTCGCTCTCTTGAACCGCGGAGTTTGGGTCGCCGGCATCGCGGCGGGGTAGGGTCTGACGGCAAAGCGGGCTCTCGCCTGGAAACCTGGAAATGGCGCCGCAACGGCTTGAAAAGGTTGAATTCGCGCCGGAAAATGGTATGGCCCCGGCAGCTCGGCGCCCCGAAGATCTGGTAGGGGGCGCTCCGGCGACCGGACTCGGCGGAGCATGCTTTGCGCGTGAAGCCAAGCGCTAGCGTCGATCGGAGTGCGACGGGAGGGGCGTCTCGATCGCGGTCTTCAACAAGCGATCGAGCGTGTCCGGGTCGCCGGGGAAGCCCGCTTCGATCCAGAGCTGGCGGAAGAAGCGAAGGACTTCGCCAACTCGCGGGCCCTCTTCGACGCCGCGAGCGATGAGGTCGCTTCCGCTGAACGGAAGCTGCGGCGCCGGCGTCTCCATGAGGAAACGATCGCCGCTCGCGAAGCCCGGATCGTCCGGACTTGCGCCCGAATCGGCCTCGGCGAGAAGGAGCGCGTCGCGGGCCGCCCGCCGCGCTGCCGAAAACAACAGGACGCGCAGATGATCCCCTGGCGGCGGCGCGCCGATCTCGTGCAATCCCGTCAGGGCGTGAGCCGCTTGTGCGATGCGTTCATATTCCGCGTTGGCGAGGCGGAGCCGTTCGCGGAGGCGCTCGGCGTCTTCCGGGATCATTGCGGCGAGCGCCGCCAGCCGAAGAAGAGCGTCGGCCTTCGCGCCGCGGGCCAATTCGATTGCAACCGTGCGACTGAACCGTCCCCAATAGGCGAAGCCCAGCGCTTGTTGCAGAATGCCGCTCTCGCCCATCGTCCGAACAACCGCGTCCGCATGGGGCGCGATGATGAGCTTGAGAATTTCCGCGCGCACCCTCTCGCGCGACAGATTGGCGATCGCGAACCGGTTGCGGATCGCAGCGCTCAAGCCCACCGCGTCGACGGCGCCCCCGCCGAACCGGGCGGAAAAGCGAAAGAAACGCAGGATCCGAAGGTAGTCCTCGCGAATGCGGACGTCGGCCTCGCCTATGAACCGGACGCGCCCGGCGGCGAGATCGTCGAGCCCGCCTACGGGATCATGCACCCGGCCGTCGGCGCTCAGCGAGAGCGCGTTGATGGTGAAGTCGCGCCGGCGCGCGTCCGCCGAGAAATCGCGGCCAAAAGCGACCTTCGCATGCCGTCCGTCCGTCTCGACGTCCTCCCGCAAGGTCGTCGTTTCGATCGGCTGGCTGTCCATGATCAACGTGACGGTGCCATGCGAAAGGCCCGTCGTCGCGACCTTGAAGCCCGCTGCGCCGGCGCGGCGGATCACCTCGTCCGGGCGGGCGGTGCTGGCCAGATCGAAGTCTTCAACCGTCATGCCGAGGATGAGATCGCGCACGGCGCCGCCGACCAGGCGGGTTTCCTCGCCGCCGCCGTTCAGCGCTTGAAGCGCGCGCGCAAGCGGGCCGCGCGTCAGTATTCGGAGATCTCGAAGCCTTCCGTCCTGCAGTCCCGGCAGGCAGCTCATTCGATCCGACCCGGCACCAGCACGCCGTTCTCCTCGTGCGCCGGCACATAAGTCCCGTGTCCGCGCGGCGCGACAAGGTTCAGCGTGACCAAGCCGAGGACCGCGGCGGCCAGTCCGAGGAGGGTGAGAACGGACACCCGGCCGCTCGTCCAATGCTCGATTTCGAGGGGGTAGCGCGCGCGCAGGATCAGGTAGACCGCGTAGGCTGCGAACGGGCTCAGGAACAGCGCAAGCGGCTCGAATAGGGTCCGTCCCATCAGGCGAACAATTTCTCGTACAGGTTGCGCAGCATGCCGGCAGTGGCGCCCCAGATATACCGCTTCCCGTGCGGCATGGCGTAGAATTTTCGCACCTCGCCTCGCCATTCGCGTTCGTCGAGACGATGATTCGACGGATCCATGAGGAAAGCGAACGGCGCCTCGAAGATCTCGTCGACCTCGAGCCTGTTGATCGCCGGAGTGAATGAGGGATCGATCAGCGCGACGAGGGGCGCGATGCAAAATCCCGTTCCGGTGAGGTAGGGATCGAGCCACCCGAGGGGCTCGATCAATCGGGCGTCAAGTCCGATTTCCTCCCGCGCTTCGCGCAACGCGGCTGCCTCGGGCGTCTCTCCGGGGTCGATCTTGCCGCCAGGAAAGGCGACCTGCCCGGAATGAGCGCGCAAATGCGCCGCGCGAAGGGTCAAGAGAACGGTGAGCCCATCCGGACGCGCGACAATCGGCGCGAGAACGGCCGCCGGACGGGCGACGGCGACGCCGGCCGGCGCGAAACCGTTGAGAGTAAAATCGCCGACTTTCGGCGCCGGCGCACCCGTCAACGCTCCGGGCAGGAGCGCAGGGGCGAGCTTTCGCCGCGCCAGCGCGCGCAATGCGTCCGGCGTCAGATGGAGAGGCTCGAGATCGCTCAAAGCACCTCGATCTCGCTGGCCGGACACATTGGAAAGAAGACGCCGCTCGAGCGCACGCCGAACCAGGACTCGTCGAGCCGGCGCTCGGTCGTTCCCAGATCGACGAGGTCATAAAAAAGGGCGCGCTTCACCAGGGCCCAGAGATCGTCGCGCACCCGGACATAGGGCTTTAGGCCTTCCGCCGCGCCCCTCTCGAACCGCAGCGGACGTTGCTCATCGACAGTTACGACATCCTCGACGTTGGTCCGGAAGGTCAGGCGCGAATCGGCGCCGCGCCCTTCGACACGCATCTCGACCGCCAGAAAGGGCGCATCGTCAACCCTTACGCCAACCTTTTCAACCGGCGTGACAAGGACATATCGATCGCCGTCCTTGCGGAGAATCGACGAGAAGAGCCGGACCAACGGCAGCCGGCCGATCGGCGAGCCGCAGTAGAACCAGGTTCCGTCTGCGGCGATGCGCATGTCGATATCGCCGCAATCCGGGGGATTCCACAGGTGCACAGGAGCCGGGCCGCGCCCGCGGCGGGCCGCAGCCTCGCCGAGCCCCTTCAGCGCCCCGTCCGGGAGAGGGGCGCCCTCCGCCATATTCTGGCGCCTGTTTGTGGGCGACTCTGACATCGGCATGGTACGGGCTTAGCCTTCGAGGACGCCCGCCCAATCTAGTGCCCCCTGCGTCAAAGCGAAACAGCGGGCGGGTTTGTGACGAGAAGGACGACATGATGAGCGTGACCAGTGCCGGCGAGCCGAGCCTGTTGGCCCGGGAGGTCGACACCGCCCTCGAACGCATTGCGGCGGCCCGGACCGAAATCGGCGCCGTCATTTTCGGCCAGGAGCGCGTCATCGATCTGGCGCTGACCGTCCTCCTCGCCGGGGGCCATGGCCTCCTGATCGGCGTGCCGGGGCTCGCCAAGACGAAACTTGTCGAGACCTTGGGCATCGTCGTCGGGCTCGACGCCCTGCGCGTGCAATTCACCCCGGATCTAATGCCCTCGGACATCCTCGGCTCCGAAGTCATGGAGGAGGGACTCGACGGCAAACGGGCCTTCCGCTTCATCCGGGGCCCGATTTTCGCCCAGCTCCTTATGGCTGACGAAATCAACAGAGCGAGCCCTCGCACGCAGTCCGCGCTCCTGCAGGCGATGCAGGAACATCACGTGACGGTGGCCGGCGTGCGTCACGACCTGCCGGCGCCGTTTCATGTTCTGGCGACGCAGAATCCGCTTGAACAGGAGGGCGCGTATCCGCTGCCGGAGGCCCAGTTGGACAGGTTTCTCCTGCAGATAGACGTCGGCTATCCGGACCGTGCGGCCGAACGTCGCATCCTAATCGAGACGACCGGGGAGCGCGAGGCGAGGCCTCAGCCCGTCATGACGGCTGACGATCTGTCGGACGCTCAGCGCCTCGTGCGGCGCGCGCCGATCGGAGAGCGCATCGTCGAGTCAATCCTCGATCTCGTGCGGGCCGCCCGGCCCGGCGAGGGCGATCCGGAGCTGTCGAAGGGGATCGGCTGGGGACCGGGCCCCCGGGCGGCGCAGGCGCTCATGTTGGCCGCCCGCGCCCGCGCGTTGGTGGACGGCCGCCTTTCCCCTTCGCTCGCGGACATCGAGGCGCTGGCCGAGCCGACCCTTAAACATCGCATGGCGCTGACTTTCGCCGCTCGCGCCGACGGGGAGACGGTTTCCGGCGTGATCGATGGGCTTGTGGCAAAGATTTTGCGATGAGGCTCAAACTCGAGCCGAATAGCGTTCAATCGACCGCCACGCCGCGACAGGCCAACGCAAAATGACCCTTTCCGCTTCGATACGGCAGGAAGCCGCGGCGCTCTCGGCGCGCCTGCCGAGCCTCGTCATCGCCGCTCGCAACGTGGCGCAGACGGTGCGGCACGGCGTTCACGGACGACGCCGAGCCGGATCCGGCGAGTCCTTCTGGCAGTTCAGGCCGTTCATATCCGGCGAGCCTTCCTCGAGGGTCGACTGGCGACGCTCGGCTCGCGAAGAACATGCCTTCGTGCGGGAGCGGGAGTGGGAGGCGGCGCATACTGTCTGGATCTGGTTCGACCGGTCGGCGTCGATGCGCTTTGGATCGAGCCTCGCCCAGGCGACGAAAATCGATCGCGCCGCGGTGATTGCGCTCGCCTTCGCTGACCTGTGCGTTCGCGGGGGCGAACGCGCGGGACTGCTCGGACTGACGAGGCCGCTGGCCGACGTCGGGGTCATCGAACGCTTTGCCGAGGCGATTGCGACCGACGAGCGCCTGCATGGTCCGTCCGAGGCGCTCTTGCCGCCTTTCGTTCCCGCCGCCGCCCGGTCGATGGCGCTCTTGATCGGAGATTTTCTTTGCGAGCCTGAACAAACCGAGCAGGCGCTCCGATCGATCAGCGCGGCGGGCGCGATCGGCGAACTCGTGATCGTGGTCGATCCGATCGAAGAGACCTACCCGTTTTCGGGCAATGTGGAGTTTCTCCATCCGAATGGAAGCCTTCGGCTCCTGCGTCCCAGGGCGCAGAACATTCGCGAGGCCTATCTCGCCAAGCTGTCGGCGCATCGAGAGGCGCTGCGGCGCATTTGCGCCAGCTTGGGCTGGGGCATGAGCCTGAGCCGCACCGACGGTTCGGCGGCGGAGATCCTGCTGGCGTTGCGTATGCGCCTTTCCGCTCCCGAACTCGGAGCCGCGCACGGGGCCGCCTGACAAGTGTTCAGCATTCCGCTCATTTTCGCCGCCCCTGCGGTCCTGGTGACGCTCGTCGGACTCGGCGCGCTCTATCTCCTCTTGCGCGTGACGCCGCCGGCGCCCCGGCGAACGGTGTTCCCTCCGCTGCGCCTGCTCATCGGACTCGCTTCGAACGAGACGGAGCCCGCGCGTACGCCCTGGCCGATCCTGGCTTTGCGCATGGCGGTGGCGGCGCTGATTATTTTGGCCATGGCGCAGCCGTTGTGGAACAGCCTCGCCAGCCTCGCCGGCTCGGGACCGCTCCTGGTCGTGATCGACGACGGCTGGGCGGCGGCGCCGACGTTTGATAAACGAATTGCGTTCGCACGGCAGCGCTTGGATGCAGCGGCCCGGTCGGGTCGCATCGTCGCGGTCAAGCCCTTGTCGGACGGGGCAAGGGATATTGAGCCGCTCGACGCCGCCGAGATTGAAGGCCGGTTGCGCTCGCTAGCGCCTCAGCCCTACGAGCCGCCGCGCGCGGATTCAATGCCTGCGATCGAGCAGTTTCTCGTGCGCGAGCCGAAGACCGACGTCTTGTGGATCGCTGACGGCGTCGAACTCGGCGGCGCGAGCAGCTTTGCCGGGCGCCTCGCGTCTTTGAGTTGATCGGTTGAGGTGGTGACCGACGGGACCGGCGCGCGCGCAATCGCCGGCGTAGAGAACGAAGCCGGCGCCTTGGCGGTGCACCTCACCCGCTCCGCCGAGCGCGCGCCGGCCAAGGGCTCAGCGCGCGCTCTCGACGCCCACGGCCGCGAAATCGCTCGCGCGCCATTCGACTTCGGCTCGAGCCTCGTGACCAAGAGCCATTTCGAACTGCCGGTGGAATTGCGCAATGAAGCGTCCGAGGTCGTGATCGAAGGCGAGCGGTCGGCGGGCGCGACCTGGCTCGTCGACGACCGTTCGCGCCGGCGGCGCGTCGCCATCGCCTCCGGCGCGAGCGCCGACATCGCCCAACCCTTGCTTGCCCCGAGCTATTATCTCAAGCGCGCGCTGGAACCCTTTGCGGACGTGAGCGAATCGCATGATTCCTCGAGCGACCCCGTCGTATCGCTCCTGGCGGAAGGGCCGTCGGTTCTCGCGCTCGCCGACATGAGCGTTGCGCCTGGACCCGAGCATGACGCGATTGTGAGCTTTCTCGATAAGGGCGGCGTTCTTCTGCGCTTTGCCGGCAGCCGATTGGCGGCCGGCGACGACGACCTTGTTCCGAGCGACTTGCGGCGCGGCGGGCGCCAACTCGGCGGCGCCTTGTCGTGGGAAACGCCCAAACACATCGCTCCCTTCGCGCAAGGGAGCCCATTTTTTGGGCTCGCGGCGCCTGACGAAGTGACTGTGACGCGACAGGTGCTGGCTGAGCCGACGGCCGGCCTCGACGACAAGACCTGGGCGCGGCTCGCCGACGGCACCCCGCTCGTCACCGCCGCCCGGCGCGGGAAGGGCCTAATCGTTCTCTTCCACGTAACCGCGGATACGACCTGGTCGAACCTGCCCTTGTCGGGTCTGTTCGTCGACATGTTGCGTCGGGTTGTCGCCGCGGCCGGCCCCTCGGTCCAGGCGATTGCTCAGGCGACTGCGAAACCGGGCGCCGTCGATCGCAGCGCGACTTTCCCGCCCCGGCGCACGCTGAGCGGCTTCGGCGCGCTCGGACCTCCGCCTGCCCAGGCTGAACCGATCGGCGCCGATTTCGCCGGCGTCGGCGACGCAATCCATCCGCCTGGATTCTATGGTTCGCCGGAGTCTCCAAGAGCCGTCAATGCGCTGGCGCCGGGGCAGTCGCTCGCCCGAGCCGACTACGGCGCGCTCAAAGTGCGGGAAGGAGCCCTCGATGTCACGCCCCCGATCGATCTGCGCCGCTGGCTGTTGCCCGCCGCCCTCATCGGCCTGACGATCGACGCCCTCATATCGATCTGGCTCGCGGGCGGCGCCGGACTACGCAGGCGCGGCGCGATTGCCGCGGTCGCATTGGCAGCGATGTTCGGCGGCCTTCTGGTTCCGAATTCGAACCATGCCGCGGAAATCTCGGCTGTCAGCGCTCGCGACATGGACGCGGCGCTGTCGACTCGGCTCGCCTATGTCGCGACAGGCGACGCCGCGGTGGACCAGACATCCAGGGAAGGACTTACAGCGTTGACGCGCGTGCTGGCTTCCCGGACATCCGCCGAGCTCGGCGAGCCGATCGAGCTTGATCCGGCGCGCGACGAACTCGCCTTCTATCCGCTCATCTATTGGCCGATCGTCGCCGGAGAGTCGCAACCCCGGCCGGAAGCGCGGACCCGCTTGGCCGCATACATGAAATACGGCGGCACCGTCGTGTTCGACACGCGCGACGCATTGACCCAGCGCCCCGGGGGCTCGCCGACGGAGGAGGCGACGTGGCTGCGCGCCCTGCTCAAGGGGGTCGACGTGCCCGAGCTCGAACCGTTGCCGCAGGACCATGTGCTGACCAAGACCTTCTATCTCCTCGACCGCATCGTCGGCCGCACTGCGATCGGCCAGACATGGGTCGAGGCGCTACCCGCGCCTGATCCGAACGACCGAATCCACCGCCCGGTTCGCGCCGGCGATGGCGTCTCCCCGATCATCATCGTTTCCGACGATCTCGCCGCCGCCTGGGCCAGCGACGCCGACGGCCGTCCGCTGTTCCCGCTGATCCCCGGGGGAGCCCGGCAGCGCGAGCTCGCCATGCGAAGCGGCGTCAATCTCGTCATGTACACGCTGACCGGCAATTACAAAGCCGATCAGGTCCACGCCAAGGACATCATCGAAAGGCTGACGCGGTGACCGTCTGGTCGATCGCCTTCTCTCCGCTCCTGCCCCTCTGGGCGCTTTACCCTCTGGGGATGTTGGCGCTCGTCGCCTCGATCACGCTTGTTCTGCGGCGGGCGCGCGGCGCCTGGCTCCGGTCGCTCGCCTTCGCCCTTTTGTTCGTCGGCCTGTGCGATCCGAATTTGGTCAATGAGAACCGTCGCCCGCTCAAGGACATCGTGGCTGTCGTGGTCGATCGCTCCGCGAGCCAGACCATCGGCGAACGACCGCATCAGACGGACATGGCGCTTGATCGCCTCGAGGCCAGCCTGAAGGGACTGGGCGACGTCGACGTCCGGGTCGTCCAGACCTCGCGCGAGGAATTGGAAACCGAAGGCACCAAGCTCTTTGCCGCGCTCCGGGAGGCGCTTGCCGACGCGCCCCCCGAGCGGGTCGGCGGCGCCGTCATGATAACCGACGGCGATGTGCATGACATACCGGGATCACCCGCGGCGCTCGGCTTCAACGCCCCGTTGCACGTGCTGGTGACCGGCCACGAGGGCGAGCGGCAGCGGCGGATCGAGCTTATTGAAGCGCCGCGCTACGGCATTGTCGGCAAGGATCAGATCATTGCCGCGCGCGTGCTCGACAGCGCAGACCGAGGCGAGCCGGTCAAGCTCACGGTTCGCCATGACGGGAAGACGATCGCAAACATCGAAGGCGCCATCGGCGAGCGGATCGACGTCAAGACGCCGATCGACCATGCCGGTCCCAACGTGGTCGAACTGGAAGTCGCGCAGGTCGAAGGCGAACTGGCGATCGACAGCAATCGCGCGGTCGTCAATATCGATGGCGTGCGGGACAAGTTGCGCGTCCTTCTCGTCTCCGGAAAGCCGCATCCGGGCGAGCGCATGTGGCGCAATCTTCTGAAATCCGACGCCAACGTCGATCTGGTTCATTTCACGATCCTGCGGCCGCCGGAAAAAGGCGGAGACGGGACCCCGATCAACGAGCTTTCGTTGATCGCCTTCCCCGTCGCGGACCTGTTCGGCCCCAAGATCAAGGACTTCGACCTGATCATCCTCGACCGCTACGCGCAGCAATCGATCCTGCCCTTCGTCTATCTCGACAACATCGCCAATTACGTGCGGGAGGGCGGCGCGCTGCTGATGGCCGAGGGGCCGGAATTCTCGACTCCGGAGGGGCTCTTCTATTCGCCGCTCGGCGCAATCGCGCCGGCCGAACCGACCGGAGACGACGTCGAGACCCCGTTTCGGCCGAGAGATTCGCAAGACGGCCTGCGTCACCCTGTGACGCGCGGCCTCGCCGGACTGAACGCCGAAGGCGGCGAGCCGACATGGGGCCGGTGGTTCCGCCTGATCGGCGCCAGGACGACAAACGGTCAGGTCCTGATGAACGGTCCCGACGACAGGCCTCTTCTGGTGCTGTCGCGGGTCGACAAGGGCCGCGTGGGGTTGCTGCTGAGCGATCAGATGTGGTTATGGGCTCGCAACTACGACGGCGGCGGACCTTATCTCGACCTTTTGCGCCGCCTCGCGCACTGGCTGATGAAGGAGCCGGAGTTGGAGGAAGAGGCGTTGCGCGCGAGCGCGAAGGGCCGCGATATTACGGTGGAGCGGCAGAGCGTAAGCGACCAGGAGCGCGAAACCGGTCTCATCTCGCCGGCCGGGACGAAGACGAAGCTCACGCTGACGCCGGTCGCGCCGGGCCTCAGCCGGGCGCATGTGACCGTCGACCAATACGGGCTTTATCGCGCCGAGGACGGCGAACATGTCGCGCTCGTGAACGTCGGTCCCAGCAATCCTCTCGAGATGCAGGACGTAGTCTCGACGACCGAAAAGCTTCGTCCTCTCGCGGAGGCGACAGGCGGCACCGTTCGCCGTCTCGCCGCCGGCGCCGGCGGGGCCGCGATCACAATGCCCCGCGTCGTTTCCCTGAATCCCGCGCCAACCTACGGTGGAGGCGACTACATCGGCATCAAACGGACAGGCTCGACCGAGTTGATCGGCGCCAGCTCCACCTCGCTCGCGACCGGCTTTCTTGGGTTGGCCGCGCTTTTGGGCGCCGTGATCGCAGCGTGGCTCCGAGAGAGCGGGCGTTTCGCGAGGAACGGCGGCAAGCCGTTCTGACGCCGCGGCATGCTGTCGGCGGCGAAGAAGGCGGCCCTATGGTCGAGCCGTTGCGCGAGGCGGATTATTTCGCCCGCGCCTTCGTCGAGATTGGCCCGAAGACCTGGCCGGCTTCGATCTCAACCCGATCGACCTCTATGTGGAAATGGAAAAGGCGGGCCGGTTGCAAGGGTTGCGGCGGCTTAAGGGGACGTTTTCCGGCGCGTCGCTCACGACTGCGGTCGTCGACAAGGACGCGCCGCGTGTTACAGTCGTGCAGCCGGCTGATCCGGCCCAGGCTGGCGCGCAAGGGGAGCGTGCGGCCGCCGAAAGGGAGGACGCGATGGCCTACAAAGATACTCTCGTCTACCTCGACCCGACAGCCGAATCGATCGAGCGGCTTCGCTTCGCCGTCTACCTCGCCAAGGCGCATGGCGCGCGGCTCATCGGAGTTGACGTCAGCGCGCCGGAAGCCGAAAGGTCGCAAGTCACCCAGCAGACGTTCGACGACGCGACGCGGGAAGCGGGCGTGAAGGCCGTGTTCGTTGCCGCCGAAAAGCCCGGCGAGGGAGACGCCTTCGCCCATTGCGTCGATCTCATGATCGCGCCGGCCCCGTCCGGCGCGGCGCGCGACATGGTCCGGCGCGGCGTGCTCGACCGCGCGCTCATCGAATCCGGCGCGCCGATGCTCATTCTGCCGCCCGAGTGGACGGGCGGCAAAATCGGCGACAACGTCGTGATCGCCTGGAACGGTGGACGCGAGGCGCTGCGCGCCGTGCATGACGCGATGCCGTTCCTGACAAAGGCGCATAAGGTCACCGTCTTCTGCTTCTCCGCCCGGCCGAGCGACCTGCGCGACTCGGCGGCGATGCTCGTCCACCATCTCGAGGCGCACGGCGTCGTCTCCCACATTTCCGACTGGACCAACACCGGCGACCTGACGGCGATCGAGGCCCTGTTCGCCAGTCTGGACACCCAGGACGCCGATCTCATCGTCGCCGGCGCCTTCGGCCATTCGCGACTCTACGAAGGCCTGTTCGGCGGGGTGAGCATGGACCTCATGCGCCAGCAGTCGCTGCCGGTGCTGATGTCGCATTAGTCTAGCAGCATCGCGGCGCTCCGCAGCCGCTTTGACGCCGCCGCCGCAAATCGGCGTAGCCCCTGTTGGCAGAACGGAAAGGCGGCCCCGGCGCGTGGGCGAGAAGCATGTCCAGGGGTCGCCGTCCGCGCCGGCGCTGCGGTTTCCGGCATCTTGGCGCTGCGCTGGCGGTCGCCTGCGTCCCTTCCCTCGCCGCGGCAGACGACGATGCGGCGCCCAACCCGGGCCGGCCGGACAATCCCTTCTATACCCTCGACACCAAGAACCTGTTCGGCTTCCTCGAGGGGCGGGTGTGGGCGAGAAGGGCGACCGGTCGGTTGAATTCGAGACCACCGGATCATTCGTCAAGCCGCAGGGGCTCTGCGATTCGATCGAACAGGAATTCATCTTCGAAAACACGCTGACGGATTCGCTCGGGCTCGAACTCGGAGCGCATCTGCTCGGCCAGGACGTCCAACGCGTGTCCGGCCTGCCCGGCTTCGTCGGCGTCAATTTCATGGGCCTCTCGGCGGAGTTCCGTTACGCGCTGATCCACCGGACCGCGAACCTTCCCATCCAGGTGACGCTGACGGCGCAGCCGGAGTGGGACGCGGTCAGCGACGCGGGCCAGCAAATCGTCGATTACAACGCGACCTTCCGCGCCATCGCGGAAGCTCGTATCCGCCGATCGGCGTCTCTATGGCACGGTCAACATCGTCTACACGCCGGACGGCTCGCGCTTTCCTGGCCAGTTCTGGCAGGATTCGGCGATCCTGGCCGCCTCCGCCGCGCTTTCCTATCGCCTGACGCCGCCGCTGATATTCGGCGCGGAGGCGGACTATGACAAGGCGTACCGAGGGCTCCCGCTGCAGGGCTTTCGCGGACAGGCACTCTATTTCGGCCCGACGTTCCATTATCAAATCAACGAGAAAATCGATGTGTCGGCCGCCTTCCTCGCTCAGGCGCCGGCCAGACGGCTCGACCTCGACGATTTCCCGCGCCAGCTCGCCAAGCTGAGGCTCGAAGTTGAGTTCTGAAATCAGCGCTTCGCGCCCGAAAGCTGTCGGAACTGGAGCAGTCCGCGGCCCGTCGACCAGGATGATGATGACGCTCCGCTTCGCCGGCGTGGCGCCGCCAGAAGGAGCGGCGCCACAACATCGACGCCCATTCCGCTGGCCAAGATGAGAAACCTGACTAAAGTCAGAGAATGAACGGCGATCAGATGTGGCGGGTTCGCAGCTTCAACCGCGCGGTCACGCTGAGCGTCGGCGCGTTGCAGGCGAGCTATCTCGCGCGCGGCCGGCCGCTCGGCGAGGCGCGCCTTATCTTCGAGGTCGGAGCGGAAGGGGCGGACGTGCGCGTGCTGCGCATGAGGCTCGGCCTCGACTTCGGCTACATGAGCCGGATGCTGCAGTCCCTGGTCGAGCCAGGGACTCGTCGAATTGCGCAAGGATTCCCGCGACGGCCGGCTGCGCCGGATCGTCCTGACGCGGAAGGGCCGCGAGGAGCTTGATGCCTACGACAAGCTTTCGGACCGGCTGGCGGCTTCGACGCTGGAGCCGCTCGACCCGCGGCAGCGGGAACGGCTCGTCGGGGCGATGGGCGAGGTGGAGAGGCTGCTCGGCGCGGCCCGCGCGAAGGTCGATTTCGAACCGCCGACGAGCGAGGCCGCGCGACATTGCCTCGAATTATATTTCCGTGAGCTCGACGAGCGGTTCGAAGCCGGATACGACGCGGCAAAGGACGCGTCGTCCGCAGGCGCGGAGATGTCGCCGCCCGACGGCCGATTTCGTGGTCGCGCGGCTCGATGGCGATCCGATTTGCTGCAGCGCGCTGAAGCGCGTCGACGAGCGGGCGGGCGAGATCAAGCGGGTGTGGGTGGCGAAGTTCGCCCGCGGCCTCGGGATTGCGCCCCGCATGTTGCGGAAACTGGAAGCCGCCGCGCGCGAGATCGGTCTGACAATTCTGCGGCTCGACACCAACAGCGCGCTGACCGAAGCCCAGGCCCTCTACCGCAAGGAGGGCTACCGGGAGGTCGAACGATTTAACCTAAAAACCGCAGTTGGTCGGCTTGAGGTAGCGGCGTTCTGCGATTTTGCGCGCTCTGGTTGCGTCAGCTTGGCGCGAGACGCGGCGGCGGGCGCAACAATCGACCTTTGAGGAACGCCTTGAAGGCGCGCGAGAGGATCGCCCGCCATTTTTGCAGGCGCGTCAACTGCTCCGCATTTTCAGCCAAGCCTCGTAGGAACTCGGCTACAGCCGCGAGCGCCTTGGCGGCTGGCTTGGCCCTGGCGTGCGAGCTCGTCACGCGGATCGTCGTTTGGCGCGCGTG
Organism: uncultured Alphaproteobacteria bacterium; assembly: GCA_963768555.1. Taxonomy (GTDB): domain Bacteria; phylum Pseudomonadota; class Alphaproteobacteria; order Rhizobiales; family Beijerinckiaceae; genus Roseiarcus. Next base: position 62,389 of record CAVYIZ010000059.1, read on the forward strand.
CCGCGTGCGCGTCGCGATGGCGGAAAGAAACAGGGGCCGGCTGGTGATCGCCTCGCGGTGCAGACCCGGTTCGGCGAGACGCACAAAAATGTTCCACCAGTCGTAAAACAGCGCGAGCAGCCGCGCCGCAAGGCGGCAGCGCGCGAGATCATGCGTCGTGAAGCCGCCCCAGCCCCATTGGTTCTTCATTTCATCGAAAATATTTTCTCCATCGCCGCGATCGCGATAGAGCTGGCCGAACGCTTCAGTTTCTTCCTCGAGCGAGGTGACCAGAACCGAATATTCGTAGACTTCTGTCGCCTCGCCGATCTCGGTGAAGGAAAGCTGCGGCGTCCCGTCTTCGTCGCTTTGCGCAAGCCCCAAAGCGCCTTTGAGACGCCGACGCAGCACGATCACCCGCCGCTCCCGGCTCCAGCCCGTCAAGCGAACGGCGCTCTCCTTGGCCTCGAAGCCTTGGCCGGCGCAAACCCATTCGCGCGCGCCGGCGAGCTTCTCGATCATACGCTTGACGTTGGCAGTCAGGCGCAGCTTGAACAGATACGGCAAGCCGCGCGCCTCGGCCTCGCGCATGATCCCCTCGTTGCCGAAGCCCGAGTCTCCGCGCAACAGCGCCGGCCACAAGTCGCGCGGCAAGCGATCGAGCAGCGCCCATAAGCTCGGCGCGCTATGTTTGGATGCATGCTCGTCGCCGGGACAGACGTCGACATCGAGAACGAGACGCGTCGAAGCCATCGAGTAGGTGTGGTAGCAATGGCTCGGACGCCCGGGCTTCTTGGGGTTGTAGCCCAAGACCGCCCCTTCCTGATGGCCATAGAGCGGCTTGATCGTCGTATCGACGTCCAGGATCCAGGGCTCGGCGAGCAGCGGCTCGACGCAAAATGCAAGATGCTGGCGCAGCCATGTCGCGCCTTCCTTCTCGTCGATCGCCTTGAAAGCGCGCCTTACCGCATCCTCGCTGACGATCTTTTCCATGCCGAGCAGCTCGGGCAAGACGGCGTCGCAGCGCAGCGCCGCGATATGGGCGTAACGCTTGTGGCCAGCGAGCATGGAGAACATCGCCGTGCCGAGAATGTCGCGCTTCTTCGGGGCGTTGGGACTGCCGTAGCGCAGCGGACAGTCGACGACGAAGGCGTCGAACAACCCGGTCGCTTTGAGGAAATGGATGAAGAACGGGAGCTGGCCGAGCGGCGTCATCGCCGCCTCATGGTCCCATTCGACACGGACCGGCCCAAAGAAGCTGTCGATGTCGACGCCTCCGGGCGGCTCGCTCCCGACAACCAAGGATTGTTCACCGGGTGGGTGAGCCGATGAGCGGGAAGAATCGCGCGTCATACCCTTGAGAATGCGCGATTCGAATCGACTCGCAAAATCTCAACTGCGGTATTTAGGTTCAACGACAACCGGTACGCGCACCATTGGTTCGAGAAGCGGCTGTAAGACGGGCTTTACCTTGGCAAGTCGTCATTGCGAGCAAAGCGAGGCAATCCAGGGGAACGCCCGGCGGGCTTCGGCGCCTGGATTGCTTCTTCGCTTCGCTTGCAATGACGGTCGAGGAAACTTAGAAGCCGAAGAACTCGCGCCGCAGCGCGTCCTCGTAAAGGCGCTTCCTGTAATCGACTTCCTTGTGCAGCTTGTGCTCGCGGAAGTGGGCTGCCTCCCACTTGTCGAGCTCTGCGACGTTATGGTTGGCGGAGGCGAGCGCCTCCTCCTCGCGGATGGCCGCCACCCAGTTGTCCACGGCCGCCTTGTAGGCCGCCTGCAGTTGGTCCAGCTTCTGCTGAAGATCCGGTGAAATATCCGCCATGGGTTCCCCTGTTCGCTGCCGATTACCGCCGCATTATGAACAATAGACGACGCTGAGAGCGACGGCCGGGCGCGCGGCAGACCGGGGCGACCCATGACGCCGGCGGCCGACTCATATCACTCCTCGAACCGCTCGCTCGTCCCCGCCGGCTTGCGCGGCGCGATGGCGGCGTCGGGCGCTTGCGCCGGCAGGCCTGGATCGCGGAAGCGGTTGACGATCGGGTAGCGACGGTCGCGGCCGAAATTCTTCGGGCCGACCTTGACGCCCGGCGCCGACTGGCGGCGCTTGTATTCGGCGAGATAAAGAAGTTTTTCCACCTTGCGCACCGTCTCTGGGTCGTAGCCTTCCGCGATGATGTCGGCGACCCGCATCTCCTTTTCCACGAGTCCGTGCAAAATGCCGTCGAGCACCGGGTAGGGCGGCAGGGAATCCTCGTCCTTCTGGTTCTCGCGCAGTTCCGCGCTGGGCGGCTTGACCAGGATGTTCTCCGGAATGACCTCGCCGCCCGGCCCGAGCGCGCCAAAAGGCTTCCAGCGGTTGCGCAGCGCGGAGAGACGGAAAACCTCCATCTTGTAGAGGTCCTTGATCGGGTTGAAGCCTCCGTTCATGTCGCCGTAGAGGGTGGCGTAGCCGACCGACATTTCCGACTTGTTGCCGGTCGTCACCAGCATGGCGCCGGTCTTGTTCGAGATCGCCATCAGAATGAGGCCGCGCGCGCGGCTCTGGATGTTCTCTTCCGTGTTGTCGCGGCCGCGGCCTTCGAACATTTTGGCGAGCGTATGCTCGGCGCCCTCGACCGGCTCGGCGATCGGCACGATGTCGTAGCGGATGCCGAGCGCGTGAGCGCAGGCGGCGGCGTCGGAGAGCGACTCGTTCGAGGTGAAGCGGTAGGGCAGCATGACCGCGTGAACGCGCTGCGGCCCGAGCGCGTCGACCGCCATCGCCGCGCAGAGGGCCGAGTCGACGCCCCCGGAGAGACCGAGCACGACGCCGGGAAAGCGGTTGTTGTCGACATAGTCGCGCAAGCCCAGCACGCAGGCCGAATAATCCGCTTCGTCCCCCTCCTCGACGACTTCGCGCGGACCCTCGACGCAGCGCCAGCCCTCGTCGCTCCGCTCCCAGACCGTGCGCGCCACCATGGGACGGAAGGCGGGGAGCTGAACGGCGAGGCTGCGGTCGGCGTTGAGCGCGAACGAGGCGCCCTCGAAGACGATCTCGTCCTGCCCGCCGATCAAGTTCAGATAGATGAGCGGCAGGCCGCTCTCCACCACCCGCGATACCGCGACGTTCTGGCGGATCAAGAGCTTGTCGCGCTCGTAGGGCGAGGCGTTGCCGACGAGCAGAATCTCGCCGCCGGTCTCGAGGATGCATTCGACCGGGTCGGGCCCCCAAATGTCCTCGCAGATCGGGACGCCGATCCTGACGCCGCGAAAGACGATCGGCCCCGGCGACGGGCCGGGCGCGAACACCCGCTTCTCGTCGAACACGCCGTAGTTCGGCAGGTCGACCTTGAACCGCACCGCCTCGATCCGCCCTCCTGTCAGGAGCGCCATGGCGTTGTGTAGCTTGCCGGCCTCGACCCAGGGCAGGCCGACGAGGATCGCCGGGCCCCCGTCCGCCGTCTCGCGCGCCAGCTCCTCGCAGGCGGCCCGGCAGGCTTCCTGGAAGGCGGGCTTGAGGACCAGATCCTCGGGCGGGTAGCCGGCGAGGAACAGTTCCGGCGCCATCACGAAGTCCGCACCGAAACCGGCCGCCTCGGCGCGCGCTTTTCGCAAGCGGTCGCGGTTGCCGGATATATCGCCGACGATGAACGGGATCTGCGCGAGGGCGATGACGAGGCGGGTTGCGGGTTCGGGCATGGGGGAGATTTTGGCCGAGGGCGGAGGCGGGCGCAATCGGGCCGAGCCGGCCGGATTTGCTGGTAACAGCGGCAAAAACAGCGGATTTCGCCAAACGGGCCGCGTCCGCCGCAGCTTCCCCGGCTAAAGTCATTGCAAGTTCAAGGTGTTGACGGAAAATAGCTGCTGCAGGCGGAACAGCGGGGAAATTCGCCGGAACAGCGGGTTTTCGGCGCGGGAACATCAAGCCCTCCCCATGAGGCGCCCCAGGCTCTTGGTTCGACGGGAGATCGGCCCTCAAGGCGCTATCCCGCGCCGAACCACCCTGGCCGCAATGTCTCGCTCGCCCCGATCTCGCTGATCGAGATAGCCGGCGACATCGCCGCGATCGACCGCCGCGCCGATCTCCTCGGCGATCGGCCGCGGCGGCCCAACGTCCGGCCCGGGCGGTCGAGGCGGTCAAGGGGGTTCGGGGACGGATCGAGCGAGGACGGGGGCGAACAGAAGGGCGTTGACGGGGGAACGACATTTGTATTACCTTTGCAGCGTAAAGTATTACGGAGAGCGAATTGGCGACCAAAGTGACGGTCAAAGGGCAAGTCACGTTGCCGAAATCCGTGCGCGAAGCCGCCGGGATTCTGCCTGGAGACCGGGTGAACGTTCGCGTGCGGCCCGCGGGCGGCGTGATCATCGAGGCCGAGGCCGCCATGAAAAGCGAGCAGACCTACAATAGCCGACTGGAGGACATGAGCCGCCGTCGACCGATCGGCACCCTCTCGACCGAGGACATCATGCGGATGAGTTGGGGCGAGGATTGATCTTCGTCGATACGAATATTCTGATCGATATCGCAACCGGCAATACGGCATGGGCCGAGTGGTCTCGCCATGCGATCGTCTCCGCTCATGTGCGCGGCCGCCTTGCTGATCAACGCGATCGTTTATGCGGAGTTTGCGATCGGATTTGAGGACCCGTCGGATTGTGACGCGGAGATCGAAAAATTCGATCTGACGCTGGTCGAAATACCCAAATCCGCCGCGTTCCGCGCGGCGCAGGCGTTCAGATCGTACCGTCGCGCCGGCGGACAGCGGACGGCCGCGTTACCGGACTTTTTTATCGGAGCGCACGCCAGCGTGGCGGCGGCGCCCTGCTGACGCGCGACGCTCGACGCTACCGGGCCTATTTTCCCGAGCTGACGCTGGTGGCGCCGGAGGGAGAATAGACCTGCACTATACGAAATTGTTGGATCCGGGCGTGGCCCTGGATCAGGGGGTTGGGACCCGCGCGTTATTCCGACGGTTGCGTAGTGTCTCAGTCTGAATTTCCGGTTTCGACCCGTTGCCGCCCTTCAAGATCGCCTACGAACGGCCGGGAAGCACGAGAAAGCGGTCTTCCGCTTGTGTGGCTGATGCCAGATAGATAGCTGACGTTACCTCACCTACTGCCCTCGACTTAACGTAAGCTTGGCCAGTAGACGATTACGCAATTCGGCTTTCGGAGGTCGGAACTGGCTTGATCCAGGCACGAGCCGCAGTTTAGTTCGGCAGGTTTGCGAGGATTTTGGCCAAATCCTGCAACGTATGGTGGATCTCCTGGCGTGGCACCAAACGCGTTAACTCATCGGCGTGAGCGGAAAATTGTCCCTGGGCGCACAATGCGTTCTCCACTTCAGGAAGTTCCCGTAATTCCGCAAGCCTTGTATAAACGCGAAACTGACCCCTTGCCGACTCGACTGCAAATCGCACCCGATGCCCCGACCGGTCGAATGTGAGAAGCACATGCGGCTCGATCTCAATCATCGTAACTGATTGGTAAGATTGCAGACTTAGTGGTGCCAAACTATGTTGAGTTCCACCTTCGACCAGTTCAAGGTATAGAACATAACTGTATAGCTCAGCGTGAGCACCATTCATTTGTCTTCTGTGTAGGAGATAGATTTCCTCGCTATCGTTTTCCCAGCGAATCTCTTGTTGCCAGCAATACGCAATGACTTCCGGATGATCCACGATGGCCGCGCACCATGGCTCCAAGCCGGAAGGGCTTGTGATGAACTGATTTAGCTGCGGCTCGATTTCTGCGTGTGCGTCGATGCGGTCCCACAGAGTTTTGAGATGTTCCCTCTTCCCGTTTCGGCCGCCACGTAGAAATCGTTTCCAGCTGTCCCCGTTACTCGGCGGGTCTGTGAGAAACGAGTAGTTGCGGCCCACGGAAGCCAAGTAATTCCCGAATGTCAATAACGCTCTCTTCCACAAATATAACTCAGAATTTTCGTTGGAGCTAGACCTGACGACGTGAAAGTTAACTGCGCCTTCTTAAGATATTGATCAAAGGCCTCCTGAAGGTGTTCGTGCTCACTTGCTTCCCACTCCGTAACCGGCATCTCTTCCGCGGCGACATTGACGCCACAGAAGTCCAAGAGGAACTCAATTTGACCAGAGAAGTAGCCGTGCGCTTCAGCACTGTCGATGCGAGGTCTCCAAGCTGAATTGTTGAGGATCAGTTTGGCCTTGAGGGCCTCTTCGCGCACCTGTTGGGGGCTGAAACCTCACGCATCCCCTCATTCAGGCGGGGCCGAAGGTTTGTGTGAAGACGTTGTTTTGGTTTAGGAATTCTTCGTATTTTTCAACGAGCGGTCTTAAGCGTTGCTCGGGCATGTTGGGGATGAGATCGTAGAGCAGGCAGCCCTGGCGGAACAGCGAATGGACGCGGCGTTTGACCGTGCTGGTTCTGAGCGATCGGTCCATGCCGAGGCTTTCGCCGGCGGCGCCGAGCAGCGTCAGCAGGAGGATCGCCAAGGCGTTGAGCAGCAGCAGACGGTCGCGCCGTTGCGGATCGGCGATGCGCAGGACGCTCAGGCCCATGCCGAACCGCAAATCCTTGGTGTCGCGGAACCCCGGCTCGATCGTCCACCGTTTGGCGTAGAGGTTGACGATCTGGGAGGCGCTCGCGGTCGCATCGCTGGCGGCCAGATGCCAAGCCTCCTTCATCCCCTTGGCGTGGACGCAGACCGCCGCGCCGACCTTGTGGCGGGCGGCGGTGAGTTCGGCGCCGCGCAGAAGGCAGGCGCGCCCTTTCTTGCCGACCCAGTCGGCGGCCAGGCGCGTCTCACCGTCCGCCGCGGTCAGATGAACGTTGCCGCGAAAGCGGATGACGTAGCCGAAGCCGAGGCTTTCGAGGAATTCGAACAGTTTGACGTCGCCGAAGCCGCGATCGGCCAGGATCGTCACCGTCACGCCCTCGGGCAGGATCGCCTTCAAATGCGTCAGGCAGAGGTCTTCGAAGTCGTTGCGCTGGTCCTTCAGTTCGTCCTTGTCGACCGTCAGCCACAGGAGCGGCGTCGCCCGGCCGTGGCGCGTGATCAGGCTCAAAGCGAGCGTGGCCTGATTGTCGGCGTCGAAATCGGTCCAGTCCATCGCCACGACGATCGCCTTGCGCTGGCCCACGACCTCGCGCGCCCATGGCGCGAACAGGTCCCATACGACGATCCCGGCGTTGCTCAGCAGGCGATCGACCTGTTTGATCGCGTGTCTGTCCATCAGACCGCGCGCTTGTGCCAGCGCATGCCCGATCACCGAAACGGCCAACGACGCCCCCGTCAGAACCCCCAGCGTCCCATTGGCCAGAGAAAAATCCGCTTGGCGTGCAGGCTCCCCGAAAACGCGCGCTTCACAAAACCATGAACCAATTCCACCCGCTCGATCGACTTGCGCATGAGCCCCCCGCCCGGCCGATTCGCGACCTCGCCACGCGGTAACTCGCCAATTCAGACAATTTCGAGTTGATCAAAAATGAGGGGA